>DAOUJK010000016.1:0-54016 GCA_034422795.1 Dehalococcoidia bacterium | reverse complement strand
GGAACGACGGGTGGTTCGACAGGCTCACCATGAGCGGGTTACGCCCGAGAGATTTCTCGACTCCGCTGCGCTCCGCTCGAAATGACAAGTTCCCTACCGCCCTTGCTTCCGGTTCACCCTCACCCGCCGCGCAAGCGCGTCGACCTCTCCCAGAGGGCGAGGTAAGGCCCTTCTACTCTTCCCGGACGAGGGCCATGGCGCGGACGCCGGCCTTGTAGTGCTCCTCCGCGGTCACGACGGGGCCGGGGCGGTAGGTGTAGTCGGCGCCGGGGTCGAGGAACTCCTCATACAGCAGTTCCCTGTGGCCGGGGTAGGTGACGGTCATGGCATAGCAGGCAAAGCCGGGCACGTAGAGCCGGGCGATGCCCCGCGCGTCGGCCCTTGCGCGGCCCAGGCCCGCGACGGCCAACTCCGCGCCCGGTACCGACTCGCCGTCCCGGTCGAAGACCTGCACGCTGACGTTGGGGCGCGGCAGCAGGCCCCGGGAGAGCCTGCGCAGGAGCCTGGGGCCGCGGTCGAGCAGCGCGTCTTCCGCGACTTCTCCGACGACGTCGGACTCGAAGCCCGGCCCCTTGGGCGTCCGCCAGTCCGGGCCGTACTTCCGGCGCAGGTACTCCTCGGGCGGGTTGGGGGTGCGGAACCGTTCGCCGATGAACTCGATCTCTCCGAGGCGCTCGAACAGGTGCAGCGGCAGCTCGACGCCGGGGAACTCGTACGCCCTGCCGTTGACGATCTTGTGGCACGTCCAGTCCGTGCGGATGCCGTCCTTGATGAGGGCGACGCTGACGTGCCGGACGTTGGGCCTGATGCGCGGGTAGAACCCGTGCGACCGGAACGCCTCGCCGACCCGGTAGATGGTGTCCATGTCCAGGCCGTGCATCCCGATGACGCCCGCTGTGTCCATCTCGTCGTCCCAGGGGATGAAGCGCCCCTCGCGCACGGCGCCGAGGAGGGTGCCCGAGCCGAGCCAGAAGTGGACGCCCTGCTCGTCGAAGATGCGCTTGACCAGCTTGAGGCGTTCGGCGGCGACCGCCGGGTCGAGGGGAGTTGGGTCCTTGATCGTCTTCTCGTAGGCCGCTTCGCCTGCGGCGTTGTGTTCTTCCATGCGGCACCTCCTTCCGATGGGAGACCCTCACCCCCGGCCCCTCTCCCAGGGGGCGAGGGGAGCGCCCACTCTTCAAGGGGCGAGGTTCCTGCCTGCGCAGGAACGACGGGCCCCATCCCCGCCGGTTCACCCTCACCCCCGCATCAAGTGCGGGGCAGGCTCTAACCCTCTCCCCTCAAGGGAGAGGGGACCAGACACCCGCTCCAGACTCCAGCCCTCCGGTTCACCCTCACCCGCCGCTGGCGCGGCACCCTCTCCCAGGGGGAGAGGGGACAGGGAGGCCCCGCTCCAGACTCCATCCCCCCGGTTCACCCTCACCCTAACCCTCTCCCCTCAAGGGAGAGGGGATCAGGGCCGCTATTGTGCGACGAGACCCTCGAGGTTGTCGACGGGTGCGCCGGAGATCATGCCGGAGAAGACGAAATCGGCGACGACGTCCGGGTCGGCGACGACCTCGTTGGGCAGCCAGAACAGGGGTATGTCCTGGTGCATGTCGTAGGCGAGGTTCCCCATGTCGCGCAGGAGGTCGTCCCGCTCCTGCGGGGTGTTGGTCTCGTACGCCTCGCGGATGAGCGCCTCGGTGGCGGGGTCCTGGAAGCCGATGTAGAGGCTGGAGAAGATGGAGCTTCCGTAGACCAGCATGGTGAGGAGCTGCGCGCCGCTGGATGAGGCCGAGAAGATGTGGTTGTCCCAGTGCATCTCCCGCTGTTGGCGGATGTAGTCGGTTGGGTCGACCTGCTGTTCCGCGACCTCGACACCTACGTCGCGCCAGTAGTTGGCGATGGCCTGCTGCACGTCGATGGCGGCGGGCACGGCAGCGAGGGGCGTCAGCTGCATCGTCGTCCGGAGGGGGTCGCTGTCGTCGTATCCGGCCTCGGCGAGGAGGGCGCGGGCGGCGTCGGGGTCGTAGCCGTACTCGTCGTCGAAGCGCGTCTCCCACTCGGGGTTCCAGCCCACGCGCTGGGCGTTGCCGGGCAGGTAGTGGTTGCGGTACATCGTGAGGCCCTTGCCATCGAAGAAGGCGTCGTTGACGGCGTCGCGGTCGATGGCCCTGTTGAGCGCCTTGCGGACGCGGAGGTCGGTCTGCGGCGACGCGGGGTAGGCGGAGCAGTTCAGGAAGGGGAGGTCATCCGGCGCGGCGTCCGGGTCGACGGCGCACTCCTTGAGCGCGGGGGCGCCGCTCGCGCCGACGCGGTCCTCGGTCGCGTTCGCCCCTGCCGGGACGTAGACGCCCTGCCAGGTGAGGAAGAAGCGCGTGGCCGGGACCTGGGCGGTGAAGGTGACGAAGCCCTGCCCCCGGGCCTCGTTGGCGAGCTCCTCCGGCAGCTTGGCCAGGTGCACCTCCTTGGCGAGCAGCTTCGCGAGCCGCGTAGACGCCTCCGGGATGAACTGGAACTCGAACCCGGCGAAGTCGGGGGTGTCGCGCCAGTGGTCCTCGGCGCGGCGGTAGACCACGCCGGTCTGCTCGTCCATGGAGACGATCCGGTAGGGGGCGGTGCCGGCGAGCGGAGGCTCTCCGGCAACGGGGTCGCGGCCGCAGGTCAACTCGGCGAGGCGCGGGTCGTCCGCGTAATCGGCCCATTCGGCGGACGGCCTGCGCGCGAGCGTGCCGGGGCCGCGCGAGAGGAAGTCCGCCTTGCTGGCGATCTCCATGCCGCCCTGTATCTCCGAGATGACCTCGAATGTGTCCGCGTAAGGCTCGTCGGTGTGGAAGACGACCTCGTAGTCGTTCACGACCTCCACGTCGAGGACGTGGGTGCGGAGGGTGTTCGCCTCGGTGCTGGCGTCGTCGGGGAGGATGTTCATGAGCCACGAGAAGCGGACGTCCTCGGCGGTGAACCCGCCGTGGCCGCCGTTGAACTCCACGCCTTCGCGCAGCTTGAAGCGCCACGAATGGCCGTCCGGCTCGAGGTCCCACTCGGTGGCGAGCTGGGGGACGTACTCGCCGGTCATCTTGTCGAAGCCGACGAGGTACTCGTAGTGGGGCCGCATGTACCAGTTGCTGTCCTGACCGGGGATGCGGCGGATGTTGCTGAAGTCCCTGGGCGGTGCGACGGCCATCGCGACGCGGCTGCCTGTCGCGTCAGAGGTTGTCGGAGCGGCAGTGGGAACGGGGTAGTCGGGGCAGGCGCCAGTCGGAGTGGGCTCGCCGGAGCAGGCGATAGCGAGTCCGGCCAGGAGTGCGGCGACGGAGGCGATGAGCAGGGAGAGCGGGAGCAGTCGAATCGTGGGCATGTTCCTACCGGGACGTTTTCTGGCGTCGAGTGACGGAAAACGGCAGTATATGCTAGTCCGAGGTTGCGTGGGGGGTGCGCCGTGGCGCCATGGCCGGTCCACCCTCACCCACCGCGCAAGCGCGTCGACCTCTCCCAGAGGGCGAGGTGGGGGGAAGGGCGCGAAGGGGCGTCGGCGCAAACCAACGTTCCCAGTACCCTCTCCCTCGCCCTCTCCCCTTGTAGGGAGAGGGCGACCAGATGGGAGTAGCGAGTGAGTGAGACGGTGAGCAGGACGGGGCAGGACGGCGGCAACGTCGTGCTGGACGTGCAGGAGCTTCGGACGCACCTGTTCACGAGGTGGGGGGTGACGCGCGCGGTCGACGGGGTGAGCTTCGACATCCGCGAGGGAGAGACGCTGGGGCTCGTGGGGGAGTCCGGATCCGGCAAGAGCATGACAGCGCTCTCGCTGCTGCGCCTGCTCCCGGAAAGCGGGCGCATCGTGGGGGGACGCATCCTGCTGGACGGCGACGACGTCGTGCGGATGCCCGAGCGGGATGTGCGGCGGATGCGGGGGCGGAAAGTATCCATGGTACTGCAGGACCCGCAGACGGCGCTGAACCCGGTGTTCACCATCGGCAACCAGCTCATGGAGTCGATCGCGGCGCGCCGCGCCACTCCTCACCCAGCAGTACCCTCTCCCTCACCCTCTCCCCTTGCAGGGAGAGGGGACCAAACGCCCACCCCAGGCTCCTCCCCCGCGGGCGAGGTTCCTGCCTCCGCAGGAATGACGGAGAAGGGGGCAGGAACGATGAGCAGGGGACGGGAGGCGGTGAAGGCGCGGGCGATAGAGGTGCTGCGGAAGATGGGGGTCGCGGCGCCGGAGCGCCGGCTGTCCGACTTCCCGCATCAGCTGAGCGGCGGGATGAAGCAGCGCGTCGTGGGCGGCATCGCCATCGAGAGCCGCCCCCGCCTGCTCATCGCCGACGAGCCCACGACGGCGCTGGACGTGACGATACAGGCGCAGTACCTGAACCTGCTGAAGGAGATCCAGCGCGAGACGGGCGTGGCGATCCTGTTCATCACGCACGATCTGGGTGTGGTGGCGCGGATGTGCGACCGGGTCGCGGTGATGTACGCGGGGCGCATCGTGGAGCAGGGAAGCGTGCAGGAGATATTCGACGCTCCGTCGCACCCCTACACACAGGCGTTGCTCGGCTCCATCCCGCGCATGGAGGAGCGCGTCGAGCGGCTCACCGCGATAGAGGGCCAGCCGCCCGCGCTCTTCACGCTGCCGGAGGGCTGCCGGTTCGCGGCGCGGTGCGCGCACGTCCACGACCGGTGCGAAGAGGCGTACCCGGCGGAATTCGCCGGCCCCGGCGGACATACCGCCGCCTGCTGGCTGCTGGAGGAGCGGTGGAACCGGACATCCTGCTGAAGGCCGAGAACCTCCGGAAGCACTTCCCCGTGACCGAGGGGCTGGTGCTGATGAGGACCAGGGGCTGGGTGCGCGCCGTGGACGGCATCAGCTTCGAGGTGCGGCGCGGGCAGACGCTTGCGCTCGTGGGGGAGTCCGGCTGCGGCAAGACGACGACCGCCAGGCTCGTGCTGCGCCTCGAAACGCCGACGAGCGGCCGCGTCTCCATCGACGGCAAGGACGTCCACGCGCTGAGCGGGCAGGGGCTTCGGGAGTTCCGCACGCAGGTACAGGCGGTGTTCCAGGACCCGTGGAGCTCGCTCAGCCCACGGATGCGGGTGCGGGAGATCATCGCGGAGCCGCTCGTCGTCAATAAGCACGTGAGTGCGCGCGAGGCGCGCGAGCGTGTGCTGGAGCTGCTGCACGAGGTGGGGCTGCGCCCGGAGCAGGCCGACCTGTTCCCGCATGAGTTCAGCGGGGGGCAACGGCAGCGCATCGCGATGGCGAGCGCACTGAGCGTCGGGCCCGCGCTGATCGTGCTGGACGAGCCGGTGTCGGCGCTGGACGTGTCGGTGCAGGCGCAGATCATGAACCTGCTGCGCGACCTGCAGGCGCAGCACAACGTGAGCTACCTGATGGTGTCGCACAACCTGGCGACGGTGCGCTACCTCGCGCACGAGGTCGCCGTCATGTACCTCGGGGAGATCGTCGAACGGGCGGAGACGGACGACCTGTACGAGCATCCGCTGCACCCATACACGCAGGCGCTCTTCTCGGCGGCGCTCCCGGCGCATCCGGCGCAGCAGCACGACGAGACCGTCCTGGAGGGCGAGCCGCCGAGCCCGATCGACCCGCCGTCCGGCTGCCGCTTCCACCCACGCTGCCCGTTCGCGAAGGACGTCTGCGCGGAGGTCGCGCCGGAGTGGCAGGAGGAGACGCCGGGGCACTTCGTGGCGTGCCACCTGTATTGAGGAGCACCCTCACCCGCCGCGCTGTCGCGCGTCGACCTCTCCCCGAGGGAGAGGTGGGCTGGGAAGGTTGCGCGCTGAAGCACGGGAACGACGGGGCTTGCGCGTCCGCTTCGCGCCGTGTGGCCGGCCCGGCCGCTCTGGATTCCCGCCGGTGCGGGAATGACGGATAGTCGGCGTGCTATGCTGACGAGAGACTGAGTGGGAGGACGGCCTCATGGCAGGCGTCGAGTTCGTTAAACAGGCACCGCCTTCGGAGACGCCCATCGGGTGGATGGCGAACGGCGCCGCGCGCGTGAAGGGCACCCGTGTCCCCCTCGAACTCGTGCTCTGGTCGTACCAGCAGGGGATGCGCCCCGAGGAGATCGTCGATTGCTACCCGACGCTCCAACTCGCCGACGTCTATGCTGTGATCGCCTACTACCTCCGTAACGCAGAGGAGATGGAGGCGTACCTGCGAGAGACGGAAACGGCGGCAGACAAGGCGTACGCGGAGTGGCAGGCTACGAACCCTGACCCGGGTTTCAGTGAGCGTGTCCGTACGCGTCAGAAGGCGATGCAGAAGGAGCGCCAGGCTTCCTAGATGCTCCGGTTCGCCGCTGACGAGGGGTTCAACCTGACTGTCGTGAGGGAGTTGCGCCGCCGTAACCCCGACCTTGACATCGCCACCGTGCAGGAAAGAGGCCTGCAGGGCTCAGACGATGCGACCATCCTGGCGTGGGCTGCCAGTGAGGGAAGGGTGCTGCTTACCAGCGACAGACGAACCATGCCTACTCCCGCGCGTCAGCGTATGGCCCGTGGCGAGGAGACAGGGGTCATCATCGTGCCGTGGACGCTTCCGGTAGGCCGGACGGTCGAGGAGGTCGAGCTGCTTGCCGGAGGCAGCCTGGAAGGCGAGTGGAAGCGCCGTATCGAGTTCCTGCCCCTGCGCTAGCCGGTCCCACCCTCACCCGCCGCTCTCCTGTTCGCCCCCATCCTGACCTTCCCCCATCGAGGGGGAAGGGACCAAGCACCCGAGAGCTGGTTTCGACTCCGCTGCGCTCCGCTCAACATGACGAGGCGGTGCGTTGACACTCCGTGGGGCGCGGCTTACGGTTGCAAGCGCCTGCGGGACACACATACGTCCGCAGTACCCTCACCCTAACCCTCTCCCCTTGTAGGGAGAGGGGACCAGCGGAGGAGCCGTTGTCATGCTGACGCCGGAGCAGAACGACCTGCTTGCCAAGGTGGGGCCGGGCACGCCGATGGGGCGGCTGATGCGCCGCTACTGGCATCCGGTCGCGGCGGTGGGTGAGCTGGACGACAATCCGGTGAAGACGGTCCGGCTGATGGGCGAGGACCTGGTGCTGTTCAAGGACGCGTCGGGCGAGTACGGGCTGCTGGAGCGTCACTGCCCGCACCGTCGCGCCGACCTGTCGTACGGCTGGGTGGAGGAGGACGGCGGGCTGCGGTGCAGCTACCACGGGTGGCTGTTCGATACCACAGGCAGGTGCATCGGTCAGCCGTACGAGCAGATCGCCCACCCGGAGGCGAACTTCAAGGAGAAGGTGCGGGCGACGGCGTACCACGCGCAGGCCAAGGCCGGGCTGTTATGGGCGTACATCGGCGAGGAGCCGGTACCGGAGCTGTGGGACTGGGACCGCTACTACGATCGCGGCTACAAGCAGGTGGTCTTCTCGGAGATACCGTGCAACTGGCTGCAGTGCCAGGAGAACTCGATAGACCCGGTGCACTTCGAGTGGCTGCACTCGAACCAGTCGCTGCGCCTGAAGGGCGATCCCGCCTACTCGCCGACGCACACGCGCATCGGGTTCGAGGAGTTCGAGTTCGGTATCCGCTATCTCCGCATCCGTGCCGACACGGACGAGGAGAACGAGCTGTGGAAGGTGGGGCGCGTCTGCCTGTGGCCGAACGCGCTCTACACCGGCCACTTCGAGTGGCGGGTGCCGGTAGACGACGAGCACACGCTCAGCGTGGGGTGGTTCATCGACCCGATCCCGGGCGAGCAGCCGTTCGAGCAGGAGCACATCCCGTACTGGCACTCGCCCATCGTGGACGGGGAGACGGGCCGCTGGATATCCAGCCACATCATGAACCAGGACTTCATCGCGTGGGTGGGGCAGGGCAGCGTCTCCGACCGGTGGAACGAGCACCTTGGCGAGAGCGACCGCGGCGTCATCATGCTGCGGAAGCAGTTCATGGACGACCTCGCCGTCATCGAGGACGGGGGCGACCCGAAGGGTGTCCTGCGCGACGCGGGCCGCAACGTGATGGTGCCGCTGCCGCGCATCCGCGCCGAGATCGGGCAGTTCGCGCCGACGAAGCACCCGCCGCGTTTCCCGTTCCAGGTTGACCAGCCGAAGGAGATCGAGGCGGAGTACCACGCGCTGTGGGCGGAGTACGGGGGCGCGCCGGCGCCGTAAGGGGCACGGGTCCACCCTCACCCGCCGCGTAAGCGCGGACTCCGCTGCGCTCCGCTCAACATGACAAGCAGCGCGCCGGCGCCGTAAGGGGCACGGGTCCACCCTCACCCGCCGCGCAAGCGCGTCGACCTCTCCCTGAGGGAGAGGTGGGCTGGGAGGTTGCGCGCTGAAGCGCGGGAACGACGGGTTCCCGAGAGGATGTTGCGCGCTGAAGGGCGGGAAAGGCGGGGTTGCGCGTCCGCTTCGCGGCGCGTCGTGCGCTGCCCGCGCACCCTGGATCCCAGCCGGTGCTGGGATGACGGGGGCTACGCCCCGCGTCGGTTCACCCTCACCCGCCGCGCCCGTTTTCCACGCAACGACGAGGCATACCTTGCGTTAATGTGACGCCTTTGCGGCGCGCAGTTGACAACGACGGAAATGCCGTTAGACTGTGTGTCACAGTTGCTGTGGAGTTGTGGCGCGATGAAGAACATCACCGTGACTGTCGATGACGAGACCTATCGCTCCGCGCGCATCCGGGCGGCAGAGTTAGACACGTCCGTGTCGGCAATGGTCCGCGAATACCTGCGCTTACTCTCCATAAGACAGGCGGAGGGGCTGCGCGTGGAGACGGCGGTGGAACGGCGGGGCCGGTTGTTGCGAGAAGTCGTCGCGGACTTCGACGCACGCGGTCTGGGGTTGCGCGCAACGGATGCCATCCCTCGCGAGGAGCTGTACCAGCGCGTGGCCGTCCAGGTTGAGACCCAGGCGAAACGCCGCGGCTCGAAGGACCGCGAGCCGCGTCCTTAACCAACCCTTCACAGCCCGTTAACTCAAACCTGCATCGCTTCGTGGTCTGATAACGACGCGATGGATTGGCGCGCCTCGCAAATCGAAAACCTCACGAGGTGACGCATGCCGATAGCGATAGACCTGCACTCGCACACCAGGGCCTCCAAGAAGCTCCCCTTCAAGATAGGGGACTACGAGCGGATGCTCGCACGAGCCGCCGACACGGGCCTGAGCGGGTTCGCTTCCACGGAACACTTCCACGCTATCGACTACTGGGACACGATGCGGGACCTGGCGTCCCGTTTCTCATACAAGGACGGGGCGCTCCGGGTACGGCCCGGCTTCAACGTCATGACAGGCGCGGAGATCGACATCGCCGAGGGCGGGCACATCCTCGCCATCGGGCCGCTCGACGCCATCGAAGAGCTGGACGGCATGTTCGACCCCAGGCTCTCCACCAAGCACATGATCCCCGCCAACGAACTCATCACTGCCGCGCGCCAGGTCGGGCTCACGCTCATCGGCGCACACCCCACCCGCAAGAGCAAGTACCTCGCGGGCACGGGCATGGCGACGCTTGCACGGCTCGACGCGCTCGAGCTGAACGGCACCGACGTCGGGCTCGGGAAGGACGTTCAGCAGGTGCAGCGCATGGCAGATGAGATCGGCCTGCCGACGGTCGGCAGCAGCGACGCGCACACGTGGGCGCAGATCGGCGTACAGCGCACGATCATCGAGGGAGAGCAGCTCTCGCTCAACTCGCTGCGTGACGCACTCGATGCGAAGCAGACCGCCATCGAGACGCTGATGCACGTCGGCAGCATCGTCAAGGTCGCCAAGACGCACAAGTCGGTGTCGAAGAAGGCTGCAAAGTCCCGCGGGGCGCGGATGGAAGAGGTCGTCCCGACGATCTCACGCGTGAGCGCGGTGGCCTGATGGCTGACTCCGTGAAGGTCAAGAGCCGCCGAGAGGAAGTCACAGCCGCGGAGGCGGGCGAGATACTCAGCCACATGGCTATGGGGTTCGTCTCCGGGGGCATCGAGGTCGCGGACGGGGAGGCTGGAGCGTTGCACGTCATGCAGCCCAGCGCCCTCGTCAAGGTCGAGGTGAAAGGGGAAGAGGGCAAAGGCGGAGCGAAGGTGACGGTCCAGATCAGTTGGAAGCCGGAGCTGCGCATAGGCCCGGCGTAGGGGGCTCACCCCCATCCCCGCATCAAGTGCGGGCAGGCTCCAGCCTTCCTCCATAAAGGGGGGAAGGGACCAAAGACAGGGAGGCACATCATGGCAGAAGAGTTCGAGTTCACGTCCAAGGTAGACCCGGCCCGCGCGGCCGATTACCTGGAGACGCTTGCCCAGCACCTCCGCGACGGCAGCGTACAGCTGGCCGCCGGAGGCGAGGCGATAAACCTGGCCATCGGCACGGATGTCAAGCTGGAGATCGCCGCCGAAGCGAACACCGAGAAGGGCAAGGGCTCGTTGCAGTTCGAGTTGTCCTGGAAGACGCCGGAGCCCGTCGAGGAGACGGAGATCCACATAGGCGCCGTTGAAGAGGCCGCGGAAGCTGACGCGTCCGAAGAAGAAGAGGTCGTCGCGGCTGCCGAGTCCAGGTCCTAGCGACCTCCCGGCAGGCAAGCGTCCACCGAGAGATGCTTCGACTCCGTTGCACTCCGCTCAGCATGACAGGCAGGGGGCGAGGTCTCTGCCTCCGCAGGAACGACGGCCTTCGGAGGGTCGACGGGCCCCGCCCTCGGTCCTTTTCGCGCTGCCCGGTCCGAGCATGACCATGAGCCGTACCCGCTCCGGTTCTCCTGCCGCCGCGTACGTCGACCGCTTGCGCGACGATATCGTCTGGATGGGCACCATCGTCGGCAGCCAGATGACCGACGCTCTCGATGCGTTCCAGCGGAACGACTTCAGGCTGGCCGAGTCCGTCGTCGAGAAGGACGACCAGGTCGACAGTTTCAACCTGAAGGTTGAGTCACTCGCGTTCGACGCGGCAGGCGTGCAGGGCATCGAGGAGGCGGAGCGGCGGGCGGTCATCTCGGCGCTGAAGGTCGCCATCAACCTCGAACGCATAGGCGATACGGCGACGCACATCGCCAAGCGCATCAGCCTCATCAGCCGCGACGGCGTCGCGCCACTGCACTACGAGTGGGGGTCGTCCCTCGACCTGGTGGTGCGGTCGATCAACGACGCGGTGAAGGCGTACCTGGACGAGGACCTGGAGCTGGCCAAACGCGCCTGCGAACTGGAGCCGGTGCTGGACGCCGTGTACGTCGACGGTATGCGCTTCATCGCGGACGAGGTGGAACGGAAGCCATCGACCGTCCGCTACTACCTCCACCTGGTCTCCGTGCTCAAGTACCTGGAGAAGGTTGGCGACTACGTCCTGAACATCGGCGAGCAGGCGATCTACCTGATCACCGGCAACCGGCTGCACTTCAGCCAGTTCCAGCAGCTGGACCACCTGCTGCAGGAGGTGGGCGTCCAGGAGGGCTACTCGCCGTTCAGCGAGGGCATCAGCGGGTCGGTCGTGGCGCAGATACAGGCGTCGCAGCCGTTCGTCTACAAGGAAGGCTCGCAGCGCAAGATCGCCGAAGAGGTCGCGAGCACGGACGCGTGGAGCGCGATCGACCCCAGCCTCGTTCCGCAGGTCGTCTCCGTGACCGCATACGAGGACCGACAGGCATTGCTGCGCGAGTTCGTGGACGGCAGCCTGCTCTCCCAGATATACGAGAGCGGGGACGCGGGGCTCCAGCGCAAAGTTACCGACGCCCTCTGCGGCACGCTCGACGCGCTCTGGCGGCGTACGCTGCGTCCGTCGCCACCCAAGCCGTCGTTCGTCCGGCAGATCAGAACGCGGCTGGCGGAGACCTACGCGCTGCATCCGCTGTTGGAGGCGATGGCGGCACGCCCGATGCGAAGCAAAGGACGCACGATACCTCCCCTGGAGGAGGCGCTTGCCGCGGTCGAGGAGCTGGAGCCGTCGTTCGCGCCGCCGTTCTCCGTTTGGCTGCACGGCGACCTGAATGCCAACAACATCGTCTACGGCAACGTGGACCGCAGGCTGAAGTTCATAGACATCCACCGCTCCGAGTACGGGGACTACGTGCAGGACCTGAGCGTGTTCCTCGTGGGGCTGGAGCGGCAGCCCGGCCTGAGCCCGCTCGCGCGACGCCAGGCGGATACCGTCGCCCGCCGCGTGACACGGTTCGCATCGGAGTTCGCCTCCCACGTGGGAGACGACTGCTTCGAACGGCGGCTCGACCTTGGCCTGGGGCGCTCCTATCTCACGTCGGCGCGCGTCATCCTGCACCCGGGGCAGGCGGAGAACCTGTTCCGGCGGGGCCGCATTCGGTTGCAGGGGGTGCTGGATGGTTAGGCTCCGCATCCCCGTTGCAGGCGTGCCCGGCGCGTGGTCGAGCGAGGCGCTGGCCGCTGCGCTGCGCGAGGAAGGCGCGGAGTCCTTCGTCTTTCCGGTGGAGGAGTGTTCGCACGACCTCGGCACTGACAACGTGCGCTGGGGAGACCTGCCGCTGGGCAACGTGGACGGCGTCGCGGTCAAGAAGCTGGGCGACGCCGCCAGCCCGCACGCCCGCCAGCGCGTCGAGGTGCTCTACGCCCTGCGGAACCGCGGCGCGGTTGTCGTCTCGGGCGCGGAGGCTATCGACGCCGCGGTGGACCGCTACCACATGAGCGCGCTGCTCGCCCGCGCCGAAGTCCCGATGCCGCGCACGCAGGTGACGGAGTCGTTCGACGAGGCTGAGGGCACGGTGGAGCGGTGGGGAGAGGTTGTCGCCAAGCCGTTGTTCACGTCCAAGGGCAGGGGAATGACGCTGATGACCGAAGAGCGCGCGAACCGCATCACGCTGCGCACGTGGGGTAAGGAAGGCCGTGGCCCGTACTACCTCCAGCGCTTCGTTCCCGCCAGGGGGCGGGACGTCGCCGTGGCGATGCTCGGCGGAAGGGTATTGGGCGCCTACAGCAGGGTGGCGGCGCCGGACCAGTGGCAGACGACGACCCGCATGGGCGGGCACTACGAGCCAGCGGAGGTCACTGACGAGATGGCGGAGATCGCCACGCGCGCGCTGGACATCTTCGGGTTGGACTACACGACCGTCGACATGGTGCACACGCCGCGCGGCTGGCTCGTTTACGAGGTGAGCGCGTTCGGCGGGTTCACTGGACTCCGGAAGGCACTGGGGCTGGAGGTGGCCCCGCTGTTCGCGAAGCACGTCATAGCAAAGGTGCGACATGAGCGAGCGTAAGTTCCTGTCAGAACTGGTCCCGCAGGCCGTACTGGCACAGCACTTCCTCATCGGAGGGCGTCCCGTTTCTGTCCTGGTCAACGACGCAGGCCTGTCTGACCAGGTGGCGGAGTATTTCGCGCCGTTCGCGTCCCAGCCGAGCGACGACGCCATGAGGGTCTACGGCCTGCACGGCGTCGAGGCGTACGTCAACCAGGACCTGATCGAGGTGCTGCCGCACCACACCGGGCGCCCCAAGGAGGCGATCTACGACGCGGACGGCGTGCGCATCATCCTGAAGACGCGCACCGGTATCGTGCACTACGCGTGGGGGACGTCGTACTTCGCGGTGGGGGATCTCGAGGAGAACCCGCGCCAGCTGCTGAACCTCGTGAGCTCCGCGCTGTCGTACCAGTTGCGGTCGGACGGCTACATCGCCATCCACGCGGCGGGGATATCGAGAGCGGGCAGGGGCGTTGCGATAGCGGGCAACTCGGGCTCGGGGAAGAGTACCGCCGCGCTCCGTCTCGTGGACAAGGGCGTGGACTTCGTCAGCAACGACCGGGTCTTGCTGAGGCGATCGGACACGGACGTGGAGATGGCCGGCGTGCCGAAGTGGCCGCGCGTCAACCCGGGCACGCTGCTGTCTATCGAGAACCTCACCTCGCTCATGTCGCCGGAGGATACGGCGAAGTACTCCGCGATGCCGCCGGGCGAGTTGTGGGGTATCGAACACAAGCACGACGTGCGCGTCGACGAGATCTACGGACGTGAGCGAGTTGCGCTCGCGTCGCGCTTGGACGCAATCTACGCGCTGGCGTGGAGGCACGGAGCGGGCGAGCCGTCCATGCGGAGGGCCGCGCCCGCCGAGATGCGGGAGGCGCTCGGCTCGTACTACAAGTCCGGCCTGTACGACCCGTCGGATGGCGAGCTGCCCTCAGCCGAGCGATTGGCGGGACTGATCGGCGACGTGCCGGTGATGGTCGTTACCGGCGGGATAGACATGGACTGGCTCGGCGAGCAGGTGGCGGCGCACTACGCGGCGCGGACACCTGCGCAGGCGGGCTGATCAAGCAGTCGGATGGAGGACAAGCGTGGCTGACATCGAGACAAGGCAGGAACAGACCCTGCAAGAGCGGCTGGAGAAGGAAGCGGCCGAGATCGTGCGCGAGTTCCAGGGAAGGGTGCAGCCGGAGGAGGTGCACCGCACGTTCTACGCGTCGGCGGAGCAGTTCGCGGGCGCCCGGGTCACGGACTTCGTCCCGCTGTTCGCCGGCATCGCCACGCGCCAGGCGCTGCGCGGGGGAGAGTAGGGGACCGCCCTCACCCGCCGCGCAGTCGCGCGTCGACCTCTCCCAGGGGGAGAGGTGGTCAGGCAGCCCGAGAGGATGCTGCGCGCTGAAGCGCGGGATGGTTCGACAGGCTCACCATGAGCGGGCCTTCCCGAGAGATGCTTCGACTCCGCCTCCGGCTCCGCTCAGCATGACATCCCCGCCCCACCGCCGCCACCCTACCGTGTGACCTGCCCGGTCACTCTGGATTCCCGTCGGTGCGGGAATGACGGGGGCTACGCCCCGCGTCCGTTCGCCCTCACCCGCCGCGCAGTCGCGCATCGACCTCTCCCAGGGGGAGAGGTGGTCAGGCAGCCCGAGAGGATTCTGCGCGCTGAAGCGCGGGATGGTTCGACAGGCTCACCATGAGCGGGCCTTCCCGAGAGATGCTTCGACTCCGCCTCCGGCTCCGCTCAGCATGACATCCCCGCCCCACCGTGTGACCTGCCCGGTCACTCTGGATTCCCGCCGGTGCGGGAATGACGGGAGGGATCATCCCGCGGGCGTGACGCCCATGCCGGCTAGCATCGCCCGTACTTTGGCCTCGACCTCGTCGCGGATGCGGCGGACGGTTTCGATGGGCTGCCCGGCGGGGTCGTCGAGACCCCAGTCCTCGCTGGGGACGAATACGGCGGGGCAGGCCTCGTCTATGGCACAGCCCATCGTGTAGGCGTGATCGGCCTCGTCCACCATCTGCTGGTCGATCACCTTCGGGTACTGCCCCGTCAGCGGGATGTCTCGCTCTTCCATCGCCTGCGCCACGACGGGGTTGAGCGCGCCGCCGGGCAGGGTGCCCGCCGAACGGGCGTCGACCGCTCCACCGGAGAGCACGCGTGTGAACGCCTCCGCCATCTGGCTCCGTCCCGAGTTGTGGACGCACACGAACAGCACTTTCACGATCGGTCCTCCTGTCTTCACCCCCATCAAGGGAAGGACCCAGGCGGCGCCCATCCCATGCCTTACAGGGCCCTCACCCGCGCGCTGAAGCGCGCCGCCCTCTCCCTCAGGAGAGGGGACCAACACCCCCATCCCCGCATCGAGCGCGGGGCAGGCTCTCACCTTCCCCCATCGAGGGGGAAGGACCAGACACCCGAGAGATGCTTCGACTCCGCTCAGCATGACAACAGCCCGCCATCCCTCGGTCCACCCTCATCCCGGCCCCCTCCCTCAGGAGAGGGAACCAAGCGTTCTCCTTCGCTGCGCAGCAGGCGGTAGGAGAGGGCGGCGAGCGACGTGCCCGCGATCGGGCCTACGACGTATATCCACAGGCTGCCCAGCTCGCCTGCCACAAGGGCAGGGGCGAACGAACGCGCCGGGTTCATCGACGCGCCCGATATGGGGCCGGCGAAGATCGCCTCCAGCCCCACGGTCGCGCCGATGGCGATCGCGGCGGCCTGGCCGACGGCGCGGACGTCGGTCGCGACGGCCATGATGACAAACATCAGGATGAAGGAGAGCACTGCCTCCAACGCCAGCGATTGCAGGTCGCTGCCGGACGGGAGCGTGGCGCCCATCGAGCCGACGCTGCCGAACATGGCGAGGAGCGAGAGACTCGCGACGGTTGCGCCGGTCAACTGGGCGGCCCAGTAGAGCGGGGCCATTCGAACTGGAAAATGACGCGCGAGCGCGAAGGCGAACGTGACCGCGGGGTTGATGTGCGCGCCGGAGATGTGGCCCGTCGCGTAGATCATCGCGGCGACGGTGAGACCGAACACGATGCCGATGCCGAGCGTGCCGATTCCGCCGCCGTTGAGGTCGTCGATGATGATGGCGCCGGTCCCCGCGAAGACGAGGACGAACGTCCCCACGGCCTCGGCAGCAAGACGGCGCAGCGTCGGTGCTTCGAACATGTGGTGATGATAGACGCGGGGCGTCGGGATTCGGTTAACGTTCCGCTAACGGCGGGGGTGGCGCGGGCAGCCTAGAAGAGTGCCGCCTACGCCAAACGGAACGGTATACTGAACTGAATGAAGAGGGGGGTGCAGAATGCTTCGTGTGCTGGCACTGGTTGCGCTGATGTTGTTGGTAGCAGCGATAGCAGCTTGTAACGCGGGGAGCGAGAGAGCAGGAAGCGATACAGGAAGTAGCTCCAATAGTGGAGGTGTAGCCTTCGTAGGCGGCGTGTCCATTGAGGCCGAATACCCTGAATACGGAGACCCCCGTACAGTTGTCACAGGGAAAATCAGGAATTCTACGGACGAGTTCCTCAACTACGTCCAAGTGAGTTGCCAGCTCTACGGTAGTGATGGTGTTCAGGTGGGGAGCTCTCTGGATAATACGGGCGGACTGGCGGAGGGTAAGACTTGGGCCTTCAAGGTTCTCTTCTGGGATGTCTCTCCTAACAGTGAACTGACTGCGGACTGTAATGGCTCTTGGTGGTGAACGGCTTCGGCCAGCGGCAGTGGTGCAACTGATGGGTACGTTGACAACGCGGGACGGCGGACGTTCCTCACGATGCTCTACTGCTGGCTCTTCTTAGGTGCAGTCAGGATGAACGATAAGCCGCCTCGGAGAGACAGGGACTGGGTTATGGCGCTGGTGGTAGTGGGGCTCTGGGTCGTCGAATTCCTAGCCTGTAAAGCACACCAGAGGACGATGGCCTCTTTGTCTAGACATGCCCATCAACGCACAGGGCGAGCACTTCGTGCACTGCCTGCACGGGATGGAAGCGACGGAATAGCGGGTGGAGTGACTCATCACCGGATGGGGTGGCGTAGAGACCAAGATATGATGCAGGCGACCACGGACTGCTTTGCGGAGCTGTTACAGCCCACATCGAGGGACTACGCTTCGGAGCGTTGGCGAGATGTGACTTGTCGCGAGTGCTTTCGCGAGAGGTTTGAGGCCGGACTCGTGTCCCTATCGGTACGTGTTGCATACTGCTGGAGCATCAGGAGTAGGCCAATAGCGACCTACCTCAAGAAACACCCTACCCTCCCTATAGCGGTTGCTACGCTAGTGGTAGCCGTAGCGACTCTAGTAGTTGCTTATGCGTCCGGAGGGAAGTAGTGATAGGACCGATTCGTCGGATTGGCGACGCGTTCTCCACCTCCGGCTGCGCTCAGCATGACAACGTTCCTCCCCACCGCCGCCACCCCACCGTGTGACCTGCCCGGTCACTCTGGATTCCCGCCGGTGCGGGAATGACGGCAAGGGTGGTTTGACCTGCCCGCGTTGAGGGCGTAGGTTGCCTTCAGCAGACCCCTGGAGGCAGCATGGCTTCATCCGGCCCCGCGCAGCCCCCGCGTCCGCCCGGGCACGGACTCGGGTACCTGCTGCTCACGCTACATCTGCCCTCCATGGCCATAGGCCTCGGGCTTGGCCTCACCATCCCCGTCATCCCGAAACTGACCCAGCAGATGGGGGTCGACCTGGAGGGCGCGACGCTCGTCTTCGTCTTCCAGCTCCTCGGGACGTTCGCAGCGCCACTGCCCACCGGATTCCTCATCGACAAGATCGGACGCCGGCGAGTGCTGCTCGCGGGACCCCTCATCACGGCGGCAGCTTCACTGCTCGTCGTCAAGGTCGCACTGGAAGGCGCGGACGGTTCGTTCGTGGAACTGCTGATCTACCGCTTCATCGCCGGCTGGGGCGAGCAGATGTGGACGATGAGCCGGATCACCGTCATCGCCGACACGGGCGCGACGAACCAGCGCGGCAAGCAGGTAACCCAGATGTTCGGGGTGCAGCAGATAGGGAACCTCGCCGGCCCCGTGGCCGGCGGTTTCGCCGGGGTGCTGCTGGGGCTGTGGGCGCCGTTCGTCATGCATGCCGCCATCGTCCTCGTTGCGCTCATCCCCAGCTTCTATCTGCTGCGAGAGACGGCGCCGACCGCCGTTGCGCGACCGGCATCCGCCTCCGGCGCGCCCGCGCCAGGCGTCTGGCGTCACATGGCTGCTGCACCGATCCCGGCCGTGTTCGTGGTGCAGTTCCTCGCGAACGTCACGCGCGGCGGCGTCTTCGGAGGCGGGGTCATAGTCGTCTACGCCGCGTACGCATACGGGCTGGAGCCGGACGAACTCGGTGTGCTGCGCGGGGCTATGGCAGCCGTCGCCATCCCCATCGTCTTCACGGGCGGGTACGTGATGGACCGGTTCGGACGGAAGTACACCATCGTCCCCGGACTCATCCTCTCCAGCGCTTCGATGGCGTTCCTCGCGGGGATCGCTTACACGGAGGCCTCGTACGCGTGGTTCGTCGCGGGCTTCATCGCGATACACATGTCCGCGAACATCATCTCCGGCAACATGCAGACGCTGGGGACGGACGTCGCCCCGTCCGTGGCGCGAGGCACGTTCTTCGGCGTGTCGCGCACCGTTGCCCAGGGCGGGATGGTGCTCAGCCCCGCGAGTTTCGGGTGGCTCACCGCGTTGTCGGGCGCGACAGTGGGCTTCGGGTTCCTGGGAGCGACGGCGTTCGTGGGGGCCGTCATCGTGATATCGCTGATACCTGAGACGCTACGGCGGGAGGAGGCCGCTCCCGCGGCACAGTCAACCGCAACCCACACCGCCCCCGGAGGGCCCTCACCCTAACCCTCTCCCTCAGGAGAGGGCGCGCTGAAGCGCGGGAGAGGATGCCGCGCGCTACAGCGCGGACTCCGCTGCGCTTCGCTCGAAGAGACAAGAGGAGGGACGTCATGGACTACCTGGACGAGAACAACCGGCTGATCGCCGCGCCTGAGCCGCGCTGGATCACGAGCCCCAAGCGCCTGCGCGTGTTCTTCGGTGGCGCGCCGGTCGTGGACTCCACCCGCGCGAACCTGTTCCGGGGCGGCGGCCCGCCGGTGTACTACTTCCCGAAGGACGACGTGCAGCAGGGCGCGCTCGTTGCCAGCGGACGTACGGAGACGAACGCCCGTGGGACGATGTCGTTGTACGACGTGCGGGTGGGGGAGCGCACCGCGGAGGGCGGGGCGTGGGAGTACACCGAGCCCGCGGACGACGTGCCGTTCCTGGCCGGGATGCTCGCGTTCCGCTGGAACGAGATGGACGCCTGGTACGAGGAAGAGGAGGAGGTGTTCGTCCACGCGAAGGACCCGTTCAAGCGCATCGAGGCGTTCCGCTCCAACCGCCGCGTCGAAGTGTACGCCGCAGGCGAAAAGGTCGCCGACAGCTCCGCTCCGGTGGTGCTGATCGAGCCGGGCCACCCCCTGCGCTACTACCTGCCCAAGATGGACGTGCGGATGGACCTGCTCGTCCCGAGCGCGACGGAGAGCCGCTGTCCGTACAAGGGCAAGGCGAACTACTACTCCCTGGAGACGGGGAGCGGCTTGCTGGAAGACGCGGCGTGGTGCTACAAGTATCCGACGACGGAGAGCGCCGGCATCGCGGGGCTGGTGTGCTTCTTCAACGAGCGCGTTGACGCCATCCGCGTGGATGGGGAGGAGCTGGAGAAGCCGGTGACGAACTGGCGGAGGTAGGGGGGCAGTGAGCATGTGTCATGCTGAGCGAAGCCGAAGCATCTCTCGGGGAGCGTCGGCACATGAAGGGGTGTCTCCCGAGAGATTCCTCGACTCCGCTGCGCTCCGCTCGGAATGACAACACCCCCAGAGCAAAGGAGGACTGACATGGCCGGAAACGGAAGCGTGAACGGCTACTCGGAAGCGGAATGGCAGGCCCGGGTCGACCTGGCTGCCGCGTACCGTCTCACGGACCACTTCGGCATGACGACGCTGGTCCACAACCACATCACTGCCCGCGTGCCGGGCACGGACGACCAGTTCCTCATCAATGAGTACGGGCTCGGCTACGAAGAGGTGAAGGCCTCCAACCTGCTGAAGATAGACCTGGACGGCAATGTGCTGGAGGAGGGCGCCCACCGCATCAACTTCGCCGGCTACGTCATCCACTCCGCCGTCCACGGAGCGCGGCACGACGTGCACTGCGTGATGCACACGCACACGCCCTACGGCATGGCCGTTTCCGCGCTGGAGGAGGGGCTGCTTCCGCTGCAGCAGGACGCGTACCGCTTCCACGAACGCGTCGCCTACCACGAGTTCGAGGGGGTCGCCGTCGATACGGACGAGTGCGAGCGGCTCGTCACCGACCTGGGCGACAAGGACGCGATGATCATGCGGAACCACGGCCTGCTCACGATGGGCCGCACCGTCGCTGAAGCGTGGACGCTCATGTGGCAGCTGGAGCGCGCCTGCCAGGTGCAGGTGCTTGCGCAGTCCACCGGGCAGGCGCTCCACCAAGCGCCGCTGCCGGCCATCGAGAAGGCCGCTTCGCAATTGGAGATGACCCACGGGTCGATGGAGTGGGGGTGGCTGCTGCGGGTGCTCGACCGGAAGGACACGTCCTACCGGGAATAGGGGGCGCAGGCGCCTGTCGTTGTTTGAAGACGCGACAAGCCTTGATGGAGTGCATTGACTATATTTCTGTGTTTACTGCATGATTGTCCAGTGCAGTCATTCATGAGAGGGGCGAGCGATGGAAGCCAAGAAGAAGCGGCTCACGCTGGACCTGGACCCTGCTTTTCAGCGCCGGCTGAAGGCTATCGCCGCACTCAAGGGCGTCAGTATGCGCGTGTACTGCCAAGCCGCTATCGACCGAGAGTTGACGAGGGATGAGGCAAGCGATGTCTCCAGAGGGCGGTTTGACCGCGAGGCATTCGAGCGTCTCGTTGCGCAGCGACAACAACTCTTTGGCGGAAAGCCTTTGCCCGGCAATTCCGCCGATTTGATCCGCGAGGCCCGTGAGATCAGGGATGCTGAGATCGAGAACTGGGCATGAGCGAGTTCGTCGTGGTGGATGCCAGCCTGGCGGTCAAGTGGCTGGTTGAAGAGGAGTATTCCGACAGGGCCACCGCCTTGACCCTGCTTTGGGATGAGCAGGGCATCCAACCGATCGGGCCGTCCCTGCTGCCGTTCGAGGTGGCCAACGCCCTTCATCGGCGAGTGGCCCGCGGGGAGATGGACGCAGCAGTTGCCGGAGACCTGTTGCAAGACATGATGGCGGTAGGAGTCGCGTTGACCGAGACGCCCGGCCTCCACAGGCGGGCGTTGGAGCTTGCAAGCCAACTTCGCCAGGGCGCCGTGTACGACGCACACTACCTTGCCCTCGCGGAGAGCCTCGATTGCGAGTTGTGGACTGCCGACGAGAGGTTCTACAGGGCCGCAAGTCCAAGCATCGGCAATGTGCGTTGGATAGGCGAGTTCAGCGCGGCGTAGGAAGAGGGTTCACCCTCACCCGTCGCGCAAGCGCGTCGACCTCTCCCAGAGGGAGAGGTGGGGATGCGAGGTTCCCTGAGTTCACAAACGAAGTGCAACACCAGACTAAGGTGTTGGCATGGGGAAACGGTATAGGCAACTCAGCCTTGAGGACCGGTGGGAGATTGCCCGTCTATGTGCCGAGGGGGCCACAGTCCGGCAGGTCGCTGCAACTCTGGATCGCCCGCCATCGACGATTGCTCGGGAGCTGAAGCGCAACCGTGCGAAGCGCGGCGGCTACCAGGCGGACTATGCGGAGCAGCAGGCTCGCGCGCGGCGCTGGTCCGGCTCTCGACTGGAGCGTGACGAGGGACTCCGCAACGCGGTGCTCGCACGGCTCGTCCGGGGGGGGGGGTCGCCGGAGCAGATAGCGAACCGGCTTCCGATGGAGGAGCCCGGACTGACGACCTCGCATGAGAGCATCTACCGGTTCATCTACGGGCAGATAGCGCGCAGGAAGGACTATTCGTGGCGCAAGTTGTTGCGGCGGGGGAAGTGGCGGCGTGGGAGGCGCAGGCGCGGGGGGAGCAGTTCGGCTCGCACGATCCTGCACCGGCGCCCGCTCTCCGAGCGTCCGGCCTCGGTCACCGACCGGCGGGAGTTCGGGCACTGGGAGGCAGACGTGATGCAGTTCGGGCGGTCGAAGCAGACGTCGGTGCTGATGCTGCACGAGCGCCACTCGCGGTTGCTCATCGCGGTGCGGCAGCCTTCGATGGCCGCAGCGCCGATGGCCGATGCCATGGCTGCCATCCTGGGGCCGCTGCCGCCGGAGTTCCGGCAGACGGTGACCTTCGACAACGGCAGGGAGTTCGCCCATCACTACAAGCTCCACGACCACGGCATCGAGACCTACTTCTGCGACACGTATTCGCCCTGGCAGAAGGGAGGCGTGGAGAACGCTATCGAGCGGATGCGCTGGCGGTTGCCCCGCAAGACGGACGTGGGGGCTCTGTCGCACAGGCAGTTTGCAGCGCAACTGCAGGCGTACAACAATACGCCGCGCAAGTGCCTCGGTTACCGGACTCCGGCCGAGGTGTTGCGAGACCAAGTGTTGCACTTCGAATGTGAATTCACCCCCCCCCCCGCCTTCGCAGGAATGACGGAGGCTACGCCCCGCGTCCAGTTCACCGCCACCGGCTGCCATGCGGCAGCTTCTCTCCCAGATGGCGAGGTGGGTAAGGGCGCTTCGCGCGCTGGATTCCCGCCGGTGCGGGAATGACGGAGGCTACGCCCCGCGTCTGGTTCACCGCCACCGGCTGCCATGCGGCAGCTTCTCCCAGAGGGCGAGGTGGATAAGGGCGCTTCGCGCGCTGGATTCCCGCCTTCGCGGGAATGACGGGGGCTACGCCCCGTGTCCGGTTCACCCTCACCCGCGCTTTCAGCGCGACCTCTCCCAGGGGGCGAGGTGGATAAGGGCGCTTCGCGCGCTGGATCCCCGCCTTCGCGGGAATGACGGGTACTGCCCTACGCGCGTTCCAGGGCGCTGACGATGGCGTCGCCGATGGCCTGCGTCGAGGCCGAGCCGCCGAGGTCCACGGGCATCGTCTCGCCGTCGCGCAGGACGCTCTCTACGGCGGCGTCCACGGCGTCGGCGGCCTCGGTCTCACCGAGGTGGCGGAGCATCATCGCGCCGGAGAAGACGGTCGCCATCGGGTTCGCGATGCCCTTGCCGGCGATGTCAGGCGCACTGCCGTGCACCGGCTCGAACACGGACGGGAAGGCGCGCTCCGGGTTGATGTTGCCGCTGGGGGCGAGGCCCATGCTGCCGGTGATGATGGCCCCGATGTCCGTGAGCACGTCGCCGAACAGGTTGCTCGCGACGACGACGTCGAACGACTGCGGCCGGCGGATGAAGTTCATGCAGGCCGCGTCCACGAGCAAAGACTCGGTCTCGATGTCCGGGTACTCGGCTGCGACCTGGTCGAAGACCTCGTCCCAGAGCACCATGCCGTAGCCCTGCGCGTTGGACTTCGTGATGGAGGCGACGCGCCGCTGCTTGTTCCGGGAGCGCGCCAGCTCGAACGAGTAGCGCACGACGCGCTCGATGCCGCGCCGCGTGAAGACGGAGGTCTGCACCGCGACCTCCTCCGGGAAGCCCTTGTACTGGAATCCGCCGACATTGGCGTACTCGCCCTCCGTGTTCTCGCGGATGACGATCATGTCTATGTCGCCGCTCTCCACGCCGCGCAGCGGGGAGGTGACGCCGGGCAGCAGGATGCTGGGGCGCTGGCAGACGTACTGGTCGAAGCCGCGGCGCATCGGGAGCAGGAGGCCGTTCAGGGTGACGTGGTCCTGGATGTCCGGGTGACCCACAGCGCCGAAGAAGACGGCGTCGAACCCGGCGAGCCGGTCCAGCCCGTTCGCGTCCATCATCCTGCCGTGCTCGAAGTAGTAGTCAGAGCCCCACGGGAACTCGGTGTAGGTGAACCCGACGCCGAACCGGCGCCGGGCGGCGTCCAGCACCTTGATGCCTTCCTCGATGACCTCGGGGCCGATGCCGTCTCCGCGGATGACCGCGATGTTGTGGGTGCTCATGCGCGCCTGCCTCCGTTCGTGTCGGGTGGTGGAGAGATTCTACCCGTATCGGACACCTTCACCCTCAACCACACCGCGTTGGTTTCACGAGAACGCCAGCGGCCACCACCACACCCCACCACCTGCAGGGCCCTCACCCCAGCCCTCTCCCTCAGGAGAGGGAGCCAAACACCCACACCTCGTTATTTCGCAGGAACGACGGGTTGCGGGTCTGACGTTACAATCAGGCGAAGGGGAAGAGCCATGGATCCGAAACATCAGGCGCGTCGTAGTCCCTGTTGTAGAGAAAGAGTGCCGCGCTATGGCGAGCGGTGAGGACGTGTCCCTTTCGCTGACTGCTCAACCGGACGCCGTTCTGGCTTCTCGTGTTGCGGCCGGAGACGCGGGCTCGCTCGAAGAGCTCTACAACCGCTACGGCGTGCAGGTGTTCAGCATGGCGTACGGGATCCTGAGAGACTACGCGCTGGCCGAGGACCTCGCCCAGGAGGTCTTCGTGGCGCTCTGGACACGGGCAGGGCGGTTCGACGCGGCGAAGGGCGTCTTCCGTCACTGGTTCCTGCACCTGGCGCACAACCGCGTGATCGACGAGGTGCGCCGCAGACGCCGCGTCGCGCTGATGGACGCGGACAGGGCGCCGGAGGACGCCACGCTCGGACTCGTCTCCTCCGGCGACACCGCCGACGAGGCGATAACCGCCGTGCTCGTCGGCGAGGCGCGCGAGGCACTGCGCGCCTTGCCGGAGGAGCAGCGCGTCGTCATCGTGATGGCGTACCTGGAGGGCGCCACGCAACAGGAGATCGCGCAGCGCACGGGCGCGCCTCTGGGCACCGTGAAGACGCGGCTGCGCCTGGGACTGGGTAAGTTGAGGCAAGCGATGCAAGCACCCGCTGCAGAGGGAGCGTAATGACCGACGGTCCGCTGGAGCCACAGTACCCTGACCCTCTCCCAGAGGGGGAGGGGAACGAGGCCGACGACGAGATAGCCGGCCTGCTGCCGGCCTACGCCCTCGGGGCGCTGGATGCAGCGGACGCGCTGGTCGTCGAGCGCGCCCTCGACCGCGAGCCCCGCTACAGGGAACTGCTGGAGCATCACCTGGAGAGCACGGCGGCGCTCTCCGGCTCGCACGCCTTCGCGGCCCCGAGTTCCCGGGTGCGGGAGCGCATCATGGGGCGGGTGCGTGGCCCCGAGGCGGCCCCGGTTGCGCGCCCCGCCCCGCGCGTGCCGTTCTCGCTGCTGGGCGTTGCCGCGGCGCTCGCCATGACGGTGGTGGGCCTGGGCGCGTTCTCGACGGTGCAGCAGCAGCGCGTGGTGCAGTTGCAGGGCGAGGTGGACGTGGTGACCGCGGAGGCGGAAGGGGTCCGCAACGACCTCATGGGCCTCACCGACCTCGTTGCGGAGAGTGCGGCCATGACCCCGCTCACGCCCGCGCAGCCGACCAGGCAGGCCGAAGCGCCCGAGGAGCAGCAGGTCCGCCATAGCGGCAGGCATGCACGCGGCATCCTCATCACCCGGCCTGACGGGCGGAGCATGCTCGTCGTGAAAGGCCTCCGCGCGCTGGAGCCGGGCTTCATCTACCGGGCGTGGTGGTGGGACGATCAGCACCAGACCAAGAGTGCCGCGGTGTTCACAGTGGGAGACGACGGCTACGCGTGGGTGCAGCTGATCGGACACCCGGGCGGCATGAGCAGGCTCGGCGTCAGCGTCGAATCGGAGATGGGTACGGTCGAGCCAGGGCCGGCGCTCGTGCTGCACGGGCATGTTCGTGTAGTGGGAGGAGGGGAGCCGGGGCAGTAGGGGCAACCCTCACCCACACGCTGGCGCGTGTTGCCCTCTCCCAGAGGGCGAGGGGAGCCAGACAAGGGCACCCACAAGGGATGCCCCTACACCAAACTTCTGGATTCCATCTTTCGCTGGAATGACGGGGGCTGCGCCCCGCGTCTGGGTCCACCCTCACCCGCCGCTGTGCGTCGACCTCTCCCCTCAAGGGAGAGGTGGGACCCTCACCCACACGCTGGCGCGTGTTGCCCTCTCACAGGGGGCGAGGGGAGCCAGACATGGGCACCCACAAGGGATGCCCCTACACCAAGCTTCTGGATTCCATCTTTCGCTGGAATGACGGGGGCAGCGCCCCAGCGGTTCACCCTCACCCGCCGCGCTACCGCGCGTCGACCTCTCCCCGAGGGAGAGGTGGGCTAAGGGAACTCAGGCGGGCGGTGGTCCGCCCAGGGGTGGGCGGCCTCGAACGCGGCGGACGCCCGCAGCAGCGTCGCTTCCTCTCCCATGCGCCCTACGATCATCAGCCCGACGGGCAGCCCTTCGGCTGTGAACCCGCACGGGATGCTGGCGGCGGGCCTTCCCGTAAGGTTGGCATGCAGGCAGAACGGGGTGAAGCCCCAGGACGGGTGTACGTCCCGTCCGGCGATCGTCTTCGGGTTGCGCTCGACCGGGAACGCTGGAACGGCCATCGTGGGGAGCGCGAGCACGTCGTACCGCTCGAACAACTCGTCGAACCAGCGGCGGTGCCACTCGCGCATGTGGAGCGCCTCGGCGTAGCGGGACGCCGGCCACGCCTTCGCGTCGGTGAGCCACCGCAGCAGCATGGACGGCAGGAAGTCGCCCTTGCCGCTCTCGATGGCCGGGCCGAGGGTTATCCAGAGGTCGGTGAGCATGAAGGTCACGAATGCCCAGATGGCGTCGTCCGTGGTGACGGCGGGCACGCCCTCCTCGACGACGGCGCCCAGTTCTGCGAACGCCTCCGCGCCCGCCTGCGCGAGCGCCAGCACCTGCGGGTCGACGGGCTGGTCGTCCATCGCGCCGCCCCACGCGATACGCAGGCCGTCCACGGACGGGGCTTCGACCGCCGCGAGATAGTCTTCCGCCGGCTGCCCCAACGAGCGCGGGTCGCGGGCGTCCGGCCCGGCGAGGACGTTGAGCAGCAGGGCGGAGTCGCGCACGTTCGTGGACATGGGGCCGTTCTGCGACAGCCCGCCCCACGTCGTGTTCGAGGTGTAGTCGCCGGGCACGCGTCCGGCGCCCGGCTTGATGCCGTACACGCCGCAGAAGCTGGCGGGGATGCGGATGGAGCCGCCCGCGTCGCCGCCGTTGCAGAGCGGCACGAGCCGCGCTGCCAGCGCTGCGCCGGAGCCGCCGCTGGAACCGCCGGACGTGCGCGTCGTGTCCCACGGGTTCACGCACGCTCCCGCGATGGTGCTCTCGGTCGTGCCCTTCCATCCGAAGTCGGGCGTGTTCGTCTTGCCGACGATGATCGCGCCGCTGGCGCGTATGCGCTCGGTGACGACGTCGTCGCTCTTCGGGACGTTGTCGCCGAACAACAGGGAGCCGTAGGTGGTGCGTATGCCCTTCGTGGCGTTGAGGTCCTTCACGCCGAACGGGACGCCGTGCAAGGGCCCCAGGTCTTCGCCCGCGATGACCGCGGCCTCAGCGCGGTGCGCCTCGGCCATCGCCTGCTCCGGGGCAGTGGTGATGAAGGCGCGCAGTTCGCCGTCGTACCGGGCGATGCGCTCGAGGAAGTGCGCGGTGACCTCGACGGGCGAGACCTGCCGCTCGCGGATGAGGTCCGCCAGTTCGGAGGCGGTAAACCCGGTGAGGTCGGCATCTGCCATGCGGGTTACGACGCCTCCGCGAAGCGGGTGGGGGAGAACGGCGCGATGTCTATGTCGCTGGCGCCGTTCGCTATCTGCTGCGCCATCGCCTTGCCGGAGATGATGGCGAGCGTGATGCCCTTGTAGCCGTGGCCGGTCGAGAGATAGAGCGACTCGGCGCCCGGCACCGCGCCGAGGATGGGCATCTGGTCCGGCGAGTAGGGGCGCAGGCATGCCGTGAGGTCGCGTATCGGCGCGTCGAGTACATTCGGCGCGAAGCGTATGACCGCTTCCAGGATGTTGTTCTGCGCCTCCATCGTGGGGTAGGGGTCGAAGCCGGCCAGCTCCTCGGTCGTCCCCACGAGCAGGTCGCCGCACGCCTTCGGCAGCACGTAGCCGGTCTCGTGGAAGATGGAGTGCGCCGGCATGGGCACACCGTTCGGCGGCGAGAGGTGGACGATCTGCCCGCGCAGCGGAACGACCGGCACCTCCATACCCAGCCACTCCGCCGTGTGCTGCGACCACGGCCCGTTCGCCACAAGCACCGCGTCGGCCTCGATGCGCTCGCCCGACGCGAGCGTCACGCCGCACGCGCGGCTGCCATCGCGCAGCACGCCGTCCACCTCGGCGGTGCGTATCGAAACGCCGCGTTTCTCGCACGCCTGCGCGAGCGCGATGGCGAACGGGTACGCCTCCAATTGCTTCTCGATGGTGCAGGCCGCGCCGAGCGCGTCCGTTGTCAGCCAGGTGCCGAGCGAGCGCACCTGCGTCTCGTCGAGCCATTCGACGTCGATGCCGATCTCGCGCTGCCAGCCCATCTGCGTCTGCAGGTCGCGGGCCTCCTCCTCGTCGAGCGCGGGGCGCAGGATGGGGATGTCCGAGAAGAGGTAGTCCACGCCGGACTCCGCCACGAGCGTCTCCGCGACCTCCGTGTGCATGCGGATACCCTCGAGCAGGAAGCGGGTGTACTCGATGGAGTAGCGGTGCCTGCCGACCGCGCCCAGCTCGCCCGCGGCGCCGCCCGACGCGCCGCTCGCGACCGCGTCGCGCTCGACGATGACGGAGCGTATGCCGTGCTCGGCTGCGAGGAAGTACGCGGTGGAACAGCCCATGACTCCGCCACCCACCACGACGACGTCTGCGGCGCCGTTCGTGGTCATGGCGAGGCCACCGCTTCGCCCTGGTAGATGCCGGCGTACGGCGTCTCGGTTGCGTCGTCGAGCGTGAAGAAGACCATCTGCACGATGCGGGCGTTGCGGGCGAGCGTGAGCCCGTGCGGGTTGTAGACGGCAACTTGTATCTGGGACCTGCCGGTGTAGCCCGCGTCCCAGACAGCGTTGTGCGCCGCCGCGCCGTTCCGCAAGAGCGTGGAGCGCGGCTTGGCGAGGGCCATGACGTGGCGGGGCAAGGCGACGGTCTCGTTGAGGCGCACCGCGTACACGCCCGGCTCCAAGTGCACCCAGCCGTCCGCGTCGAACGCGAGTTCCTCGGTCCCGGCCAGGATGCGGTCACTGTTGCTGACGCCGATCCTCCCCGCGCCGGTGAAGGCGGCGATGGACTCCAGCGTCATGTCGAAGCCGTTGGCCTGCAACTGCTCGTCGATGTCCAGGAACCCGGCGACGAGTGGCGGGGTGTCGGAGAGCATGGCGCGTATCTGTTGCGACGAGAGGACGCCCATGGGCGCGTATCGACCTCGGCGGACTGGGGCGGGGATATGCGTTCAGACTATAGGAGTGCAGGGCAGGGGTGTCAAAGCCGGGTTACTCGGTGGCGTTCAGGCGGTTCAGCGGGCCGCTCCATCCGAGGAGACGACGGTCAGCGGTCACGAGTCGATGGCCTTCGAGCGCCGTTGCGACGATGAGGCGGTCTGCGGGGTCGCCGTGCAGGTCCGGCAGCAGACCGGCGCGTACCGCGATATCGCCGTCCACCGGGATCTCATGCAGCCCTCGCCTAAGCAGACTATCACGCCAGGCGGCAACGTCGGAGAAGAAGCTGATGTGCCCCTTCTGGACACGCATCGCAACCTCCCAGAAGGAGATGGGGGACACTGCCGCATCGTTCTCTTCGAGTGCGCGTTCAATCACCATACGCGCGTGGGGTCCCAGCCTCGGGTTGCCTTCTCTCTCCCACATCAAGGTATGAGTATCGAGCAATATCAAAAGAGGTCATCCTCGTCGCCACCGTCTTTCTCGAACCACTCAGCGGGCATAGGTTCTACAATATCAGCGTGAATCTCGAATAGACCCCGGTCCTCGCCGAAGACGAGTTTCCCTTTCTCACGATACGGCGTCAGACGAGAGACGGGCTTGCCCTTCTTGGTGATGACGATCTCCTGGCCGCTCTCGGCGACCTCATCCATGAGTTGGAGGCACTTCGCCTTGAACTCGGACGCCTTGATGGTGCGGACGCCGCCGACCCCGGGTATCTCGTTCGTTGTCATGGCTTCTCCCTTACGTCTGCCCAAGCGTACCATAGTCATTGACCATAGTCATATCGTCCTGGAGCGACCGCGCGTCGTGTCCGGCAGACTATAATGACGCCAGTCCGCATCCGGCCCGCACCCTGCGGCGCGAGCCAGGACCCCAGGAGCCAGCGTGGAATTCGACATAACGTTTCGCGGCCTCATCCTCTTCGGCCTGGAGATACGCTTCTATTCGCTGGCGATCCTCGCGGGGCTGCTCGCGGGCATCGTCCTGGCGCAGCGCGAGGCGCGGCGCCTCGGCGAGAACCCGGACCACGTCCTGAACATCGCGGTGCTGGGCGTCGTATTCGGTCTCATCGGCGCGCGGCTCTACCACGTCATCGACCTGTGGAGCTTCTACTCGGATAACCCGAGCCAGATATTCGTTCTGCGCGCCGGGGGCATAGGCATCTTCGGGGCTATAGCGGGCGCGGCGTTCGCCCTCGTGCTCTACGTCTGGTGGGTGAACCGCCGGGCGCGGGCAGGGCGGGGACAGCGCATCCGCGCGCTCCGCTGGTTCGATATCGGAGCGCCCGCTTTTCTGTTAGGGCAGGCCGTGGGAAGGTGGGGCAACTTCTTCAACAAGGAGCTGTACGGGCCGGAGACGACGCTGCCATGGGGAATTCCGGGACCAGATGATCCAGCGAATTTCCCTTGGGACCCAAGTACGCTGTCGCAGTTCCACCCGCTCTTCCTCTACGAGTCGCTGCTGAGCCTGCTGGGCGTCATCGTGCTGCTGTGGGTGGGCCGGCGCTTCGCCCGCGGGCTCCGGCAGGGTGACATCCTCTTCCTGTACCTCATCTGGTACGCGCTGGAGCGCTCCGCGCTGGAGTTGCTGCGCAGCGGCAACTGGAAGGTGGGCGACGTGCCGGTGGCGCACCTCGTTTCCGCCGTGATGATCGTCATAGCGCTGCTTGCGCTCTTTCTCTGGCGCAGGCCTCCGTACCTCGAATCGGGCAGGGAAGACGCCCGCCGGGCCGACAGCAGACCGGTGGACCAGCCGGCTGCCCGGTCGCGCGCGGCGGAGCGGCGGGCACGCCGACGGACTCAGGGGTCGGATACCGAGCCGTCGTCTTGAGGGATGCGCTCCTCAACCCTCAGACACTCTGACGCTGTGTGTCACTACAGTGTAGCGTGAAATGGCTTTGCGGTAGTACGATAGCCATGATACGTTCGGAGCAATGACATGACCACACAGCCTATCGAGAACCACGAAGTGCATAGCGAGCGCCTGCTCAACCACGCCAGGGAGATGCTCGCCAAGGGCGACCGCTTGCAGGCGTCGGAGAAGATAGGGGGCGCGGTTGCTCATGCGATCAAGGCGCTGGCGGATGAGCGAGGTTGGCCTTACCTCGGCCATCAGGATGCAGGTGTGATCACCACCTATGTCGCTCAGCAGGCTGGCAACGACGACATCGAGACGTACTTCGCGGCGGTGGAGAACCTGCACCGGAACTTCTACGAAGACGTGTGGGAGCTGGACGTGATCTCGAGGCGGCTTGGGGTTGCGGAGCAACTGCTCGCTCTTCTGAACGCCGCGAACGAGACGATGCCAAGGGACTTACCCATGCCTCCGGACAGGCGTTATCGCAACAGGGTGGAGCGCAAGCTGGGTGTCAGTTAAGCCAGCGTTCCTGCCTCACCAGAAAGCGGCGACCCGGATAGACGAGGACGGCCTCGTGCTGGACAATAAGGGAGAGAGATTCCTCTGACGCGAGTCGGCTGACCGATGAGTTGGCGCCTGAAGGCGAGGTGAGTGCATGACGGACTGGAGAAAGTGCCCGGCGGTCGAAAGCGTGCCCGGCAAGGTGAGTGGTAACTGGGTTTTCAAGGACACGCGCTTGCCGGTCTATGCCCTCTTCGAGAACCTTGCGGCTGGCGCCACGGTACACGACTTTGTCGAATGGTTTGACGGTGCGAAGGAGTCCGAGGTTAGGGCGGTGCTGGAGCACGTCGCGCAGGAACTCCGGACCAAGGCCGTCCATGCGGATCCTGTTCGATAACGGAACGCCCAGACAATTGCGCCCCCAGCTCTTCGGCCATGACGTCGATCTGGCATCCGAACATGAGTGGGATACTCTGACCAACGGAGTCCTGCTGGATCGAGCAGAAGAGGCCGGCTACGAGGTCCTCATAACCACTGACCAGGGCATCCGGCACCAGCAGAACATGTCCAACAGGCGGATCGCTGTGCTTGTCCTCATGAATACCGCGTGGCCCCGTATATCCCAGCGAGCGGAGGACATCCGTAACGCCCTTGGAGGGATGCAGCCTGGGGAAGTGAGGGAAGTCCCCATCCCCATGAGAGACGAGGCATAGCTTACCGCGGCCCGACCGGCGGTGCGGCTAACCGGCACCCTCCGCTATCCCCGACGCCGCCCCTTCGTCCAGCAGCCATATCAGCGCGCCGTCGTGCGGCGCAACGAGCGCGGCGGGCAGGAGAGGCTCTCCGTCCGGCGGATGGAGCGCGAGCCGCACCGCCTCCGCCTTGTCCTGCCCCTGGGCGAGGAAGACGACGCGCCGCGAGGCGTTGATGAGCGGCAGCGTGGCCGTGATGCGCCAGGCATCCATCTGCGGTATGTGGTTGGCGGCGATCAACCGTTCGCGCTCGTCAAGTGCGCTCGTTCCGGGGAAGAGCGACGCTGTGTGTCCATCGGGGCCGATGCCGAGCAACAGCAGGTCCGGGCGCGGTGGTGCTCCGTCGAACGCGTTCCGCAACGCGTCCTCGACGGTCGCTGCTGACGCATCCGGCGTTGTGCTCTCCGTCGGCACGGGAATGACGTTGGCATTCGAGGCAGGGCTGTGAGCGAGCAGCGCCTCGGTTGCCATGCGCTGATTGCTGTCCGGGTGGTCAACCGGCAACCAGCGCTCGTCGCCCCAGAAGACGGTCGTGGCGCGCCACGGCATGGAGGTCGAGCAGGGCGGCCCCGCGAGCTTGCGGTAGAGCGCTTCCGGCGTGCTCCCGCCGGACAGCCCCCACACGAAACGCCCGCGCTCGCGCACGGCCTCCTCCGCCGCCGCCAGGACGAGGTCCGCCGCGGCCTGCGTCAGCGCGGCGGGAGAGGGGAAGACGCGGACGTCAGTCATGGGGCGTTAGGACTGCCGCCTCACGGCGTGGCCGCCGAACTGGTTGCGCATCGCGGCGAGCAACCTGAAGCCGAACTGGGCCTCGTCGCGGGAGCGGAAGCGCGCCTGCAACGCCATGGAGATCACCGGCAGCGGCACCGCGAGCTCGATGGACTCCTCGACGGTCCAGCGCCCTTCGCCCGAGTCGTCCACCCAGGGCGCGATGCCGGAGAGCGAGGCGTCCTCCTCCAGCGCCGCGGCGGTGAGGTCGAGCAGCCATGAGCGCACGACGCTGCCATGCCGCCATATCTCGGCTATCTGTGCAACGTCGAGGTCCAGGCTCTGCTTGGCCCGCATCAGCTCGAAGCCTTCCGCGTAGGCCTGCATGAGCCCGTACTCGATGCCGTTGTGGACCATCTTCACGAAGTGCCCGGCGCCGAGCGGCCCGACGCGGGCGTAGCCCGTCTCCGGCGTCGGCGCAAGCGTGCGGAACACGGGCTCCACGATCGCGACGGCTTCCTCGCTGCCACCCACCATCAGGCAGTAGCCCTCTGCGAGCCCCCAGATGCCGCCGCTGACTCCGGCGTCCACCATCTCGATGCCTCGCCGCCGCAGGGACTCGCCGCGCCGCATCGAGTCGTTGTAGTTCGAGTTCCCGCCGTCCACGACGAGGTCGCCGGACTCCAGCACGTCGCCGAGGGCGGCGACGGTTGCCTCGGTCGGGTTGCCGGACGGGACCATCACCCAGACGACACGGGGGGCCGGAAGGGCTTCCACGAATCCCTCCAGCGAGTCGACGACCTCGCAGCCGGACGCAGCGGCCGCCTGCCGCGTGTCGGGGTCGCGGTCATAGGAGACCACCCGGTGTCCTCCCCGGCGCAGACGCTCGGACATATTGCCCCCCATGCGTCCCAACCCCACCATGCCGATGTCCATACCCTTCCTCCTGTTCACCCTCACCCTGACTCTCTCCCTCGAGGGAGAGGGACTATCGTTCTAGCTGCGTGCCTGGGCCAGCAGGCCGCACTTCGCCTCGATGCTCTCCAGCAGTTGCCGGTACGAGCCCGCGAAGGCGTCCACGCCGTCGCTGAGGAGCTTGTCCGTGACGGCGTTCATGTCCACGCCCGCATCCTTCAGCGCGGCGAGCATAGCGTTCGCCTCATCCTGGGTGCCCTCCAGCGTGAGCGCGGAGACGCCGTGGTCGAGCGTGGCCTGGAGCGTGTCGGGCGGCATCGTGTTCACGGAATCGGGGCCGATGAGGTTGTCGACGTAGAGGGTGTCGGGGTAGGCGGGGTTCTTGGTGCTCGTGCTCGCCCACAGGGGGCGCTGCACTTGTGCGCCCTGCGCCCGCAGCGCGGCGAAGTCGTCCCGCGCGAAACGTTCCTCGAAGAGCGCGTAGGCGGCGCGGGCGTTCGCGATCGCCGCCTTGCCCTGCAGGGACGCGCCGGCGCCGCTCTCTTCGAGCGCCTTGTCGACCGCCGTGTCGACGCGGCTTACGAAGAACGACGCTACGGAAGCCACGCGGGCGAGCGGTCCGCCGCTCTCCGCGAGCGCCCGCAGGCCCGCTACGTAGGCGTCCATCACCCGACGGTAGGCGTCCAGCGAGAAGATGAGCGTGACGTTCACGTTGACGCCCTCGCCGATGAGGTGCGTGATGGCGGGCAGCCCCTCCGGGGTCCCCGGCACCTTGATCATCACGTTCGGCTCGCCGACTGCTGCCCACAAACGCCGCGCGTCCCGCACCGTGCCCTCCGTGTCGTAGGCGAGGGTAGGGGCGACCTCGATCGAGACGAAGCCGTCGCGTCCGTCGGCTGCGTCGTAGACCGGGCGGAGCGCCTGCGCGGCGGCGCGGATGTCCTCCACGGCGAGCGCCTCGAATACCTGCGTGGGGGTCTTCCCTTCGTTCGACAGCGCTGCGAGCGCCTGATCGTAGTCCGGGCTCCCGGAGATCGCCTTTTCGAAGATCGTGGGGTTGGACGTGAGGCCGGTGACGCCGTCCTCCACGAGCCGCTCCAGCTCCCCGTTCACCAACATGTTGCGGCTGATGTAGTCCACCCAGGTGGACTGTCCCAGCGCGAGGTTCCGGCGGATCGTGTTCTCCATGGCGTTTGCCTCCTCTGGTCCACGCGTGAGTTCATGTGCTCGTTGCAGCCTGCCGCTCCAACGCTATCACCTTTCCCAGCCTGCGGACGTGACGCTCTTCGCCGGTGAACGATGCTCCGAGGAAAGCGGCGATGACCTCGCGGGCAGTCTCCGGGCCGATGACACGCCCCCCGATGCAGAGCACGTTCATGTCGTCGTGCTCCACGCCCTGGTGTGCAGAGTACGTGTCGTGGCACATCGCGGCGCGAGCGCCGACCACCTTGTTCGCGGCGATGCTTGCGCCGACGCCGCTGCCGCAGATGATTACCCCTCGCTCCACCGTCCCGTCCGCTACGGCACGCGCGGCGAGCGCCGCGAAGTCGGGGTAGTCGTCGTCGGAATCGAGCTCGTGCGCGCCGAGGTCGAGCACATCGTGGCCCCAACCGCTGAGCATCGCGGCAACGTCGGCCTTCAACGTGAACCCTGCGTGATCGGCTGCTATGGCTACGCGCACTGCGACTCCTGATGCTTCGTAATGCTGTGCAGGCGGGAGCAGCGCTCCCGCCTATATCGTAGCAGCAGTTCAGGCCGCGGGGGCTAAACGTCCGTCCCGACGACCGGGTTGCCCCCGCCGCAGGCGAACGCTTACGCGATGCATAAAGCGCCCGTCATGCCGCGTGCAAACCGTGCCGCCGCCGGGGATAAATGCACGTCAACAATGCACAGCATCCCAACCGCTCACGAGAGCAGGTCGGGATACCGTGTGAAATGGGCGAGGGAAGGTTGCTAAGCGACGGGGTTCTTGCGGGGCCGGCCACGGCGACGGCCATCCGAGGTCCAGAAGTAGACGGTGGTGGCGGACCGGCGCACGTCCAGGTTTCTGCCCAGCGCCTGCGCGGCTGCATTGAGCCTGCGCCGGATGGCCTGTGTCGTCTCGCCTTCTCCGGCCTCCAGTTTGCCTGCCTCTCCGGGAGCCACGCGCTGGATGTAGCCGATGTATTCCTGCAGCAGCGCCGCGCGCTTGCCTGTTGCACTGTTGGCGCGGGCTTCCCCGATGGAAACGATGTCAAAAGTGGGCATCCCACTTACCTCCTGTTTACGGCAGCCGCATGCAATAGCCGCCCTTCGGACGGGCAGGATAACGTGCGGAATGGGATAAGTCCAGTCCCGATTGTTAACCCCAACATCCGCCCGTTCCTGATGACCCAAAGGCCACGGACAGGACGACACAAGCGCTACAGCACTGCCTGCGAACCAGTGACAACTGACGCACCTGGTATGCCGTCATGCCGGTGGGGGCTTCTCGGACCTACCTGCGCGTTCAGCGACGCGTGAGCGATAACCGAACAGCGCATGTTGCGATGCCGCTTTAGCTCCTGCTTGATCGCGAAAACAGGCACACAACAGGGTGCCAGGGCACGGAACAATGTGGAACAGGGCCGCTGCGCTTCCGGCAAGGTCTCATGGTAGGATAGGCCGAGTCCGAGCAGCCCAACCCCCTGACACCAGAACGAGCCATGGACCTCCCGCCCATCGTAGACGCCCACCGCCTCCCCGCAACGCCGGATGCCACTGCCGGGTTCGCTGCGCTCCTTGCAGTCAGCGGCGTGCGGCGCACCGTCCTGGTGCAGCCGGAACCGTCGGATGAGGCCACGAACGCAGCGCTTGCCGCCGCTGCCGGCGACGACCTCGTGGCCGCTGCCGCCGTCTGGGTGGACGTGACATCGCGGGACCTCGGCAAGGCGCTCAGACGATTGGAGCGCGACCGCAAGGTCAGGGGACTCTGTCTCCCGGCGCACCGCGAGGCGGACAACCACTGGCTCACGCAGCCTGCCGTGCTCGCAGGCCTTCGCGAAGCCGCGAAACGTGGCCTGAGCCTCGACGTGATCGTCGAACCGCGCCAGGTGCCCTCCGTGCGCGGTCTGGCCGAGGCCCTTCCGGACCTTCGCATCGCCGTCGCGCACATCGGCTCGCCGTTCATCGCGCGGAGCGAGCGTGAGCCGTGGGGGGTCCACATGCTCAACCTTGCGCCGTGCTCGAACGTCTCGGTCAAGCTGAGCGGACTCGTCACACTGGACACGGAACCGTGGAGCACGGCCCACCTCAGGCTGTTCGTGGAACCGATGGTGCGCCTCTTCGGCTACCGCCGCATGATGTTCGGCAGCGACTGGCCGAACCACGTCTCCGTCGCAACGTACGACCAGGTGGTGCAGGCAACCGTCGAGGCGGCCGGTCCCATGACGGCCACTCAGCTAGCCGACGTGCTCGGCGGCACGGCTGAGTCGTTCTACCGGTTGGACTGAGGCGTCGGCCGGGCCCTATTCGTTACGATTTCGTTACGCCTTGCGCTGCACTGCCTTTTCTCGCTTGCCCCGCCACCTGCCAGCGCATATCCTCTCCGATAACGCAGCACGTTCGGATCCCTCGGGGACGCTGCCGCCGGACGATGAGAAGACACTTACCAACGACACTTCTTGCGCTGGCTGTGCTGACCGGTCTCCTGTCCGGATGCAGCGCGGAGGACACACCGCCTTCCGCACCCACCCCGGACGTGTCCGATACGAGAAACGGAGCACAGATGCCGCAACAGTACGATGCCCCACCAGCCCTGACGATAGACCCCGAAAAGAGCTACACCGCGACGTTCAAGACCGAGAAGGGCGACATCGTCATCGAGCTCTTCGCCGATAGGGTCCCCAACACCGTCAACAACTTCGTCTTCCTCGCCCGCGAGGGCTTCTACGACGACACGACGTTCCACCGGGTCATCCCGGACTTCATGGCGCAGGGCGGCGACCCCACCGGAACGGGCAGGGGTGGCCCCGGCTATCGTTTCGCGGACGAGTTCCACCCCAGCCTCAGACACGACAAGCCCGGCATCCTCTCCATGGCGAACGCCGGGCCCAACACCAATGGCAGCCAGTTCTTCATCACCCACGTACCGACGCCGCACCTGGACAACCGCCACGCCGTGTTCGGGCAGGTGACTGACGGCCTGGACGTGCTGATGTCCATCAGCGTGCGCGACCCGCAGGCGGGCGGCGCACCCGGCGACGCCATCCACACCATCGAGATCGCGGAAGAGTAACAGGCGCGGCCTCGAACGCGCCCGGCGGACAGGAACAACACCACCGAAAGCAAGAGAGAAGAAGGAGGGACCACTGCAATGATACGTGCGGAATATATCTGGGTAGACGGCACTCAGCCCACTGCGAAGCTCCGCTCCAAGGCGAAGGTCATCGAGAAGACGGACAACCTAGCGGACCTTTCCATCTGGGGGTTCGACGGCTCATCCACGAACCAGGCCCCAGGCGACGCGTCCGACTGCGTGCTGCGGCCTGTCTTCTGCTGCCCCGACCCCATACGCGGCGGGGATAACATCCTCGTCCTGAACGAGGTACTGCTGCCGGACATGTCCGCCCACCCCTCGAACACGCGCGCGGCCTGCGCCGCTGCCGCCGAGAAGTACGCGAGCCTCGAGTTCTGGTTCGGCATCGAGCAGGAGTACACGTTCTTCAAGGGAACGCGCCCACTCGGCTTCCCGGAAGGCGGCTACCCTCCCCCGCAGGGCGGCTACTACTGCGGCGTCGGCGCAGACGAGGTGTTCGGACGCCCCGTCGTTGAAGAGCACCTCGAGAACTGCCTCCAGGCGGGGCTGGGCATCTCCGGCATCAACGGCGAGGTCATGCCCGGCCAGTGGGAGTTCCAGGTCGGTCCGCTCGGCGCGCTCGACGTGTCCGACCAGCTCTGGGTCGCCCGCTGGCTGCTCTACCGCACGGGCGAGGGACACGACATCAACGCGACGCTGGACCCCAAGCCCGCACGCGGGGACTGGAACGGGGCAGGGGCGCACACCAACTTCTCCACGAACGCCATGCGCTCCAGCTACCAGCCCAACATCGACGCCGCCGAGGCGCTGGGGAAGCGCCACGATCTCCACATCGCCAACTACGGCTACCGCATCGAGGAGCGCCTCACCGGCCTCCACGAGACCGCGTCCTACAAGGAGTTCAAGTACGGCGTCTCCGACCGCGGCGCTTCCATCCGCATCCCCTGGCAGGTCGAGGTCGAGGGCAAGGGCTACATCGAAGACCGCCGCCCCAACGCCAACATGGACCCGTACACCGTCACCCGGCTCATCATGGAGACGGTCGGCGACGCGGCCATGGCCTAGGCGTAGCCACAGGTCCCATCGACACAACAGGAGCCGCCCATCCGGGCGGCTCCTTCTCATACCGCGTCCTACCGGAGTAGCGCAATGGCTATCGAAGATGTAGAGATCGTTGCCAGGAACCCGGACATCGTTGGGGAGAACCCGCTATGGAACCCCGACGACAGGCGCCTCTACTGGACCGACAACCGGTCGCAGCGCGTACACCGCCTGGACCCGGCGGCGGGCACGGTCGAGACGGTGGTCGAGGGCCAGTCGTTCTACGCATTCACGCTCCAGGCGGACGGTTCGCTGCTGCTCTTCATGGACCGCACGCGGGTAGGGGCGGCACAGGCCGGCGGACCCGTTCGGCTCGTCATCGACGGACTGCCGGGGGAGCGAGAGGCCCGCTTCAACGACGTCGTTGCCGACCGGTCAGGGCGCGTCGTGGCGGGCGTCATACCCCCTGAAGGCGGGACCGGCTCGCTCTACTCGGTCGGCCCGGACGGGTCAGCCACCCTGCTTGCGAGCGGGCTGGAGATGCCTAACGGCATGGCCTTCTCGTCCGACGACCGGTCCCTCTACGTCGCCGAGACCCGGGGCAGGCGCGTCGCCCTGTTCGACTACGACCTCGACTCAGGGGCGGTCTCCAACCGGCGTGTTTTCATCGACCTCTCCGGAGAGGCGGGCGGCTCGCCCGACGGGATCACGCTCGATACGGACGGTTGTCTGTGGGTCGCACTGGCGGGCGGCTGGTCCGTCGTGCGGTACGGTCCCTCAGGCGCGGAGATGACGCGGGTAGGGTTCCCTGCGCGCAAGATAACCAGCATCGGCTTCGGGGACGACGACCTCTCCACGGCGTACGTCACCTCGTCGAGCAGGGAGTCCACGCCGGGCGAGGAGATCGGTCCGGAAGGCGGGGCGCTCTTTGCGTTCCGCCCGGGCGTGACGGGCGTTCCGGAGCACCGGTCGAACGTCAGCGTGTAGAGGGCGGGTTGCCTAGCCGGTGAACGTGCGGCGGAACTTCACGAGGTTCTCTTCGACGATGACCTTCGGACGCTGGCGGGGCTCGCCGGTCTCCTCGACGTCGACGTGGATGAACCACGGGCCGGGCTCGCGCAGCGCCTGGTCAAGCGCTTCCTCGAACGCCTCGACCGTTGCCGCCCGCGCGACGTTCCGGATGCCCGCCGCGAGCGCGACCCCCGCGAGGTCGGTGCCGGTGGACGTGTGCGTCGGCTGGCCGCCCGTCTCGTACCACATGCGGTTGTCCCACACGATGTGCACGAGGTTCGGCGGCGCCTGCCGGGCTATCGTCGCCAGCGAGCCGAGGTTCATCAGCAGCGAGCCGTCGCCGTCCGTGACGAAGACCTTGCGGTCCGGGGCGGCAAGCGCCACGCCGAGCCCGATGGACGACACCAGCCCCATCGCGCCCCACGAGTAGAAATTCGCGTCGCGGTCGCCTGACGCGTGCAGGTCGAACGTCGCCGGGCCGAGGTTGGCGATGACGGGTTCGTTGTCGAGCCTGCGCACGAGCGCGGCGATGCCCTCAGGACGTAGCACGCTTCGCTCCCACCAGTTGCGCGTACCAGAGGACGGCCACCGGCATCCGGCTCGCGTAGGCCAGCTCTATGGCGCCGTCCACGTACTTCCGCACCTCGTCCTCGCGTTCCGGCGCGTAGTGCTGGATGTGCAGGGTGTCCAGGATCGCGGGGATCGGACGCGCGGACGGCACCTGCACCTCGTTGAACTCGCTCAGGCCGCCGCGCATCCCGATGAAGAGCGGGACGGGTATGCGGTACGCGGTGAGCAGCTGCGCGAGGGCGTTGATCGTGTTGCCGAAGCCGCTGCTCTGCATGAACATCGCGGCGCGCCCGCCTCCGGCGTAGACGCCTGCGGCGATGCCCACCGCCTCCTCCTCGCGGGACGCGGGGACGACGGTGAACGCGGGGTCGGCTTCCAGCTTGGAGAGGACCTGCCAGTTGATGGCGTCCGGCACGTACGTTGCGTGCCATACCTCGTGCTCGCGCAGACTCTCGATGACGACGTCGGACCAGTGCATGACCGGTGGATTATAGAGCAACGGCGCCCACCGCGGGGCAGGGGCCCCGGCCCTGAGCTGCGCAAGGTAAACGGGTCTCGATTGGCTATAATCTTTAGATACAGGCCTTCTCCGGAAACCCGGAAGGCCCTGAGTACGGATGAAGCAACGCAACGGAAGATACGAGATGATTTCGTTGCCGGTAGTGGCCTTGGCGGTAATGTTCCTTGCCGCCTGCGCCTCTCCAACCCCGACCCCGTTCCCGACGCCAACCCCTGTGCCCGCCCCGCCAGAGGCGCCCGCAGCGCCGGCAGTTACAGCGTTCGGCGCCAATGTGATCGAGGCGTCGTGGGAGGAACCGCCAAGCGAGCTGCCTGTCATCGGCTACGACTACCGCTACCGTGCCGAATCCAGGCCATGGGTGGAGGTGGTGGACACCGGCCAGGCGCAGCCCGGCGTGAGGATCGTCTCCCTGGAGCCGGCGAGGACCTACATCGTGCAGGTGCGGGCGTTGAGCAGCGCCGGCGCCGGCCCCTGGTCCGACTCGGGGTCTTCGACAACAGAAGCGCTTCCCACTGCTACACCGACACCGACCCCCACACCCACGCCTGCGCCCACACCGACCCCCTCACCGACGCCGACGTCCACGCCCACACCGACCCCCTCACCGACGCCGACGTCCACGCCTACGCCAACCCCCACCATGACGCCGGTCCCGACGCCCACGCCGGATCATGTTGCCATCACGAAGCGCGCAGTCGTGAAGGTACAGGCGGGGCAGACACAGGGGTCGGGCTTCTTCATCGAGGCCGACGGTGACCGTGGGCTGGTCCTGACCAACTACCACGTCATCGATCCCGGCCTGGACAACGTCAGGGTTGTCGTCGGTTCGGAGACCTACGATGCAACCGTGCTGGGTTACGACGCCGAGAAGGACGTGGCCCTGCTGCAGGTGTGTTGCTCGCCGTCGTTCGACTACGTAGCCATGAGCCGTGTGCATCCTCCCGAGGGACAGCAGGTCATAGCGGTCGGTTTCCCCCTGGGCAGCAACACCGCGGTGGTCACGGGCGGGATCGTGTCGCGGACGTTCTTCGATTCCGCGCGCGGGGCCCACGTCGTGCAGACGGACGCTCCCCTCAATCCCGGAAACAGCGGCGGACCGCTCATCTCCATGTCGACCGGTGAAGCCGTTGGCATAACCACCAGCGTGATACGCGAGTCGGGAGGGATATCGGTGGAAGGCACCGGCTATGCCTTATCGAGCAGCAGCATCGTTACCATCCTTGGAGACCTGGAATCGGGCGCGCTGAAGCATGCACCTGTACGCGCTCCCGTGGTCCAGTCCTCCAGCGCATGGCGGTACGGCACCTTCAGCAGCGGTGACCCGTATGTTCATGTGTCGGACCCGGCTTCGAACAGCCTGCTGATCCTGGGATGCGCCGGGACAGACTTCCGCGCCTACATCAGATGGAGGGACAGCTACATCCCCGGGCACCCGACGGGATGGTATGAGGTGGACGGCAGAAGGTTCACGATGGACTGGGTCGGTTCCCTGTCGGATACTTCCGTGTTCGTTCCGCGAGACCGGGAGCGGCTGTTCGTGTCGCGTCTGCGTAGCGGGTCCGAGCTGAGAGCGTATGCCGCGGGGTACCGGGGAACGTACGCGATAGATGGCACGGCGGACGCGATGGGCCAGTTGCCCTGCTCGCCGTAGCGCATCCTCGCGCAGCCGGCGCATGCGTGCGGTACAATCACCGCGGGATGTGACCCAACGCCCGCGAAGCGGCGCTTACAAGCGAGGAGGTTCCCGCCCCATGCTCACCGTACAGGAGAACAAGGACCTGACGAGCGTCATGCCTGGCACGCCGATGGGCGAGCTGTTCCGGCGCTACTGGCACCCCATCGCCGCTGCCGCCGAGCTCGACGACCGCCCCACCAAGGCGGTGCGCGTGCTCGGCGAGGACCTCGTCCTCTACAAGGACAGGTCCGGCACCCTCGGCCTCATCGAGCGGTTCTGCCCCCATCGCAGGGTCGACCTCTCTTACGGCATACCCGAGGAGCACGGGCTGCGCTGCATGTACCACGGCTGGATGATGGATGAGACCGGCCAGTGCATCGAGCAGCCCTTCGAGGAGACGGTGCACCCGGACGGACGCTTCAAGGAGAAGGTGAAGGTCGCCGGCTACCCCGTGGAAGAATTGGGCGGTCTCGTCTTCGCGTACATGGGCCCGCAGCCGGCGCCGCTGCTGCCGCACTGGGAGACGTTCGAGTGGGAGGGCGGCTGGAGCGACATCGGCATCGTCGAGCTGCCGTGCAACTGGCTGCAGTGCATGGAGAACTCCATGGACCCGGTGCACCTGGAGTGGTTGCACGGCTACTGGGGCGTCCGCCAGCAACAGGACAAGGCCGTCAAGCTCGGCCTCGCCGAGGCCGACTCGTTCCCCACCGTGCCGCGCAGGCACCAGAAGATCGGGTTCGACGTCTTCGACTACGGCCTCATCAAGCGCCGCGTGGTCGAAGGCACGACGGAGCAGGACCACGACTGGGCCGTGGGCCACCCCGTCCTCTTCCCGAACGTCCTCTTCGTCGGCAGCGTCGTCAACTGTACGCTCCAGTACCGCGTGCCGGTCGACGACACCCACACCATGCACATCACGTGGTTCTTCTACCGCGCCGCCGAAGGCTCGGAGCCGCCGAGGCAGGAGAAGGTGCCGTACTGGTACGTCAACCTGTACGAGGCTGACGGATCGCTCATCCCTGACCTCGTGAACCACCAGGACTTCGTCGCATGGATCACGCAGGGACCGAACGCGGAGCGCCACCGCGAGCACCTCGGCGAGTCCGACCGCGGCATCATCCTCTACCGCAAGGTGCTGAAGGAGCAGGCCCGCGTCGTCGAGGACGGGGGCGATCCCATGGGCGTCGTGCGCGACCCGGAGGTCAACAAGCGCATCGACCTGCCGCTCGAACGCTGGCAGGCGCTCTCCGACGTGACGTGGATGACGCGCTACATGCCGCTGCAGCAGGGCGAGCCTCCCGAGCTCGTCTCCACCATCGAGCAGGTGCTCAGCACGTGGGCAGGCGAGAAGCCCTGGAAGGAAGCGCAGGCCACCCTCAACGACTAGCGCCTCGTGACCCACCGCCATATGTCTGCCACCACGTCGACCGCGCGGTAGTTGTCGAGCCACTGCGCGCCGTGCAGCGCGTACTCCTGGAACTCCTTGAGCAGCGTCACCGGCACGAGCCACAACAGCGACCGCCGCATCGTGAGCTCGTAGCCCGGCGCGAACCGGTGCGCGCCCGCCACGAACACGAACCAGAACTCGAACACGTTGGGGAACGCCAGAAGCACCGCGCGGCTCCCCAGGGCCTCGAACGCCAGCACGCCCACCATCCGGTACGCGAACAGCGCCACCGCGATCGTCCGCGCAGGCCCCTGCCACCGCCACGCCACCCAGAGGAACGTCCCCATGTACGCGAGGTCCAGCCACTTGTCGAGCGCCTGGTAGTTGCGCACCCCGCCGAGGTCCAGCAGGTTCATCATGAACAGGTCGGAGAAGTCGATCAGGATGGCGAGCAGCGACCCCGCGAACGCCCAGCGCAGCACCAGCAGCGCCCCCGCCACGCGCACCGCCGCGATGATCAACTCCTCCGTCGTCATGCGCGAAGGATACGCGAACCGCTCCGCGCTTTAGCGCGCCCCCCTCTCCCTTGAGGGGAGAGGTCGCCGCACAGCGGCGGGTGAGGGTGAATCCGGTGGGAGAGGTGGGGGTGCCCATCCGGTGTAGGGGCGTCCCTCGTGGGCGCCCACAGACGGGTGGCAAGCCACCCGTCGTTCCTGCGGAGGCAGGAACCTCGCAGCCCTTGAACCTGGGCGACAGGCAAAGGGCCTGTCATTCCGAGCGGAGCGCAGCGGAGTCGAGAAATCTCTCGGGTTTGCTCGAGGACTGGCGTAGCGGCGGCGGCCCGTTACGCTGCGTACCGCCGGGCGAATGTGAGCGCGTCGTGCGGCGATGCCCCGTCAGCTACGGCGTGCCCGTACATGGATGCGAACCCGATGGATTCGCCCCCCGTGACTGCCTTCCCGCAGGCCTGTGCGTAGGAGCGGGCCCACTCTTCCGGCGCGCCGATGATGGTACAGGCGATGCTGTATGCGGCAGCATAGACGATGGAGTACGCGCTGGAATTGCCCCGCGCCATGCTCTCGGCGTAGGCAGAACTGAGGAGGGATGCGCGCTCCTCTCCTATGCCCTCGCTGATGGCGTACGCGTAGGATGCGCTGAAATCGCGGGCGCTGCCGTGGTCGATGACCGTACCCGGGACCGGGTCCCTCGCGTTCGCCGGTCCCCCGGCGCGGGACTCACCCCGGGTCCTGCGCACCCTGCGTCCCGCCTCCGCCGTTCCCATCAGGTCCAACAGCCGCTTCAGCATTCCACCCAACCTCCTCTCATCCCACCCTTAATTTAATAGTAACACTGTGCCTCGGGAGGCGTGGTTGGCGCGTGCCGTTCATGGCGGGCCTGTCGGACCATGCCCCGGTGCCGATCCTTCGATGTCGTTCCTGCCTCCGCAGGAACCTCGCCCTCTGCCCCTGTCATGCTGAGCGGAGCCGAAGCATCTCTCGGGGCGCCTCCCGCAGGGCGACACCAGCCCATTGCGCGACCGCCACAGCGTTGACTACCGTGCTCGGGGACGGCACTATGGTCCACAAGGTCAGAGAAGCGATCCGTCGCGTGACGGAGGATGGATGGTTCCACGTGCGGACGCGCGGAAGCCACCGGCACTTCCGCCATCCCACGAAGCCTGGGACCGTTACCATTCACGGGCGTCCGGGCGAGGACGTGAGAACGGGCACATGGAAGAGCATCATGAGGCAGGCGGGGCTCGATGAGCAGGAGTAGGCATGCGGTACCTCGTCGTCGTTGAGAAGAGCCCTCGCAACTACTCCGCCTACTCACCGGACGTGCCCGGCTGCGTCGCCACGGGACGCACGCTGGACGACACCACCCGGAACATGCGCGAGGCCCTCGAAGGCCATCTCGAAGTGATGGTTGAGCGCAGCGAACCTGCGCCTGAACCGACCGCCTGGGCCATCACCGTTCGCGGCTACATCGTGCCCGTCGAGAAGACCGCCGGCGGTTACCGCGCGGAACCTCCGGACCTGCCGGATGTCGTCGCAGCCGCTGACACGCCGGAGCGCACTGAAGCGCTGGTGCGAGACGCTATCGCGTGGCATCTCGATGCGCGGTCGGGCAGGGCGCCGCTCCCCGAACCTGCCGCCCATGCCGTGTACGTCGAAATCGCCGTGCCGAGTGCTACCACGGCCCCCTGAGAGGTGGCGCGCACTCTGATCGCACCCTGGATGCGGCAGCCGCTGCGCCTCAACGCAGAGGAGGTGAACGAAGGGGAATGAACTCCACGCGATCCCGCCATTCCGCATCATCGCTGGCTTCCGCTATGGTCTGAATCTCCTCAACCGCGATTCCGATAGGAATGGACTGTGGAATCAGGAGAACACCCGGTACGGGCAGCCCCGCGCGCAAACGATCGTTGGCGTACTCTCTCATGGTAGAGACATCGTCTGTTATCACGATGCGACCCTCGTTGGCCGCCCATTCGAGAATAACGGGGTCCGGCGTCCGCACGAGGCCGACTTCCTGGGCAGTGACAACGTCCACGCCCCGCTCGCGCAGTTGACGGGTAATGGCGTGGCGGAAGCCCTCGTCCATAAGGAAACGCGGCAACTAGCGCAGCCCCATCGCTTTGGCGCGTTCGTGTATGCGCTCCATGAAGCCGTCGTCCTCCGCTTGGAGCACCTTGATTACCGCCTCCTCGTGCGCATGCCACGCCTCTAGGTAGGCATCTACTTCCTTCCGGTGCTGGAGGTAGTAGGCGATCACGGCGTACACGTCCGCCTCGGTGAGGGTCGTGAAGTTCCGCACGATGTACCGCGGAGACACGCCGCGTTTGTGATGGTAGAGCACGGTGTCTATGGGAACGCGCGTATCGCCGACCCGGACCCGGCCGGTCTCCGGCTCGACGCGCAGCGGGACCGCCGCCGTGTACGGGACGGGGATCGTGGCCTTGGGGTAGGGCGGCATGGCAGCGAATATCCGCTTCGCCCGCTCCCGGTTTGCAGTCGCCGTATCAGTGGCCATTGCAACGCTCCTTGCGCGTTCGAGGTCCGGAGACAAGTATACGCCCCCACTGCCACTTGCCCCTTTCGCCGTCGCACCATCGGCGCGTACGCTGTCTGCATGACCTCCGTACGCCGCCAGCACAACGTCCACCCACAGAGCGAAGCGGAAGGTGGGCCGCAATGGGCCGCAATGGACCGCAAAAGACCCCTGACGGACCCTGAATGGGCTGCTATGGACACCGGAACGGCCCACTTTGCAACCCGGTTTCAGGAGTGAATCGAGCGCCGTGGACCGAAATGGACCGCTATTCCCCCCGGAACATCAACTGCCGCATCCCACCTCTCCCCATGGGGGAGGCCGTCGCGCAGCAGCCGGTGCGGGTTGTGGCCGTGCCCCCGCTTGCCCGCCACGCGGCGCGCGGGGTAGCCTTGCGCTCAGGAGAAGGGACGCATGGACGATCAGCGCAGACGTGAACTCGCCGACGAGATGAAGGAGCTTGCCCAGCGCTTCTGGGCGGGCGAGGCGGAGATATGCCGCACCTTCTGGTCGCAACCCCGCACCACGGAGGAGCAGGCCCGCTGGCTCCGCCTGCAGGTGTACAAGGAGATGTTCGGCTCCGGCCTCTCCGGCCACAAGGACGGCATCATCCGGGGCTTCATCGAGAAGCTCTCCGACACGCTGCCCCACGCCCAGACGAAGGAGCAGCGCGACGAGTTCGAGCGTGACATCCGCGTCCTAGGCGAGGAGTTCAACCACTACCGCCTCTTCGCCGACATCCTGGAGGAGGCCACCGGCGAGCCCGTACGGCTGGAGAAGCTGCGCGGCTGGCAGCTGCCGGAGGACAAGAAGCTCCAGCAGGTGCGCCAGTCCGCCCGCGAGGACCGGGGCGGCGTCGGTGAGGCCGCCATCGGCTTCACGGAGGGCGGCGGCGCGTCGTTCTTCTACGAAGGCCGCAGGATAGGCGGCGACCCGCTCTCCGACGCCATCGCCGCCGCGTGCGCGATCGTCTTCGGCGACGAGACGGAGCACGGCGAGCACGGCGCGTCCGAGTTCGCCAACAGCCTCGACACCGAGGAGGAATGGGCCGAGGCGCGTGAGATCGTCATCGCCATCTGCCAGCAGCGCCTCCGCATGCGCTACGAGATGTTCGGCCTCACGGTCGACGAGGCCCGCATCGCCGAGATAACCGAGGGGCGTATCGAGCCGCTCAACGTCTACGCTTGATCCCCTCTCCCTACAAGGGGAGAGGGCCAGGGTGAGAGTACTCCGAAGGACGCGGCATGGGGCTGAGAGGAATGTCTGGTCCCTTCCCCCTCAATGAGGGAAGGTTAGGACGGGGGTGAACCGGATGAGTGGGGTGACGCCTCGTACAGGGGCATCCCCCGTGGGTGTCCGGCAGGTCCCCTCTCCCCCCGGAAGAGGGCAAAGCGCTTCAGCGCGCGGGTGAGGGGTAGAACAAGGGAGGACCGCATGACCACGACGACCGCCGCCGACATGAAGGCCGGGATCCGAGCGCTCGGCCAGTGCTTCTGGGCCGGGGAAGCGGAGATAGCCCGCAACTTCCTCACCGCGCCGCACGAGCCCGCCGACCACGTCCACTGGCTGCGGCACCAGTGCTACCGTGAGCTGCGCGGCCCCGGCCTGCTGAAGCGGGCCCACAGCCGCGTCCAGTGGATCATCGACAACATCCGTGACACCCTGCCTGCTGCCGAGTCGAAGGACGGCAGGGAGGAGTTCGAGTACCAGTTGGAGTCGCTCCGGCAGGAGTTCACCCACTTCCGACTCTTCGCCGACATCCTGGAGGACATCACTGGCGAGCCCGTCCGCATGGGCGCGCTGGAAGGGCTCCGCCTCCCCAGCGACGACCGCATCGAGGTGATGCGCAGTCGCCTCATCGCCGAGGACGCGCGCATCGCTCACATCGCCTACAGCTTCGCCGAGGGCGGCGGCGCGGGCATCTTTCACGCCGGCGCCGCCCTCGAGACCGACGACCCGCTCCTGCTCCGCATCCAGCGCGCCTCCCGGACCGTCTACGACGACGAGGTCGGCCACGGCGAGCACGGCGTCGAGGCAGCCGAGAATGCCCTCGAGACAGAGGATGAACTGGCCACGTTGCGCCGGATGCTGATGGAGATATGCACGGAGCGGCTCCGCATGCGCTCCGAGATGTACGGCATCGAACCCGACGAGGCCCGCATCGCCGAGATCGCGAACGGGCGGATCGACCCGCTGCCAGCCATCTGATGGAGAGAGGGGCGGGGTGCCTGGTCCCCTCTCCCTTGAGGGGAGAGGGTTAGGGTGAGGGTGAACCGGGGAACGGGGGCGTGGCCTCTGCAATGACCTCACGCAAAGTGGAGGTGTCAGCGTATGGTGAGATTCCGCGAGGCGCTCATCTGATGGGACGCTTCGACGGCAAGACCGCGGTCGTCACCGGCTTCGGCTCCGGCATCGGGCAGGCCGTCGCCATGCTCCTCGCCGCCGAGGGCGCTAGCGTCGTCGGCCTCTCGCGCAACGCGGAGGCCGGGGAGGCCACGGTCGCGGCGATACGCGGGCAGGGTGGCGAGGCGACCTTCGTCAGCACGGACGTGCGCTCCGCAGGCGACGTGGAGCGCGCCTTCGAGGAGGCAGTGCGCCGCTACGACGGGGTGGAGGTCGTGGTGAACGCCGCGGGCATCCGCGGTACGGGTCCGGTCACCGAGACCCCGCCCGAGCGCTGGGCCGAGGTGGTCGACACCAACCTCACCGGCACGTACCTCGTCGGGCGGGCGGCCGCCCTCCGCATGAAGGAGCAGGGCAGAGGCGGAGCGATCGTCAACGTCTCCGCAATCTCAGGCTTCCGCGGCCCCGCCTCCCGCGCGGCCTACGGAGCGGCCAAGGCGGGCGTCCACAACCTCACCGAGGCGATGGCGCTCGACCACGCGGCGGACGGCATCCGCGTCAACTGCGTCGCGCCCGGCCCGACCGCAACGCCCATGATCGGCGAGATCACGCCCGAGATGCGCGCGGGGTTCGCGAAGCGCGTCCCGCTCGGAAGGATCGGCGAACCGGCGGACGTCGCGGAGGCCATCGCCTTCCTCGCCTCCGACGCCGCGAAGCACGTCACCGGCGCCATCCTCCCCGTCACCGGCGGCGCCCACCTCAACGTCTGACGCGCTTCAGCGCGCGGTGAGGGTGAACCGGCGGGGCGGAGTGGGGTGTATGGTGTAGGGGCATCCCTCGTGGATGCCCTGCCAGCGCCGCCAGGCAGGACCAACGAAACGAACCGGGAGGGACCAGACCACATGGACGAAGACCGCACCTGCGCCACCTGCATCTACATGGACGAACGCATGGACCCCGCCTTCAGCGAGTACGCGGGGCTCTGCCGCTCCAACCCTCCACACGTCAACGAGGCCGGCATCGCCATCTGGCCCTGGGTGCGCGCGTCTGACTGGTGCGGCGACTGGGACGACGGCGAGGAAGACGACGATGAGGAGTACGGGGACGACTGACGCGTCGCCCTCGCAACCAACGCCAACTGCAAACGACCCGAAGAAGAAGGGGCGCCCTGACGGGCGCCCCTTACGGTTCACTCTGCCTTGTCGCGCCTAACGCACGTCAGAGGTGAAGGCGTGGTAGTGGCCGCCCTTCGAGACCGGGGGCAGCCCGCTGACCACCTTCGCCCACGACTCGCCGCCGTCCTCCGACCAGAGCACCTCGCCGTGGGACGTCGCCGCGAACACCTGCGCGACGCCGCCCGCCTCTTCCAGCGTCATCGCCTCGACGCTGGGCACGAACTTGTCGTCGAGGCCGGTGTCGGTCAGGACCTCCCAGGTCTCGCCCGCGTCCCGGCTGCGGGAGATGCGCGTCTGTGAGGTGCGGTTCTGACGCCAGGCGCCGGGGCTCTCCTGTCCCGCCGTGATGAGCATGTAGGACGGGTCGCTCGGCTTGTAGACCAGCTGGTCCGGGTAGCCGCCGTACTCGCTGCCGCGGCTGAAGACGTTGTCCCACGTCTCGCCGTAGTCGCGGGAGAGCCACAGCCCCATGCCGCCGGTCACGAAGAGCCGCTCCGGCTTCGCCGGGTTGGAGACGAGCCGGTGCACGTCGTTGTACATGCCCGGTATCTCGGTGAACGAGTCGCCGCCGTCGTCGGAGCGGTAGAGCCCGCCCTGTTCGATGCTGGCGTAGACGACGCCCGAGTCGTCCGGGTGGAAGCTGATGTGCTTCAGGTGCGCAACGTGCGGCGGGGCAGGGAAGCGCCACTCCTCCGTCTCCTGGGCGTGGAGCGCCGGCTTCTCCGTCCACGTAAGGCCGAGGTCGTCGCTGATGAACAGGTGCGCGGGCTCCGTGCCGGCGAACACCCGCGTCGCGCCGTTCACCTCGGCGACGGAGAGGCTGTAGATGTCCTGCTCCGTGATGCCGACGTCGCGCTTCTCCCAGGTGTGGCCGTCGTCCTCGCTGGCGTAGATGCCGCCGAACTCGACGCCGCAGAACCAGACGCCGCTCTTCGGGTCCTGCACCAGCGCGTGGATGTGCTTGCCCTCCAGCGTCCGCTCCGTCTCCGTCCAGCCCGCCGCGCCTCGCACGATGCGCACCACGCCGTTGATCGTGCCGACGAGCGCCTCGTCGCTCGGCGAGTCCGCCGCCAGGATGTTCGATCCGCCGCCGTGTGAGACTCCTATCGTCATTGCCGTTCCTCCCTTCTAGTGGTCTATCTTCCGCTCTTCGAGCACCTCAACAGCATACTCCGTGTCGTACTCGCTCGGCATCTCGATCTGGCGGGTCAGCTCGACGTCCTTCCCGGTCTTGGTGTAGTTGGTGATCGCGAGGCCGACCTCGAGGGTCGCCATGCCCCACGCGCCGCTGTGGAAGACCGGCCTGCCCAGCCGCACCGCGTTGAACAGCTCCTCGAGCTCCTGGTCGCGGTGGAGCGGGTCGGAGTCGACGATGAGCTCGGTGAGCCCGTCGTCCGTGTACTTGTACAGCCCCTCGGGTCCCTGCCGCAGTTCGCCGAACTCGCAGCTCACGATGACGATGCCAAGGTCGTTCGGCTTCCACTGCTCAGGCCCGCGCTCGCGCCGGAAGATGGCCGACTCCGCCTCGCCGCCGATGCGCAGTGAGAGCTTCTCCGCGTCCTCGGGGCGCGTCCCCGCCGCCATCGCCTTGCGGATCTCGTTCCGTTCGCTCGGCGTGTAGCGCGTGTTCGCGTCGCCCCACGGCACGAGCTCCGACGCGACGAAGTAGCCGTAGCCGTTGTGGATGGCCACGCCTGTCACTCCGTTCTCGAACTCCAGGAACGCCGCGTAGTAGCCGGGGATGGAGCGGTACTTCATCCACTGGCCGAACGCGCCGCGCACGCGCCGCACCTTGCCGCCGGCGATGAGCCGGATGCTGTCTATCTGGTGCGGCGTCTGGCGGTAGACGAGCCCGCCGCCCTGGTCCGGGTCCAGCTCGTCGGCCGTGCGCGGGCGGATCACCCAGTCCGTGTAGGCGATGGCGTTCACGGCGCCGAGCGCTCCCAACTCGCCGGACGCCACGATCTGGCGCATGAGGCGGACGTGCGGCTGGAAGCTCTGCGTGTGCCCGGCGACGAGCTTGACTCCGTTGCGGTCGCACGCCTCCACCATCTCCTCCGCCTGCCGGATGTCCAGCGCCATCGGCTTCTCGACCACGACGTGCTTGCCGTGGTTCGCCGCGAGCACCGTCATCGGGCCGTGGAACCGGTTGGGCGTCGATATCCAGACGGCTTCCACGTCCGGGTCCTTGCAGAGGGCTTCCGCGCTGTCGTAAACGCGGGCGGTCTCGTAGCGCGCCTGGAAGCGCTGGCGCACGTCCGGGTTGACGTCCGCTCCCGCGAACAGGTCGATGTAGGGAGCGCGCTCCATCGGCGGCAGCATCTCAGCCGCTCCGACGCCGATGCCGATCACTCCCAGTTTCAGTGGCTTGGTCTCTACGCTCGTCATGCTCTCTGGCTCCTCCGTTGTCGCCGGCGTACCGGCAGGTTTACACGGACACCGGCGAGAAGTTGCGCGCCTCGCCGTAGCGCTCGTGCACCGGCACCTGGTGCTGCATCTGTATCTCTCTGCCCTCCGCGCCGGACTGGATGATGCCGAGCACCACCTCCAGCGTCGCGAGGCCCCACTCGCCGGTGTGGAAGATGGGCCTATCCTCCACCACCGCGTCGTACAGCTCCTCCAGCTCCGCGCGGCGGTAGCCGGGGCCCATGTCGCGGTCGACCGCAAGGTCGATGTTGTGCGTGCCGCGGTCGTCGTAGAGGAT
>DAOUJK010000015.1:0-11795 GCA_034422795.1 Dehalococcoidia bacterium | reverse complement strand
CCGGCCTCCAGCGGGATGAACTTGATCCGCGGCACCTTGTCCCTGCCGAGCGCCATGTGCTCCGTCGGAACGTTGATGGTCTCCGCCGCTTCCCTGCTGCGGAACACGTTCATCGGCTCCCCGCCGTCCGCGACGATCTGCATCTGCTCCGTCAGCAGCCTGCGGTACAGGATGATGCCGACGTCGGACTTGCCGAGCCGCTCCAGGTAGCGCTTCGCCACGGGTCCCTGCGTCTCCCAGGCCATCTTGTCCTGGTCTACGGTGAAGGTGGTGTCGTACCGGCCCGAGGCGTCGCGGTGCGGGACGTACTTGTAGGGGATGCGCTCCTGCTTCGGCACCGGCTGTCCCGGCGCGACCCGCCACGAGTAGTAGATGAAGTGCAGCGTGTGCTCGTCGTCTATCGGCACGCGGTATTGGAGCGTCTTGGACTGGAAGCCGCCCACGTAGAGGATCTGCGGGAAGAGGATGGGGTGCCCGATCTTCCAGTCGTCGCTCTCCTTCGTGTAGCCCTCCAGGACGCGGCGCTTGATGATGCCGTGGTCGAACACGTCGAACCCGATCTCCTGGTGCGGGATGCGCGGCGGCATCGTGGCCATGAGGTCGGGCGAGATGGCCTGCTGGTAGTTGGTGTAGAAGCGGTGCAGCCACTCGACGTGCACCGGGTCCAGCGAGTTCTCCATGCACTGGAGCCAGTTGCAGTCCAACGTCGTGATGCCCACGTCGTGGACGGCGTCGTCCCACTGGAACGGGTCCCAGACCGGCAGGAAGGGCATGGGCTGCGGGCCCATGTACGCGAAGAGCAGACCCCCCATCTCCTGCACGGGGTAGCCGGCGACCTTCACCTTCTCCTTGAAGCGCCCGTCCGGGTGTACCGTCTCCTCGAACGGCTGCTCGATGCACTGGCCGGTCTCGTCCATCATCCAGCCGTGGTACATGCAACGGAGGCCGTGCTCTTCAGGAATGCCGTAGGAGAGGTCGACGCGGCGGTGGGGACAGAAGCGTTCGATGAGACCGTAGGTGCCGGACCTGTCCTTGTAGAGGACGAGGTCCTCGCCGAGGATGCGCACGGCCTTGGTGGGACGGTCGTCGAGCTCCGCGGTGGCGGCGACAGGGTGCCAGTAGCGGCGCATCAACTCGCCCATGGGCGTCCCTGCGCCGACCTGCGTAAGGCGTTGGTTCTCCTGCTGGCTCAGCATGATGCGTTCTCCTCTTTACCTATGCCTGCGTCCGTGTCAACTGGCGGGATTGTAGCACCGGCGGACGAGGAGGCGGGAGTGTCCCACCGGCAAAGAGCGAGGAAGCAGCATCACCCGCAGAATGGCAAACCGAGTGTATGGAGGTCGTGGACGAGAAGAGTCAGCAATTCGCTGGGAGCGCACCCGCTCAACTCGTTGCCGCCGAGAAGCAGGTATTCCAAGTTAGGGAGGCCCCCCAGTTCCGACGGTATGCTCCCGCTCAACTCATTGCCGCTGAGATGCAGTTCTTCCAGTTTGGAGAGGCTTCCCAGTTCCGACGGTATACCCCCGCTCAATCTGTTGCTGTCGAGACGCAGGTATTCCAGGCTGGGAAGGTCCCCCAATTCCGGCGGTATGCTCCCGCTTAACCCATTGCCCCAGAGAATCAGGTATTTCAGGTTGGGGAGGCTCCCCAGTTCCGACGGTATGCTCCCGCTTACATCGTTCCCGGTGAAGCCCAGGAATCGCAGGTTGGAAAGACTTCCCAATTCCGGCGGTATCGTCCCACTCAGTCCGTTGTCGTCGAGATACAGACTGACGACACGTCCGCTGTCGCCGGTTTCCACGCCGGCCCACGTGTTGAGCGGGGCGTCGCTCAGCCAGTTCTCGTTGTTCGTCCAGTTGGGGCCATCTGTGGCGTTGTACAGCGCCACGAGCGCGGCCCTGTCCGTATCGGGAGCTGCAATCGGCGCTTGCCCCTGAGCAGGCGTGGACGTGGCAGGCAGCTCCGCCGTAGGGCTGGCAACAGGCGCGGTCGCGCAGCCTGCAATGAGCAGCGGTACGGTGAACACCAGCAGCAGACGGTGTATGAGGCGTCTCCTTACTGGATGAGCGATATCTGGCGGAGGACGATAATAGCGTGCCACAAACGTGCGCCGGCCCCTACGCGTCCTCGACGGCGATGCGGAGGCGCTTGTTGATGCGGCCCTTGCTCTCGTGGCCCACGACGCGGATGCGGCCCACCTCCGACGTGTCGGCGACGTGGGTGCCACCGTCCGCCTGCACGTCCAGCCCATCGATGTCGACGACACGTACCTCGCTGATGCCCTCCGGCAGCAGGTTGATCTTCGTGCGGATCAGGTCCGGGTGCGCCATCGCCTCGTCGCGCGGCAGGAAGCGGATGGTGATCTCCCGCGCGAGGTCTATCTCCGCGTTCGCCAGTTCTTCCACGCGCTCCGCGAAGTCCACGCTCATGCTCTCCAACTCGAAGTCCATGCGCGCGGCGAGTGGGGTCATGTTGCCGCCCGTGACGTGCGCGCCGAAGTCGCGCCAGATGACGCCGCACAGGATATGCAGCGCGGTGTGCGTGCGCATCAGCTGGTGGCGGTGCGTCCAGTTCAACGTCGCCAGCACCGCCTCACCCACAGCGGGCGCGGAGCCGTCCAACTCGTGCCAGATGTCCCCGTCGCGACGGCGCACGCCAACCACTCGACGCTCCTTGCCGCTCTCACACGCGAATATCCCCACGTCGCACGGCTGGCCGCCGCCTCCCGGGTAGAACGCCGTCCTGTCGAGCGTGACGGCGTCGCCTTCCGAGGCCGTCACCCGCGCGTCGAACATGCGGACGTAGGCGTCGTGGTGGAAGATGGGGTCGGTCATCGGTTTATCCCTCCGCCTTCGATTCACCCTCACCCTAGCCCTCTCCCAGAGGGAGAGGGGAATCAGAGCGCCATCAGGGTCGCTACCCGCTCGACGTTCGGGGACGAGTCCAACTCCCAGACCGCGCCGAGCAGCTCTTCCACCCTGCTTGCCGGGAGCGCTTCACCTGCAAGCGCGCGGAACTTTGCCTCCAGCGCCGAGTCGGTCATCGGGTTCTCCGGCGAGCCGGTCGCGTGCTCCACGTAGATGGAGTGGACCTCCCCGCTGTTGAGCGTGATGGAGAGGCGCACCTCGTCCTCGCGCATCGCCTCGTCGACCACCGCGCTGACGCGCGAGCGCACCGCGCTGATGACCGGGTCGGCAACGCGGGCGTCCGAGAACTGCGCGTCGTGGCCTGCGCCGTCCACGAGCGCGGCGGCGGCACAATGCTGGAAAGAGAACTTGCCTTCCAGCCCCCGCCTCGGTTCGGCCCGGTTCATCAGCTCCAGCACCAGCGGGTTCACCTCAGCGTTGATGGAGGCGACGTCGTCCGGCGCGATGCCGTGCTCGTTGCGCAGCGTTATCACGGCATCCTGAATCGGGTGTGAAACGACGCCGTTCGCATACGGCTTGAGACCGTTGTTCCCTAACTCCCAGCGCTCTCCGATGCCGCCGAGCAGCGCCGCTTCGTCGTGCCCGTTGGGTGAGAGCACCTCCCAGAAGCCGCGGCGTCCGCCCAGGATGTCGTCCGCGCCCGTGAAGCCGTGCGACGCGAGTACCGCGGACTGCACGCCGTTACTCGCCGCCTTGGCGGGATGCATCGCCTTCGCGTGGCTTCCGAACACCTCCCGCACGCCCGCAGCGAACGTCCCGGCGATGCCTACCGCCATGTTCATCTCGTCCGTGTCCAGCCCGAGGACCCTTCCGGAGCCGGCAGCCGCGCCGAACACGCCCGCCGTACCCGTGATGTGCCAGCCCATGTCGTAGTGCCACGGGTGCACGGACATGGCAACCCGGCACGCCGTTTCCGCGCCGAGCACAAACGCCGCGAGCGCGTCCATACCGGACGTGCCGCGCTCCTCGGCGGCGGCGAGCACCGCAGGCCATACCGGCGCGGTGGGGTGCAGCACCGTGGGGAAGTGCGTGTCGTCATAGTCCTGCAAGTGAGCGAGAAAGCCGTTGACCAGCGCCGCGTTGAACGCGCTGGTCCGCAGCGTCGAGCCGACGACCGACGCCTTAGGCGCGGCTCCTTCGTCACGCGCCCAGTCGATCAAGGCGTGGCTGCCAGTGTCAACCGAGGCCGACAGCGAGACCCCCAGGATGTTGATCAGCGTGCGCTTCGCCTCGTGGAGCGTCCACGGCGGGAGCTCCTCCGCATTCGCATTCGCGACGTAAGCGGCCAGGGATCGAGTGGCGGACATGAGCGGTGGGCCTCCGCGGACAGACGTATGGAGGAGAGTATAGCGGGTGTCATCGTGAGAAATACGGTCGGCTCGCGGACGCGCAGCGCCCTCCCGGCCGTCCGGGGCCGGGAGGGGCTATCTGTTGCGGTGAAGGAGAGAGTCGCTCAGCGGGACAGGCTGACCGCGGGCAGCAGCGCGCGCTGCCCGGCGTGGATCTCGTTCAGCATGTTGGAGACGTGCTCCTCCAGCGTGTGCAGGCAGTCGCGGCTGTAGTCGTCCGCGCCGTCGCGCCGCCGCTGGGCCTCCTGCTCCGCCAGGCTGATGATCCGGTCCGCCTTGCTGTTGGCATCCTGGATGATCTCCTCGGAGCGCTGCTGGGCGGCCTTCACCAGTTCTGTCTCGTCGACGAGCAGGCGGGCATCACCCTCCGCAGTGGAGCGGATGCGGCGAGCGTCGATCATCGTCTGGTTAACGATCTGCTCACGGCGCTCGATCAGCTCCTGCGCCTCGTGGATGCTGCGCGGCACGGCAACGCGGAGCTGGTCTATGAGGCCCAGCATCTGCTCCGTGTCCAGCATGGACATGTTCGTCATCGGCATCTTCTTGGACTGAGCCGCCATGCTCTCCAGCCGGTCCACCAGGTCCAGTAACTCCATGATTTCCTCCTTGGTTCCCCTATCCTGTTATCTCTGTCGTCCGAAGCGCTCCGCGAGCGCTGCAATAACGTTGTCCGGCGCAAGCCCCCGTATGTCGCCACCGAGCATGGCGACTTCCTTGAGCAGAGAGGCCCGCACGAACTGGTAGCGTCCGTCCGTCATCAGGCAGACCACGTCCACGTTGGGCGCGAGCTTCCGGTTCATCAGCGCCATCTCGAACTCGGACTCGAAGTCCGCGTGCATCCTGATGCCCCTCACGATGGCCGTCGCCCCCTGGGCCTGCGCGTAGTCCACGACCAGGCCGCTGAAACTCCGCACCTCCACGTTCGACAGCCCGGCAGCGGCCTCCTGTATCAGCTGCACACGCTCCTCCGTGGAGAACATCGTCTGCTTCTGCGGCGCCTCGAACACGGCCATGATGACCTTCTCGAAGAGATAGGAGGCCCGCTGGAGGATGTCCAGGTGCCCCGCGGTGACCGGGTCGAAGCGGCCGGGGTAGATCGCCGTCGTCATGCCGCAGCCTCCGCGTGGCTGTAGAACGCCAGCGATACGTCGCCGTAGCGGCGGTCATCCCACTTCGCGAGCGCCCCGCAGCGGTCGTCGGCAGCGGTGCGGCTGGAGTGGCCGCAGACCAGGATGCCTTCATCCCCCAGCAGACCCGCCTCGCCGATGCGCGTGATGAGGGCAGTGGGGAACGGCTGCGTGTAGGGCGGGTCCATCAGCAGGAAGTCGCAGCGCCCCAGCCGGCCGAGCGCGTCCTCTGCGCGCGACGCGAGGACGTCCGCCCTGTCCGTGAACCCCGCTGCCTGCAGGTTGGCCTCGATCACTGCTATCTGCCTCCGGTCTGCCTCGACGAAGCCGGAATGGGCTGCTCCCCGGCTGAGAGCCTCGATGCCCAACGAGCCGGTCCCCGCGAAGAGGTCAGCCACGTAAGCGTCCTCGAGCCCGTACGGCGTGAGGATGTTGAACAACGCGCTCCGTACCCTGTCGGTGGTAGGCCTTACGCCGGGCGCCCTGGGCGAACCCAATGGCACGCCCCTTGCCGTTCCACCCGTTATCCGCAGCGCCGCTCCCTCTTCCGGCAGGTCATCCTGCCGTTCTTAACTTTGCACAAAGTCTAGACTTGGTTTGAATCTCTGTTCAATGAAACTAGCTCGCCGGTTAGCGGGGTTTCCCGCCTGCCCTGCCAGGCCCGGCGCGGCGTAGTTCTTCCCACCCACCCGCCCGAACGCTTGTGGAGAACACCCCCGCCCCCCGGCAGAGGGCCACCCTCTGCACTCCCCTGCTCCGCTCGTGGCTCGACAGGCCCCCCATGAGCGATACATCGGCTTGCAAGGTCTCTTTGAGCAGACACCGTGAGAACACATCAAAGGTCATGCGCGACGGTGTCCTCAGCGGGTAACCTGTACGGATGACGGAGCCGGTCATATTCCCGATACGCGCCGCCCAGGTCACCTCCGCCGCCAGTGTGATGGCCGCCGCCTTCGCCGATGCTCCGCGCTTCAGATTCCTCGTTCCGGACGATGCACAGCGACAAACCAAGCTGCGCTGGTTCTGGGGCGCGAGCATCCGCGCGTGCATACACTCCGGCGGAGTCGTCCACGTCGCACAAGAAGGCCCCGAAAGCCCCATACTGGGCGCAGCGATATGGGACTCCCCTGGATCAGGCGCGCACAGCTTGCCTGCACTACTGCGGTCCGGTTTGTGGGCTGCACCCGCCAGGCTTGGCATTCCGGCCTGGCTGCGGCGACGTGAACTCAGCTCTGTGCTCGCGGCGTTGCAACGTCCGCGCCCCTGCTGGTACTTGAACGCTATCGGCATCGATCCTTCAGCACAGCGTACCGGGCTGGGAAGCGCGTTGATCGAGCGGATGCTCGCGCAAGCCGATGACGACGCCCTGCCCGCGTTCCTCGATACGTCCGCTCCCGATAATCTTGGTTACTACGAGCGGTTCGGCTTTCGGGTAACCGTCGAGTCCACACTGCCGAATGGCATACCCCTGTGGGGTATGACAAGGCCGGCGGTTACCACGCGCCGGTGGACATAGGCAGCCTCTGCCACGCTGACGTTTACTAACCCGCAGGCTACGGGTAGAATAGCACCGCCGACCGCTCGCACCGCGACATCCGCGCAGGCGCCGGCCCTCTCCCCAACACACTGGAGGACTGTTCAATGGCCTCACAGGGCACATATCTCACGACCGCCGGACTGCGCGAGCTGGAAGAGGAGCTCGAACAACTCCGGAGCGTCCGCCGCCAGGAAGTCGCCGAGCGCATCCAAGACTCCAAAGAGGTGGGAGAACTGGAGAACGCCGAGTACGAGGAGGCGAAGAACGAGCAGGCGTTCGTCGAAGGCCGCATCCAGGAGTTGGAGATGATGATCGCCAACGCCGTCATCATCCCCGACCACACGCAGGACGGGGCCAGTTCCGACGTCGTCGAGCTCGGCTCCATCGTCAGCGTGCAGATGGGGAGCGGGAAGAAGGCCGACACCTACACCATCGTCGGCAGCACGGAAGCCTCTCCTACAGACGGGCGCATCTCCAACGAGTCTCCGCTCGGGAAGGCGCTCATGGGGAAGAAGGCCGGAGAGCAGGTGGAGTTCAAGACGCCCTCCGGCGCTCAGTCCATCACCGTCGTCTCCGTTCGGTAGAACGGGACCCGTCCACCGGAGACGCTCATGCCGCAACGCGGAGACGAGTTGCTCGCGAGCCGCCGGGCGAAGCTGGAGCGGCTGCGCCAGCGCGACATAGACCCCTACCCTGCCCGCTTCCATCGCACTCACACGACGGCCGAGGCCGCGCACGCCTTCACCGAGGCCGAGTCGGCAGGGAAGGACGGCCCGGCCGCGACCGTCGCCGGGCGGATCGTGCGCCTTCGGCGGATGGGTAAAGCGTCGTTCGCCGACATCGAAGACTCGGAGGGGCGTCTCCAACTGTTCGTGCGCAGCGACGCGATCGGCGACGACTACGCGTTGGTGGACGACCTCGACCTCGGCGACTTCGCCGGTGCGTCCGGCACGCTGGTCCGCACGAAGATGGGCGAGATATCGCTCGCCGTGGAGAGCCTCACGCTGCTGGCGAAGGCACTCCGGCCCCCGCCGGAGAAGTTCCACGGCCTGCGCGACGTGGAGCAACGGTACCGGCAGCGCTACCTGGACCTGATCTCCAACCGCGAGGTGCACGAGGCGATGCGCGCCCGCAGCCGCATCATCTCCGCCATCCGCGCCTTCTTCGACGCGCGCGGCTTCCTGGAGGTGGACACGCCGGTCCTCGTGCCCGTGCCCGCAGGAGCGATGGCCCAACCGTTCGTCACCCGTCACAACGCGCTCGACCGCGACCTCTACCTGCGCATCGCGACGGAGCTCTACCTGAAGCGCCTCATCGTCGGCGGGATGGACAAGGTCTACGAGATAGGCCGCGTCTTCCGGAACGAGGGCATCGACGCCGACCACAACCCGGAGTTCACCCTGCTCGAATCGTACGAGGCGTACGCCGACTATAACGACGTGATGCGGCTCGTGGAGACGCTGGTCCCGCAGGTCGCGCTCGAGGTCACCGGCGGCACCAATATCGAGTACGGCGGCGAGGTCATCCGGCTCACCGGCCCGTGGCCGCGCGTCTCGCTCCACGACGCCGTCGAGCAGTACGCGGGGATCAACCTTGACGACCACCCGGACGCCGCATCGCTCGCGGACCGGATGCGCGCCACCGGCGTCGCCGCCACGTACGCCGAGAGCCGTGGCAGGCTCATCGACAAGCTCGTCGGCACGTTCGTCGAGCCGAAGCTCGTACAGCCGTCGTTCCTCGTTGACTACCCTGTCGAGATGTCGCCGCTCGCGAAGGCAAGCCCGGACGACCCGCGCTACACCGAGCGGTTCGAGGCGTTCGCCGCGGGCATGGAGATCGCCAACTCGTTCACGGAGCTGAACGACCCGGACGTGCAGCGTGAGCGTCTCGCCGGGCAGGAGGAGCTGCGGAAGCAGTACCAGGGCGAGGAGCTCGACCGGATGGACGAGGACTTCCTCACGGCGCTGGAGCACGGCATGCCGCCCACCGGCGGGCTCGGCATCGGCATAGACCGGCTCGTCATGCTGCTCACCGGCCAGACGACCATCCGGGACGTGATGCTCTTCCCGCAGGTGCGCCACACGGGAGAGGCGGATGCTTAGCACCAACCTCCTGCGCCGCAGCCCGGAGACCATCGTCCGCTCCCTGGAGCGGCGCGGCGAGGACTCCGGCATCGTGACCGAACTGGCGCGGACGGACGAGCAGTGGCGGCAGGCGCTGAGCGAACTCGAAGATCTGCGCGCCAAGCGGAACGAGGCGAGCAAAGCGATAGGCGACCTGATGAAGAGCGGCGCGCGCGAGGAAGCCGACGCCCGCAAGGAAGAGGTGCGCGTCCTCGGCGAGCGCCTCAAGACGCTGGAGGACGGGTCACGCACACTCGAGACCTCCTTCCGCGACACGATGCTCACCGTCCCCAACATCGTCTCGGATGGCGTGCCGGACGGCGAGGACGAGACCGGCAACGTGGTCGTCCGGGAGGAGGGAGAGAAGCGCTCCTACGACTTCGAACTGAAGCCGCACTGGGAGCTGTCGGAATCGCTCGGCGTCACGGACTTCGAGCGCGGCGCGAAACTCTCCGGGCGGATGTTCTACGCGCTCGGCGAGGCGGGTGCGCGGCTGCAGCGGGCCGTCGTGCAGTGGATGCTCGACCTGCACCGGGAGCGCCACGGCTACGAGGAGCGGGGCGTTCCATTCCTCGTCCTCGGGCAGACGCTGGTCAACAGCAGCAACCTGCCGAAGTTCGCCGACGCGCTCTACCACGACGCGGAGGAGGACCTCTGGCTCATCCCGACCGCGGAGGTGCCGCTCACGAGCCTGCACGCCGACGAGATACTGGCGCCGGGGTCGCTGCCCATCAAGTACATGGCGCACACGCCCTGTTTCCGTCGGGAGCGGGCCGCCGCGGGATCTCAGGTGCGCGGCCTCAAGCGCCTGCACCAGTTCGAGAAGGTGGAGATGTACCAGTTCGTCGAGCCGGAGCAGTCGCCCGCCGCGCTGGACGAACTGGTCGAGCACGCGTCGGACGTCGTGCGCGGGCTGGGGCTGCCTTTCCGCATCCTTCAGCTGTGCAGCGGCGACCTCGGTTTCGCGTCCACCATGAGCTACGACGTGGAGATATGGACGCCGGCCAGCGAGGAGTGGCTGGAGGTGAGCTCCTGCTCCAACTGCACGGACTTCCAGGCGCGGCGCGCCAACATCCGCTACCGGAAGGAGCACGGCGCGCGGCCAGACCTCGTGCACACGCTGAACGGCTCCGGCCTCGCCCTGCCGCGCGTGCTCATCGCGTTGCTGGAGACGTACCAGCAGCCGGACGGCTCCGTCCGTCTGCCGGACGCGCTCGTGCCCTACATGGGCGGCCAGCGGACGCTCGACCCGCTCTGACGCCCGCCGATTGCCCGCTCGTTGACGCTCGGAGTAGCATAGGTGTATGGGTAACAGAAGCAAGGAGATGCCCGATTCGTTGCGCTTGCGGCTCTGTGGCGCCCGCTACCGCATAGTGGACAGTGCACGCTACGCCCAGGTCCATCCACAGACGCTTTCGCGTTGGTTCAACGGGTCCATTCTTCCCAACCCCGACAAGCGCCGGAAGGGCAGGGTCTCCTACATGCAGACCCTGGAAGCCGCCTTCGTTGGCACGCTCCGCTCACTCGGTGCGCCGCTGCCGCGCATCCGCAAGCTGCGGGACCTGCTTGCGAACGCATTCGAGTTCGAGTTCCCATTCGGCGTCGTGGACTTCAAGACGCACGGTCTCGACGCCGCGCAGGACCTCTGCGGAAACAGCAACACGCTCTCCGGCCTGACGGTCCGCACGACCTCCGGTCGGGAAACCTGGCATCCGCTGGTCACGGAACGCATCGCCCAGTGCGACTACGACAATGAGTACGGCGTAGCCCTGCGGTGGTACTTCCTCGGCCAGAACGTCCCGCTCCTCATAGACCCGGGCATATCGAGCGGCGCACCCATCGTGCCGGGGGGTATAGCGACCTGGGCGCTGGGGGGGCGGTTCCGGGCCGGGGAGGAGCGCGAGTCCATCCTGCGCGACTTCCCGTACGTAACTCCAGCAGCGTTCGAGGCCGCGCTCGAATACGAGGGGTTGCTGCAAGCAGCCGCATGATCCTCTTCTTCGACCGCAACTTCGGCCGCGTTCCCGAGGCGCTCCGCGTGCTCGACCTGGAGGTCATAGGACACGACGAACGTTTCTCCCCCGATACGCCAGACGAGGAGTGGCTCGCAGAAGCGGGCAGGCAGGGCTGGGTCGTCGTAACGCACGACAGAGGCATTCCGGCAAATGAGACTGAACTGGCAGCGGTGATCGCGGGCAGCGTCGCGTGCTTCGTGCTGCCGGGCGGCAACGCCAGCCTCTGGGAGAAGCCGCGCGAAGTCGCATTCGCATGGCGCAAGATAAACGCTATCCTGAACGACGAGACCCCGCCGTACGTCTGGCACAGGTCCCCGCAAGGGTGGGCCAGGCTGTACCCGTAGGGCAACCGCCGAAGAGGAGGAACGCTTGTACGAACGCACCATCCTGCCGAACGGCCTCCGTGTACTCTCCAGCACGATGCCGCACGTCCGCTCCGTTGCCACCGGCATCTTCGTCGGCGCGGGCTCCCGCTACGAGGACGACGACATCGCCGGGGCCTCCCACTTCCTGGAGCACATGCTCTTCAAGGGCACGGAGAAGCGCCCCGAGCCGCAGATGATCTCCCGGGCCATCGAGTCCGTCGGCGGCATCCTCAACGCGAGCACCGACCGTGAGGCCACGCTCTACTACACCAAGGTCGCGCGCGACCACTTCGACATCGCGCTCGACGTGCTCACCGACATGTACAACTCCCCGCTGTTCGTGCCGGACGAG
>DAOUJK010000014.1:0-16251 GCA_034422795.1 Dehalococcoidia bacterium | reverse complement strand
GACGCGGGGCGCAGCCTCCGTCATTCCCGCACCGGCGGGAATCCAGGGTGTGCGGGCAGCGCACGCGGTGGGGCGGGGTGTGGTGCGGCCTGTCATGTTGAGCGGAGCCCGCGCTTAGCGCGCAACATCCTCTCGGTGCGCCGCCCATGGGGGAGCGCAGAGGGCAGACCCCCTCTGCCGGGGGCGTGGGGGGTGTCCCCCACAAGCGTTCGGGTGGGTGGGTGGGAAGAACTACGCTGCGCTGAACGCGGTTACGCAAGGCTCCTACAAGGGGAGAGGGCTGGGGAGAGGGTACTGCGGTGGGGCGGGGCGGAGTGCGGCCTGTCACGTTGAGCGGAGCCCGTGCTTCAGCGCGCAACATCCTTCCAGGTGCGCAGCCCATGGGGGAGTGCAGAGGGCATACCCCCCTCTGCCGGGGGTGTGGGGGTGTCCCTCACAAGCGTTCGGGTGGGTGGGTGGGAAGAACGACGCCCGCAGAGGGCACACCTAGAACCCCGGCAACCCCAGGCCCCGGAGGCTCCCCTTTCTGCCGGATGCCAACTGCTTCATCATCTTGCGCATCTGCTGGAACTGCGTGAGCACCTGGTTCACGTCGGACGGGGTCGTCCCGCTGCCGACCGCGATGCGCTTCCGGCGGCTGCCGTTGATGCGCTCCGGGTGACGCCGCTCCCACGTCGTCATGGATGAGATAACCGCCTCCGTGCGCTTCAGCCGCTTCTCTCCCTCTGGACCGGTGGGCAGCCGCGCTCCCAGCCCCCGCGCGCCCGGGATCATCTCCATGATCGACGACAGCGGCCCCATACGCTGCAACTGGCGCAGCTGGTTGAGAAAGTCGTCCAGGTCCAGCTCCGCGCGGCGCATCTTGCGCTCGAGCTCCGCCGCCTGCTCCTCCGTCGTCTGCTCCTGCACGCGCTCGACGAGGCTCACGATGTCGCCCATCCCGAGGATGCGGGACGCCATCCGCTCCGGGTGGAACGGTTCGAGCGCGTCGGCCTTCTCCCCTGTGCCCGCGAACTTCACCGGCACGCCCGTGACGTGGGTGGCGGACAGCGCGGCGCCGCCCCGCGCGTCGCCGTCGAGTTTCGAGAGAACGAGGCCGGTCAGCGCGATGCGCTCGTTGAACTGGGCGGCTGCGTTCACCGCGTCCTGGCCGGTCATGGAGTCGAGCACCATGAGCACCTCGGCCGGTTCGAGGACGCGCCGCATCTCCTCCAGCTCTTCCATGAGCGCCTCGTCGGCGTGGATGCGCCCGCCCGTGTCCACGATGGCCCATTTCACGCCCATATCGCGGGCGCGCTTGAGACCGTTCTGCACGACGCTCGTCGCCGCATCCGGGCCTGCGTTCTCGCGGTAGACCGGGATGTCCAGCTGCCTGCCGAGCGCCTCCAGTTGGTCCATCGCCGCCGGACGCCGCAGGTCTCCGGCGATGAGGAGCGCCCGCTCCTGCCGCTTGCGCAGCAGCAGGGCGAGTTTCGCGGCGGTCGTCGTCTTGCCGGAGCCCTGCAGGCCCACCAGCATCAGCACCGCGGGGAGTGATGGCCCGGGCGTGAGCGTGGGGTTGCCCTCGCCGAGCAGTTCCACCAGTTGGTCGTGCACGAGCTTGACGACCTGCTGCCCCGGCGAGACGCCCCGCAGCGCGTCGCTGCCCGCGGCCCGCTCCTTCACTCTCGCCGTGAAGTCCCGGGCAACCCGGAAGTTGACGTCCGCTTCGAGCAGGGCGAGGCGCACCTCGCGCAATGCCTCGTCTACGTCCTCGTCGGTGAGGCGCCCCTTATTGCCAACGCGGGTGAAGACCGCCGTCAGCTTGTCCGTGAGCGTGTCGAACATGCCGCCTACAGGCTACCAGACATCCCGGCGATGACGGTGAGGCAGCCTGGTCCCCTCTCCCTTGAGGGAGAGAGCCTGCCCTGAGCCTGCCGAACGGGTCGCCGCACAGCGGCGGGTGAGGGTGAACCGGACGCGGGGCGCAGCCCCCGCGGGGCGGGGTGGGGCGTGGGGAGCGTGTCCGGTGCAGGGGCGTCCCTCGTGGTGCCCTTGCCCCCACCTCGCCCCCTGGGAGAGGTCGACGCGCTTGCGCGGCGGGTGAGGGGTGAACCGGACGCGGGGCGCAGCCCCCGTCATTCCCGCACCGGCGGGAATCCAGGGCGTGCGGGCAGCACGCGCGGTGGGGTGGGGCGTGGGGAGCGTGTCACGTAGGGCGAGGCCCGCGCCTTAGCACGCAACATCCTCTCGGGTGTGTCCCCCACCTCGCCCCCGTCACTCCCTGCCGCGCCCCGCGGGGCGGACCGCCATCAGCAGCGCGGCGGCTGCGATGAAGAGCGCTATCGCAACGAACCACGCGGGCGTGTACACGCCCGCAACGTCCCGCAGGTACCCTGTGACGGGGTATGCCAGGGCCCCCACGCCAACCGTCACGAGTATCGTGAACCCGCGAAGGTCGCCCTGGTGCCGCCTCCCGAAGTGGTCCGCCCACATGACGCTCTGCGCGACGTGCGTGCTCTGAAAGCCCAGCGCATAGCAGATGTTCGCCGCGAACAGCAGGAAGACGCCTCCCGCGAGCACCAGTCCGACCGCGCAGAACGCCCCGACCGCGATGCCGCCCACCAGTACTGCGCGCAGCGGGGCACGGTCCAGCACTCTGCCGAGCAGGACGCTCGCGACGACGGCGATGACCGCGTCCAGGGCTATCGCCGCGGCCACGAGCGTCGGGTCGAGCCCGCGCTCGACGAAATGCGGGACGCGGAAGATGGCGAGCGCGAAGAAGCCATACGTCATCGCCGTGAAACCGGCCAGCATCAGCCAGAAGCGGCCGGTGCGCATCGCCTCCCGGCGCGTGAACGACCGCTCCGCAGCGGATGGCGTCCGTCCGGCGGAGTGGGCGCCGTCCGTCTCCGCCCCGGATGATGGTGCGTCCCCGTCCGGGAGCAGGCCCGAGTCCTCCGGTTGGCGCCGCAGCAGCAGGCCGAGCGGCGCCGCGATCGCCACGCCGGAGACGGCGAGCACGGTCAGCGCATCGCGCCACCCGATGCCGTCGATGAGCAGTTGTGTGACCGGGTAGTAGAGGGCCACTCCGAGCGGTGTGCCGCCGAGCGCGATCCCCATCGCCAGCCCGCGCCGCCGGACGAACCACTTGGCTATCGAAGCGCCGGCCTGCAGGTCGTTCGCGCGTCCCATGCCCACGAGACCGATGATCATGAACGCCGCCATGAGCTCCCACGCCTCGGCGATGCGCGACAGCCACAGCACCGCGCCTCCCGTCACGAGCAATCCGCCGACCACCGGCATGCGCGGGCCTCGCAGATCGATGAGCCGTCCGATGAGCGGCCCCGCGGCGAGGATCATGAGGAACCGCAGGAAGAAAGCCCAGCCGAACGTGGACGAACTCCAACCCAGTTCGTCTGAGATCGGCACGATGAACAGCGCGAAGTTCGCGCCCGCAAGCCCGACCCCGACAGTCCCGAACACGCCGAGAACGCCGGTGATCGTCCATCCGTAGAACGGCTTCCCGCGTGGAGTGAGGACGCCCATGCGGCAAAGGCTAAGGCCGTGTCGCACGAGACACAACCGGACGCCACGGCACAGGCGCAGCCCTCGGCGGGGCGTGGGGTGGTGCCCTGGGGGCGTCCCTTGTGGGCGCCCTTGTCCCTCACCTCTCCTGAGGGAGAGAGCCTGCCCTGAGCTTGCCGAACGGGTCGACGCCCTCGCGCGGCGGGTGAGGGCCCTCGGCGGGGCGTGGGGCAGTGCCCGACGTAGGGGCGTCCCTTGTGGGCGCCCTTGTCCCTCACCTCTCCTGAGGGAGAGAGCCTGCCCTGAGCCTGCCGAACGGGTCGACGCGCTTGCGCGGCGGGTGAGGGCCCTCGGCGAGTAGTGGGGCGTCTGGCCCCCTCTCCCTACAAGGAGACCTTTGCGTAACTCCTTCTCCGTTCGTGGTGAGCCTGTCGAACCATGGGTTTGCTTGGGACGGGGGAGTGCAGAGGGGGAGTCCCCCTCTGCCGGGGGCAGGGGGGTGTCCCCCATAAGGCGTTCGGGCGGGTGGGTGGGAAGAACTACGCTGCGCTGAACGCAGTTACGCAAAGGTCTCTACAAGGGTGAGGGTACTGCGGGAAGGAGCGGAGGCGGGGTAGTGTTGCCATGTTGAGCGGAATTCGCGCTTGCGCGGCGGGTGAGGGCGGACCGCCCTGCGGGATAGGGCGTAGCACGCATCCCTAAATGCAAGGCAGCGCGTGCCGTATGCGATACGATAACGCGACGAGTGCCTATGCGCCTGCTCAGAACGAACCCCGCCTTCTGGTTTGCCGCGTCTCTCATCACGGTGATGGCGCTTGTCGGCGCATGCTCAGGCCAGGAGCCAACGCTCGCGCCGATCCCCGCCAGGGACACACCGACGCCCGTGGCTACTCCTACTCCCACCCCCACCTCGACTCCAACGGCAACGCCCACGCAGACCCCGACGGCGACCCCCACGCAAACCCCGACGGCGACCCCGACAACTACGCCTACACCGGCCCCCACGCAGACGCCGGCCCCCACCGCTACGCCTCTCCCGACGCCGACCCCTACGCCGACGCAGACGCCGTCGCCCACGCCCTCCCCAACCCCCGGCCCGACGCCGTCCAGCGACGCCCCGCTTCCGGGCTTCACCCCCTTCCCGCCGGCGCCCACCAAGACCCCTACGCCCGGGCTCCCGCCGACGCCTACTCCCGTGCCGTTCGATCATTTCGTCGACATGGTCGGCGGGCTTACCCACTCGTGCGGACTCCGTGTGAACGGCGCCGTCCTCTGCTGGGGCGGGAACGAATACCTCCAGGCGGCGCCCCCGCCAAACCTGCGGCTCGCCTCCATCAGCAGCTCCTACAACCACACCTGCGGGCTGCAGCCGGACGGCATCGCCGTCTGCTGGGGCGCTGAAGGACACAGCAGCCGCACCTTCACGCCCACGTCTTCAACCGCCCTGCTCACGACTGCGGGCGCGCCCACGGGCGAACTCCGCGCCATCACGCAGTCACTCACGTTCGCGGTCCCGCGCGCCCTCACGGAGGACGTCACGGTCACCCTCCGGGTGCGTCCCGTCTATAGCCGCAGCCCGCTGGGAGAGCAGACGTTCATGCTTCCCGTGGACCTCGATATGAGCAGCACCGCGCCATCCACGTGGACAGTCAGATCGGGCACACACGGCGACCACAACTTCGACGTGGAGTACCTGATAAGCGACACCAGTGACCGCATGGTCCGCATCACGCTCCGGAGTGAGCCCCCGTCGCTGAACAGGCTCTACTGGTCGTTCTCAGCCTCCTATCCCGTCACCGAGACCCGCGAGGTGGACCAGACGCGCTCCATCCTCGCCGCTCCTCGCGCGGTCTTCACCTCCGTCAGCGCGGGGTTCGACCACAACTGCGCCCTCCTGCCCAACGGCGACGCGGAGTGCTGGGGCGACAACTCGGAGTGGCAGTCGCTCGTCCCGCAGGACACGAAGTTCAAGGCCATCAGCGCGGGGTATAAGTTCACGTGCGGGCTGCGGGAAGACGGCACGCCGCTGTGCTGGGGCGACATCAACCGCTGGACCATTCCCACCCCCGTGAACGAGAAACTCGTCTCGCTCACCACCGGCGGCCTGCACGCCTGCGGGCTGCGGGAAAACGGCACTCCCGTCTGCTGGGGACGCAACAACTTCCGGCAGTCGATGCCTCCGGCTGGAGAAGCCTTCAGCACCATCACCGCGGGCGACAGCCACACGTGCGCCCTCCGACTGGACGGCACGCCCAGGTGCTGGGGCCACAACGCCCGCGGGCAGACCGCTGCACCCCGAGACGAGATATTCAACTCCATCAACGCGGGGGCCTCCCATACCTGCGCCATACGCCTGGACAGCACGCCCGTCTGCTGGGGCGACAACTCGAGCGACCAGAACTGGCCGCCGTTCTCCGCGCCCAAGCCGACGCCGACGCCGCGTCCGGAAACGGTCAACGGCAACCGTGACCCCGACTGCGCCGACGAGACCGGCTGTGAACGCACCAACATCAGCCTGGACGACGGCATCTGGGAGCTCGACGTCTACCTGGTCCGAAACGAGACGTGCGACGCGAGCAACGTCTGCACCGCTGCCGACTTCAAGGTCACGATCGGCGAGGGCGATGAAGCGCATGTGCTTGTGGACCACACCACAGCCAACACCAACACCAACCCCATAGTCGAGTTGAGGGATACCGTGACGGTGCGGATAGGCCCGGCGGAGACGGACCATGCGGAGCGCGGCAGGCAGACGATAACCGTCCACGCCGAGGGCGCCTGGATACTCACCTTCTCGTTCGTGCGTGGCCCGCGGTAACCCCACACCGGGGGATGGCCTGAACAAGTGGCATGTCCGCGCGATTGCGCGTGCGTCGCCTCATCCCCTTCCCCCTGATGAAGTCTCTGCATAGCTGATGGGGATTGGTGGTGTTTGATCCCCTCTCCCTCGAGGGGAGAGGGTTAGGGAGAGGGTGAACCGGCGGAGTAAGGGACGTGGGGCTTGGTAGGAGCGTCCCCTTGCGGGCGCTCTTCCCCCACCTCTCCTGAGGGAGAGGTCGACGCGCTTGCGCGGCGGGTGAGGGCCCTGTGCGGGGCAGGTGGGGTGTTGTCATGTTGAGCGGAGCGCCAGCGAAGCCGAAACATCTCTCGGGGATACCCCGCTCATGGTGAGCCTGTCGAACCATCCCGCGCTTCGACGCGCTTGCGCGGCGGGTGAGAGTAGACCCTGGACCTCACCCCTGGTCCCGCGTGGCGCGGTACACGTGCCACGCCCGCTGCAGCACCGTGAGCGCGCCGGCGACGGCGATGATGCCCAGCCCGTACGCCGGGTATCCCGCGAGCAGCGCCACCCCCAGCACCACCACCCGCTCCGGCCTGCCGAGGAACCCCACGTCGCCCGGCACGTTCAGCCCCTCGGCCCGCGCCCGCAGGTAGCTCACCATGAGCGACGCCGTCAGCGCCCCGAACGCCAGGTAAACGCCCAGCGCGTACCCGTCGCGCATGTAGAACACGGCGAGCCCGAACAGCACCGCGGCCTCGCCCAGGCGGTCCATCACCGAGTCGAAGAACGCTCCGAACGTCGACGTCTTGCCGGAGAGCCGCGCGACCGCTCCGTCGAACATGTCCAGCGCAGCCCCGGCCAGCATCACGGTCCCCCCGATGAGCAGCCGTCCGTCCGCGATGAGCCACGCCGCAATCACCGCGACGCCGGACCCCGCGAGGGTGAGCATGTTCGCGGATATCCTCAGCGTGATGAACACGCGGGCCACGGGATGCGCGACGTAGCGTGTGGCCATGTCGCGCGCGCGGAGCCGGGGAACGAGACTCTTCATCCCGCGTTGTCCCGCTGCGCCCGGCGCCACAGGAGCGTCCGGTAGTGTGCGAGGACGCGGTCCGCGACGCGCTCCCACCGGTACTGCTCGACCGTGATGCGGCCCCGCGCGCCCATCTCGCGGCGCAACTGCTCGTCCACGATGAGCCGCTCCAGTGCGTTCGCGAGCGCCGCGTCGTCCTTCGGCTTCACCAGCAGCCCCTCGACGCCGTTGGAGAGCACCCTGCTGAAACCGTCGATGCGGGATGCTGCGATCGGCTTGTTCGCCGACATCGCCTCGAGGAGCACGATGCCGAAGCTCTCCCGCCCGGTGTTCGGCGCGCAGTAGATGTGAGCGGACTGGTAGTAGCGCGGCACGTCCTGGTAGGGAAGGAGACCGGTGAACTCGACGTCCTGCAGGTTGCGCTCACCGATGAGCGAGAGCACGTCCTCCCCCGGATTGCCGCCCCCCGCGATGATGAGGCGGATGTCCGGGTAGCGCCACTTCAGCCTGCTGTACGCCATCACCAGGTACTTCAGCCCCTTGCGCCGCTCCAGCCTGCCGAGGAACAGGATGTTGGTCTTGCCGTCGTTGAACCGCTCCATGGGCTGGGCGCTCTCGAAGCGGTCGATGTCCACGCCATTGGGGATGATCTCGTATTCGCCGGGATAGAACTTGCTCACGAAGTCCATCGCCGGCTTGGAGACCGCGATGCGCCCGTCCAGCTTCCGGAACCACCGCCGGCTGAGGTACCGCCACGCCCTGTAGAACCTTGAGCCATTGAACGTGTGGAACGTGCCCACGTTGACCGCCGTCGAGTTGTGCAGGAACGCGAACGGCAGCGCTGGCGTCATCGGCTCGTGCAGGTGCACGATGTCGAACCGCTCCTGCCGCAGCAGCCTCCGCACGTTCGGCTCCAGCCACACGGAGAACGTGATGCGGGCGACCGCGCCGCCGCTCGGAACGGGCACGGGCCTCCCCATCGGGATGAACCCCGGCTCCAGCGCACGCTCCCTGGAGTTCGCCAGCGGGCCGATGACGGTGACGGAGTGACCCTTCGCGCGCAGCTCGCGGGCAAGGTTGTTCACGTGGTCGTTCACGCCTCCCGGCGTGCCGAAGTCGTACGGCGAGACGAGCGCGATCTTCAGCGCCGCATGGTTCTCACGAGGCGGCATCGGACCGGCTGGCGTGGCTGTCTCGATCAAGGTGCTCGTGCGTCTCCTCCGCCACTCCGGGCGGAAGCCCAGTATATGCCGTTCCGCCGTCTCCGTCGTTCCTGCGGGTGAGGGTGACCGGGGCGTCGGGCGGCGTGGGGCTTGTCATTTCGAGCGGAGCACAGCGGAGCCGAGAAATCTCTCGGCTGTTCCCCACCTCTCCTGAGGGAGAGGTCGACGCGCCTGCGCGGCGGGTGAGGGCGGACCGGACGCGGGGCGCTGCCCCGTTATTCCTGCGGAGGCAGGAATCTCGCCCCCACCTCTCCTGAGGGAGAGGTCGACGCGCTTGCGCGGCGGGTGAGGGTTCCCGGCGAGGCGTGGTGCGGCGTCCGGTGTAGGGGCATCCCTTGTGGGTGCCCTTCGAGGGAGTGCAGAGGGGTGTGGGGGTGTCCCCCACAAACGTCTCGGGCGGGTGGGTGGGAAGAACTACGTCAGCGAGTACCGCCCTCCTTAGTCCCCCGACAGCCGGAACACGAAGAACAGCGCCACGACGTACGCGGGCGGCAGCGCGTACGTCAGGCGCCGCAGCGGCGACAGTATCGCGGTCTGGAAGCTCCGGATGATGAGGAACCCGCAGCTCATCAGCCCTATCGCCGCTCCCGCCGCCACGAAGTGTGCGGACTCCATCTCGGCCAGCAGCGGCCCGCCAACGAAGAACAGCCCCGCTATCGGGATGACGAACAGGTTGAACGCGCAGCTCCCGTAGATGTTGCCGATCACCAGTCCGTACGACCGCCGCATCGCAGCCGTGACCGTGACCGACGCCTCCGGCAGCGTCGTGACGATGGACACCAGCAGCACGCCGATGAAGCTCCGGCCCAGCCCCGTCGCCTCCGCGATGCCGTCCGCGCTCAGAGCGAGGAAGTACGCGGCGATGAGCACGACTGCCGCCGCCGCGAAGAACCCGGTCCACACGCGGGACGCGCTCGCCGTCTGCTCGCCCGCATCCCCGTTGCCCTCCTCCGCTGCAGCCGCGCGAGCCTCGCTCCCGGCGTTGTAGACGAGTTTCATCCCCACCACGTACCCCACCGCTATCACCACCGCGCCGACGCTCGTCGGCCCGAGCGCCCAGTCGCGCAGCGTCCCGAAGACGAACGCGATGATGCCCAGCACTACCGCCACCACAACCAGCGTCTGCGTGTCCTTCGGCTGGTTCCCGAACAGGTTCTTGATGCCGAACACGATCGCAACCAGCGAGATGGCGAAGATGTTGATCATGTCCGCGCCGAACACGTTCCCCAGCGCAAGCCCCGGCGCAGGGTTCTCTAGCTTCACGGGTAGGAATTCCAGAGGCCGCACGGCGGTGATATTCGTCACCAACTCCGGCAGCGACGTCGCGATGCTCACCAGTATCGTGCCGACCCACAGCGTGCCCCATCCCGTGATGTCGGCGATCTGATCGCCGTACCGCGCCAGCGCGACCCCCGCGAGCACCACCAGCGCGGCGCTGGCGAGGAATACGGGCACTGCTACGGCGAGGCTGTCCATGCGGTAAGGCTCCTTGGGTGCTGTTCCGGTTGAGAAGGGCGGCGGCGCTGATGTGGCCGGGACCGGTACCGGAGGGTATCATAGCCCCGTCTGCAGAGACTGCGGCGCACGTCTCAAAGCAGCCCCGCAGGCGATACTACGAACACTTCCAGGAGAAGGAGAGAACGCATGGACATCAACGCACTGGCGCAGACCGCGCAGGCGCTCGTGGCCCCCGCGAAGGGCATCCTCGCCGCCGACGAAAGCTCCGGCACCATCAAGCGGCGCTTCGACTCCATCAACGTCGAAAGCACCGAGCAGAACCGCCGCGACTACCGCGAGATGCTCTTCACCGCTGAGGGCGCTGAGAACTACGTCAGCGGCGTCATCCTCTACGACGAGACCATCCGCCAGAACGGCGCGGAGGGCGCTCCGCTCGTCGAGGGCTTGCAGGGCAAGGGCATCATCCCCGGCATCAAGGTCGACACCGGCGCGATGCCGCTCGCTGGCTCCCCCGGCGAGCTTGTGACTGAGGGGCTGGACGGCCTCCGTCCGCGCCTCGCCGAGTACTATGAGCTCGGTGCGCGGTTCGCCAAGTGGCGCGCCGTCATCACCATCGGCGGCGGCATCCCCAGCGCGAAGTGCATCGACGCCAACGCCCACGGCCTCGCCCGCTACGCCTCCCTCAGCCAGGAGGCCGGGCTCGTCCCCATCGTCGAACCCGAGGTGCTCATAGACGGCGATCACACCATCGAGGCGGACCAGGAGATAACCGAGTGGACGCTTCGCGAGGTCTACTCGGCGCTCGCGCTCTACGATGTCGCTCTCGAGGGCACGCTCCTGAAACCCAACATGGTCACCTCCGGCTCCACCGCATCGGACCGCGCTCCCGCCACCGAGGTCGCCGTCAGGACCGTCGACGCCTTCCTGCGGAGCGTCCCCGCCGCCGTGCCTGGCATCGTCTTCCTCTCCGGCGGCCAGCCGGACGACGAAGCCACGCTGAACATGCACGAGATCGCCCGCCGTGGCGCTGAGGTCAACGCGCCGTGGGAGCTGAGCTACTCCTTCGGGCGAGGCCTGCAGGCCCTCCCGCTCAACACCTGGCTCGGCGACGCCGCCAACGTCCCTGCCGCCCAGAAAGCGTTCCTTCACCGCTGCAGGCTCACCAGCGCCGCCCGCCAGGGCGCCTACTCCCCCGACATGGAGAACTAGCGCTCCTCAGCCAACCGAGTCACAACAGCCCCGCGTCTGATGGAGGGGCACCCCGTGTGGGTGCCCTTCGCAAGCGAAGGGTGAGGGTGTTCGATCCCTTCCCCCTCGATGGGGGAAGGTCAGGATGGGGGTGAACACCTTCTGTCGTTCCTGCGGCATCCCACCTCTCCCTCGGGGAGAGGCCCGCGCTTTAGCGCGCGGTGAGGGTGAACCGGGCAGGGTGCTGTCACTTCGAGCGTAGCCGAGAAGTCTCTCGGGACGTCTGCCACCTCTCCCTCGGGGAGAGGTCGACGCGTAGCGGCGGGTGAGGGTGACCGGGCGGGGTGCTGTCACTTCGAGCGTAGCCGAGAAATCTCTCGGGACGTCTGCCACCTCTCCCTCGGGGAGAGGCCCGCGCTTTAGCACGCGGTGAGGGTGAACCGGGCGGGGGGCTGTCATTTTCGAGCGTAGCCGAGAAATCTCTCGGGACGTCTGCCACCTCTCCCCATGGGAGAGGCCCGCGCGGACAGCGTGGCGGGTGAGGGTTGGCAGGCTCCGGCCTACCCCGCGCGCTCCCGGTACAGCGCCTCGTAGCCGTCCACCATGCGCTCCACCGTGAACCGGCCCTCAACGTGCGACCGCACGGCGCGACGGTCGAGCGCCGACGCCCGCGCGATGGCCGTGACCGCCTCCTCTTCCGACTCCACGATGCACCCGGACACGCCGTCGGACACCAGCTCCGGCATCGCTCCGCGCGGGTAGGTGACCACCGGCGTGCCGCACGCCATCGCCTCCGCCGCCGCGAGTCCGAACGGCTCGTCCCACTGCAGCGGGAAGAGGAACGCCTTCGCCCGCGACACGACATCCAGCACCTCGGCGTTGGGCGCTTCCTCGATGTGGCTCACGCGGTCTCCGTCCACGTGCGGCAGTACCTCCTCCTCGTAGAACGCGCGGCTCCACGGAAGGTAGCGCGACATCGGGCCGATGAGCACCAGTCGCTCCCCCGCGGCCCGGGCGATGCGTATCGCCTCAACGATGCCCTTCGTTGGCGTCATGCGCGCCACGAGCACGAGATAGTCATCAGACTGCTCACCGAACGGGATGCGCTCGAGGTCCAGCCCGTTGTAGACCACCGGCAGGTCCGGCTCGCCCAGCAGTTCCGCCTGCCTGCGGCTCACGCACACCGGGCGCAGCGTCGGCATCTCGCGACGGTAGTACTCGTGCAGGTGACGCTCGATGTAGTGATACGTCAGCAGCGTCGGTGTCGCGGTGAACGGCGCGAAGTACTGCGCGACCACTGGCCAGTGCGCGTGGACGATGTCCACCTCGCTCGCAGTCCGGTACAACGCGAATGCGTTGCGCGCCTCCAGCTCCTTCTCGATGTACAGCGTCAGGTCGGGCTGGTCGAGCGTCGCGCGCTCCGTCACTGCGTGCAGTGACGCGGCCGTCGAGGAGTCGCCGGAGGCGTGGAGACGCACGTCGTGCCCGCGCCGCACGAGCTCCTCCGTAAGGTGGGAGACCATCATCTCCGTGCCCCCGTGCGTAGGCGGTGGTACGGGGATGTAGACGCTCGTTATCTGCGCGATGCGCACCGGCGTACTATGCCGGGCGGTACGCCATCTGCAGCGTCGGCAGGTCGAACCCCTGCGGCTGCTGGCCCACTGCGTAGTCGTACAGCGCCGCCTTGAAGATGCCCTCCAGCGTCTGCACGATCGTCAGCGCGGTTGCCATCAGCACCACGCCCAGCAGGATGCCGGCCCCGATGTTGATCAGCCCCACCAGCACCGCGGGCACGATGGCGATGACGCCTGCCGCGAAGTAGATGATGATGAAGCTGAAGCTCGCCGTGATCTGCCGTCCCCACGTCTGGCGCACGATGCTGGCGGAGCGCTTGATGCCGCTGATGGGCCCCTGCTCCTCCGCGACGATGACCGGCACCACGAAGAACGTCAGGAACTCCCACACGCCGCCGACCATCCGCAGGAGGATCTGGGCGATGGGGAACCGCCGCGCCGCCCCCCGGAGCGCCGCCAGGATGATCGTGACGGTTGCGGTGATGATCGCCCACAGCACGAGGTGATGCGCGTGCTTCAGGGCGTGGCGCAGACCGGAGCCCACGTCCGGGTCGCCTCCGCGCAGTCGCTCAAGCGCCGCCGATACCAGCGAGGCGTTGAAGAACGTCGTGATGATGTAGGCCAGCACCACGAAGACCACCATCCCCGCCTGGAATGAACTCTCGGCGGTGGTTGCGCCGCTCTGGCTGCTGAAGTCCCCCAGCAACCCCAGCCCGCCGAATACGATGACCAGGATGAGGATGGATATGGCAGAGAACACCGGGAACAGCAACAGCTCCTTGTCCAGCATGAGCACGTCCCAGCTCATCTTCATCAGGTGAAAGGTGTGTTTGATGGTCGCGCACATGATTCCGCTCCTGCGTTCGTCGTTCCTGCGCGGGCAGGGGCCCTGCGCGGAGTATACGGCATCGCTGCCGCCCCGCTGCTAGAATCTCACCGCGCCCCATCCAACCGGAGGACCAACCCGCCATGACACAGCGAACACGCCAACCCATCGAGCGCAACCTCGCCATGGAGCTCGTCCGCGTTACGGAGGCCGCGGCCATGTCCGCCGCGCGCCACATGGGCCTCGGCGACAAGGAGATGGTCGACCAGGCTGCGGTCGACGCCATGCGGCATACCCTGGACGGCATCAGCATGGACGGCATCGTCGTCATCGGTGAGGGCGAGAAGGACGAGGCCCCCATGCTCTACATCGGCGAGCAGATCGGCGACGGCTCTGATCCCCGGGTGGACATCGCCGTGGACCCCATCGACGGCACCACCCTCCTCTCGAAGGGCATGCCGGGCGCCATCGCCACCATCGCCCTCTCTGCTCGCGGCACCATGCACGTTCCCGCCGACATCTTCTACATGGATAAGATCGCCGTCGGCCCCGGCGCTGCAGGCGTGATCGACGTCGAGGCGCCGGTCGAGACGAACCTCGCCAACATCGGCAAGGCGCTCGGACGGGAGATGGGAGAGATAACCGTCGGCGTGCTGGACCGTCCGCGCCACGAGGAGCTGCTGAAGCGGATACGCGGCGTTGGAGCGCGCGTGAAGCTCGTGCCGGACGGCGACATCGCCACCGTCATCCAGGCCGCTCTGCCGGAGGGCCCCATCCAGGCTGCGATGGGCGTCGGCGGTTCGCCGGAGGGCGTCCTCGCCGCCGCCGCCGTCCGCTGCACCGGCGGCGCTATCCAGTGCAAGCCGTGGCCGCGCAACGAAGAGGAGCGACAGGCCGCCATCGAACGCGGCACGGACGTCGACCACGTCTACGACACCATGGAGCTCGTTGGCGGGGACGACGTCTTCTTCGCCGCCACCGGCGCGAGCACCGGAGAACTGCTGCGCGGCGTTCGCTTCTTCGCCGGCGGCGCGTCCACCCAGTCGCTCGTCATGCGCTCCCGCTCCGGCACCATCCGCTGGATCGACTCCAGCCACAACTTCGAACGGCTCGACAAGGTCCGCTACGAGTCCTGACCCGCCCATGGCGTCCATAGGCACACCGCTCTCCTCAACGGCGACGCGCCTCCTGCTGCTCGGCTCCGGCGAATTGGGCAAGGAGGTCGCCATCGAGGCGCAGCGCCTCGGTGTCGAGGTCATCGCCGCCGACCGCTACCCCAACGCTCCGGCGATGCAGGTCGCGCACCGCGCTCACGTCTTCTCGATGCTGGACGGCGATGCCCTGCGGAGCGTCGTCGAGGCCGAGCGTCCCCACCTCATCGTGCCCGAGGTCGAGGCCATCGCGACTCCCACGCTCATCGAGTTGGAGAGCGAGGGCTGGCGCGTCATCCCCACCGCACGGGCGGCGCGTCTCACCATGGACAGGGAGGGCATACGCCGCCTCGCCGCCGAGGAACTTGGACTCCGCACGTCTCCCTACCGCTTCGCCGGCAGCGAGGCAGAAGTACGCGACGCCGTCGAAGTCGTCGGCTTCCCCGCCATCGTGAAGCCTGCCATGAGCTCCTCTGGCCACGGCCAGAGCGTTCTGCGAGGCACTGACGACATCGCCCCGGCGTGGCGCTACGCCATCGAGAACGCCCGCGGCGACAGCGCCCGCGTCATCGTCGAGGGATTCGTGCCGTTCGACTACGAGATCACGCTCCTCACCGTGCGCCACGCGGGCGGGACGTCGTTCTGCGAGCCGATCGGCCACCTGCAGGTGGACGGCGACTACCGCGAGTCGTGGCAGCCCCAGCCCATGACGGCCGGTGCGCTGGAAGCATCGCAGCGCATCGCCGAGGCCGTCACCGGCGCGCTCGGCGGAACGGGCATCTTCGGTGTCGAGTTGTTCATCAGGGGTGACGACGTCTGGTTCAGCGAGGTCTCGCCGCGCCCGCACGACACCGGCATGGTCACGCTCATCTCGCAGGACCTCTCCGAGTTCGCGCTGCACGTCCGCGCCATCCTCGGCCTGCCCGTCCCCGCGGTCCGCCAGTTTGGGCCCGCTGCCTCCTGCGCCCTGCTCGTGGGCGGCGACTCCGCCGCCGTCACCTACGAAGGGCTGGATGAAGCGCTCGCTGAGCCCGACACCGCCCTGCGACTGTTCGGCAAGCCGGAGGTCGCGGGCCATCGCCGCATGGGCGTGGCGCTGGCCCTCGGCGCAACCATCGACGACGCCCGCACCAGGGCCCGCCGGGCCGCGGCCGCCATCCGCCCCGTTCTGTGAACTCCTCCCCGTAGTCCTGCCTGCGCAGGACTACGTCTGGTTCCTTCCCCCTCGATGGGGGTGAGCGCCCTCATGGGCGCCCGTATAACCCACCTCGCCCCCTGGGAGAGGTCGACGCGCTTGCGCGGCGGGTGAGGGTTGACCGGACGCGGGGCGTAGCCCCCCGTCGTTCCTGCGAAGGCAGGAACCTCGACTGGTCCCCTCTCCCTTGAGGGGAGAGGGCTAGGTGTACTTCTCAGACACGTTGTTTACAGTCGCGAGGCGGGTGGGACCCAGCCGATGCCACTGTGGGTACGGTGATTATTGTAGCGGTCGAGGAACAGGGGGAGGGCAGC
>DAOUJK010000013.1:0-29656 GCA_034422795.1 Dehalococcoidia bacterium | reverse complement strand
GACATCGACCGGTCGGTCCCTAGCGGCGAGCAGCGGGTGACGCAGCAGTGCTAGGTAATGATGTATGCACTACGGATCACCCCCTTTCTGCGGCCTATCGCCGCACGCGCCATATTAGAGGGCATATCCCCGCTTGCCAAGCCCATCGTGTGCGATTTTCGGCGGATGTGGGAACGGAACACCTCATCCCTCCCTCTTCGCCCACTTCACCACCGCCGCATACGGGCCGCGCACAGCGCGCTCGAGCATGCCCCGCTTCGGGCCGCACGCCCTGCAGTAGAGGCCACGGAGCACGCGGAAGCGCACGATGCGCACCCCGCAGCCCGGACACTCCAATCCACTCGCAGTCCTGCGCGGCGACGGCTCCGGCGCGAGCGACGGGCCCGTGTGCGATGTCGCGCGCGGGTCCGCGCCCAACCGCACCGCCCACTCCTTCCACTGAGCGCCGTGCGGAGTCCCGCGCCCCACTACCGCGACGTGCGCCAACTCGTGGCGGAGCGTCGCCTGCGCCTGCTCATGGTCGAGCCACGCGGAGAGCCGGATGAGCCGGCGGCCGTACGCCTTGCCGAGCACGCGCCGTAGACGGCGGGACCACTCCAGCGCCGGTTGCGGCGATATGCCGTGCTCCGCGCACAACGCCGCCAGCAGGCGCTCCACCGAGGCGCGTTCCAACGGCGTGATGGGGCGCGGCTCGCTCATAGAGGCTTGTGGCTGAACGTGGCGGTGGGCGTGCGCGGGTCGTCCTCGCGGAGATGGCGGGGGTGCTCCGGGCAGCGCTCGCTCAGCGGACAGGCGTGGCAGAGCGGACGCTGCGCCTTGCAGACGCGGCGCCCGTGCGTGATGAGGTAGACGTGCAGGTTCAGCACGCGCTCCGGCGCGATGGCCTGCTCCAGCACGTCGTGGGCCTCGTCCGCCGTCACCTTTGGCCCGATGAGCGCCAGCCGCTTCGAGACACGGTAGATATGCGTGTCGACCGCCATCGCGGGCTGCCCCATCGAGAACGACAACACGACGCCAGCCGTCTTCGGGCCGACGCCCGGCATAGCGCGCAGCCACGCCTTCGCCTCTTCCAAGGGCATCGTTTCCAGGAACGAGATGTCGAACCCGCCCGTGCGTTCGCGGACCGAGCCGAGCACTTGCTGGATGCGCGGCGCCTTCTGGTTGGCGAGCCCCCCACTGCGTATCGTCTCGGCGAGGTCCGCCTCTGGCGCTTGCAGCACGTCCTCCCACGTCTCATAGCGGTCGGAGAGCGCGGCGAACGCCCGCTCCGCGTTCAGGTCGGACGTGTGCTGCGACAGGATCGTCCACACGAGTTCGGACATGCCGTCCAGCCGCTGGCGACGGGTCGGTACGCCGTAGTACACCTCCAGCAGGTCGTAGACCTCGTCCGGTGTGTACGGCTTCACGCCGCGCACGCTGCGCGGACGCAGCACCTTGCGGCGGGTCCTGCGTGGTGCAGTGGTCATCCGATCCCCGCCAGGTGCGCGGCGTCGTTGTGGCAGGCGACGCGCACCGCGCCGTCGTCAACGTGCAACTCCGTCACCGATGCGTACGACGTCTTGATCCACTCCTCGCGGTGCGACGAGTCCGGCAGGCCGTGCGCGATGGAGACCGCCATCCGCACAGGCGAGTCGTGCGTCGCGGCGAAGACCGTCCCGCCGGGGTGCGCTTCGCTCATATCACGGATGAAGCGCTCGATGCGCCCGCGCAGCGCGGCGAGGCTCTCGCCGCCTTCGAACGTGACCGTGTGCGGTTCGGTGCGCCAGCGGTGGAAGAGGTCCGGGGCTTCCCGCATCACGTCGGCGACGAGCGCGCCGGCATACCTTCCGTAGTCGAGGTCGCGCAGCAGGCGTCGACGCCGGACGGACAGTCCGAGCGCGTCGGCGAGCGGTTGGGCGGTCTGGCGGGCGCGCCACGCGGGCGAGGCGTAGACAGCGGCGATGGGCTCGGCGACGAGGCGCTCCGTGAGCGCGGCGACCTGCGCCCTGCCCAACTCGTCCAGCCCGCCGCCGCCCTGCACGCGTCCCTGCACGTTCCAGGAGGTGCGGCCGTGGCGCGCGAGGATCAGGCGAAGCATAGGGCAGATTCTACTGGATGTACTCGCGCACGGCCTCGCCGTAGCGCTCGTCGAAGGCATTGCGGAGGCGGTCGAACAGCGCGCGGTACGCCGGGGAGTCGAGCTCATCCGTGGTCATGATGACGGCGTCCTCGTGGTTGTCGGCGTAGTAGCGGCGGCGAATGCCGGTCTCGTGAAAGCCGTACTTGGCATACAGCGCCTTGGCCGGCTCGTTGGAGACGCGGGCCTCGAGCGTCACGACCTGCGCGCCGCGCGCCATCCCCATCTCGATCGCGCCGATGACCAGCAGTTCGCCGAGCCCGCGCCGCCGGTACTCCTCTCTTACGGCAATGGAGACGATGTGCGCCTCGCCCGCCATGTGCCACACGCCAAGGAACCCGATCAACAGCCGCCGCCTTTCCGGCGGCTCGGGCTTGTTGCGGCGGAAGAGACGTCGGAGCGCGCCCTGCCTGCGCTCAACGGTGCGGTACTCCCCATCCCGCACGCAGACGAGGTACTCCGCGGTGCGGTTCCGCATCTCGCGGCGGTAGTTGGTGGGCGGCCAGAGGGTGGGGAACGCCTCACGCTCCATCTCAGCGACCTGGTCGAGGTCGTCCCAATCCATGGGGCGCAATGAGTAGGGGAGCACTGCTTCTCTGCGCACGTCGTTGAACCGCCAGTGGGGAACGCTTCCGATTCTACACCGGCTGGAACGTTACGCGGGTGCGAGGCCGGGGACCTCGTCGTCGAACTCGTTGGCGGGAGCGTACGCCCGTTTCGCGCCGAACGCCGCGAGGCGCGCGTGCAACTCATACTGCTTCGCGTATAGCCCACCCAGCGCAACCAGTTCGTCGTGGTTGCCCAGCTCCACGATGCGACCCTTCTCCATCACCACGATCTTGTCCGCATTGCGGATGGTGGAGAGCCGGTGCGCGATGACGATGGCCGTCCGCCCGTGCAGCATCCTGCCTATCGCCTGCTGGATCAGCTGCTCGGTCTGCGTGTCGACGCTCGCCGTCGCCTCATCGAGCACGATGATGCGCGGGTCTGCGACGAGCGCTCGGGCGAAGCTGACGAGCTGGCGCTGGCCGAGGCTCATGTTGCCGCCGCGCTCCTCCATCATCGTCTCGTAGCCGTCCGGCAGGCTCATGATGTGGTCGTGCAGGCCCACGGCCCTACCAGCCTCGTACACCTTCTCATCGTCCGCCTCGGGGTGGTTGTAGCGGATGTTCTCCATGATGGTGCCGGAGAACTGGAACGGCTCCTGCAGCACGATGCCCATCTGCTTCGCGAGGGAATCGCGCGTCACGTCCCGCACGTCGTGGCCGTCGATCGTGATGCGCCCGCCCACCACGTCGTAGAAGCGGGAGACCAGCGCGGCCATCGTCGTCTTGCCTGCGCCCGTACGTCCCACGAACGCAATCGTCTCGCCGGGTCGAACGTCCAGGTTCACCCCGGACAGCACTTCCTTGCCCGGCTCGTACGCGAAGGACACGTTCTCGTACCGTATCGCGCCCTGTATCTGCGGCATTGTTGAGGCGTCCGGCGCGTCAACGAGGTCCGGCTTGGTGTCCAGCAGGTCGAAGATGCGCGCGCCTGATGCCATAGCGCGCTGCAACTGTGTGAACTGCATCGTCAGGCTGCGGATCGGGTCGTAGAAGCGTTGGATGTAAAGGGTGAACTGCACGAGTTGCCCCGCTCCCAGCGTCCCGCCCAGCACGAGCCTCCCGCCGAAGACGATCGTCGCCGCCAAGCTGAACGACATGAACATCTCCACCACCGGCATGAGCGAGGAGGCGAGCCGTTGGGCGCGCAGGTTCGTCTGCAGGTGGTGGTCGTTCAGTTCATCGAACGCCCCCATGTTCGTTCGCTGGCGGTTCATGCTCTGCACGACGCGCACGCCATCCAGGTTCTCCGCGAGGGACGCGTTCACCTGAGAGATGGCCACGCGAACCCGCAGGAACGCGGGACGCGCGTGCTTCTGCCACACCCAGATGATGACCATCAGCACGGGCAGGCTGGCGAACGAGAGCAAGGACAATTGCCAGTCCCTGACGAGCATGAAGCCGATGATGCCGCTGAGGCTCAGCAGGTCACCGATGCTCAACACAACGATGTCCAAAAACTCCTGCAGCTGGTAGACGTCGTTCTGGGCGCGCGACATCACGGAGCCGACCTTGTGCCGGTTGTGGAACGACATCGGCAGGTCCTGCAGGTGCCTGAAGAGGTCGTTCCGCAGGTCGTAGATGACGCGCTGGCTCACGCGCGCCAGCAACACCTGGTGCGCGTAGTTCGCGGCGTAGTGCACCACCAGCACCACGCCGAACCAGACCGCGAGCGTGTTGAGACCTGAGAGGTCGCCGTTCTCGATGTACCGGTCTATCCCTATGGCGATGATGAGCGGTATCGCGACCGTGGCCCCGGTGTAGACCACCACGGCCATCATGGCGAGGAAGACCGGGAACTTGTACGGGCCCACGTAGCTGAGCAGGCGCAGGATGACGCGCTGATCGTACAGCTTCGTGCCGTCCTCGTCAATGTCGCCCTGCTGGCCGCGCGATACCCAGTTGCCGCCCGTGCCTGTGTTCACCATCATGGCGCGGCGCTCCTCCGCGCGGTTGCGCCCGCGCGCTCGGCAGCGACGCCGTTCAGGCTCGTCGCGTACTGCAACTCCGTGACGTGAGTGAACAGCCCGCCGGACTCGATCAGCTCCTCGGGCGTCCCCATCTCGCCAATCTCTCCGTGCTGCATCACGATGACGAGCCCGGCGTGCTGGATGGACGAGAGCCGGTGCGCGATGATGAACGTCGTCCGGCCCTTCACCACCTCCGCCATCGCGTCCTGGATGCGGGACTCCGTTCCCGCGTCGACGCTCGACGTTGAATCGTCGAGGACGAGTATCGGCGGGTCGAGCGCCAGCGTCCGCGCGATGGAGAGCCGCTGTCGCTGGCCGCCGGAGAGCGAGACGCCCCGCTCACCGATGACCGTCTCATAGCCTTCCGGCAACGCCATGATCTCGTCGTGTATCTGGGCGGTTCTGGCCGCGATGATGATGTCGTCCATCGTCGCGTCCTCGCGTCCGTAAGCGATGTTCTCCGCCACCGTCGCGCTGAACAGGAAGACGTCCTGCTGCACGATGCCGATGGCCGATCTGAGCGAGGCGAGTTGGCACTCGCGGATGTCCTTGCCGTCTATGGTGATGCGTCCGTCGTCCGGGTCGTAGAAGCGCGCGAGCAAGCTCATCAGGGTAGTCTTGCCGGAGCCCGGCGCGCCCATGAGTGCGGTCACCTGCCCCGGCCTGGCCTCGAACGAGACGCTCCGCACAGCTTCACGGTTGGTGTAGCCGAACGAGACATCCTCGAACCGGACGTGGCCGCGCACTTCACCGATGGGCGCCGCCTCCGGCAGGTCCCGCACCGGCGAGTCGGCGTCGAGCACCGCAAACACGCGCTCGCCGGCGGATGCCGCTCGCGCGAACGTGTTGACCAGGAAGCCGAGCATGCGGATGGGCTGCACGAGCAGGCTGATGTAGAGGAAAAACTCGGTCAGCTCGCCCGGCGTCATACGTCCTTCGATGACCGCCCTTCCGCCGAACCAGAGGATGACGCCGGACGCGCTCCAGAAGACGATCTGCATGAGCGAGGTGTTGAACGACTGCGCGCGCTGCACCTCGTACGTACGGCTGAACACCTGTTGGTTCTGGTCCCGGAACTTCCGCTTCTCGTGGTCCTCCGCACCGAACGCCTTGACGACGCGCTGTCCAGAGAGGTTCTCCTGCAGTACGGTGGTGAGCTTGCCCATCTCTATCTGCGTCTGGAGCCACATGTGGCGCATCCGCCGGCTCGCCCAGACCGCGCGCGCGCCGATGATGGGAGCGAACGCCAGGCTGATGAGCGCAAGACGGACGTCCGTCAGGAGCATCATCGTCGCCGAGCCCGCTGTGAACAGGACTATCTGCCCGGCCCGGATGAGCCCCATGCTCACGAACATCCGCGTCATCTCCACGTCCACCGTGGATTTGGACATCAGGTTGCCCGTGTGCTCCCTGTCGTGAAACGCGAAACTGAGGTGCTGCAGCTTGTCGTACAGCAGGTTGCGGATGCGGTAGGCGACGCGCTGGGAGACGGCCTCCGCCATGTAGAGGTTGCCGTAGTTGAAGATGCTTCGCGCGGCGATGACGCCGATGACGAGCAGGCCCAGCCGCACGAGGTCGCCGCTGTCTCCCTGCCCCCCGGCGCCCACTGCGGCGTCGACCGCATTGCCGACCAGCCGTGGCACCGCGAGGAAGAGCACCGACGCAGTGATGAGCGAGACCCAGGCTATGATGAGCCGCCCCTTCTCCAGGGCGGCGAGTTTCGTTATGCGCCAGAGGGTTCTTCGCATCGAGGAGTCAGGGGCGGAACGAGGGTACGAATCCTGACCAGTATACGCCACGTTTAATCACACGTTAAGACCATCCGGTTGCGGCGTGACGCTCCTGTGCCTCTTCTCCCTCTCCCTGTGGCGGAAGAACCGGGGTGAGGGTCGGAGAGGCGAGAGGCGTGGAAGGGTTACGCAAGGCTCCTCTGGAAGCGAGAAACACGCAGAGTGCCGAGAGCAAGGGTGCGGAGCGTGCGCATGCTCTCCGAAGGCCGTTCCTCTACAGCGGAGGGTTGAGTTCGACGCCGAGCGCCCGCTCGACCCACGCGGCGGCACGGAGCAACTGGGCCTCGTGGAAGGGGCCGCACGCCAGTTGCGCGCCGAGGGGCAGACCATCGCTTGCGAGGCCGATGGGCACCGAGATGCTCGGGAAACCGGTGAAGCTCCACGGGCTCTGGAAGCGCGTGTCGCCGGTCTGCGTGCGGTCGCGCGGGGCGGGAGCGGACGCGGTCGGCATGATGAGAGCGTCCACCCGCTCCATCGCTTCAGCCGCCAGTCGCTGCACGTCGCGACGGTAGTCCGACGCCGCGACGTAGTCCCGCGCCGTGTGGGAGAAGCCGTTCTCCAAGTAGACGGTGATCTTCGGCCCGTACAGGCCCTCATTGCCGACGTAGAGCGGCGCGTGCCAGACCGCCATCTCCGACTCCTGCATGATGCGGTGCGCAGCGTAGGAGCGGTCGAAGTCCACGCCGGGGTCCACCTCCTCGATGACGGCCCCCGCGTTCGCGAGCTCCTGCGCCGTCTCTTCCATGACCAGGCGCGTCTCGGCGTCGGACTCGTTGAAGAACCAACCCCGCACGAGTCCGAGACGCGGTGCGGGCAGGTCGCCGCCCACGGCGGCGAGGTAGTCGTCCGACGGAACGTCGGCGGAGAACGGGTCGTCCGGGTCGTGCACCGCGAGGATGCTCAGCAGCAGCGCGACGTCCTCGACGCGTCGCACGAGCACGCCGACGTGGTCGAACGACGTGGCCATGGGCACGACGCCGAGCCGGGGGATGCGTCCGAACGTGGGCTTGAAGCCGACGACGCCGTTGTAGGATGCGGGGCGCAGCACCGAGCCAACGGTCTGCGAGCCGAACGCCCACGGCACCATGCGCGCCGCGACCGCGACGCCTGAGCCGGTGCTGGAGCCGCCGGGCGTGTGCTCGGCGTTCCAGGGGTTGAAGCAGGGTGCTGGATCGCCGTCCGCGAACTCGGTGGTGTGGAGCTTGCCCAGCAGCACTGCACCGGCGTTCCGCGCCAGCGCAATGGGGGCGGCGTCGGCATCCGGCACCCGCTCGGCCCATATCTTCGACCCTGCCGCCGTGCGGATGCCCGCGGTATCGAAGATGTCCTTCGCTCCATAGGGGACGCCTGCGAGCGGGCCACGCGAGCCGTCGCCCGCTGCGTCCACCGCGCGGGCCGCAGCGAGCGCCTGCTCCGGAAGGAGCGTCGCCCACGCCTGCAGCCGCGGCTCCAGCGCCTCGATGCGGGCGAGCAGCGACTCGGTCAATTCGACGGAGGAGAGACGGCGCGCCGCTATCTCGGCGGCGGCCTCGGTCAACGATAGTTCGAAGGGTTCAGCCATGAGCGGCGAGGCGGGCTGCGGATGGATCAGCGAACGCGCTTCGTGAACCCGAAGCGAACGCGCCTGCCGTTGCGGGTCTCATCCTTCTTGCTCACCCGCGCGATGAACTGCTCGGTCGTCTCTGCGGGTTTCTCTTTCTTCGCTTTCTTGATGCGGGGCATGGTCTGCTCGCTATTGAGTGAGGTGTACGTGGGAGAGTATACCAGCACCGCGTTCGGCAGGAGGAACGTCGAGGTGACCGGCGTCGCTCCATGCGAAGAGCGCGGTCCGACCGTCGTCCCGCCTGCGGACGCGAGATATGCTCGCGGAGCGGAGTCCGCTGAGCGACCAGAATGTCTCATCCGGCAGGCCGAGCATGCGTACGGCGAGCGCGCGGAACGCCGCGCCGTGTCCCACAACGAGCACGTCCTCGTTGGCGTGGCCCTCCTTCAGCATCTCGGCGAACCCGCCCAGCCGGTCCAGCATGCGCCGGTAGGACTCGCCGCCGGGCGGCGCGAAGTCGAGGTTCCGCTCATGCTGCACCGCCCGTATCTCGTCGTCCATCTCCGTCCACGTCTTCCCTTCCAGTTTGCCGAAGGAGACCTCGCGCAGACGCTCGTCGAAGACGATCTCGTAAGGGCCGGTGTTGCTGGCGGCGACGATGATCTCCGCCGTCTCGCGAGCGCGGATGAGGTCGCTGGAGTAGACCGCGCCGAACCGGACGTCGGCCAGCCGATGCCCGGTGAGCGCAGCCTGCTCGCGGCCAACGTCATGCAGGGGAACGTCCGTGTGGCCCTGCACGCGCCGCTCCGCGTTCCACTGCGTCTCACCGTGGCGGACGAGGTACCAGTCGTTCATCGCGGAACGTCCGGGCGGGGAGGAGGAGTTGCGCTGTCGATGATGGCGTTGCGCCCCTCCCACCAGGACGTGAGTGCGTCGAGCTCGTCCAGGTCCTCGGCAGTGAGCTTCCAGTCGACGGCCTTGACGTTCGCCTCGACGTGCTCCGGGCGGTCAAAGCCGGTGAGCGCGAGCGCGACCTCCGGGTGGGCAATGACCCACGCGAGCGCGAGCTCGGTGACGGTATGCCCGCGCTCTCCGGCGAATGCTTCGAGCATCGGAACGAGGCGATCGACTCGCTCGGAGCGGAGGCGCGTCACGATGCCGGTGGGAACCTTCGCGGCGCGGCTGCCTGCAGGGGGCGGTTCGCCGGGGCGATACGTGCCCGTGAGCCAGCCGCCGCCCAGCGGGAAGTACGCGAGGAGCGACCTGCCGTACGCGCGGCAGAACGGGATGAGCTCCAGTTCGGCGTGGCGATAGAGGAGGCTGTAGTGGTTCTGCGTGGACTGGAACTCGGCCATGCCGTTGGCGCGGGAGGTCTCTATCTCCTCCAGCCAGCGCCACGACGCGGTGTTGCAGTTGCCGATGTACCGCACCTTACCCTGCCGGACGAGGTCGTCCAGCGGGCCGACCAGCTCCTCGTGCGGCACCTCCGGCGTCGAGTAGTGCACCTGGAACAGGTCGATGTGGTCGGTGTGGAGCTTGCGCAGCGCCTCCTCGCAGCGGGCGAAGATGCGTTCCCGCGGCGTCTGCTCGCCGAGGTCGCGCAGGTTGAACTTGGTGGAGAGATAGACACCGTCGCGCTTGCCAACGAGGGCATTGCCGAGGAAGTCCTCGCTCTGACCGCCGCCGTAGACGTCCGACGTGTCGAAGAAGTTGATGCCACATTCGATCGCGCGGTGAACGACGGCGGTGGTCTCGTCCTGGCCGAGCAGCGGCGGCCCGAACGGATAGCCGCCCGCGCCGATGATCGAGACGTCCATGTCCGTGCCGCCGAGCCGCCGGTATTCCACGAGCCCTCCTCCCTACACGCCGTCCTGCTGCCCGGGGAAGACGAGCGACTTGATAACGACCGGCGCGGCGCCGGACGACGGTATGAGCGCGCCGATGTCGATGTAGTCGAACTCGCGCAACTCGATGCCGTCTATCGAGATGACCGGGTTGGGCAGGCCAATCTCCTCGCGGAGGTGCAGCCCGAGTAGCCCGCCGATGTCGCCGTCGCTCACGAGTACCAGGGGATTGCCCTTGTCCAGCAGCGCGCTCATAGCGAAGGCCGCGCCCCGCGTGAACGCGTCGAGGCGGTGGAAGGTGGCCGACCCGCCCCAGTGGAAGCCGATGGCAACGGCGGTGTCGGCGTCGTGCAGGTCGAGCCGCGTGAGTCCGGCGCGCACGGCGTTCGCGATCGTGTCGGAGTCGAGGTCGTCGACGGTGAGGTCAAGGTCCGGCGTCATCACGGGGATGTTGCGTATGGGCACGGACTCGATGGGCGAGATGAAGATGGTGCTGCCGCTCACCTGGACGGTGTACTGCGACGCCCCGACGACCGTGGCGCGGATGCCCGCCGCGGGCGCCATGAGCATCGCGCCCAACTCGCCGATGCGCTGCCGCATCGTGCGGGCGAAGAGCGGGCCGAGGTCGCCGTAGCTGTTCCTGTCGTAGCCGTAGACGAACTCCGAGACGCCGCCGGAGAAGATGACCGTGCTGATCGGGCCTTCGTACGAGAGTTCCGGCAGACGCAGCAGGCCCTTCGTCTCGTTGGAGACGCCGTTGCGGAGCACGACCTCCATGAGGCGGTCCACCATCTTTCCGGCGATGGCCTGCTTCTCCTCGCCGGAGAGGGTCGTGCCAAGTTCGACGTTCACGCCCGCCTCGTTCGCGTAGAAGCGCCCCGCGTCCTCGATGCGGACGATGCGGTCGTTCTCGTCGAACGCGAGCAAGCGCGCGCCCGCGTCGAGCGCCGTGACCTCCAGCGTCTTGCCGCCCTGGCAGACGGCGACCTTGCTGGTGCCGCCGCCGATGTCGATGTTCATCACGACGCCGTGCGTCTTCTCCGACTCGGCGATGGCGCCGGAGCCGTGGGCGGCCATCGCCGCCTCCAGGCCGTCGCCCGCGCTGACGGCGACGAACTTCCCGGCCTCCTGGGCGAAGATCTCCGCGATGGCCCGGGCGTTGTGTCGTCGTACGGCAACGCCGGTGAGGATGAGCGCGCCGGTGTCTATCTGCTCGCGCCGCAGTCCGGTGGCACGGTACTGCGCGTCGATGAACGCGCCGAGCGCCGCGGCGTCTATCGTCGCCCCGTCGTCCACGTACGGCGTGAGGAGGATGTCCGACTCGCGGATGATGGTGCGTTTGACGATGACGTAGCGGGTGTTGCGGCGCTCCAGTTCCAGCGCGGAGAAGACGAGGTGGGACGTAGACGAGCCGATGTCCACGCCGACGCTGGTGAGATGCAACTCCTCCTCGCCGAGGAAGGAACGGTCCGAGCCGGTGAAGCCTTCGCGTTGCGGTTGCGTCAAGAGAACTCCGGGGCGCGCGTCCGCTCCGAGGCAGTACGGCGGCGAGCACAAGTTTAGGAGGGCATTCGCAGGAGCGTCAAGGAACGAGCGCTTAAGGGTAGACTCCGGTGCGAGGCACGGAGCACAGGCGGATGAGACGGAGCATCCGGGCGGGCCCCGGTTCCAGCATGTTCAGCAGGCAGGGCCTGCCGCTCTTCGCGACATTCCTCATCTGGGGAACGGGAAGCGGTGCACAGACCCTGGGCCGGCCGCTGCTCGCTTTCGAGCTCGCGGAGTCGATCTTCCTCGTCACGCTGCTCATCGCAGCGCTCGGCCTGTCGCGCATCATCTCCGCTCCTCTCACCGGTTTCTTGACCGACCGCATCGGGCGCAAGCCGCTGGCGGTCATCGGCGCAGGCCTGCGAGGCGCCATGGCGTTCGCGGTACTCTGGGTCGACAACTATGCCGCGTTCTTCGTGGTGGAGCTCATCGGCAACACCGGCGTCTCGATGTGGCAGACCACCTCGCAGGTTGTCGTCGCGGACATGAGCTCGCCGGAGAACCGCGGGCGCGCCGTGGCCATGCGCAACTCGTCGCTGCGACTCGGTCAGATCATGGGGCCGATCCTCGGCGGCGTCATCGCGGCGACGTGGGGCCTGCAGGAAGTGTTCGTGGTGAACGGCGTCTCCAAGTTCCTGGTGATGTTCATCACGCTGTACATGATCGGTGAGACCCGCCCCACCCGCGAGCGCCGTCCAGCGGCGGAGCGGACCAGCCTGCGCGCCGACCTCCTCCCCATCATCCTGAGCCGCGCCTTCATCGCCCTGGCACTCACCACCCTCGCCGCTGCCCTGATAGGCCAGGGCATCGTTCAGGTGATGTTCCCCATCGCCGGACAGGAAGAGGCGGGGCTGAGGAAGGACCAGATCGGGTTGCTGATCGGCATCGCAAGCCTGCTCACGCTGGTGTTCTCCTTCCCCAACGGCGTGCTGGTTGACCGCTTCGGGCGGAAGACGTCGCTCGTTCCAGGGCTGGTGCTTGCTGCCGGGGCGTCGGTGCTGCTGTCATTCGCGGGCGACTTCACCGGGGCTCTCGTCGCGCTGGCCGCGTTCGGCATAGCGCAGGCGATGACGATGGGCTCCACCCAGGCGTTCGCCATGGACCTCGCGCCGGAGGACAAGCGCGGCGCGTTCCTCGGCGTCACGGCTGCGTTCCAGAGCTTCGGCTCCGCGGTCGGCCCGCTGAGCGCAGGCGCCATCGCGGAACTCTGGGGATTCGGGACGGCGTTCACGGCCGTAGCAGTCTTCCTCGCGGTAGCGGCGCTGGCGATGTTGCTGTTCGGCCCGGAGACCGGCGGGCGGCGGAGGCGCAATGCGGGAACGCCTTCCTCCACGCAGGGAACGGAGTAGCCCACTCCGTGGCGCGAAGCGGTCCTTGACTGTCATTCCGAGTGAAGCGAAGCGGATCCGAGGAACCTCTCGGAAGAACGCCTCACTGCACGGCGGTCGTCAGAGGTTCATGGTGATGGAGGCGAACAGCTCCTCGATGTTGGCCCGCTTCTTCGTCAACCCTTGCTCGTGCGAGTAGTCGATCAGTGTGTTGAGCATGGCCTCGTTGGCCTTCACGCCGTAGGGGTACGGGTCGTCGCCGAACACGTCACGCGTCTGGCGCATGTACTCGCGCCCAAAAACGAGGTCGGTCGGCAGCCGGGCTGGCAGCGTGTGTACGGACAACTCCTTCGCCTGAACCAACGCGTTGTACAGGTTCAGCGCCACCCAGGGATGTTCGCGGTAGACGTCCCCCCGGATCACGTAGGTGTGGTTGGCGGGGATGAACCCGTGCTCCTTGAAGAAGCGCGTCCCCTCCGCGATGCGGTCCGGGAACAGCGGCCTGATCTTGCTCAGGTCGCCCTGTCCCCGTATGCGCCACGAGCGGTCGACGAGGTTCGGGCCCTGCCCGCCGGGCTCGGCGACAGCCGCAGGGTTCACCGACGCGATGTCCAGCTTGTTCGCCAGCAGCATGGACGAGAGGCTCTCGTCCGGCGGGATGCGCTGGAAGGATATGCCCTCGGGCGGCTCGAAGCCCGTGGCCCCGCCGTGACTCATCTCCTCCGTCCGCTCCATGAACCAGTGCACCTTGTACTGCGACACGCCGTGGTCGTGGTCGATGATGCCGCGCATCCATAGCGCTGCAGTCTGCTGGTACTCGCCGACCCCGATGCGCTTGCCGACCACGTCCGCCGGCTTCTCGATGCCGGAGTCCGTGTGGTAGTGCAGGTTCATGTGCATGAAGCTGCGGTGCGGGAATACGGGGATCGCAATCCAGTCCGCTCCCTGCTCCCTCGAGATCAGGTACGACGAGATGGACAACTCGTGGAACTGGAACTCGTGGAAATTGAGATGCCGCCAAGCGCCCTCCGACATGCCCCCGGACGTGTGGATCAACTCGATGCCTTCGGGCTGGACGCGGCCATCGAGCAATGGGGCGACACGGTCGCTGCTGGACGACATGAAACTGAGTCGGAGCTTCGGTTTGCTGACCATGGGCTCTCCTTCGTGGTGTGGTGTAGTTGGACTGTCGATGCGTATTGAGGCCTAGTTCCCCGCGGCCTGCGTAAAGGTCTGCTCTGCGGTCCGGGCGATGGGGCCGTACTTGCCGGTGGGACTGCGCACGAGCTTGCCCGTGTCCGGGTCCTTCTCGCCGGACATCGGCAGGGCCTGGAATGCCCCGCCTATCCGGCGGCGTCCCTTCATATGTCGCTCACCGGGCGCGCGGTGTTCGTCGAACGTGAAGATGATCTCGTTCTCAGCGGGGTCGCGGAACGTGTTCATCGGGTCGACCCCGTCCTCCACGAGCCGCATCTGTTCCTCCAGCAGCTTGCGGTAGAGGATGATTCCGACGTCCGACTGGCCCAGCTTCTCGAGCTCTCGGCGGGCGATAGGCCCCTGCGTCCACCAGGCCGCCGTATCCTGGCCGATGACGAAGTTCACGACAGCGCGGCTCTCCTCATCGATATACGGCACGTCGTAGCCGGGTATCTCCTCCTGCGGCTCCAGCTCGACGCCCTCCGGCGGCACGTAGACGTTGTAGAGGATGTGCCACGTGTGGGTGTCGTCTATCGGCACCCGCATCTGGAAGCCGGTCGTGCCCCCGAGCCAGTTCGGGAAGATGATGGGATGGCCAACCGTCCACTCGGGGTCGTCCTCGGTCGTGCCCTCGACGACGCGCTTCTTCACGAGGCCGTTGGCATAGCGCTCGAAGCCGATCTTCTGATGCGTGCGCCGAGCTATCTCGCTGCGGTCGGCTATCGCGCCCTCGCGCTCCAGAACCGCGCTCGTCAGGTAGACGTGCAACCACTCCGTGTGGACCGGGTCGAGCGAGTTCTCCATGCACTGGAGCCAGTTGCACGGGAGGACGGTGACACCGATGTCGCGCAGGACGTTGTCCCACACCAGCAAGTCCCACCTCGGCAATAGCGGCGCGGGGTCAGGGCCCATGTACGCCCAGACCAGTCCGCCGAGTTCCTGCGCCGGGTAGGCGGCGACGCGCACCTTCTCCTTGAACCTGCCGTCCGGGTGGACCGTCTCCTCGAACGGCTGCTCGATGCACTGGCCGGTCTTGTCCATCATCCAGCCGTGGTACATGCAGCGCAGGCCGTGCTCCTCCGGTATGCCGTAGGAGAGGTCGACGCGGCGATGCGGGCAGAACCGGTCAATCAGGCCCAGCGTGCCGGAGCGGTCACGGTAGAGGACGAGGTCCTCGCCCAGGATGCGGACGGCCTTCGCAGGTCGGGCGTTCAGTTCGGACGTGACCGCGACGGGTTGCCAGTAGCGCCGCATCAGCTCGCCCATCGGCGTGCCGGGCCCCACCCGCGTGAGCCGCTCGTTCTCAGCCGTCGACAGCATGGCGCACCCCCAGCCGGTGAACGTCGGGCGCATCATACGACGGGGTGTGAGGGGCGTCTATGCGGAAGAAGCAGCCCGGTGTTGCCCGCCGCTCCCTGGCGGCGTAGGCTTGCCCCACAGCATCGTGTGAGGAGCGCACCATGTACGACCTGCTGATCAGGAATGGGAGAGTGGCTGACGGATCAGGCATGCCCTCGTTCTTCGCCGACGTGGGCATCGTCGACGGTCGCGTGGCAGACGTGGGCCGCCTCTCCGGCCCGGCGCAGCGCACCATCGACGCCGAAGGGCGCGTCGTCGCGCCCGGGTTCATCGACAACCACTGCCACTTCGACGCGCAGGTGACGTGGGACCCGCTGTGCACCTTCTCTCCCCAGCACGGCGTCACGAGCGTCATATTCGGCAACTGCTCGCTGACCCTCGCGCCGGTGAAGCCGGAGGACCACGACGCCCTCGCCATGATGCTCTCGCGCGTCGAGGCGATCCCGATGGAGAGCCTGCAGGAAGGCATCCCGTGGGAGTGGACGACGTTCGGCGGCTACCTCGACTACCTGGACCAGCGCCTCGGGGTCAACGCGGGGGCGCTCGTCGGCCACTCCGCGGTGCGCCGCTGGGTGATGGGTGACGAATCGTTCCAGCGGGCCGAGGCCACGCCCGCCGAACTCGAGGAGATGAAGCAGCTCATCCGCGACTCCATCCGCCAGGGCGCGCTTGGCCTCTCCTTCAACCGCAACAGCGGCCACATGGACCTGCTTGGACGTCCCATCCCCGGCATCGTCCCGCCCGTCGACGAGCTGTACGAGCTCGCTACCGCTCTCCGGGACGTCGGTGCGGGCGTCGTGCAGTGCGGCGCGGCATACCCGCTGGAGATACGCGACGGTTTCGCGACGAAGCTGGGCGAGTCCGCCCAGCGCCCCGTCGTCTACAACCAGATCGTCTACCACCCCAGCGAACCGGACCGCTGGCAGCGGCACCTGGACATCGTCGAGCGCGGCATCGCAGAGGGGAAGCAGGTCTACCCCGTCATCAACCCGCGCCCCCAGGCGCAGCGCTTCACCATGCGCAACGCCCAGATATTCGATCGCATGCCCGTCTGGCGCGAGGTGATGCTCGGCTCCGTCGAGGAGAAGGCCGCCGCGTTCCGCGATCCGGCGATGCGCGATAAGCTCCGCGCCGAGGCCGTCGACGGCAAGGACCTGCCGTCCGGCGCCCTGCCCATCAAGTGGGACCGCATCTTCATCACCCGCACGCTCAAGGAGCGCAACAGCGCGTACAAGGGCATGAGCGTCGCTGAGATGGCGGAGACGCAGGGCAAGGAAGTGCTGGACGGCTTCCTCGACCTCGTTCTGGACGAGGACCTCGGCACCGGTATGCAGAACAGCCAGGCCGGCGCGGACGGCGGCATCATGGGCAGGCTCATCGCCAGCCCCTACACCGTCATCGGCCTCTCGGACGCTGGCGCGCACGTCGTGTTCGAGGCGGGCTACGGCTACAGCACGCTCGTCCTCGGAAAGTGGGTGCGCGAGGAGGGAGCGCTCTCGCTGGAGGAGGCGGTGCGGAAGCTCAGCTTCATGCAAGCCTCGCTCTTCGGACTGCACGACCGCGGCCTGCTGCGCCCAGGCTTCGCTGCCGACGTGGTGGTGTTCGACCCGGACACCGTCGGCGCGGAGGAGCCCGATGAGGTCAACGACCTTCCCGGCGGGCTGATGCGCCTGCGCCAGAAGGCCAGCGGCGTGGACTACACCATCGTCAACGGTGAGGTGCTGCTGGAGGACGGCGAGCACACCGGGGCATACCCGGGCCGCACGCTCCGCAGCCGCGCGCCCGTCCCCGCGTAGCAGTCCCCCCATTCACGCGAAAGCGGGGACCCATAGGAGAAACAGTTGGACTACCGGGCGCTGACGAAACAGGAGAAGCCGCCCAAGGGCCAGGGTGGCGTGGTGGGCGACCAGTACGTCACCTACGAGATCGAGAGGGACAAGGCGCCGAAACTCGCCGAGTGGCTGAACCTGATGGACGCGAACGGCTACGAACTCGCGGCGCTGGAGGGCTACGGCGGAGGCGGCTCAGTGTACCTGATGGCGGTCGTGCGCTGGAGGCAACGGTGAGGAGGTTCTCGCGATGAAGACGGAGATGGCCACGCTGGCCGGAGGCTGCTTCTGGTGCCTCGAGGCCGTATACGAGCAGGTGCGCGGCGTCGAGAAGGTCGTCAACGGCTACACCGGCGGCACGACCGTCGACCCCACCTACTACGAGGTCTGCTCCGGCAACACCGGCCACGCCGAGGCCGTACAGCTCACGTTCGACCCGGACGTCGTTTCGTACCGGCAGCTCGTCGAGCTCTTCTTCACGATGCACGACCCCACGACGCTCAACCGCCAGGGCCCGGACACCGGCACGCAGTACCGCTCGGCTATCTACTACCACGACGAGGAGCAGCGCACGGTAGCGGAGAAGGTCATGGCTGACTTCACGGAGCTCCGCGTCTGGCGGGACCCCATCGTGACGGAGGTACAGCCCCTCGACGTGTTCTACGACGCCGAGGACTACCACCAGCAGTACTTCCGCAACAATCCCTGGGCGGGCTACTGCCAGGTCATCATCGCGCCAAAGGTGGCCAAACTCCGCAAGGAGCACCTCGAAGCGCTCAAGGCCTGATCCGGAGGGTCTGGTTCCCTCTCCGTGAGGGTGAGGGCGGACCGGACAGCGCCGCGTTGACCTCGCGTCGCGCCGCCCCCGATACTTGAGATGCGACACCGAACTGGTGGCGCACATCTTCGGAACGATTCCCCTAGGAGGAGTTATGGCAATCACCCGATCTGCGCACGCCGTCTGGAGCGGGGACCTGGTCTCCGGCGCCGGCACGGTGACTGCGTCGTCGTCCGGCGCGTACACCGAGCTTCCCGTCTCGTGGAAGGCGCGCAGCGACGAGGCCGCAGGCCCGAGCACGAGCCCCGAGGAGCTCGTCGCGGCGGCGCACGCAAGCTGTTTCTGTATGGCGCTCTCCGCCCGCCTCGGGCGCGATGGCAAGGTCGCGACCCGGCTGGAAGCCGACGCCACCGTCACGTTCGAGCTGTTCGAGGGCGGCGCGAGGGTCGCCTCCAGCGCCCTCAAGGTCGTCGGCGAGGTGCCGGACATGAGCGAGGACGACTTCCGGCAGGCCGCAGAGGACGCCAAGAACGGCTGCCCCATCTCGACCGCGATGGCCGGCAACGTGGAACTCAGCGTAGAGGCCTCGCTGGCGTAACGTTCACTTGAGTGGACGTAAAGGAGGAGCCCTCCCGATGTGGGAGGGCTCCTTCACTGTCATGGCCCTACAGCGGCGCGCCTAGTCCACGCCTCCGGCGAGTTCGATGAAGCCCTCGCGGAGCACCGGGTCCTTCAATGCCTCCGTACCGTCCGCAATGACGCCCACGATGTCCTCTGGACCGAGGTAGCCGACCTCACGGCCAGCGATCCGCGCCAACTCGAGGAAGTCGGCGTCATGCGCATTCTGGCGGAACGCGTCGACCCAGAACTGGTAGATGTGCTCCGGTGTGTCCGGGTGCATGATGAACACCCGCGACATTCCTTCGTTGATCGTCTCCGTGACACTGAACAGCGTCTTCTGTGCCTCCGTCAGGTCGATGATGTCGAAGATATGCGGCGGGATCTCTGCGCCGAGATCGTTGATGATGTAGTTGGTGAACTCCGGGTCATCGGCTGGGTCCGCGCCCCAATAGAACAGCGGCACGATCTGCTGCTCCTCGATCCACTCGGGGAACAGACTCCTGGCGGTGTCGGGGGACCCACGGTTGGAGATGTCGATCTCCCGCCGGTCGAACGCGGCGGCGATATCGGACGTGCCCGGGTAGCCGTAGACGTTCTTGACGGGCCCGCCGACCATTTCGATGAACGCCGTGGCGATGCCGCCACTGTCGCCTCGCTCGGTGGCTCCAACCCTGAGGTCCCTACCCTTCGCTACGGCCTCTTCCCACGTCGTTGCGAAGTCGCGGAAGGCATACTGGGCGCTCGACGTCCTCACAGCGGATGCAGTGCCGATTATCTTGACCGTGTTCGGGTCGAAATCGGCCACGTCGATACCGACGAGCTCGCGCTTGAAGAAGCGGGGGTGCACAACCGCGACCGTGTAGCCCTCAGGATCGCTGTCAACCAGCGTCGGCCGGAAGATCCGCTCTCCTCCGCCGCCTGTCAGGTTCTGTACCACGAAGCGCGGGTCGCCTGGAATGTTGTTCGCCAGGCTGGCAGCCATCATCCGCGCAAACGTGTCATAGCCGCCGCCCGGGGAGAACCCGACGATTATCCTGATGGTCTTCCGGTTGAAGTGCTCCGCGGGATCCCAGCCTGGGACGGGTGTCGCAGTCGGACGCGGCACCGGCGTTGGCGTGGGGGCGGCCGGAGGCGGAGTAGCACCAGGCGGGAGCGGAGTCGGCGTCGCTGCTGGTTCCCCCGGTTCCGATGCGTCATCCGGTGCCATTGCGTCCGCCGGCGTCGGCGTTGGCGCAGCCTCCGGCACTGGCGTCGGCGTTGCCGTAGGCGCAGGATCTTCATCTCCGCCGCAGGCGACCACCAGCAGTGCCGTGCAAAGCAGCGCCACGGTCAAGGCTAAGTATCGCGTCACACGCATGACTATCCTCCCACCCCGCGAGTAGACCCGCAGATGCGACGGGAACGATAACAGGCGTGGGCTGTCAATGCCAAGCGTTGCAGACAAGTTCCGCGCTGAAGTTTGGACAAGGTTTGAGCGACTGGCTTGACAGTGATACCATTCCTGCAAATCTTCGCAAGAGCGATTGCATGCAACACAAAGACGATACGGTCGAAGCGATACGCGCCGCGGGACGCCGCGTCACCATTCAGCGCGTCGTGGTGCTGGACGCGATACGCGAGATGGAAGGGCACGTTGCCGTCGACCAGGTCGCCGCAAAGGTGCGCGAGAAGCATCCGCAGATGGACCTAGCGACCGTCTACCGCACCGCCGGGCTGCTCAGCCGTCTTCACCTCCTCAACGAGGTTTCCATCGGCGGTGTGAGCCACTACGAGTACGCCGCCCCTGGCAAGCGGCACGGGCACATGGTGTGCGAGCACTGTAGCAGGACGACCCACGCATCGGCCAAGCACCTAGACGAGCTGCGTGAGGCGCTGCTACACGACACCGGGTTCGAGTTGCACTTGGAGCATCTCACCATGAGCGGGCTCTGCCATGAGTGCCGGCGGGACGAGGGGCACTCGCACAGCGGCCACACGCACGCGCAAGCGCAACACCACGAACATCCCGAGGCAAGCGGCGCAGGCTTGCGCCGGCACGCCGGGGACGAAGAGGAGGGACTACGATGATTGAAGCCGGTACTGGCGTATGGGCCATCCTGGCCATCGGAATGCTTCTGGGTCTGAAGCATGCGACCGATGCGGACCACGTGGTGGCCGTCGCAACCTTCGCGACCGAGCACGGGAACGCCTGGCGCGGCCTGTGGGTCGGCGCGTCATGGGGGCTCGGGCACACGACACCCCTGCTCTTTCTTGGCATCGTCATCCTGCTCGTGAAGGAGGCGCTGCTCGACCGCTATGAGGCTGTTGCTCCTGTCCTGGAGTTCGGCGTCGGGATCATGCTGGTCTTCCTCGGAGCGCAGGTGTTCTACAAACTGCGGCGCGGCTCACTGCACGCACACGTACACGAACATCACGGTCAGGCGCATGCACACGTACACGCCACGCACCGCGAGGGCAGCGAACCCGGCAATGGACTCCACGAGGCGCTCCGTCCCAGCTTCCGCCTCAAGTCCTACGGCGTCGGCATGGTACACGGCCTCGCCGGAAGCGCGGCAGTGATGCTCGTGCTCCTGCCCCAGATAGAGGTGTTCTGGGTGGGGTTGGGCTACCTCGTGCTGTTCGGCATCGGGACGGTCGCATCCATGGGCGTCATCACGATCATCCTTGGGGTGCCGTTCGCGGTCATGTCGCAGGCACAGCACTGGTACCGGGCCGTCGCGGGGGTCGCGGGGGCGGCCAGCCTTCTGTTCGGCGTAGCGCTCATGGCTGAGATAGCGACCGGCGTAGCCATCATCCCGTTCTAGAGATGCTCCACACCGGCGGGTCCCTAGAGTGCCGCCCATGCGGTTCTGGGCTATAGTTGCGTCGTGGCAGAGCAGATCTGAACTCAAGAACGGGGGTGCGCGATGGCAACCGTGATCGACGCCGATACCCACGTGGTCGAATCAGAAGCAATCTGGGATTACTTCGACGAGGAGTTGGCGCACCTCAAACCGGTGCTCGTGGGCACCGTAGAGCCGTCCTCCGGACAGCCGCGCAACCGGTGGGTCATCGGACGGCGGTTGGTCCCGCAGCCCGCCGGGCCGGGCGGACACAACGCACAGGCGCCGCCGGCGGACCCCGAAGTCCTGGCCAGCCGGTTCTGGGGCGGCAAGTCGCTGCAGGACCTGCCCTACCGGTTGCAGGCGGCGGACGAGATGCGCGTGGACGTGCAGATCGTCTACCCCACGTTGTTCATCGTATACCTCACCGGCGACCCGCAACTGGAACTCGGCCTGTGCCGCGCCTACAACCGCTTCATGGCCGACGTCTGGTCGAGGTCCAGCGACCGCCTGCGGTGGATACTCGTACCTCCGCTCCAGTCCATCGACCGCGCCATCGAGGAGATGCACTACGGCATAGCGAACGGTGCGGTCGGCGTCCTCTTCCGCGGCATGGAAGGCAGCCGCTCTCTCTGCGACCCATACTTCTTCCCGGTCTATGCCGAGGCCCAGAAGCTCGGTCTGCCCGTCTGCATCCACACCGGCGCGGGCAACCCGGCGCTCACCGAAGCGTTCGACACCACGATCGTGCAGTCGTTCCCGCAGCAGCGCCTGCTGCCGCTCATCGGTTTCCACGACCTCGTCTCTCACCGGGTTCCCGAGAAGTTCCCCGACCTGCGCATCGGGTTCATCGAGACGAGCGCGTCCTGGGTGCCGTACCTGTTGCATTACTTGAAGCATCGCGTACGCGACGGCAGCGACCGCTGGGAAGGCGGCGTGCTGAAGGACTACCGGCTGTTCGTGGCGTGCGAGGCCGATGAGGACATCTCCTACCTGGCCCAGTGCATCCCGGAGGACCAGCTCCTTCTCGGATCGGACTGGGGCCACACCGACCCCTCCGCGAACTACTCCATCGTCGACGAACTCGATGCGCGTGAGGACGTGGAGCCGACACTGAAGGAGAAGATCCTCTCCCACAACCCGCGCAGCTTCTACCGGATGTAGGGTCCGAGACCGCCAACGTCAGGTGCGCAGGCCCACCGTCCGTGCGCCGGTCCCCGCAGTCACGATGTCGAACAGCGCCTCGACGAACTCCGGGGCGTCGTTCGGCATCTCGATGCGCGCCAGGCGTACGCCGAGGTCTTCCGCCGCTCGCATCGCCGCGATATCGATATCGAACAGTATCTCCAGGTGGTCGCACACGAAGCCGAACGGGACGACCAGCACGTTCCTCCCGCCTTCCCGGGCGATCTGCCCCATGCTCTCGAGGATGTCCGGCCCCAGCCACGGCGTACCCGTCTTCGCCGCGCTCTGATAGGCGAATCGCCACGACACGATACCTGCTGCCTGCGCTATCGCTGCGGCGCTCGCTGCCAGCTCTTCAGGGTACGGGTCTCCCTCGTCCACTATCCGTGCGGGCAGGCTGTGCGCGGTGAACAACACTTCAACGTCCGCCGGAGCAGCGCCGGACCGCGCCAGCGCATCTCTTATGCGCTGCGCGACGAGCGCCATGAACAACGGGTTCGCATGCCAGCTCTCGATGAACCACGCAGGCGGGGGCGTTGCCGACCGCTCCATGCCGCGCGCCACAGCTTCGTGGTAACCGGCACCGCTCATGCGGGAATAATGCGGAGCCAACGGCAGCGCAACGAGTTCGTCGATGCCGTCGGCCACGATACGCTCGACGGTCTCGGAGATGTACGGGTGCCAGTGCTTCATGCCGACGTACACCCGCCAGGAGGGTTCTCCAGCGTTCTGGTTCAGCCGGTCTTCCAGCCGGCCTGCAACACTTCGCGTAATCTCGAGGAGCGGCGTTCTGCCGCCCACGGCGCGGTACCGTTCCACGAGCGCGGTTACAGCTTCCGGGCGCGGGTCTCGCCCGCCGAGTATGTCGCGGTAGTACGGTCCGACGTCGCTCAGGTTCTCCGGCGTCCCGTACGCCATCAGCAGAACGCCCCTCAGCCCGGACACGCTCCGTGCTCCATTCCCCGCGCTCAGACGCCCATGGTCTGCGCTGTGCCCTGTCCCGCGGTCTGCCCAGCGAACGCGCTAACTCGCTCCGCAGCGTCGCGACCCTGCCGGATGCAGTCGGGAACGCCGATCCCCCTGTAGGACGCCCCGCACAGGAAGAGACCCGGGTGTGCAATGAGTTCTCGCTCAACACTCTCCAGCCAATCGGTATGGTCCACCTGGTACTGCGGCAGGCCGTCCGGCCACCGGTGCACCCAAGACCGATGCGGCGAGCCGCTTATGCCGAGGAGCGGGCGCAACGCCTCGCAAGCCGTCTCGGCCAGTTCAGCGTCGCCGTGCTTGGCTGGGGCGCCGTCTTCCATGCGAATGAAGGCACGCAGCAGCACGATGTCTCGCGGGCTGCGACTTGGCCACTTGGACGACATCCACGTACACCCCGCGACCAACCCACCCTCCGATCGCGGCGACAGGAAGCCGGAACCGTCCAGTGGATGGGCGACGTTCTCACGCCGGAACGCAAGGTAGACGCTGATCGAAGATGCGCTCTGCATCAGCCTCAGCAGCCGGGCCAACTCCGGCGCGAGCAGACCCACGAGGTTCCCCGCGTCCCACGCAGGCGTCGCGAGTACAACGGCGTCCGCCTCGAACGAGTGCCCATCGTTCAGCACGACGCGGTAGCGGGAAGCCGCACCTTCGATACGATCGACCGTGACGGCGGTCTGTCCACTGACAACCTCCGTCCGTTCGAGGCTATCCGCGACCGCCTGAACGAGCCGGTGCGTGCCGCTACTGAACGAGAAGAAGGCGCCCGGCGGTTGATCGGTTCCGCGTGCCGCCTTCCGCGCTTCGCGCATCCCGTGCGTTACGCTGCCGTAGCGCTGCTCCCACTCCTCCAGCATCGGGAAGAGCGCACCGAGGCTCATATCGTAGGAGTTGGAACCGTATATTCCTGCGGTGAGAGGCTCAAGCAGTATGTCCGTGAGTTCCGCGCCCATGCGCCTTCGCAGGAACCCTCCCAGCGACTCGCGTTCCTTAGCCTTGCGCCTGCGCACCAGCGGTTCGAGGCTGGCGCGCAGCTTACCGCGCCACGAGAGGAACGACGCGCTCCACACGTCGCGCCAGCCAGCGGGTGCAGGCCCCATCAGGCCGGAAGGGATGCGGTACAACTTACCCCTGCGCAGGAGCGATGCGCCGTTCGCCCGCATGTAGACCACGTCGTCCGCAATGCCGACTTCCTTCGCAAGTTCGAGCGCCCACGGCTTCCTCGTGAGGAACCCATCCGGCCCGCCTTCCACGATGAAGCCGTCCTCGTTCAGCGTACTGATCTTGCCGCCGAGGGTTTTCTCACGCTCCACGAGGACAACGGAGAGGTCCCTCCCTCTCTCTTGAAGGCTTCTTTCGAGGTACCACGACGCGGCAAGTCCGGTTATGCCGCCGCCGACGACGACTACGGAAAGGCGGTCTCCGTCCGGTTCACCATGGTCAGGAGCCATGGGAGGCGTCCCATTCCCGTACGCAATCGATCATGTGCATGATGTTGTCCAACGGGGTCTGGGGCAGGAAGCCGTGGCCCAGGTTGAAGATGTGGCCGGGTCGTCCTTCGGCGCGCTGAAGCACGTCGTGGGTTTGCTCGCGAACCACATCGGGTGGCCCGAGCAGGACGGTGGGGTCGAGGTTCCCCTGCACGGCAACGTCTCCGAGCAACGCCCACGCCTCATCCAGCGGAACGCGCCAGTCCAGTCCCATCACGTCCGCGCCGCTGTCCTTGATGACCTCGTTGAGTCCCCCGGAGCCCGTCGCAAAGTGGATGACCGGAACGCCCGTTGCCTTGACCGCCCTGATGATCTCACGAGTATAGGGGAATACGTACTCGACGTAGTCCCGCCTGCTCAGCCAGCCGACCCAGCTGTCGAACAGTTGGAGCATCTGGGCGCCGGCGCCGGCCTGGGCACTCAGGTAGGCGGAGATCATGTCGCTGAGCCGGTGCATCAGCCTGTGCCAGAGCTCCGGCTGGCCGTACATCATCGCCTTGGTCGTGGCGTAGTTCCTGGACGGGCCGCCCTCTATCAGGTAGGTGGCGAGTGTGAAAGGAGCGCCTGAGAAGCCGATGAGCGCCTTCTCCTCCGGCAACGCGGCCCGCACCAGCCGGAGCGTCTCCAGCATGTACGGCACATCCTGTTCGGGATCGAGCGCTCTCAGTCGCCCGAGGTCGCCTTCGGAACGGACCGGCTGATCTATCACCGGCCCTACCTTCTCGACCAGTTGCACGTCGATGCCTACTCCCAGGAGCGGCGTCACGATGTCTGCGAAGATGATGGCGGCGTCCACATCGAAGCGCTCGACGGGTTGCATCGTCACCGCTGCGGCAGTCTCCGGGTTCCTGCAGATGTCCAGCAGGCTGTGCTTCTCTCGTACCTTCCGGTATTCGGGTAGCACCCTGCCGGCCTGCCGCATGAACCAGAGTGGCGTGCCCTTGGTCTTCTCCATCCTGGCGGCTTTCAGCAGCGCAGGCTCATATCCGGTGTGTGTTGCGAGTGTGCTCATCGTGGGTGCGCCGGCTATCCGAGGAGGTCGAGGATGCGTTCTGGTTCTCTCTTCACACACGTGAATATCGGCGTGTCGCGCAGCGTGTGACGTCTGGCCTCAGTGGCGCGGAGTTCGACGACGAGGTCCTGGAAGTCGGTGAGCGAGTCGGTCTCGTAGCCCACGATGAACTCCTGGTCGCCCAGTCCGGTCGAATACAGCAGTATCTGGCTGATGTCCGGGTGCGACCGCCCCACACGGATGTGCTCGTTCATCATTCCCTGCCTTGCCTCGCGGGAGATGAGATACCAATCGATCGTCTTGGTGAAGGGGTAGAGCACGAAGTACCTGCCCTTCTCCTGTGACTGTTCCGCGTGGTCCTGCTCCGTCCGCGCCTTGCCGTACGTGGAACGCCGCAGCAGCCCGAAGTACGAGTGGCTGACCTCCAAGTAAGCCCCAAGCTCCGTAGAGAGCAGCGCGCCGAGTGTTTCCTCCAGGGCTTCGAGCCCGGAAGACGTCCGCCATAGCATGAAGTCGGTATCGGCGCGCAGCCCGAGTGTGCTGTACGAATGGGCGGGCACCTCAGCCTCCGTCGCCCGGAGAGTGGTCAGGAACTCTTCCTTGTGACGAGTCCTCGTTTCAGCGGGTTGCCGCCGCCACGACGCATCCGCCTTGAAGAAAACGAACTGGACGCAGTTGTCGTCTATGCCGTTGTCCGTCAACTCGTTCCGCCTTGTCACCAGACAGAGCGCCGACCTGGCTGCCCCGCCTGGATTCGAACCAGGGTCAACAGATCCAAAGTCTGCTGTGCTACCACTGCACCACGGGGCACAGAACGGCGTCCCCTTATTCTACCGCACCACCGCGAACGCGCCGCTGTCAGGCGGGGAGTTGCGGCGAGAAAGATGTCGCTTCCCAGATGGAATTCTCGATCCTCGCGACGATGAGGCCGTCCTTCTCGGACTCGGCGAAGGCGCGGATGCGTTCCGGGTCGTCGCGGAAGGTAGCCCACTTCGCACGCCGTTCGGCGTCGTCCTCCCACGCCAGCATGTAGTGGAACTTCGTGTTGTCGCCCACCGACTCCGTCCAGTAGCCCACGGGACGGAACCCGTGCCGCAGGAAGATCGTGTGCGTAACGTCTCCGAACCGCTGCACGACCGCCCTGAGCTTACCCGGCATCGCATGGTAAGTGCGCATCTCGTAGATCATGGAAGCCTCCTCAGCCGCGTGAGGATACTCCATCGTGCCAGCAGTCGCTCGTGTTCACTCCCGTGAGGGAGGAAGCGGGGCGAAGGTCACGACCGACCCTTCTCCGATCCCCAGCTCTTCCGCGAGCTCCGCGCTGATCTCCAGCACGTAGCGGATCGGAACACCGGAAGAGTAGAGCGGTAGCGCGGAGTCCGGGGTCCCCGGCTCCGGGAATGGGAGTCGTGCCGCCACACCGGTCACGACGAAGTCGTCCGCTATCCAGACGATGTCTATGGAAAAGCGCATGCCACGCATCCAGAATGCTGCGCCCCCGATCCCGCCCATGTCGAACCACATACCGCGTCCCCGCTCGAGTCCGTCTCGCCCCCCAAGTCCCAGGCGACGGCGCTCGGGGGTGTCCGCCACGTCCACCAGGAACGTGAAGCCCTCGACCGTCACCTCGGCCTGCGGGTAACCGGACGGCGTTGCGGTCGGCGCGAGGGTAGGCGTCGATGTCGGTGCAGGGGCCGGAGTGGGAGTCGAGGTGGGTGTCGAGGTAGGCGTTGGCGTGGGGGTCGCCGGCGGCGTTGGGATAAGCGTTGGCGTGGGCATTAGCGTGGGAGTCGCCGTGGGCGCCAGGGTGGGGGTAGGCATGGGGGTCGGCGTAGGGTCGGGAGTGCACGCGAGTGCCACGATCAAGAGCACGAGGCAAGATAGCAGAGCGATGCGAAGTTGCATGGCCGAGGGCACGGTCTCGGTCGTCAGGCCCCTTGCGCCTGTCGCTGCTGCAACTCCTCGGTCTCGCGGTAGAGCTGCACGATGGTGTCGCGGTCGGGACAGTACCTGTCCACGTCGTCGTCGATGTAGAGCCAGCCGCCCTTGGACACCTTGTGGAAGTTGGCGCGGTAGTAGATCGTCCCTCGTGCCCCGCGGCTGGCCAGCACCCTGGCAGCTGTCTCGCTGTCCTGTTCCAGCACACGTTCGGGACGCTCTATCGCGGACGGGTCACGGAACACGTTCATCGGCTCTCCGCCGTCCTGCACCACCTTGATCTGCTCCTTCAGCAGGTTCCGGTACGCGATGACGCACGCGTCCGAGACACCAAGATGCTCCCGCGTCCTGTCCGCTATCTCGCCCTGCGACCACCACGCGATCATGTCCTGCGACAACACGTTGTCCAGGATCGGCTCACCGTTCTCGTAGTCCAGCGGCACCTCGGCGTAGGGCACGCCGTCCTGCTCCGGCACGTCCACGCCCGGTGGGAAGTCGTAGTAGAAGTACTGGAAGTGCCAGGTGCTCGTGTCATCCAGCGGCACGCCGATCTGGTACGACTTGCGTATGGTCCCCGGCTGGTACGGCGCGAACGTGAGGATGTACGGGAAGAGGAACGAGTTCGCGCCGATGGTCCAGGACGGCGAGTCCTCGCTCTTGTCCGATTCCAGGTTCCCCTTCGTGAACCCGAATCGGTTCCATACGGGCTGGTATTTCGTGTAGACGCCCCGGTCCAGCCGGTCCTGCTGCTGGCGCATCGTCGCGTTGTAACGAGCACGTGAGTCGTCGGTCAGCCTGCCCTGCCGTTCGAGTGCGTACTGCGCGAGCCGTCCGTGCAGGTAGACCGCGTGGCCGAGGTCGCCCCGGTTCTCCATCACCTGCAGCCAGTTGCACGGCAGATGGTGCGCGACGATCTGCCGGAAGCCGCCCGGCCGCACGAAGAGGTCCCAGCGCGGGAGCAGCGGCGCGGGCGATGGGCCAAGGTACGCCCAGACGAGTCCGCCCATCTCCTGCACCGGATAGTGCAGCGTCTGTACCTTCTCCTTGAACGTACTGTCCGGGGGCTCCAGCGGCGTCTCGATGCAGCGGCCCTCCTCGTCGAACAGCCAGCCGTGGTAGCCGCAGCGCAGTCCGTGCCCCTCCGGGATGCCGTACTCCAGGCTCATCAGCCGGTGAGGGCAGCGCAGCCCGAGCAGCCCCAGCACGCCGGAGCGATCACGGTAGAGCACCAGCTCCTCGCCGAGGATCTTCACCTTGCGGACGGGGTTCCGGTCCAGCTGCTGCGTCGCCAGGATGGGATGCCAGTACCTGCGCTGCAGTTCGCCTCCGGGCGTGCCCGGCCCTACCCGCGTCAACAGTTCGTTGTCCTGCGCAGTCAGCATCGCGTCTTCCTCCCGTCACTGACCTGTGCTGTCCCACAACTGCGGCTGCCCGGCGGCGAGTCGCTGCGGAGGAGTGAGGCCCAGGTGCTCGTACGCCGCCCGCGTCAGCATACGGCCTCGCGGCGTGCGGTTCAGGAAGCCCAGCTGCATCAGATACGGCTCGTACACGTCCATGATGGTGTCCGCCTCCTCGCCGGTGGACGCCGCGAGCGTGTCCAGCCCCACCGGGCCGCCGCCGTACTTCTCCGCAATCATCCGCACGAGGCGGTGGTCGACCTCGTCGAGGCCGAGCGCGTCCACCTCCATCAGCCCGAG
>DAOUJK010000012.1:0-13050 GCA_034422795.1 Dehalococcoidia bacterium | reverse complement strand
GACGCCAGCTATGACGACGGGGAATACAACGGCTTCTCCGACCCCTGGGACGACGACCTGATCGCAGAGGCCACCGGGGTGTGGCGGCAGGCCGAGGCCCTCATGGACGCGGTCGGCCGGTTGACCGACTGGCTGGAGGAGGACCTCCCCGCCCGCTTCGCCGAGATGCTGGAGTTCGTCCTGGGACGGCTCCCTCAAGAAGGAAAGGAGGCAAAGGAACATGAGTGTTGACACCGACGTCACCGGGTGGTCCCTGCCGGGCGTGGACGATGCGCCCAGGGACGACCTGAAGATTCAGCTGGAGGTCTACGAGGAGACGCTCCTGCTGCGCTGTTTCGAGACGGGCTCGGCCTGGGTCAGGACCGTCTCCGCGGACGGGATCGCGAGCGTGCTCACCCAGCACTTGGGGTTCTCGTCCGGGTTACTGCCGGCCGACGCCCTCTGGTGGAACCAGGGCGAGACCGGGCAGGTGGTCGGCCTCTGGCGTCCGCCGCAGGTCTGGCCCGTCGCCCTGCAACGGGAGGCGTTCAAGCCTCCCGCCCGGCTGAGGATACCGATGCCGGGACTGCTCTTCGTCTGCTCGCCGGGCCGTGCGCCCTGGGTCTACGCCGCAACGGAGCGGCCGTCCGACCCCGAGCAGCAGCTCTACCGGATGCCGGCCTTCAACGTCTTCCGTGACGGGAGGACCTGTCCGGGCAGCCACCGGTACCCCGACGAGGTCGGGCTGATACCGGAGTCGTTCTTCCAGTCCTTCTTCTCGCTCACCGGCGACAGCCATGAGCGCTCGAAGAAGCACCCCGACAACCTGCAAGCGCTATGGGAGGAGCTCGATGGAACAACCGAGTACCCGATGGAGGACCTTGTTCCCCAGTGTACGGTGGCCCATGTCATGGCGGTCTCCGAAGGGAGACGCGGCTACCGCTGACCCCGCACCGAGTCCGGTGGGCCACCTCGTCAACCACCCCGCCGGGCTCACCGGCGCCCAGGGGATCGGCTACGACTACGTGCTGGGCTCCGGCGGCGTCTACGTCCAGTCCGCGAGCGCCAACCTGACGGCGCGGGTGCTCATCGCTCCCTGCGTCGTGCGCGGTCTCGCTCCGGTGAGCGAGAAGCTGACGCTGCCCCATGGCCGCATACCGTCCTGCCTCCTGGAGGCGGGCCTGCGCTGGTTCCAGGATGCGCCAGACACCGAGCGGTTCTTCGCCGTCCGCTGGGACGGTCACGCCTACCGGCCCGTGGTCCCTCCGCAGGCCGGGTCACGGGCGTCCCTGATCTACCAGCCCCCCGGCGGGGTGGTAGCCGAGTTCCACTCGCACGGAAGCCTCTCCGCCTTCTTCTCGGCCACCGACGACCGGGACGAGCAGGGCTTCCGCATCTACGGCGTCGCCGGACGCCTTCACACCGCCCGGCCCGAGCTATGTCTCCGGGTCGGCGTCTACGGCCACTTCGCTCCGGCTGAGTGGTCGCACGTGTTCGACGGCCCGGCCCCGGACATCCGGCTGCTGGCCGAGGAGCCGGGATCGGCGCTGGACATCATCCTCAAGACAGGGAGGTAACTGAGAATGCCCTACTACCTGGACAACGCATTCCTGCTCGAGCGACCGTGGATCACCGTGGTCGGCTGCGGCGGGACCGGCGGCTTCGTCGCCGAGGGCCTCTGCCGCCTCTTCCAGGGGCGGGAGGCCACCATCACCCTCGTCGACCACGACCGGGTCGAGCCCCACAACCTGCTGCGCCAGAACTTCTACTCAGAGGACGTCGGCCGGTTCAAGAGCCAGGCGCTCGCGGACCGGCTGGCGCGGGCCTACCGGCGTCCGATCGGCTACTCGGTCTACCCGTTCCGCGAGTCCGGCTCCCACGCCTACGGGCACCGCTACCCCGGCCTGCCCACCTACGGCGACTGCCTGATCATCGGCTGTGCTGACAACGCGGCCGCACGAAGGGCGATGGCCGAGAGCCTGCCGAGCGGCCGGCGCCGGTGGCTCATCGACGCGGGCAACGACACCAACTGGGGGCAGGTGCTGATAGGCAACGTGGCCGACCTGGAGGATTGGGACGAGCCCGCCTTCGTCGACGAGACCTGTCGCCTGCTGCCCGCGCCCACGCTGCAGCGCCCCGACCTGCTTACGGCCGTGTCGACCACGCCCCCGGACGTGGACTGCGCTGCCGCCCTCGACCTCACCGACCAGGACCCCACCATCAACCAGATGATGGCCTCCCTGGTGCTACAGGTGGTCCGCCGTATGGCGGCGGGCTCCTGCCCCTTCATGGGCCTCTACCTGGACATGGACCTCGGCACGGTCACCCCGGCCTACGCCTCCCCGGAGGCGGCGGAGCGAATCATGGGGGCCGAAGCTGAGCCAGCGTCCGAAGAGTAGGCCCACACGGATCCCATGCAGAGAAGCAAGAAGAAGGAGAAGTCATGTCTGACGACAAGGAAACCAAGACGATCTGGCAGGACAACCACAACCGGTACCGCAGGCACAAGCTCATGACGAAAGAGCTCGCCGCCACGATCCCGCCCCTGTACGCCAATGAAGCAGCGGACGACCCCGACGCCGTCGTCGCCAGGGTGAAGCTCTTCAGCCCGTACATGGGCTGGCGCTGGTACATCACCGAATGGGAGGCTGAGACCGGGCTGTGCTTCGGCCTCGTCGAGGGGTTCGAGACCGAACTCGGGTATTTCGACCTCACCGAGCTGGCGGAGGCGACCGTGTTCGGCAACGTCCCCGCGGTGGAGCGCGACCTCTACTGGGAGCCGCAGACCCTCGGCGAGATCAGGAGAGAGTCGTCGAGGATGGCGGCATAGTCACCGGCGCACGTCAACGTAGCCGGGGGAATAAAGGAAGGAGAGACCATGCCTGAAGAGACTGCAATCGCAACAGCCCGCTCGGATGCACCGAGCGCCGACGACAGCCCCTTCGCCGATGTGGTGGAGGACACGGCTGCCGCAGTCACCGGAGAGGAGGACTCCACCAGAGAGGCCGCACAGGAACCGCAGGGTTCCGACGACGGCGAGGAGCAGGCCGCTTCGTCGGAGGAGTTGAAGGTGGTCGTCTCCATCAAGGGAGGCAGGGCCACCATCGGCGTGCAGCAACCCAAGTCAGACCCGCACATCGAGTCGTTCGACGACCACGACCTGTCGGGGCTGGCGCAGGAGGTCCCGGCGGTGACCGAGAGGGCGAGAGCCAGGTGGGAGGACGAGCCCAGGTATCCGGCTCACGTGAAGCCTGCTCCCCCGGCCAGGCGTCAGGCCCGGCGGGGGCAAGCGTCGACCCAGGCATCAACAGCCAACGAAGGGGAGGCCCAACGGCAACCCGAGATGGCGCGGTTGCTCTGAAGGCCGAATCTCCCTCAGCCTGCAACCCTCGCGATGTTTCAAGTGGGCGCGGGTGCCGAGGGCCTCGGCCCGCGCGGCGGAGTCAGTCGGCGCTGGATGCTGGCTATAGCAGACAGGGGAAGGCCGTCGCGGTATGCGATGGCCTCCCCCTGTACGGCCATGTATGCCGGTCTTTTTTTGTTGCCTGTTCTCCCCAGAGGACATCGGTGCTGTTTCTGTGTATGGTATAGATTACCTTGGGACTCACCCAGAAGGGAGCGGGTCATGGAAGTCAAGAAGAAGAGACTCACCCTGGACTTGGAGCCAACCTTTCAGCACAGGCTGAAGGTGGTCGCCGCCATCAAGGGAGTGACCATGCGCCAGTACTGCTATACAGCCATAGATAGAGAGTTGACGGAGGACGAGGCTCAGGGCATAGCGGGCCCTCCTTCCGGTTGGTCTGACGCCGAGCGGTTCGAAGAACTCCAGAAGAAGTACTTCGGGGACAGGGTACTCCCCGGCAGTGGCGCCGAGTTCATCCGGGAAGCGCGAGAAGCCAGGGATGCTCAACTGGAAGGCATCGGGTGAGCGGCTTCGTGGTCGTGGATGCCAGCCTCGCCTTCAAGTGGCTGGTGAGAGAGGAGCACACTGACAGGGCTCTGGCGATTCTCCGTGCGTGGCATAGCGAGGAGGTCACACCCACCGCTCCTCACCTGTTGCCTTTCGAGGTGTCAAACGCGCTCCACAGGCGAGTGATCCGGGGGGAATTGAGCCTCGAAGGGGCGGTTGACCTGATCGGAAACCTGCTGACCTCCCAGATCGCGTTGCACCAGCCGTGGAATCTCCACGGCAGGGCGCTGGAGATCGCAGGTCGATTCGGTCAGGCTGCCGCCTATGATGCCCACTACCTGGCACTCGCTGATAGTCTCGACTGCGAGCTATGGACTGCTGACGAGAGATTCTTTCAGGCCGTCCGGGAGGACGACGGGCGCGTCCACTGGATAGGACACTTCGATGGATCGTAGGGCCGCCCCTCACCGGAGGAGTTGGAGGTGGTCGTGTCCATCATGGGTGTAAGGCCACCATTAGCATGAGCAGCCCTCCTCAGTACCAAGAACGTGGATGCCCCTTCAGGAAGTTGCTGAGAATCTGGAAGTGAGCAGGGAAACCCTTTATCGACTTGCTCAACGCGGAAGAATCCCAGCATCCCAAATGGGAAGCTGGCAGCGGTTTGAGCGCGAGAGAGTCGACCGCTGGAGGAGGGAACGGCGGTACCCAGAGTGGTGTCGCCATCGGGAAGGGTGTAGATCTCTGGGGGATGGGCTTCACAAGGACAGTAGAGTCGATGAAGATGTACATAGGTGACTCCAATACCGGCTGCAGCAGTGAACCGCCAGGCAGGTGGAGCGATGTGGTCTGATAACGAGACTAATCGAGACTTCCTAAACTTCCGCTGCGTAGCAGACATAGCCGCCGAGACAATCATTCAGGCCGGTGGTCAACCGTTGTCTATGGGGGTGTCCGGTGGCTGGGGTGTAGGGAAGTCATCAATGCTCAGGCTAATCTCGGATGCTCTAAATGAACGCGGCGATGAACGCTATTTGTTCGTCGAGTTCAATGCCTGGCTCTACCAGGGCTATGACGATGCCAGAGCGGCTCTTATGGAGGTGATTGCAAGACGACTCATAGAGCAGGGTGAGGCGACAGAATCAGGGCTGGACAAGGCCAAGGACCTACTTGGTCGGGTCAACTGGCTTCGGGTAGCGGGATTGGCAACAAGTTCCGTCTTGTCTCTTGCTGCAGGCATACCTCCCCTGTGGTTAGCCGGTACGGCATTGGCGGCTGGCAAGAACCTAGTAACCGGGGAGGGCGACCAACAAGACATCAACACCGTCCATCAGTCTGAAGCTGTCGCAGAGGAGGCAGGGAAGCTCTTGACGCCTGGACCGGAGTCATCACCTCCTCGTCAGATTCAGGACTTGCGGAAGCAGTTCGAGGAAACCCTGAGAGAGATGGGTGTCACTCTAGTGGTCTTCATCGACGACCTGGATCGATGCTTGCCCTCTACCGCCATAGCCACGCTGGAAGCCATCAGGTTGTTCTTGTTCTTGCCTCAGACGGCCTTCATCATAGCTGCCGATGATCGGATGATTCGGCAAGCAGTGCGGATCCACTTTCGTGGTGAGGATCTAGACGAGGCTCTCGTCACCAACTACTTCGACAAGCTCATTCAGATTCCCCTCCGAGTGCCTCCCTTGGGCACACAAGAAGTCAGGGCTTACTTGATGTTACTCTTCATCGAGAACAGTGATATGGACAAGGAAGAGTGTGAGAGGCTCAGGCAGCAGGTATGCACTCAGTTGTCGGAATCCTGGAAAGGGCATCGAGTCGACTTGCGCTTTGTCCTAGACCAAATCGGGGACTGTCCAGAAACTCTCCGGGCCAATCTCGAGCTAGCTGATCGGCTCGCACCTCTTATGACAACCACAAGACAGATTGCCGGCAATCCACGACTGATCAAGAGATTCTTGAACACGCTCGCCATCCGGATGTCCATCGCCAGAGTTCAACATGTGGCCGTGGACGAAGGAGCCTTGGCGAAGATGCTATTGTTCGAGCGTTGCGCGAATGAAGGGGCATATGCCGACCTTGTTAATTCCATCAATAACGATGACGGGGGAAGACCTACTATCCTCGCAGGCTGGGAGAAAAAGTCGCGGGCCGGCGAAGAGATCGAGGAGTTGCCACCGGCCTGGAAGTCCTCTTTCACCACCGATTGGCTAGCACTTCCCCCTACGTTCGCAGAGATGGACCTTCGCTCAGTGGTGTACGTCAGCCGCGAACACATGCCCATCATAACGTCTGCGGACTATCTCTCCTTCGAAGCGTCCGAGGTTCTCGAAGCTCTGCTAGCTTTAGAGGGAAGTGAGAGTTCTCAGCTAGCAGACCAGTTGCGCCTTCTGCCTGCTCGGGAAATCACGCTAATAATGGAGAGGCTCATGGCGCGAGCTCGCCAAGAGCAGGAGTGGGGAACCCCTCCGGTTCTTTGGGCACTGCTAACCGTTATTGCCGCGGACAAAGAACAAGCCCAACTCTTCGCTCGATTCTTGGAGCGGTTACCACGGGAGTTCCTGCAGCCAGACATAGTACCGGTCTTCGATGGCCGGGAGTGGGCGTCTACTGCGCTCGAAGCATGGAGCCTAGACGACGAGACGCCTAGGCCGGTTCGAGCAGCGCTAAGAGCAATGGAAAAGAGAACCATCTGATGGGAACCTCTGGATCCAGTACAGGTCCGGGGAGTGGAGTTCACCTCATCCCTCCGTGGGTGCATGACACCGATATCCAACCCACTGCTGGGCCTGGGGATAATCAACAACCAGGCGAAGGCATTCCAGAGAAGTTGCCTGGAACGCCAGTCCAAATAGCACCTGTGGGGCGTTTTAGGGGTGCAAGAACCGAGTTGGGCGATTTCGCCCGTTCCAATTCCGGTTACAGCTTAAGGCAAGGGATTGGACACTACGTCCGAACTGGGCTAGGCGGATCACGAAATGCCTCCCGGCGCATGGCCGGGACGGCAAGGAGAGCAGGTGCGCTTTACGGCGTACTCCAAGATCTAAGTGTAGGCAGAACGCCACCAGCTCATCCCGGACTTGACCCAGCGCATTTGGCCGGACGCCATGCCCGAGAGATCGTCGACCGTATTGCTGAAGCGCTTAGCCCCAGTGATGGAACTCAGGATGCTGAAGCCGGTCGCCACTCCATATCCCAGGCGTTGAGTGAGCTGATTCGGAGGGAATCCGCAATCGACCTTACCGCCCTTACTCAGGAACAAATCATCTTGGCTATTGAATTGTTCATTGGTGCCGATATTTGTCGTCGCATCGAGCTGGATGTCGGTAAGGCGATTTTCGACAAAGCGCCCGATGCGGCCACAGCCATCCGAAGACTGGAGCAAATGTACCGGTACGTTCGACAAGTCGTTGCGTCCTCCTTTCGTCTCTGGTCGACAGAGCCAGAACCGGTGACACAACGGGCCACGACAAGCCTGATGTATCGCGTAATTCAAGACACCTTCGAGGTCTTCGAGTCCTACCTGTCATGAGAGTCATTTGCCGACAGAACGCGGTCCCAGTCGATCCAGATGATGGCGTGGCGTTTTCGTTGTTTGAGCAGCCTAGGCGACCAGGAGTGGGACGCGTAGCGGCAGCAATGCCACGACGCCTACGCAGCCTTGGTGTTTACCCATCATCACGAGCTTGGGACTTTCTTGCTATAGCGCTAAGCGTCGCAGCAGCCGATCAAGCGTGTCTCAGGAGGAACAGTCCCGATGGTTGGACACGTGACATTCGACTAGATGTATCGGTCATTGATCCAGGGTTCTGGGACACGCAGAAAGAGGCGCTCGAAACCGCAGTGCGCTTTCTTACGGGCGACATCTGGCAACTCTCGTTTGCCGCGGGCGGTGTCGCTCCACCAAGAAGGACACGGTACACTCGCCGCCGGCCCGTAGGTGACTGCGTATGCTTACTATCGGGCGGAATCGACAGCCTTGTCGGTGCGGTAGATGCTGTGGCTTCTGGGTTGCGTCCTGTCCTAGTGAGCCAAGTGTCTCAAGGTGATTCGGATCGGCAGCGGCAATTCGCCAAGGCTATCGGAGAGGACCTGACACATCTTCAGCTTAGCCATGCAATCGGACCCCCAGGTGAGGCTGAGCGGTCACAAAGGGCCCGGTCCCTCGTATTCGTTGCTTACGGCGTTCTTGCAGCCTCTGTACTTAATCAGCATCGCCATGGGGAATTAGTGGAACTACTCATTCCTGAGAATGGCTTCATCAGCCTCAATGTTCCACTAACTCCGCTTCGAATCGGTAGCCTCAGTACCCGAACTACACACCCTTTCTTCTTGCAACAGGTGCAGTCAATCTTGGATGCCACAGGTCTTCGTGTGCGACTGTCGAATCCGTACCAATTCAAGACTAAAGGAGAGATGCTGGTTGAGTGCATGAATCAGCCCCTCCTGCGGGAATTGGCCTTTCAGTCCACGAGCTGCGGTAGGTTCTCTCGTTATAATTACGAACACTGTGGCCGCTGTGTGCCTTGCCTTGTACGCCGTGCGGCATTCTTGTACTGGGGAAGGGGAGATTACACCAGCTACCGGTACGAAGACCTATCCATACCTAACGCCGACTATCGCGACTTCGACGATGTGCGTTCTGTAGCCTTCGCCACCCTTCGAGTCGAGCAGTCAGGTGTGGATGCTTGGGCTGGAGACGCGCTGAACAGTGTGCTCCTTGGGAATACTGCGCCTTACGCTGATCTCGCGACGCGCGGCATCTCAGAACTTCGGGGGTTCCTAGATGCGAGTAGAGCAGTATGATTGACTTTCACTGTCACCTTGATCTTTACGAAGACCCGCAATGGGTCTTGAGCGAGATCAGAAAACGCGACTGTGACGTGCTGGCAGTTACCACAACGCCACTGGCATGGGAAGGGACAGCCGCACTTGCAGGTGGTGAACCGCGGGTCGAGGTAGCAGTTGGGCTTCATCCAGAGCTTGTTGCCACTCGGCACCGAGAAGTCGATCGCTTCAAGGCGCTCCTATCGGAGACGCGCTACGTAGGTGAGATAGGCCTTGACGGTTCCAAACCCCATCAGGCTTCACTAGACCTGCAGCGCTATGTATTTGAGCTTGTGCTGAGCGCCTGCGAGTCTGCTGGCGGGCGCGTCATGACGATCCACTCGCGGGAAGCGACTTCGCTAGTGCTAGACCATCTCGAAGCACACCCTGGAGCCGGATTGCCGGTGTTGCACTGGTTCTCTGGAACTGCGGGTGAACTCCAGAGAGCTATTGACTTGGGCTGCTGGTTCAGTGTCGGACCTGCGATGTTACGAGGAGAAAAGGGAAGACGCCTAGTGCATTTGATGCCGATAGATCGAGTACTCACTGAGAGCGATGGACCGCTCGCGCGCGGACGAGGTAAGCCTCTGATGCCTTGGAATGTCCATGATGCCGAGGTTGTACTTGGGAAGATATTGAATCTCTCAGTCTCAGCCGTTCAGAGACGGCTGTCTCTGAATCTTCGTCATGTCTCCGACGTCTACAGCAGAGACACTTGAGCTGAGGAAGGCAAAGAGTATCAGAGGGGTCGAGCGACCGAAGCCCGTCCTCAGCCGCTTCACCCTCAATGTACACCAAGGGGCCTCCGTACTATCACGGGAGCCCGAATCACGATTCGAAACGGCTCTGTCTATCGTATGAGTCGATGGTTGATAGCGCCCTTCTCCCTACTCCTGAGGGGCTTCGGATTCCTGTGCTGCGGGCTGCCTCCGTACCACCTCTGGATGATGGCGTCCCGTTCTATCCGGTAGCATTTCTACATCCCCCTATCGCTTTTCTTGGCTGCGCTCCGAGAAAACCATGAGCCAGCCCAATGTAGGTGAAGCAATAAACACGGATACATTGGTCCACCATGGATTCTCTACTGGCCCTATAATTCCTTCAGACACTTCAAGAATAAACAAGAAGAGGGCACCGATGACCGTTGAGAATGTCATTCCTGAGGCATAGTGCCTAGTGCGATTCTGTTTGACTCTTATATTCTTGCCGATAGTTATGCTGGACATCATCACAGTAAACGGCCCTGAGAGTACGGTTATAGTTGCGATGAGCCATCCAATCAGGACAACGAGTTGTTGGACATTATCCGCCGGTAAGAGATCTGTAGCTGGCTCCGTTGTACTCAACAGCCACAGGAATGCCGTCAAGGTTGTTCCTACTGCCACAAACATTGGGCGGAATTGTTCAGCAAACGTTTCCAGTGTGGATTTCTCTCGCGGAGCTAGGAGAGTTGCCGTGCACAGAGCCGTCGTTGGTGCCGAGAGGTCAGCTGGTTGCGTCAGCGCTACCCATCCAGCGAAGAGGACTATGATGGCGAGAAGGAGGCTGTCTGCTATCTCTGCGGTGGGGGTGTGGCCTTGTCTGCTCATTGTCAGTTCTATGTACCTCTGGTGGGTAGTGTTCATTCGACGATGTCCCTCGGGGACGGGGTTAGATTCTGTGGATGCCCATATGCCGGTCGGCACCAGTCAACTCAAGAGTAGTACACGCTCCACATTTCCTAGGCTGACCGCTAGGGTGGGACTCACAGCGGATCTGGGCCAGTCTGCGCTCTACTGCGTCCGCATCCTCCTTGTTCCTGTGCGGCTCGAGGATTCGCCAATTTCTGAACCCCACACCTATCCCGCCAGTACTGCTCCCGCTCCGCTTCATCTGTCGTGATTCGTATCCGACAAACTATAAGCCTGAGACCCTCCAGAGGGCAAGTTGCCCTATACGCTCCCTTCTTCCATTAATGAGCCTGTCGAGGCTGGTCCCCGAATATGTGGCCGAGTCCCAATCTGTCGGCCTGCTCCATGAGCACCATCGCATGCTGTATAACGTAGTGGTGACTTTCCGGCTGACTCGCTAAGATTGACTCAACCGGCGCCGCTCAACTGCGGAGCGGAATGCACCCGGACGCTGAACAGCGAGGGCGTTCGCATCCTGCGCACGTCCAGTCCGGTTCGGCCCTTGAGATGCAGTGCGGTATCGAGTGGCCAGAGCCAGCCGCGCTGGGGGCTGCACTACGGCACGAGCGTGGACGGTTCCTCGGACCAGACCCAGTAGCCCCTGCCATTCACGATCTCCGGCGGGTCCCCGCTACCGCTGTTGGGGACGAAGCGCACCCAGCGGTTGCGCGGCGTGTCGAAGGAGTAGGCCATGCGCCACGGGATGCTGGCGAAGTAGTGGTCGGCCTCACCGCCACCCCTCCCACCCCTCGGCCCCGGCGGCTCCCCCTGTGGATTGCGGGAGAGGTCCACCACGCCGAGCAGGTTCCAGCCGTGCGTCACCGGCACGGTCGGCAGCGTCTCCCTGCGCTCCTGCTCCGGTATGTCGACGGCGATCGTCTCGGACGCGATGGAGAACATCCAGTAGCCGTAGCCCGCTGCGACCTCCTGCAGCCGCCCGCGCCACTCGCCGTCGTCCAGGATGGCCGTACGCCAGTCGCCCTCCTGGTACGAGAGCACCGGTGTGACGAACCCCCTCGGCGGCACCACGTCACCCAGGGCGGGCCTTTCAGGGGTCCCGGGCAGGGAGACGAGGTTCCAGCCCGGGTGCAGCTGCACCTCGTAGGGCGGCTCCTCCGCGCCGAGAGGGCGGACGTCCACTTCGAAGAAGCGCTCGTTGCCCGCCTCGTCCGTGGCCGTGTACTCGACTTCGTGGTGGCTCTCGCCGGGGTTGTGGGCGAGCAGTTCGAATGCTGCGCTGCCAAGCCTCGTGAGCAGCGGCATCGCATCCTCGCCGTCCAGCGTTATCTCCGTGATGGTCACCGCGGGATGGGAGTCTCTGTAACCGCCTCGCTCGTACTCGCGCGCCTCCTCCGGGAAGCTCAGCCGCACGAACAGGTCCGTCTCCGACGCGTCGTCGTCGTGCCGCCGGAACGTGACCTGCTCTTCAGGCGTGACTCCACCGTTGAACCGCAGGTCGAGCTCCAGCAGCAGCCGGGCCCTGTCCATGGCCACGAGGTCGAGCGTGGCGCCAAGTGCGGGCGGCGGCGCGCTCCGGTACCGAGTGGGCGTCCAGCCCGGGGTCGCTCCGGTGTTGCCCCGCTCGTCCTCACCGACTATCACGAGGCCGACCAGCCCGTCGAAGCCGCCCAGGTCCGCCGCCGCGTACGTCCTGCGCCAGTGCTGCTCCAGGTCGTGCCGGAAGGGAGTCTCTGCCTCCCGAAGCCGCTCTCCGATCGTGTAGTCGTACTGGACTTCCTGTCCCGGCGGCACTTCCCGCTCCTCCGCCCGTATGCCGGTGAAGTAGAGCGCCGGACGGTCCGCGAGCTCCTCGTCCGCCGTCACGTCCACGACGAACGAGCCCTTCCCGTGGACCAGCGGACGGCCCGCCGCGGCGCCCTTCTCGACCGCCGTCACCCGCACCGTGAACCCTGGAGCGATGCCGTCCTCCGTTTCGACAACCTGGGGCCCGTTGGCGTTGCCTGCGACGTCTCGCACGGCGCCTCCGATAAGGGCGAACTCAGGAGTCTCGTCCGCCCGCAGCGGCCGCGCGAGGCGCACGTAGATGCGCGAGCGGGCGTCCACTGCTCCCCGCGACGGCTCACTGGGGGGAGCGATGAGACGGGTGATGGGAGCGGCCTCGGTCCGCGATGCGTATGGATGCACCACCCGCACCACGCGGTGGTCGCTGCTCCGCATCGCTCTCCCGAGAGTGCCGCTATCGCGGACCGGCTCGCCGAAGTCCAGCATGATCCAGGAGCGGTCGGCGACCTCGCGGTCCTGCTCGAGGTCGAAGGCGATGCCCGTCCAGGCGGCCACGACCGAGGGCGCCTCGTCGTCGTGCAGGGCGCCGGTCTTGGTGACGTTGCCGACGCGGTCGACCGCGCGCAGCCCCAGCAGGTGACGGCCTACGTCCACGAAGTCCGCCGCCGCCGAGAAGAAGTAGGCCACCCCCGGGCGGCCGCCCAGCATCTCCCAATCCCCCGTGTTGGTGAGGTCCGGGGCGTCGGCGTCCGTCCCCACCACCACCTGCAGGTCGATGTCGGCGGCCTCGCCGTTCCGCTCGATCAGTCCTCCCGAGGGGACCGAGAGCGGCTCGTGGAACGTCTCGTTGTCGCCGTCTGCGTTCACCGGTTTGTAATCGCCGTCCGGGGTGATCACCAGTTCGCCGTCGTGGCGGAGGCC
>DAOUJK010000011.1:0-18023 GCA_034422795.1 Dehalococcoidia bacterium | reverse complement strand
GCTGGCCGGGTGTGGGCACTTCGCCGGAACCTCACCTCCTACGACGCGTGGTACGTCGCGCTGGCGGAGACGCTGGACTGTCCGCTCGTGACGATCGACCACCGGCTCAGCCGCGCACCCGGGCCGGGGTGCGCGTTCGTGACGCCGCCACCCTAACCCTCTCCCTCAGGAGGGGGGACCGGAAATGCCCTGTAGAGGCCGCCATCTCCCACGCGGGCGCGAGGTCTGATAGGCTCTCCGTCAATCCCTGACGACGGAAAACGCTTCCATGGAATTCGGCCTGTACCTGCGCTCCTTCCTCACCGACCGCACGCGCCCGCTCTACGAGCAGATCGACGAACTGGTCGAGATATGCCACGTCGCGCGCGACAGCGGCTTCTCGGCCGTCACGATGCCGCAGCACTGGGTGTCGCACCCGACGATATGGCCGCAGCCGTTCCAGGTGCTGGCGCGACTCGCGCCGGAGACCGGCGACATGCGGCTGCTCACCGGCATCGTCCTGCTGCCGCTGCACAATCCGGTGCAGATAGCGGAGGACGTCGCGACGCTCGACCACATCTGCCGCGGGCGGCTCACGTTCGGGGTCGGCATCGGCTATCGCGAGACCGAGCTGGGGGCGGTGGGGGCGACGCGGCGGGACCGCGTGCCGCGCCTCACCGAGTCGATCGAGATCATGAAGCGGTTGTGGAGCGGCGACGAGGTGAACTATGAGGGGCGCTACTGGACGGTGAGCGAGGCGAAGATGGGGTTCACCCCCGTGCAGCAGCCGCACCCGCCGATATGGATAGCGTGCCAGAGCGACGGCGCGGTGCGGCGCTCCGCCCGCATCGCCGACGCGTGCTACATCGCGCCGCAGGTGGGGCTCTCGGACCTCGGCACGGTGGTCGACGCCTACCGCGAGGAGCGCGCGGCATCGGGCAACGGCCCGGGACGGCTCACGCTCACGCGCGGCGTCGCCTACGGGAAGGACAAGGCGACCGCGGCGGCCGAGGCGCAGGAGGCGGCAGCGTCGTCGTACAGGATGTACAGCACGTGGAACATGCAGGAAGACACGATGCTGAAGATCAACATCGACTCCGACTCGAAGGTCGAGGACTGGGCGGTCACCGGCAACGGCGACGACTGCCTCGAGCAGTTCGCGGCCATCGCGGAGCACGGCATCGACTACGTGGGCATGACGTTCTACAACCTGCCGAAGACGCTGGAAGCGCGCAAGGAGTACCTGCAGAGCTTCGCGGAGAACGTGATACGGCGCTCGCCGTAGCCCATGCGCCCGTTCGAGTACATACGGCCTGCGAGCGTCGCGGAGGCGGTCGGCGTGCTCAACGAGCGCGGCGAGGACGCGTTCGTGCTCGGAGGCGGCAGCGCGGCGGTCGTCATGCTGCGTCTGGGGGTCGTGCGCCCGGAGCTGGTCGTCGACCTCGGCGGCATCGAGGAGATGCGCGGCCTGCGGCGGAACGGCGGCCTGCACATCGGCGCGCTCGCGAGCATCCGCAGCCTCGAGCTGGACGACGGCGTGCGCGCGTCGTACCCCTTGCTCGCGGAGGCGGCGTCGCAGGTGGCGAACGTGCGCGTGCGAAACGTCGCGACGGTCGGTGGTGCGGTCGCCTATGGCGAGCCGCAGACCGACACCCCGACGGCGCTGACGGCGTCCGGCGCGGTCGTGCGCATCGTGGGTGTCTCCGGCGAGCGCAGTGTGCCGATAGACGGGTTCTACGTTGGGCCGTACGAGACGGTCCTCGAACAGGGCGAGATCGTCGCGGGGATCGACGTGCCGGAGCCGCCGCCGCACACGGGCGGCTGCCACGTCAAGTTCACCGTGGGGTCGCCGGAGAACAAGCCGGTGGCGAACGCGTCCGCGCTGGTGACCGTGGACCCGACGTCCGGCGCATGCACGGCGGCGCGCGTCGTCATGGGCGCGGCAGGGCCGGTGCCGGTCGTTGCGAGCGCGGCGGAAGCGCTCGTGGGCGTCGACGCGTCGGCGGAGCGCATCAAGGAAGTAGCCGCAGCCGCGGCGGAGGAGGCGGACCCGGTGGAAGACCTGCGCGGGCCGGAGTGGTACAAGCGCCGGATACTCAGGATAGTGGTGGAGCGAGCGTTGACATGTGCGCTGCAACGGGCCCGAACGTAACCCGCCTCGTCGGCCGGTCGATGCCGTCGCTCGAAGCGCCTGACAAGGCGGCGGGCCGCATCGAGTACATGGCCGACCTGACCGTGCCGGACATGGCGCACGCGAAAGTGGTGCGCAGTCCCCTGCCCCACGCGCGCATCGTCTCGATCGACGCCTCGGAGGCTCGGGCGATGCCGGGCGTCGTCTGCGTGCTGACGCGCGACGAGGTGCGAGCCGACCCGGACATGGAGGAGGTATACGGCTTCGTCTACCGCGACGCTCCGCTCGTGGCGATGGACAAGGTGCGGCACCAGGGCGACATCGTCGCGGTGGTCGTCGCCGACGACGTCGATACCGCGGAGGCCGCTGCAGAGCTCGTGGACGCGGAGTACGAGGAGCTGCCCGCGGTGATGAACGTGCCGCAGGCGCTCGCCGAGGGCGCGGTGCAGGTGCACGAGGAGTTCTTCCCCATCGCGCCGGAGTTGCGCCCCATCGAGGGCACGAACGTGTGCCACCACGCGACGATCGGCTGCGGCGACGTGGAGCAGGGCTTCGCGGAGGCGGACTTCGTCTACGAGGACGAGTTCCTCGCTCCTCCGGTGCAGCACTGCGCGCTGGACCTGCACGCCGTCATCTCGCAGATCGAGGACGGGCAGATCACGGTGTGGACGAACTGCCAATCGCCCTTCCCGCTCGGGCGCGAGCTGGAGCGCATCTTCAAGATGCCCGCGCGCGTCATCATCCCGTACGTGGGGGGCGGCTTCGGCAGCAAGAGCCGCGACCGCATCGAGTGCATCATCACCGCCGCCGCGAAACTCGCCGGACGTCCGGTGCGCTACGTGATGACCCAGGAAGAGACGTTCATGACGTTCATCCGCCCTGCGTACCGGAACCGGATGCGGACGGGCGTGAAGAAGGACGGCACCATCATCGCACGGCACAACGAGTTCTGGGTGGACGTGGGCGGCTACGCCATCAGCGGGGCGCGCAGCGCCAACAACACGCTCAAGGTGGCGACGGGGCCGTACCGCATCCCGAACGCCCGCGTCGACTGCTACGCCGTCTACACGAACAAGCCGCCGTCCTCGCCGTACCGCGGGCTGCCGACGACGCAGCACACGATGTCCTACGAGGCGCAGTTCGACCGTATCGCACGCGACCTCGGCATCGACCGGCTCGAACTGCGCCGCAGGAACCTCGTGCGCGACGGCGACATCCACATCACCGGCGATTACCTGCGCTCCGCGCACTCCCACGAGTGCCTGGAGCAGGCGACCGAGGCCATCGGCTGGGATGGGCTGCTGCCCGTCGACCCGGAAGGGAAGAAGCTGCGCGGCAGGGGCGTCTCCTGCACCATCAAGTACACGCTCACCCCGGCGCGTGAGATGTCCGAGAACAGCGCGGAGGTCGCGCTCGTCGAGGACGGCGTGTTCGAGGTGCGCATCGGCACGGTCAACATCGGCCAGGGATCGGACACCGTCATGGCGCAGATCGCGGGCGACGCGCTCGGCGTGGGGATGGAGTCGATACGCATCGTCCACAGCGACACCTACCGCGTGCCGGTGGACAGCTCGACGACGGCGAGCCGCTCGACGTACCACATGGGCCGCGCGGTCGTCGAGGCGACGGACAACCTGAAACCGCAGATGCTCGAAGCAGCCTCCCAACTTCTGGAGCGCGAGGCGGCCAGCCTCGTGTTCACGCCGGAGGGCATCGCCCAAGCGGACGGAAGCGCGAATGTCACGTACGGCGAACTCGTGGAGCGCGTCGGCGCGCCGCTCGCCGCAACCGGCGACTGCGTCGTGGGCGGCATGTACGCGGGGCCGGACGGCAAGTCGTACCCCATCGCCTCGACGTTCTGGACGTTCGCGTCGTGCGCCGCGGAAGTCGAGGTCGACACGGAGACTGGCACGGTGCGCGTCGTGAAGGCGGCGGTCTCTGCGACGACCGGCACGGCGGTCAACCCGCACTCCATCGAGACGCAACTGGAGGGCGGCATCGGGCAGGAGATCGGCCCGACGCTGTTCGAGCAACTCGTCTGGGATGACGGCGGGCAGCTCATCAACGCCGCGCTGCTCGACTATCCGCTCCCCACGATGGAGACGATGCCCGAGTACGCACCGCGCTTCGTCGACCACCCGTTCGAGGGCGGGCCGTTCGGCGCGAAGGGCATGGGGGAGATCGGCTCGGTGGTCGTACCGGGGGCGGTCGTCAACGCGGTCTACGACGCGACGGGCGTCCTCTTCCACGAGGTGCCGCTGACGCCGCACAAGGTCATCGAGGGTCTGGAGGCGAAGGCGGAGTGAGGTGGCTGGCAGCAGGAGTGATCGTCGCCCTTATCATCGTTGACTACCTCTACTACGACGAGTTTGGAGCGCCCCCGCAGGTAGAACGATTCCTGGAGGATCTCACATCGGACGACGCGAACGACGAACAAGCGGCGCCCGCGCGCGAAGTGGCAGGACCAGGGGACCTTGCCCCTGGTGAACAAGGACTGCTGGCGCCTACGAGAGGCTCTCTGGGAGAGGCCTCTCCGGGCAGAAGCGGAAGTTGCCCCTCTCCGCCGTGCGCCTGGGACTATGAGCCTGTTATCAGCAAGGTCTCATGGGAACAGAGGCCTACCCTTGGAGTTGACGGCTCTTTCAGTTTCATTGCCCGGATAGAAGAAGGCCATTCCCTCGTGCTCCCCAGCCGCACGCAACAGGGAGTGAGCAACGTGGCCCTGGTTGCCGGTACAACGCTATACGGCAGCGTGATCCCTCCTGCAGGGCCGGGTTACTCGTGGGACCCTGCCCCGGGGCAGTACATAGCGCATACCTACGAGTACGTTGGGGACAGGCTCACTGTGGAGGCCAGACTGAGCGGGAATCTCTACAGCACTCCCGGTATGGAGATGTGCCTGTGGAGCGGCGGGACTACCAGCCAGGCGTACATCCTGGGGTGCACCGGGGTGGACAAGCGATGACCCAGCGGCGCAAAGGATGAGTGCAGTATCGTGAGGTGGTTGGCAGGAATAGCGGTCCTCGTTCTCCTTGTGATCGCCTACCTCTACTACGACGAGTACGGGCTGCCTTCGAAGATAGACGAGTTCCTTGGAAGCTTCACATCGAGCGAGGAAGCAACGAGTTCGCCTCCGGCGGCCGCTCCTGCCAGGGGAACTCCGACCGCCCTTCCCACACCCCACGACGCCGGCTCTGCCGGCGCGCCGACCGCAACCCCACGTCTCACGGCAACGACCCCGGGGCCTACTCGCACGCCTCAATCCACCGGCCCTACTCCAACACCGACCACCATCCCGATCGTGCTGCCACCAACGCCGACGCCGGAGCCGACCGTCGATCCGAACATCGAGGTCCGGTGCTCGCAAGCGGACGACCGGGGCGACATCCGCGTTGAAGACCAGTGGTACACGTCGCTGGAAGAATGCCTGCAGTACGGCAACTGGTACACGCCGCGCGGAGAGGCCAACTGGAAGTCCACGGCACTGACGCCAACGCCCACTCCACTGGAGATAAAGCCGGAAGACTCCCGGCTGGGGCTGAACCCCGATGGCAAGGCGGTCTGGACGTTCGTGGTCAACGGCGTAACCATCTACTGCAACATCGGCGAACTGGCAGTCCCCTGCGCCGAACGACTCGGATTGAGCGGGGTATACTAGCGCGGCCATGAACGTCACCCTCACTGTGAACGGCGAGACGCTCTCGCTCGACGTGCCGCCCTCCACAACGCTCCTCGACCTGCTGCGCGACCGGCTCGGGCTGCATGGCACGAAGGAGTACTGCCACAGCGGGGTCTGCGGCGCGTGCACCGTCCTCGCAAACGGCAAGGCGGTCAGCTCGTGCAGCATGCTCGCCGGCCAGGTGGACGGCGCGGACGTGCTCACCATCGAGGGGCTCACGCCGGACGAGGGGCTGCACCCGATCCAGCAGGCGTTCGTAGACAACTTCGGGCTCCAGTGCGGCTACTGCACCCCCGGCATGGTCCTGCTCGCGAAGGCGCTGCTCGACGAGAACCCGGCCCCGACGCGCGAGGAGATCATCCGCTATATGGGCGGCAACATCTGCCGCTGCACCGGCTACGCGGGCATCCTGCGGTCGGTCGAGGCCGCAGCGAAGGAGCGCGGCTCGTGGAGCTGACCGACCGCTTCGCCGTGGACGCGTCGCGCGCCGCCGCGTGGGCGTTCCTCTGGGACCTGCCACGCGTCGCGAAGTGCCTGCCGGGCTGCGAGAGCATCGAGGATGCGGGCGAGGGCGCATACCGGGCCCGGATGACGCAGCGCGTAGGGCCGTTCAAGGTCACGCTGGACATGGAGATGCGCATCGACGAGGCCGAGGAGGGGCAGCGGGTGGTCGTGAGCGGCAACGGCAGGGACCGCATGGGGAACCGGCTGCACGTCAACCGGCTCGCGCTCGAACTGAGCGAGCCGGCGGCGGGGCGGACCGAGCTGACCTACGCGATGGACTTCAACCTGTACGGGCGCCTGGCGACGCTCGGCAACACGGCGGTGAAGCGCAAGTCGGAGGAGATACGCGCCGAGTTCAGCCGCCGCATCGCGGAGGAGTTGGGGGGGTAGCGGCTACCGCACGGCGCGCACTTCGAGTTGCACGCCTTCGTATTGCTGCATCCGGCTGATAACCTCGAACAGGTTGCGGGCGTGGGGGTTGCCTGCCGGGCCGAACATGCGCATGAGGCTCTTGGGCGGCTTGTTGGTGAGGGAGCCGAGCTCCTCGAACCCGATCGTGGCGTTGACGTAGTCGCGGAGCAGGACCTTACCGGTGTCGATATCGCCGGAGAGCAGACACTCTATGCCTTCCTTCAGTAGTCCTTCCCGGAAGGCAGGGTCACGCCGCGCGCGAGCCTGCACCGTTTCCTTGAAGTCACGCGTGAGAGCCATGTCTACCCCTCCTGATGCTTGCGCCACTTGTACTCTTTCCACAGGCCGCGGGCATCCTCGATGTCGTCCTGCTGGCGTCTCTTGGTTCCACCCGCAAGCAGGATAATGAGCGTTTCGCCATCCCTGCCGAAGTAGACCCTGTAACCGGGACCAAAGTGGATGCGGTATTCCAATACGCCTCCACCAACCCCGCGCACGTTGGACAAGTTTCCCGCCTCTATGCGGGCGAGGGCCGTCCTCACTTTGATCGCTGCTGCTGGATCGAGGTCATCGAACCATCGACCGAACGGGCTGACGTTGCGCTCGTCGATGTACTCCCGCACCTCAATCATGCGATTATAGTAACTTATCTGTTACCATTGTGGCAAGCAAGCCCAGGGAGATACGCGCCGAGTTCAGCTGCCGCATCGCGGAAGAGCTGGGGGGTAGCGGCTAACGCACCGCCCGCACTTCGATAGGCCCCGATCATGCCTATGCAGCAGGGCCCATTCCGTCTACAGTAGGCCCTGAGTCGCCTGCTCACCGGGCGACCGCGCACGTCCCGCTACGGAGGGTATCCATCTCCGCTCCCGCTCACCTCGTCCTGTCCCTCCTGGCGCTTGCAACCCTGTCCGTGCTGGCCTGTGCTCCTACAGAAGCAGAGTTAGAGGGCACTGTTCAGGCCCAGGCCCGCGAATGGGTACAGGCAACCATCGATGCGGCGCCTACGGCTACTCCGGTTCCCACGTCCACGGCCACGCCGACTCCGACGGCTACTCCAACACTGGTGCCTACGGCCACGGCGACTCCGACTCCTACCCTCACGCCTACGGCTACGCCAACCCCTGCTCCCACTTCCACCCCCGCTCCCTCGCCCACGCCACGCCCTACTCCCACTCCCACGGATACGCCGACTCCTGCCCCCACACCGACTCCCGTGTATAGATTGCCGGCCGGCCCCGACCTCGCGCAGGATGCCTCCACGCTCCTGCTCCTGCGGGACACTCTGTCGGGGATCGTGAGGCTCAACTGGGGAGCCGACGTCCCGATAAGGGAGTGGGACGGAGTGACCGCCAGTGGAGACCCGCTGCGCGTAACGGAGCTCTCGTTGCCCGACCGCAGGCTCACCGGCGCCGTCCCGGCTGAACTGGGGAACCTGTCGGCATTGAGGTCGCTGGACCTCTCTGACAACGGACTCAGGGGCAGCGGGATCAAGGGCCCGATCCCGCCTGAGCTGGGGAGCCTGTGGAGACTGGAGCATCTGGACCTGTCCCACAACGACCTCAGCGGAGCGATCCCGCCTGAGCTGGGGGACCTGTTGCACCTGGAACACCTGGACCTGTCGCACAACAACCTCAGCGGAGCGATCCCTCCTGAGTTGGGGAACCTGTGGCGCCTGGAAACGTTGCGGCTGGCGATCAACGAATTGACCGGCGAGATCCCGCCCGAGCTGGGGGACTTGGGGGAACTGCAGGACCTGTACCTGGTCCACAATCGACTCACGGGTGAGATCCCCGCTGAACTGGCGAAGTTGACGAGACTGACAGGGTTGAGCGTGCGCAGCAACATGCTCACGGGCGAGATCCCTCCCGAACTCGGGGAGATGACGTCCCTGGAGTACCTGCGCCTGTCTCACAACCAGCTGACGGGCGCGGTACCGCCTGAACTGGGCAAGCTGAAGAACCTGGTGCAGGTGTGGTTGAGCAACAACCAGCTGACCGATCCGCTTCCACCTGAGTTGGGAGACCTGCCGAAGCTGGAGGGACTGTCGTTGGGATCGAACCCCTTCTCCTGTTTGCCTGCCTCCTACCTCGACATCCCCTACCTGCAACTGGAGGGCATGCGCCTCCGCGCGTGCGACGAGGAGAACGTCGGCGAGACCAACCCCGGCCTCAAACGGGACCGCGCCACGCTGCTGTCCATACGGGATTCTTTCTCGGCGGAGGCCGAGCTGAACTGGTCCGAGGAGGTGCCGCTGGGCGCATGGGACGGTGTAACGCTCGGCGGCTCGCCACAGCGCGTAACGCAGCTGCAACTGGCCAATCTCAACCTCACCGGGCCGGTCCCGCCTGCAGTGGGGGAACTGGACGGCCTGACGGAACTGTCCCTGTTCAGCAACGTTCTCACGGGTGCAGTCCCGCCTGAACTCGGCAACCTCGCAAACCTGGAAGTACTGAACCTGGGAGGCAAACTCACGGGCGAGGTCCCGACCGAACTTGCGGACCTCACGAACCTGAGACGGTTGGACCTGTCCGGGGATGAACTCACAGGCGAGATCCCTGCTGAACTGGCGGGGCTCGAAAACCTGGAATCGCTAAGCCTCTGCTGCGATTTTACCGGGGGGATCCCTGTCGAACTGGGGAGCATGCCGAACCTGGGAGTGCTGACGCTGGGCAGGAACCAACTCACCGGCGACATCCCCACTGCACTGGGGGGCCTGCCGAGACTCTGGTTTCTGAACTTGTCCGATAACCGGCTCACTGGCGAGATCCCCGCGGAACTCGGAGACCGGGACCTGGTCCTACTGGACCTGTCCAACAACGAGATCACCAGCGCTATCCCGGCCGAGTTGGGGAACGTGACCACTCTGAAGTATCTCAAGCTGGGGGGCAATCGACTCACCGGCGACATCCCGCTCACGCTGGAGAACCTGACGAACCTGGTCGAGGTGGACATAGGCTCCAACCTCTTCTCCGCCAGCGCGTGCTTGCCCGGTTCCTTCCGCAACATCCAGAGGCTGGAACTTGGCGGCCGCGACATCCCGTTCTGCACCAGCTAGGACGAGGCAGGGCTGCAAGGAGGCCGCGCCTCTACTGATGTCATCCATGGCGTGATCGAAACAGTGCCACCCCGGTATCACGCGTGCGCAGCATGCCTCCTCTCCGCGCACCTCCATCTCTGTATAATGAGCGTGAGCCGTGTGCTCGCCCGGGCGGCCCCGCACGTCCCGGTTACGGAGGGCATCCTATCTCCGCTCCCGCTCATATCGTCTTTTCTCTCCTGGCGCTCGCAACCCTATCCCTGCTGGCCTGCGCTCCCACAGAAGCAGAATTAGAGAGCACCGTTCAAGCCCAGGCCCGCGAACGGGTACAGGCAACCATCGCTGCGATACCCACGGCTACTCCGACCCCCACACCCACGGCTACCCCGGCGCCCACGGCTACCCCGACACTGGTGCCTACCGCTACTCCCACCCCTACGCCTACGGCTACGCCAACCCCTGCTCCCACGGCTACTCCCACTCCCTCGCCCACGCCGAGTCCTACCCCTACGCTCGCGCCGCCCTACTCCCCTCGTCCTGTAAGTGACCCGTTGGAAGGTTCAGAGGGGTTGCTGGAACTCAAACATCCAGACCAGAGCCCTGCCGCGGCCGCCGCCATCGAGTCCCTGAGTTGGGTCGCCGACGGTATACGCGGGTCGCGCCTCGAGCAGGCAGCGGTTGTCGACCTCGTATACGTTGCGCGGCATGGGTCGGGTGACCTCTTGTCGGCACTGATAGCGACGCCATGGTTGCAGGACAACCTGACGCGTAACGAGTGGCTGGCGCTGAGCAGTTTGCGAGTGGTGGCGCAAGACAATGAACCGGCAGCAGTGCGGCTCCTGGGGATGCCGTTCCTGGAACAGGCGGAGTTCCTGGACTTCGTAGCCCTCTCGCCGTTCTACGACCTGCAGAAGGAAAACGTGCTGGACCTGGCGCTATCGCACCCGGCACTGCGTGATGGCATCACGGATGCGCAGAGGGGTGTCGTCGCCTCGCTGAAACCATGGGTCGTACAGGACTCCGCACTGATGACGAGGCTGTTCGACACGGAACGCACCGCCGTGGCGGAGAAGGTGGTCTCGTTCCCGTTGAGCGGTGACGTAGCCCTGTCGGTCACCTGGCCCGGCAAGGGGGCCTCCCCGGAGAAGGCTTCCTATACGCTGGCCCTGCTGGAGGACATCATCCACACGTTCGAGGGGTTCATGGACGTGCCCTACCCGCACGAGCACGTAACAGTGGTGGTTGCCGACACCGAGTGGGGAGTGCGCTCAAGCAGCAGGGGGTACTCCCACATCGTCATATCACCCGGATTCTACGACCATGCCGAGTTCCTGGCCGGATTCATCGCAGACGAGTTCTGGGCGGGCTACCCGCCCTGGCTGGGCGACGGAGCCCGGAGTTTCATGGTCAGGATGTACCCTGCGCTCCGCTACGACGGAGCGGTCCCGTTGCCGCGCCCCTGCAACGAGGCCGCCAACATCCACGAGCTGTTGAACCTCCCTGAGGCGGAGTACTGGAGGTCCGGCTACCTCTGCGCCCCCATCCTGGGCGAAGGTATGTTCATCGACCTCTACCTCGTGCTCGGAGATGCAGCGTTCAGGAAGGCGTTCAAGCAGTTGCAGGTGTGGTGGAGCGACGAGGCGCTCTACGTCAGGTGCATCGGCGCCGATGACAGTGGACTGTGCTACGCCAACGCAGCATTCGTAGACGGCCTCACGCCGGGACTCACGGAAGAGGACATCTTTCTGGCCCGGTCGGTCATCACCCAGCATTACTACGGGATCGAAACGCCGCCAGCGCTCATGCCCGTAGCTACACCCGCACCGAGGGCCACACCTTCCGTGTGAACGCTGACGCGGGGCTACACCGGAGGAAGGATCCTATGCGTCTCATGGCATCGCTCACCGTTCTGCTGCTCCTGGCCTGCTCGCCCGAGCCACCCAACCTGGAGCCAACGGTAGAGGCTGTCGTCAAGGCGACCATTGATGCCGCATACCCGGCTACACCCACGAGCACCCCGGTTCCAATCGCCACGGCGACCCCCGCGGGTGGACCGGCGCCAACCGCCACGGCGACGCCTGCAGGTGCACCGGCGCCGACCGCCACGGCAACGCCCGCAGGTGGGCCGGCGCCGACCGCCACGGCGACGCCCGCGGGTGGACCGGCGCCGATCGCCACGGCGACACCCGTGGGTGGACCGGCGCCAACGCCGGCGCTGTCCGGCCGTGATCCCTACTCGGACGGTCAGCCCCCGCGCTTCCTGTGGCACTATCCGCCTTCGCCCAGGTTCTTGACGGCAAGGAGCATTTCAAGAGAGAGCGTGGTGCTCGAGTGGGAGCCCGTCCACGGAGCGGCCGGATACGACGTCTTGTACTACCCTTACTCCGAGGCCCTTACTCCCGAGGAGCTGGCGAACACGGAGGACCACCCGCTTTTCAACAGCGCCTTCGCCTCCACCGGGGACATGTTCACGTCGGAGACATCCCAGGAGATAGCGGACCTGGACTGCGAACAGACGTACCTGTTCGAGGTCCGCGCCCTGGGCGGCGGCGTGTATATCGATACCGTATATCCGGCCCGGAATGACTACGGACCGCCCTCCAGGGTGATCATCTCGCCCTGTGACACCGGGCCTGCCAGGTCAGGCACGCATACCGGGCTGTGCCCGGACGGCGGGGAGGACTGCCTGAGCTGGTCGCCGCACTGGCCGCCGTTCCAGGCGGTCTACTCGTACTTCCTTCCCGTAAGCAACACACTCGACTGTGCGGACGGGACCTACTACGAGTCAAGGTTGCAGATCAAGTACATCGACTATAGAGGGACTTTCAATCATCGAACAACGGTGATCGCGGACCTGAACTGGGCGCACCCTGATCTGTTCTGCAGCGGCGGCGGAGTTGCATTGGACGGCGTAGGGTCATATGAAGAGCAGAAAGGGTTGATCCATACGTCCTACGATGCGATAGACGTGCGCGCTCGTGTAGAACGCCAGGAAGTGCTTTCCGGTTGGCTCGGCGACCTCACCTCCAACCTCTACTACCTCGAAGGGACCTACGGACGAGACATCCCGTCCATACTCATCATGATGGGCATCGATCCTGCAGAGGGCGTTCAGAGACCGGAAGGCGCCCCGGAAGACTTTGAAGGCATCTGCTATCGGAACGTTTGTGCGTCAGGGGATGCTGCCCTGCGGTTCGGTGATGACCTGGTAACGAATGACCGGTTCCGCATCCCGTTGGCGCTGAAGGACGTGTCCCGCGTCGGCGATTCGATCAAGGTGCATCAGCTCTGGATCGATGCCGACCGGGAGGTCGAGTGAAGTACGCCTGCGGGATGCGCGCTTATCAACGCCTGTCACGGTGTGCCGTGAGGCGGCGCGTGCCTCCAGAGGCCATGGCCCCGGCGCAAGAGCCATGCGAGCACGCACTTGCGCATACGCGGGCTGCGCCGCGCGACTGGCTTCCCGCTTCCCGGGAATGACGGAGAGCGGGAATGCGGGACAGGGCGGAGGCCCTACGGCAGGCCGAACTCGTCCCAGCGGGCCGCGACGCCATCCATGATGTGGCGGCTCACCTTGTTCACCGGGCGGAAGTTCTCCCCTTTGAACTTCATGGTCGCGTCGATGCCCATGCCCCGCCGCGGCTGGATGAAGTCGACTTCTCCCCGCAGCCGCGGCGTGGGCGGGAACTCCCTGCCGAAGACGACGTGGTCGTCCGGCTCCGCTGCCGAGACGACGCGCCACATCACCTCTTCCCAGTCGCGCACGTTGCAGTCGTCGTCCACGACGATGATCCAGCGCCACGCTTCGGCGTCCCAGATCGCCTCCATGATCTCGCGCGGCTCTTCCTTGCTCTGGATGTCTGCCGACACGATGAGCATGCCGTGGCGTCCCACCTCCGGGAAGTAGACCTCGCGGATGTTCGTCTTGCCCGTCCGCTGGATCAGCCGGGACTGCATCGAGCCCGACCGCAGCAGCTGGCGCGGGTAGTCCTCCACGCGCTGGCAGATGAGACCGTACGTGAGCGGGTCCTTCCGGTGCGTGATGGTCTTGACCTTGATAACGAACGCGGCCTTGTTCTGGCCGTAGAAGCCGGTGGACTCGCCGTGGGGCCCCTCTTCGGTGCGCTCGTGGGGCAGCACCTCGCCCTCGATGACCACCTCGGCGTCGGCGGGGACGAGCAGGTCGCTCGTCTCGCACTTGACGAGTTTCGTGCCCTCGCCGCGCCAACCGCCTGCGGCCTCGTACTCCATGGAGCCTTCGAGTTCGCCGCTGTTGGGCCGGACGGGACTGCCCGCCGCGAGTGTCACGAGCGGGTCTGTCCCCATCACGATGGCGATCGGCGTTGGCCGCCCCTCCGCCTCGTTGCTCAGGATGTGGTCGCCGCCGCCGGGCCCCGTCGACGACTCCCGTCCGCGGATGCCGCCGGAGAGGCTGAGCGTCTGCCTGTCCTTGATCATGGCGCGGTAGAGACCGATGTTCAGGAGGCCGGTGATGGGGTCGCGGGTCACCACGCCCGCGGTCGTGGCGAGGTATTGCCCCCCGTCGTGCTCGTGCCAGATCGGCGTGGGGATGAAGCCGAGGTCGACGTCGTCGCCGCTGACGATGACCTCCTTGCACGGCCCGGAGTCCACTTCGATGGACGGCAGACGATGGTCCATCCCGTCGACGACGCGCTCGTGGATCTTCGCCTCGTCCGGCTCGGTCCCGAGCGCAAGGGCGACCTGCTCGATGGTCGAGAGCAGGTTCACGACCATGGGCTTGTCCGGATAGCCCTTCACGTTGTCGAAGATGATGGCCGGCCCTTGTCGCTCCAGCGAGCGCGCGGTGACCGCGCCGAGCTCGAGGACCGGGTCGACCTCCGCCGTGACGTGGCGCACGAGCCCCTTTTCGTCCAGGAGCCGTATGAAGTCGCGCATGTCGGTGTAGGCGACTCGTTGGCGTTCGAGAGTCATCGTGCACCTCCCCGGGCATCGTATTGCGGGGTGGAGGGTACGTCCCGGGGGGAAGCCGGGTCAACGCAGGCACGGTATACTGCGCCCGTCAGGGACGCGATCGGACAGACGAGCCTGCAAAGGAGGCCGGCATGCTGAGCGTGCAAGACAACGAACTGCTGACCGACATCTCGCCGGGGACGCCGATGGGCAACCTGGTGCGCCGCTACTGGGTCCCGATCATGCTCTCCGAGGAGCTGCCGGAACCCGACGGCGACCCGATGCGCGTCCGCCTGCTCTGCGAGGACCTGGTCATCTTCCGCGACACGTCCGGGCGCGTGGGCCTGCTCCCGGAGCGCTGTCCCCACCGCCGCGCCTCGCTCTACCTCGGCAGGAACGAGGAAGGCGGCCTGCGCTGCATCTACCACGGCTGGAAGTACGACGTCACGGGCCGCTGCATCGACATGCCCAACGAGCCTCCCGAGAGCACGTTCAAGGACAAGATCAGGCCGTCCGGCTACCCGTGCCGCGAGGCGGCAGGCATGATCTGGACGTACATGGGCCCGCGCGCCGAGCCCCCGCCCCTTCCCCACTTCGAGTGGATGGACGTGCCGCCGGAGCAGCGCCAGATGTCGTCCTTCCTCCGCGAGTGCAACTGGGTGCAGGCGCTGGAAGGCGACATCGACACGACGCACTCCGGCTTCCTTCACGGCGTGCTCGAGCGCACCACGGACGCCGTCAACACCTGGCGGAGAGAGCACCCGCCACGGCTCGACGTCGTGTCGACGCGCTACGGCGTCATGTACGGCGGACGCTACGGCGACATCGAGGCAGCGCAGTCCGGCCTGGAAGCGCCCACGACCTACTGGCGCGTGAGCAACTTCCTCTTCCCGTTCTACACGTTCTTCCCCAGCCGTCCCACAGGCCTGGTGCCCGGCCACATCTGGGTGCCCCTGGACAACCACAACACGATGGTGTGGGCGCTGGGCTGGAACCCCGTGCGGCCGCTGGAGCAGAGCGGGACGTGGCGCGGGGCCAGCGGCGCGATGGTCGGCGAGTTCGAGCCCCCGACCGCCGAGGGCATGGGCCGGTGGCGCCCCAAGGCCAAGTGGAGCAACGACTACCTGCAGGACAGGTTCCTGCAGCGCACCGTGAGCTTCTCCGGCATCCCCACCATCCCGCTGCAGGACCAGGCGGTCACGGAGACGATGGGCTCCATCACCGACCGCTCCCACGAGCACCTCGGCACGGCCGACGCCGCGATCATCCGCATGCGCAAGCACCTGCTCGACGCTGCGAGGGCGTTGCGCGACGACGATGTCGAGCCCCCCTGCGTCGACACCCCCGACTGGTACCTCATCCGCTCGGCGTCGGGGACGGTCCCGAAGGACGCGGACTGGATCGAGGAGCTCGGGCCCTGGATGGACGCCCGCACGCTCGAGATCCCTGGCGTGGGGCTGCCAAGCCCGGTGTGAGGCAGGCGCGGGTTACGGCGCTTCGCTCTCCCCTGCAACGAGGTCGTCCAGGACAACAATGGGCAGGCCAGTGACACGGCGGAAGTCGGTGTCGTTGGTGACGAAGAGCGCGGGAGGAAGATCTAGCGGCCCCACGAGGCCTTCTCTTCCTCCAGGTAGGCCCTGACTTCCTCGGCAGTCTGGAACAAGCGGCGCTCCGGCCCGCTGTTGAGGATATCCATGATGGAGCGGCCCTTCTCACTGGATTCGCGCAGCACCACGACGTCGACCGTCTGCCCCGCTTCCAGCTCTGGGCTGGCGAACTCCACCTTGCCCCCGGCCTGCACCGTCGTCTTCAGATGCAACACCTTCTGCATGGCCGGCTCCTCCTGCGTCTGCGCTGGACGTACACGACCAGTATAGTCGACGCCACCAAGCACTCGGGCCCGACAGGCTTACCACGAGCGGGTGTACGGCCACGGCACTGCGCGCACTTCCGGGTTGCACGCCCTCACGGCGGGCTCCCGGCGCCGTTTCATATCGTTGACCGGGCTTGCGGAACTGCCTATGCTGACTGCATGGGCCAGGCTGAGATCGACCACCGGATCCACCAGGTGCTCTCCGAGTTCGAGTTACTCGGCCCGTTCTCGGCTGGCTACCCTGTCAATCAGAACTTCGATTACTCCCCGCTCTACCCGCTGCTGGCGTTCGCCGCGAACAACGTGGGCGACCCGTTCGGCTACTCGCGCTACCTGTCGAACACGCACGAAACGGAACGCGAGGTGGTGCGCACGATCGCGGAGTTGATGCGGCTGCCGCCGGATGACGCTTGGGGGTACGTCACGGCAGGCGGCACCGAGGGCAACATGTACGGCATCTACGTGGGGCGCGAGATGCTGCGCGAGCCGGTTGCCTACTTCTCGCAGGACACGCACTACTCGGTGCTCAAGATCCTGCACATCCTGAACATCCGCAACATCATGATCCGCAGCCAGGAGAACGGAGAGATCGACTACGACGACCTGCGCGAGTCCATCCGCATCAACCGCGACGCGCCGGCGCTGATCGTGGCGAACATCGGCACCACGATGAAGGGCGCCGTCGACGACCTCGAACGCATCCGGAACATCGTCGAGGAGCTGGCGCTGACGCGCTACTACATCCACGCCGACGCGGCGCTGAGCGGGATGATCCTGCCATTCGTCGACGACCCCCAGCCGTTCGGCTTCGACAGCGGGATACACAGCACCGCGGTATCCGGCCACAAGATGATGGGGTCTCCGCTGCCCTGCGGCGTCGTCATAACGAGGCGGGAGTACACCGCGCAGATCGGCCGCGCCATCGAATACGTCGGCGCTCTGGACACCACGCTGCTCGGCTCGCGCAACGCGATCACCCCGATGATCATCTGGTACTCGCTGACCAAGCACGGGCGGGACGGGTTCCGGCGGATCGTTGCAGAGATGCTCGATACTGCCGAGTACGCGGTGCAGCGGTTCAACGCGAACGGCATCCCCGCCTGGCGTACGAGGAACAGCCCCATCGTCGTCATCCCCCGCCCCTCCCCGCAGGTGCTCTTCCAGTGGCAGCTCGCGCCCCTGGGCGACATCGCTCACCTGATCACCATGCCCCACGTCACCCGCGAGATGATCGACGAGGTCATCGCCGATTGCCTGACACAGCCGCCAACCGACACATGAGCCAGCAGCCCACAGACCAACCGGCGCGCGAACGCCGCATCATCGTTGTCGTGCCCGACGAGCCGGGGCAGTTGGCGCGCGTCGCCGCGGCGCTCGCCGAAGAGGAGATCAACATCGAAGCGATCGACGGGCGGCGGGCGGGCGAACTGGGCATCATCACGCTGAGCACCAGCGACGACGACGCGGCGCTGCT
>DAOUJK010000010.1:0-53432 GCA_034422795.1 Dehalococcoidia bacterium | reverse complement strand
GCCTGCCGGAGTATGTCCCGAATAGTGGGACGCGGGACATCGCCTGAATGCACGGGCACGGTGACTCTCCTCCCGTTCACGTGGCTGAGGCGCAGGTGGCTGCCGCGCTGGCGGACCTCGACGAAACCTGCGCGTCGCAGACGACGAAGTACTTCACGTGGTGGGAGCGGTCTGAGCGGCACGAACGGGGACCTGCACGCGGATGTACACGCCCTCGCCTTCGTCCGACTCGGGCAGTTGCTCGCCCTCGTCCAGTAAGCACTCGACGTGGAAGGAGACCATCTGGCGAAGGCTGTCGAGGGCGGCGTTCATATCGGGGCCGTAGTCGCCGATTCCGAGCGTGGGAACGGCGGCGTCCATCTGGCTCGCTTCCTCGTCCCAGGTAAGACAGACCTTGTACTGGACGTATTCGGCGTTCATTCGCAGCCTCCGTGCCTTAGTGTACACCGGGGAAACCCCTACCCCCTACCCCTCCAGCGTCCCCTCCGACTTGTACTCCTGGCCGAGCTTGACGTACTCGTCGGCGTTGAACTGCACCAGCTCGTAGTGTTTGTCGGTGAGCGGGCCGAGCACCCTGGCCGGGACGCCCGCGGCGATCGAGCGGTCCGGCACGTTGCGGCCCTCCAGCAGCACCGCTCCCGCAGCCACGATGCACCACGAGCCCACGGTCGACTTGTCGTTCAGCGTGCAGTTATTGCCGAGCAGGCAGTGGTCGCCCACGGTCTCGGCGTGGCAGATGACGCCGTGGCCGAGCGTCACGTAGTCGCCGATCGTGAGGTCGCCATCGGCGTGGCAGACGGAGCCGTCCTGGATGTTGGTGCCCTCGCCGATGGTCATCGTGCCCCGGTCGGAGCGGAGGACAACGCCGGGCCAGATGGAGGCGTACGCGCCGATGCGGACGTCGCCGACGACGTAGGCGAACTCGCTGACGAAGGCGGTGGGGTGTACTTGCGGGCTCTTCCCGCCGAGGCTGCGCAGCATGGGGACTCCTTCCGGGCCGATGCCCGCCTCTTGAATGGTCCCCTCTCCCTCTGGGGAGAGGGCGCCGCCCCGCAGCGGCGGTGGGTGAGGGCGGGCGCGTCCACCAATGATACGCGAGGGAGCAGAACGGGAAGGTGTACACTCCCGGCGTGCCCGGTATCGTACGCACCCCCGCGCCTTCCCCACTGCTCGCCGTGAAAGTCGCTCTCCGGCGGCGCGGCGGCGTTGCGGGCGCGCTCCGCAGGACAGCGTAGATGGACCCCCGGTTCGCGGGATTCCCGCGCAGGCGCGTGATCTGGGGGCAGTACTTCATGTCTTTCTCCTGGAGCCTCGGCCTCTGGGCGGCGGTTCCGGTCGTCCCCATCCTCTCGCTGCAGTTGAACGACAACCTCGCGCTCGCCGGGCTGGTGGTATCGATAGGCGGCGCCGGGCGGTTCTTCGTGAGCTACATCACGGGGCCGCTGCTGGACCGGTTCGGGCGAAAGGGCATCGGCGCTGTAGGCATATTCATCCGCATGGTCTTCTCGTTCCTGGAGGGCGTGTCGCCCACCTATCTCTCGCTGGTCGCCTTCAGGTTCGGCTCGGGCATCGGCACGTCGATCTGGGGGACGGCGCACCAGACGATAACGGCGGACATCTCCACTGCCGAGGACCGGGGGCGTATCAGCGGCCGCAAGCAGGGTTGGGCGCAGTTCGGCGCCATCGTCGGACCAGTGGTGGGCGGCGCGGCGTGGGCGATAACCGGGGACATCCGCGTGCCGTTCTTCATCAACGGGTTCAGCAAGATGGCGTGCCTCATCGTGATGCTCTTCATCGTGGTGGAGACACGGCAGCTCTCGGCGCGCATCACTCCAGCCCCGGCGCAAGCCGCTCCCAGGGAGACGGCCCGAACCGCGAACCCGCGCCCGGCGGGAGGTCTGGCCAGCCTCGCCGTCCGCATGGGCAGCACGCCGGCGGTGCTGGCCTCCATGGCAGCGACGGGGCTCCTCTACGCGCTCATAGGGATGTTTGCGGTGAACCTGATGCGCGCAACGGTGCAGGACCTCCTGCTGCCGGTCTACGTGAAGGAAGCGCTCGGCCTGGCGGAGTCTTACCTGGGCGTCGTGATAACTGCGATGGGAGTCGGCGGCCTGCTGGCGTCGCTGGCAGGCGGGTGGACGACGGACCGCTGGGGCGTGCAGACGGCAGTCGTGCCGGGCGCGCTGGCGGCGGCAGCGGGGCTGGCGCTCATTGCGCAGGGCCCCAACCTGACCGGCATCGTGCTGCTCTCAGGCGTGATTGGCGCGGCCGCCGGCCTCGTCATGGTCGGGACGCAGGCGTTCTCCATCGACGTCTCGCCGCTCGGCGCCCGGGGACGGTTCTTCGGCCTGACGCACGCCGCGGGCCACCTCGCCGTATTCGTGGGGCCGTTCGCCGTCGGCGGCATCGCGGACCTCTACGGGCTGGAGACGGCGTTCTATGTCATCGGCGGGGTGTTCCTGCTCATGGCGCCCATCGGCATGCTGATGGGCATCGTCGGGCCTCGGGTGCGGGCCCAGCAGGACGCAGAGGCTGCCGCTTCGCGCACATGATCGCACGGGGCTGCCTGCTCCCCTCGCGCTGAGCGGGAGAAAGGCTACGCGCTTTGACACGCGGTGAGGGTTTCCCTCCCTCGACGGGAAGGCCGGGGTTGGGGTGACGGCAGGACCCGCCCAGGCAGGCTTGTTCAGGCCGTCCTCGGCCGTTTACGCCCGGTCAAACGCGCCCCTGTCCACACGAAGGTCTCGTACGATCGCTCGGACCGTCCCGGGCCGCAGGTCTCTTCCTCCCCAGTTGGGGATCGTGGTCCGTGAGCCGCTTACAGGATTGCGCCAGATCTCGTGTGAACCCCGCGACTGGCGGTCGAACTCGCACCCGAGCGCCCTCAACTTGCGGGTAAGTTCCCTGTAGGTCAAACCGTTACCACAAGCTCTCCGGCCTTGGTAATGGCATCGGGCAGTTCGTCCCCGTGTTCTTCACAGGACGCAATGAAATCGGCGGCTACGCCTTCCAGATTGAACAAGGCTTCATCAGCGGTCGCGCCCCAGGCCCGGCAGCCCGGCAGGAGAGGGACCTCCGCCAGGTACATCTCCTCCGTCTCCTCGGACGGCGCCCTCATGATGTACGGCAGCTTGTACTGCTTCGGCATATCGCCCTCCGGGATGCCGCCGGGACCGCACGTGCAGTACTGCGGAAGGCGGGCGCTACGGTTCGGCACGAGTATAACCCTGACGAGTTCTCAAGGTCATCTGCGATGTGCGCTTCCCGCCGCCGCGCGATTCCGGGCCTCGCGCATGTCATATAATCGGCGCCTGCTCATGGCCCTCTACGACAAGCAAGCCGCCAAGCGTGCGAAGGAGGCGGAACTCGCGTGGGAACACGACGAGTTGCGCAGGACGCTGGAGCGCGCGCCCGAATCCCAGGAGCGCTTCCTGACCGTCTCCGGTCGCGAGATCGACCGCATCTACACGCCGGCTGACGCGCCCGATCTCGACTACGCGACTGACATCGGCTTCCCCGGCGCGTACCCGTTCACGCGCGGCGTCTACCCCACCATGTACCGCGCGCGGCAGTGGACGCGCCGCCAGATCGCCGGCTTCGGCACGGCGAAGTCGACGAATGAGCGGTACAAGTACCTGCTCGCCCACGGGCAGACCGGCCTCTCCACCGACTTCGACCACCCCACCCTCACGGGCTACGACTCGCTGCACCCGCTCGCGGAGGGAGAGGTCGGCAGGCTCGGCGTCGCTATAGACACGGCGCGCGACATGTCCGACCTGTTCGACGGCATCCCCATCGACAAGGTCAGCATCTCGCTCACCATCAACCACCCGGCCATCGTGCTGCTGTCGTTCCTGCTGGCGCACGCGGAGAAGGTCGGCGTGCCGTGGGAGGCGCTGCGCGGCACCGTGCAGAACGACTCGCTCAAGGAGTTCCACGGGCAGAAGACGTTCGCGCTGCCGCCGCGCGGAGCGTACCGCATGACGATGGACGTGGTGGAGTTCTGCACGCGCAACGTGCCGAACTGGAACACCATCTCCATCTCCGGCTACCACACCCGCGAGGCGGGCTCGACCGCCGGCCAGGAGGTCGGCTTCACGCTCGCGCAGGGCATGGCCTACGTGGAGGGCGGGCTGCGACGGGGCCTCTCGCCGGACGAGTTCGGGCCGCGCCTGTCGTTCTTCTTCGGCGTGCACATGGACTTCTTCGAGGAGGTCGCGAAGCTCCGGGCCGCGCGGCGGCTCTGGGCACGGCTCATGAAGGAGCGCTACGGCGCGACCGACCCCCGCGCGATGCTCTGCCGCTTCCACTCCCAGACCCTCGGCTCGACGCTGATCCGCGAGGGCGCACTGAACAACCTCATACGCGGCACCACGCAGGCGATGGCCGCCGTGCTCGGCGGCACGCAGTCGCTTCACGTCAGCGGCTACGACGAGGCGCACGACATCCCGTCCGAAGACGCGATGCGGATGTCGCTCAACACGCAGCGCATCATCGGCAACGAGACCGGCGTGGCGAACACGATAGACCCGCTCGGCGGCTCGTTCTTCATCGAGAAGCTCACGAACGAGATCGAGCAGGAGGCGCTCGCCTACATCCGCACGATCGAGGACATGGGCGGCGGCGAGGGCGTGCTCGCCGGGATGTTCGCGGCCATCGAGAACGGCTACATCGAGCGCGAGATATCCCAGGCCGCGTTCGATTACCAGGAGCGCATCGAGGACGACGAGTACAGGGTGCTCGGCCTGAACGAGCACGAGGAGGACTCCGTCCCGCCGCCTGAGCTGTACGAGCACGACGACGACGAGGAGGAGCGGCAGGTAGCCCGGCTGGAAGCTGTCATCCACGAGCGCGATACTGCCCGCACGGAGGCGGCGCTCGAAGCGCTGCGGCAGGCCGCCCGCGGCGACAGGAACACAATGCCGTTCATCCTCGACGCATCCCGCGCCGACGCCACCGAGGGCGAGATCATGGGCGCCCTCCGCGACGTCTTCGGCGACCACGAAGACCCGGGCATCTTCTAGCCATGACGTTTGACGCTTTCTGGAGCGGTGGATAGCCTTGAAACAGAGGCCGCGAGCGACTGAGAAGTAGGTCAAGGAGAGACGTCATGGCAGAGATTGATATCGAGATTGCTGCCTACGAACGCAACCGTGACAGCCTCGAAAGAGACCACTTCGGGAAGTGGGTGGTCTTCCACGACGAGAAGTTCATAGGAGCGTTCGACGACTTCGAAGAAGCCGCGCAGACCGCCGTGGCGCGCTTCGGACGCGGCCCTTATCTCATCAAGCAGGTCGGCGCTCCTCCTCGCATCGTGCCAATGCCAGTGGTCTATGGTTGAAGTAGAGTGCGGTTACGCTACCCCTGAACTCTTAATCGGACATGGGCCAACGATGTTCGTACAAGTGGGATTCGACCCTGATTTCCAGCCAGGCGCCATCCCGCCTTCCTTGCCGGAGCATCCAGTAGCAGCATTGATCGACACCGGCGCAACGTACAGTTGCATCGACTCCGGTCTGGCCGAAGAGTTGGGCCTTCCCATTATAGGAAGCACTCTTATCGCAAGCGCTCACGGAGTGCAGGCGGTCAATGAGCACTTAGCCCAGATTCACATCAACAATCTAGGCATCACCCTCTACGGACCATTTGACAGTGTCCACTTGCGAGCCGGTAACCAACCCTATGACGTACTGCTGGGCAGGTCGTTCCTCAGGTATGCGGACATGCACTACGAGGGAGCCACCGGCAGGGTTGTCATCAGCAGGCAGGAGGTTGGAACGTCCCCATGACCACCTCCAAGCCCACGAAAGTCATCCTCGCGAAACTCGGGCTGGACGGCCATGATCGGGGCATCAAGGTCATCGCCAAAGCACTCGAGAAGGCCGGCATGGACGTCGTCTACATGGGCATGCGCGTCACGCCGGAGCAGGTCGTCGACCGCGCGCAGCAGGAGGACGCCGACGTCATCGGCATCTCGCTCCTCTCCGGAGCGCACAAGCCGCTCATGACCCGCCTGATGAAGGTGGTGGACGAGCGCGAGATGCGCGGCGAAACGCTCATCCTCCTCGGCGGCACCGTCCCCGACGGCGACCGCGAAGCGCTCGAAGAGATCGGCGTCGACGGCGTCTTCCCCGTCGGCTCCAGCCTGCGCGACATCGAGGCGTTCATCCGGGAGCGCCTGGCCGACGGAGCCGGGCAACCATGACGATCGAGTGGCCCCCGCAGTACAACCCTTCCTATGTACCGCCGCCGGACCAGGAGTACTGGGACCCGGAGCTCGAGACGATGCCGGTCGAGGAACGCGCCACCCTTATCGTTGCGAAGCTGCAGCGGCAGGCCGCGTGGGCGTACGAGCGCTCGCCGTTCTACAAGAAGCGCTGGGGCGAGGCCGGGTTCCACCCCGACCAGTTGAAGTCGCTGGACGACGTGCAGCGCATCCCCATCATCACGAAGGAAGACCTGCGCCAAGACCTGCTCGACAACCCGCCGTTCGGCAGCAACATCTGCGACGACTGGCGGAACATCCTGCGCATCCACGGCTCGTCCGGCACAACCGGCATCCCGACCGTGATCGCCATCAGCAGGGGCGACTGGGAGCGCATCGGCGAGGCGCACGCGCGCGTAGAGTGGGGCGCGGGCGTGCGTCCGAGCGACACCGTCTTCATGGCCGCCCCATTCAGCCTGTACATGGGCGCGTGGGGGATGCTCGTCGGCGCGGAGCGGATGGGCGCGAAGTGCTTCCCGTTCGGCGCGGGCGCGCCGGGGCAGACGCGCATGGCCGTCCGCTGGTGCCTCGCGACGAAGCCGTCGGTCTTCTACGGCACGCCGTCGTTCTGCCTCTACCTGGCCGAGACCGCGCGCGAGGAGGGCGTCGACCCGAGGGAGTTCGGCTTCCGCACGCTCTTCTTCTCCGGCGAGCCGGGGGCGTCCATCCCCGCGACCCGCAGGACGCTGGAGGAGGCGTACGGCAACCCGGTCATCGTCGACAGCGGCTCGACCGGCGAGATGTCGCCGTGGATGAGCAACGGCGGCTGCCGTTACGCGAGCGGCATGCACCTCTGGCAGGACATGGTCTTCACCCAGCTGATCGACCCGACCTCGCTCGAGGTCGCGCCGTACGGCGGCGAGGGCGTGCCCGTCTACACGCATCTGGAGCGCACATCGCAGCCCCTCATCCGCTTCTGGTCCGGCGACTTGGCGAGCTGGACGGACGAGCCGTGCGCGTGCGGGCGCACCTACCCCACCATGCCGCGCGGCATTTACGGCCGCGTGGACGACATGGTGGTCGTGCGCGGCGAGAACGTCTACCCGAGCGCGGTCGAGAACGTCGTGCGCGCCACCGCCGGCCTCACCGGCGAGTTCCGCATGGTCGTCTCCCGCGAGCGGCAGATGGACGAGCTCACCGTCCTTGCGGAGTACACCTCGGAGGCCGCAGCGGCAGAGGGCGGCATCGACGCCGTCAAGCGCCAGCTCCAGTCCGACCTCGGTGCGACGCTCGGCATCCGCTCCAGCGTCGAACTGAAAGCCCCCGGCGAACTGGAGCGCACGCAGTTCAAGGCCCGCCGCGTCATCGACGAACGCGATCTGTACGGGGAGTGAGGGAGATGGCGCGAATCAACAGGGCCAAGGGTGCTGCAACAGCACGTACTGGACGGTCATATCGTTCGCAGGACACTCCAGATTTCTTCTCGGATAGCGAGATACTTCGTGCTATCGTGCGTGTCATCGAACGAGCCGAACAGCGCGTTTCTATCGCGCACCAAGTGCAACGTCCACTGCGTCATCGACGAACGTAGTCTTGTGCGAGGACTGAGGCGTTTTCGCATAATCAAGAGCAAGCAGCGGTACCGCATCACCATGGCGCAGGCGGACGGACTGTCCCGGACCCTCGGCAGCCTCAGCCGGCGCTCCGGCGAGGCCCATCCCCTCATCGCCAAGGCCCAGGAAGATGCACTCAGGAGCCAGATCGAAGACCTGCAGAGTGATTTGGGACTACGAGCCTCAGCTCTCCTGCGTTGACCGGTGCCACCGTTCCCCTTAGCATGGGAGAATGAGGAGGAAGGAATGAGCGCTGTCCCCAAGGCCACTCAGGATTATGCGGGTGCTTCCAGGGAACACGGTTTCCAGGCAACTCTCAGCCTGATCGCGGGCGAAACGGCCGATGGGGGCGTCCTGCTGCGCTGCGTGGAGCTCCCCATCAGCGGCTCCGGCAGCAACAGAGACGAGGCCTTGACCGACCTCTTCCAGCAGCTCTACCTCTACCGGACCGCTCAGGCATATGACCAGCGCCCTGCGTCGTTCATGTCAGGGCTCGCCTCGCTCTGGGACTTTGCGAGTTTCGGACTGCGGGGCAAGTCGGTTGGCCCAGACGTGGACACCTGCGCAGCAGCGGCAGATTGGTACACCGTGGGCCGCGACCTCGCGACCGCCATGCAACGGTTTGACAGTCAGATCAGAACGGGCATCGCAGAAGACGTTTCCTGAGAACTCATGGCTGATGCCCCTGACCCCAATCCTGCTCCCACGAGCGCTCCTGCCGAAAGGCAGATAGTGGGGCTGCGCGTCGAGTTCGAAGGGCCGCTCCCTCCTCCCGAAGTCCTAGAAGGGTATGCAAGGCTGGTTCCCTCTGCCCCTGAACGCATCCTGCAGATGGCTGAACGGCAGGCCACACACAGACAAGAGATCGAGCGCAGGAATTCACGGCGTCCCTGGTTCGGCATTCTCGCCGGTTCCCTGCTCGCGTTTGCACTGCTGGGCCTTGCCGGATATGCGCTGTACCTAGGCGAGCCCTTGGTGGGCGGCCTGCTGGGAGGAGTTGACGTGGCAGGGCTGGTCGCCGTGTATATCTACGGCACGCGCTACCGCTGACGCCCACGCTTGGACGAGTTGCACCCTTGTCGTTCCTGCCTCCGCAGGAACCTCACAGCTTGGGCTGTCATTCCGAGCGGAGCCGAGGAACCTCTCGGGAACGCCCCGTTGAGAGTGAACGCCCCCGAGCGATGTTTCGACTCCGCCTCTGGCTCCGCTCAACATGACAACCTGCAGACGGCGAGCCGTGCAGGACCGGACCGCCGCACGCTATCCTTGGGAGAGGAGAACGACTGATGGCTGACGGCAGGATACTCTCGGGCATGAGGCCCTCCGGCAGGCTGCACCTCGGCAACTACTTCGGGGCGCTGCAGAACTGGGTGCGCCTGCAGGACGAGTACGAGTGCTTCTACATGGTGGCGGACGTTCACGCGCTCACCACGCTCTCCGGCGGGAGCGAGGTCGGGACCATCGCCAACGACACGCAGGAGATGGTGCTCGACTGGCTCGCCGCCGGGCTGGACCCGGAGCGCGCCGTCATCTTCGTGCAGTCGCACGTGCCGGAGCACCTCGTGCTCCACGGGCTGCTGAGTATGAGCACGCCGCTCGGGTGGCTGCTCCGCGTGCCGACGTTCAAGGAACGCCTGCGCCAGATGGGTGAGGACGAGGAGCACGTGCCGTACGGGCTCGTGGGCTATCCGGTGCTGCAGACGGCGGACATCATCATCTACAAGGCGGACAAGGTGCCGGTGGGCATCGACCAGGCGTCGCACATCGAGATATCCCGGGAGATCGCGCGCCGCTTCAACCGGCTCTACGGAGACACGTTCCCAGAGCCGCAGGCGCTGCTGACCGACCTGCCGATGATCCTCGGCACCGACGGCCAGAACAAGATGAGCAAGAGCCTGGACAACCACATCGAGCTCGCAGCGACGGACGAGGAGACGGCGCAGCGCACGATGACGATGGTGACCGACCCGCAGCGCGCGCGCCGCTCCGACCCCGGCAGGCCGGAGGTCTGCAACGTGTTCGCCCTCCAGAAGGTCTTCAACCCGGACAAGACGGACGAGATACACCGGCTCTGCACGACGGCGGGCATCGGCTGCGTGGACGACAAGCGCGACCTCGCGGAGGGCATCAACCGCTACCTGCGCGAGTTCCGGGAGCGGCGGCGGGAACTGTCCAAGCGCCCGGAGCAGGTGCGGGAGATACTGCGCGAGGGCGCGAAGCGCGCGCAGGCCGTGGCAAGCGCGACGGTGGAGGAGGTCTACGTCCGCATGGGGCTGCGGGAGGCATGACGGAGCGCCCTGCCCTGCCGACGGCACCGGACGGAAGCGACGCCTTGCAGGTGGCGGTACGCGTCGCGGAGGCGGCGGGAGCGGAGATCAGGAGGCGCCTGCCGGACACGCTCGGCGCCGGGGCGAAGGAGCGGCTGGGGCTGCGCACCAAGGGCGGGTGGAACGACCGCGTCACGGAGGTCGACAAGACGGCGGAGGACGCGGCGCTCGCGGTGCTCACCGGCGCATTCCCCGACCACGACGTCTTCGCGGAAGAGTCCGGCGCGCACGGCGGCGGCTCCCCGTACCGCTGGTACGTCGACCCCATCGACGGCACGCGGAACTTCGCGAGCGGGCTCCCGCACATCTGCGTGAGCGTCGGGTTATGGGCGCACGGCGGGCCCCTCGTCGGGGTGCTGCTCGATCCCGTTCGGGAGGAGACGTTCACGGCTGCCACGGGACGCGGGGCAGCACTGAACGGAACGCCGGTGTCGGTGTCGGACGAGAGCCGCATGGAAGAGGCGCTGCTCGGGTTCGACATCGGCTACAAGGGGCCGGAGGGGAAGCTGCTGCTGGCGGCGGTCGCGGAGCTGTGGCCGGGGTTCCAGTCCGTGCGGATGATGGGATCAGCGGCGCTGGGCATCACGTACGCCGGGTGCGGGCGGCTGGAACTGTACGCGCACCACTACGTGCAGCCCTGGGACATCGCCGCGGCGATCGTGGTCGTGCGAGAGGCGGGCGGCATCGCGACGAGCCTGAACGGCGGGCCGCTCACGCCGGAGACCGGGAACATCGCGGCGGGCGCGCCGCGCATCCACGAGCAGTTCCTCGCAGCGACGGCGGGTTCGTCGTGGCGCGCGAGCGTTTCCTAGTAGACGCCCCTACGCGCTTTCGTCGAGCAGGTTGATGACGACGCCGCTGGGGAGCTTCGGGTAGAAGTAGGTGCTCTTGCGCGGGAGCCGTATCCCCGCGCCGACGACCGCCCTGAAGACGTCCGCCGGCAGGCCCTTCACGAAGAACGCCACCTGTCCGTCGCCGCGCTCCACCATCGCCATCGCCTCCGCGCCGTCGTGGACGTACTCGACGTGGTCGGGGAACGCGTCGCCGAAGACAGGGCGGAACAGCATCTCCTGGAGCACGAACGCCTCCACGGAGCGCACCTGCGTCTCCGGCGAGGCCTCGGGGTCCGGCTCGGGGATGATGTCGTTCGCGGGGGTGAGCAGCTGCGCAGGCCGTCCCTGCCGGACGACGCCGAGCACCGTCTGCCCCTGCCCCAGCGTGGCGACAACGGCATCCAGCAGCGCCGGGTCTCCGGGGGGCGTACCGGAAGGGCGCGATACGAAGTAGAACGAGAGGAGTTGGTCCAGCTTCGTCATCTGCGCCTGCGACGCGCCGTGGACGACGCGGTAGTACGGCTGGATGAGCAGGCCGGGATCGTCGAACGCGACGATGCCTGTCAGGACGAAGTCCGCGCCGTCCGAAGCCTCGCCGCGATAGACGAGCGACGTCTCGTAGCGATGGTGCCCATCGGCGACGTAGAGCTTCTCCTCAGCGAGCGCATGGGAGACCGCGTCCACGGCGGACGCGTCCTGAACGAGCCAGAGGGCGTACCGCTCATCGCCCACGGCGAACTCGGCGTGGGGCGGCGCGGCGGCCGACTCCGCGAGCGTCCCGGCGATCGCGCCGGTGGCGTCGCGGTAGAGCATGAGGATGGGGCTGAAGTTGGCGTGGGCCGCGCGCATGAGCGCGAGCCTGTCCTCCTTCGGACCGGGTGCGGTGTTCTCGTGCGGGAGCACGCCGTCTCCCAGTTCTTCCAAGCGCAATGCGCCGAAGAGGCAGTGGCGCTCGCGCTCGACGCCCCCAACGGAGAAGCGCTGGCGCAGCAGGTAGTAGGCGGAAGCGTCGTCACGGGCGAGCACGCCGTCGCTCAGCATGGAGCGGAGGGCGGCGGCGGCGTTGTCGTAACGATCGGACGGCGGAGGCCCGTCCAACTCCGCCAGCTCCATCCGCACCATGTTGTGCGGGCTGCGGTCCAGCAACTCGCGCTCGGCAGCCGGGGATATGACATCGTACGGCGGGCAGACGAGATTGTCGAGCGGGCCTGCGGACCCGGAGTAGCGGACGGCTCTGAATGGGCGGAAATCTACCAAGGCGTTCTCCCCTGTGGCGGTGGCTCGGCTATCCCAGAGTATAGCGGGCGGGGGATTGCGCGAACGGGTACAATGCGGCTGACCAAGCGAGGTTCCTGCCTGCACAGGAACGACGGAAGGGCGCCCACAAGGGACGCCCTTACACCAGACCGGACCCCCGCGTGCGCGGGAATGACGGGAGATGGAGGCGCTCATGGCAACGCAGAAGGCAGACGTTTACTACGACTTTCGCTGACCGTTCGTTTTCAATGCAGCCGTGTGGCTGGATCAAGTGAAGGACGCGATGGGCGGCGAGGCGCCGCTCGAGGTCACGTGGAAGCCGCTCTCGCTCGCGCAGATCAACCAGAAGACCGGCGACCCCGACTACCGGGCGTGGAACGAGCCGGACGAGGACCTGGACCAGAGCCTCTGGGGGCTGCGCGCCGGGCAGGCCGCTCGGCGGCAGGGCGAGGACGCGCTCCGGGCGTTCCTTCCCTTGCTGCTGAACGCCCGCCACCAGGACCGCGTGGAACTGAACGACATGGCCGTGCTGCAGCGCATCGCCGCCGAAGCCGGTCTCGACGTGGACCGGTTCACGGCGGACCTGAACGACCGCTCGACGCTCGACGAGATCGCGGAGAGCCACACCCACGCCGTTGAGGAGTTGGGCGTGTTCGGAACGCCGACGTTCGTGTTCGAGGGCGGCGGCTCCGCGTTCCTGAAACTGATCAGGCCACAGGAGAATGAGCAGGCGCTCAGTGCGTTCAACTCGCTCCTGGGGCTGATGCGGGACGAGGTGTTCGTCGGCGAGGTGAAGCGCCCGCAGCCCCCGTGGCCGAAGGGCGTCTTTGACTAGGGATGCCGGACAGGCACCCCCATCCTGACCTTTCCCCATCAAGCGGGAAGGAACCGGAGTGGGCCGCACTCGAACGGACGCTCGGCGTACGCTTCAGCGAGCGCGGCCTGCTCAGGCAGGCGATCGTACACCGCTCGTTCCTGAACGAGCAGGACGACCCGGCGCTCGAGAGCTACGACAGGCTGGAGTACCTCGGCGACGCGTTCCTCGGGTGGGCGGTCGCCGCCGAACTGTACGCGCGCTACCCGGACTACGACGAGGGGGAGTTGACCCGCGCCCGTGCGGCGCTGGTGCGCGGCGCGACGCTCGCGGAAGTCGCTCGCAGTTTCGGCCTGGGGGAGTACCTGCTGCTTGGCCAGGGCGAGGAAGCGAGCGGCGGACGCGACCGCAGCCGCAATCTCGCCGCGGCGCTCGAGGCCGTGCTCGGCGCAGTGCTCCTCGACCAGGGAGAGGAGGAGGCCCGGTCGCTCGTCCTGCGCTGGCTCGGCCCTCGCATACAGGCGCTGGGAGACGCGGGCGCAGAGCGTGACGCCAAGAGCGCACTGCAGGAGTTCCTGCAACGCCGCGGACTGCCCCTGCCCGTCTACGAAACGGTCTCGGATACGGGGGCGGGGCATGATGAGCGGTTCACGGTGCGCGTGCTGGTGGACGGTCGCGCGATGGGAGAAGGCGCGGGCGGGAGGATAGCGAACGCGGAGCAGGCAGCGGCACGGGAGGCGCTGGATGCATTGCGGAGGGGAGAAGATGTGGGGGTGTGAACCCTCACTCGCCGCGCAGGCGCCCACAAGGGACGCCCCTGCACGAGGCATCGCAACGGGACCTCCCGGCTTCGCTCTCCAAATAGCACGTCCGTCACCAGCCCGCGTATTGTGAGCGGAATCCCCGCGTTGATACCATGCCCATGTGGTTTTCAACTTCCTGCGTCGTAAGGACAAGACGACACACGCTCTGGCCAGGACACGGAAGGGCTGGGGAGGAGGGCTGGCGTCGCTGTTCCAGGGCGCGACCCTCTCGGACGAGCGTTTGTGGGAGAGCCTCGAAGACGCGCTCATCGCCGCTGACGTGGGAGTCGATACGTCGCTCGGAGTGGTCAACGCGGTACGCCAGCGTGTGCGCGAGGAGGGCGTCAGCGACCCGGACGAGGTCATCGAACTGTTCAAGGAGGAGCTGGCCTTCCTCCTGGAGCCGGAGGACAAGAGCTTCTGGGACTGGTACGACCAGGAGCAGTTGGCCGCGAAGCCGTTCGTGCTGATGATCGTTGGAGTGAACGGCTCCGGGAAGACAACGAGCATCGCAAAGGTGGCGGCCCATTACCAGCGCATGGGCAAGTCGGTGCTCATCGGCGCGGGGGACACGTTCCGCGCTGCGGCGATAGACCAGTTGAAGGTATGGGGAGACCGGCTGCAGACGGACATCGTCGCGCACCAGCCAGGCTCTGACCCGGGAGCGGTAGCCTACGACGCGTACGAGGCGGCAGCCGCGCGCGGTACGGACGTTCTCCTCTTCGATACTGCGGGCAGGTTGCACACCAATGCCCCGCTGATGGACGAGTTGCGGAAGGTGCGACGGGTCTTCGAAGGCCGCGCGCCAGGCGCGCCGCACCAGACGTTGCTGGTGCTGGACGCGACGACCGGGCACAACGGGGTGGAACAGGCGCGCCTCTTCCAGGAGGCCGTGGGGGTGGACGGCGTTCTCCTCGCCAAACTGGACGGCACCGCCAAGGGCGGCGTCACCGTAGCCATCGCTCAGCGGTTGCGCCTGCCCGTGGTGTTCATCGGCACGGGCGAAGGCCAGGACGACCTCGCACTGTTCGACACGGACGACTTCGTTGACGCGCTGTTCGGGGACGAACCGCAAGGGGCCGGCCGGTGTTGATCTTCAACGCAGCCCTCTGGTTCCTGACGCTGGAGGTGTTCTCCTTCGCGGTATTCCCTATCGCCTTCCGTGCGTTCTCCCGCATGCCGGACAGGGGTTACGCCTTCGCCAAGCCGCTGGGGCTGCTGAGCGTTGGATTCCTGGCCGGGCTCATCGGCATGAGCCGCACCATCCCCGCTTCCAACCTGTCCGTACTGGCGGCGGGCGTGCTGATCGTGGGTCTCTCCGTGCTGGCGGGGCGGCGCTGGTGGAGCGAGATCGGGACGTTCCTGTGGGGCAACCGCCGTCTCGTGATCGTGATCGAGGCGCTGTTTGCGATGGTGTTCCTCGCCATGGCGCTGCTGCGCGCGATGGTCCCGGACATCAGCACCACCGAGCAGCCGATGGACCTGATGTTCCTGAGCTCCACGGTAGCCAGCGGCTACTACCCCCCGATGGACGCGTGGTTCGCGGGTGAGCAGGTCTCTTACTACTACCTGGGCTACCTGCTCATCGGTTCCGTGGCGCTGCTCACGAACACGTTGACCCCTGTCGCCTACAGCCTGGGCCTGGCCACCTATGCGGCGATGGCGGCGGTGGCGGCATTCGGCCTGACGTTCAACCTCGTACGCCTGGCCAGAGGGTCCGCACCGGCGGGGGCGCTCGCCGGGGGTGCGTCCGTCTTCCTGCTGCTGGTTGCCAGCAACATGCTGGGCGTGCTCGAGCTGGGATGGGCCTCAAACGCGGGCTCCTCGTCCTTCTGGGCGTGGATCACGCCGGACCCCGAGTGGTACACGAACCCGCAGGTTGCCGCGTCCTGGCGCCAGGACGAGCTCTGGTGGTGGTGGCGCGCCTCACGAGTGGTGCCGCACGGGATCACGGAGTTCCCCGCTTTCAGCTTCCTGCTGGGGGACATGCACCCGCACGTCATGTCCATCGGGTTCGTCCTGCTGGCCATAGGCGTCGCCATCCAGTTGTACCTCCGGCCCGGGCTCACCCAGCGTGACGTGCTGCGGCGCCATTTCCCGCTCGTGTTCGTCACCGCCCTGAGCGTCGGCGGGATGGGGGCGGTCAACCTGTGGGACCTGCCACTGGGCCTGACACTGGTAGCAGGCGCAGTACTGTTGAATGCGGCGCGGAACGAGCGGCGCGTCCAGTTCGGGCGGTCGCTGGCGTTCACCGACCGCTTCCTCATCGTGGGTGCGGGCGCGGGGCCACGCGCGGAAGAGGACCTGAACACCGCATGGCTGTACACGAAGCATGGGAACAGATGGCGCCTGGCACACACGATAGAAGCGCGAGGGCTGGGGACGGATGCCGACTTCGGTGCGTCTGTGGCGGCCCACGGCGATATGGTCGCCGTGGGTGCTCCGAGGGCATTCATGGGCGGCCTCGTGCAGATCTACTCCTTCGCGAATGAGCGCTGGACGCACGCAGCAACGCTGAGGCCCGAGAACGACGAAGGGGTCGTGGGGTTCGGCCAGTCCGTAGCGATACACAACAACACCGTCGTGGTCGCGTCGCTGGAGGCGGTCTATGTCTACAGTAACGAGGAAGGAGACTGGACGCTCGACGCACGCCTCTACCCTTCCGCGGGAGACGGCCTGCCCACAGAGGTAGCACTGGAGGACGGTCTGCTGGCCACGGGAGTACTGAGCTTCGATGGTTGGTTGGTCGACGTCTTCAAGAACGTTTCCGGCGAGTGGACGCATGCGTCCGCGATACATCCTTCCTTCACTGACCCGAACAGGTTCGGGAGGAGCATCTCACTGGACACCGGACGGCTGGCGGTAGGCGGCGACGCCGTGGTGAAGATCTTCAGCGAGGCGGAGCGGGGTTGGGTGCCCATCGCGACGCTCGGATGCCCGGTCCCGTCCGCCCGGGAGTCGTTCGGTTCTGCGGTTGCCCTCCAGGACTACTACCTCGCCGTTGGAGCGCCAGGCAGCAACGGTCCCGCGCCGAATGCAGGGTGCGCGTTCGTCTTCGAAGAGACTTCGCGCGGCTGGCGCTTCCAGACGGTGTTGACCGCGGAAGACACGAGCATCGACACGGCGCTCGGCAGCGCGGTTGCGATACGCGGCGACGACGTTGTGCTGGGCGCCCCCGGCGGAGGACAGGGCGGCGTCTACTCGTTCCACCGAACGCTCGATACGTGGAGACACGAGACGAAGATCACGGGGAGGCGGCGGCTCGGACGCGCCCTGATAACGGCAGCCCTGCTGGTCGCCGGCTCGCTGGCGGCGGCACTGCCGTACCTGTACACGTTCGAGAGCTCTGCCGAGGGCATCCTGCCTGTAGAGGGGGTAATGACCCGTCCGGCACATCTCGTGCTGGCATGGGGAGTCCTCGGCATCCTGACGGTCCCCTTCTTCATCGTGGCGATGCGGCACGTCTTCAGGCACGGCAACTGGAGTCTCCTGCGTTTCAGCATCCCCATGCTGCTCGCGTTCTCACCCGTACTCGTGTGGATGCAGCCTGTCTTCGGTCTCCCCATAGCCGGCGTCGCGGCCATCTTGTTCGCGTTCCATCAGATGGGGTTCAAACAACCGCACGCAGACGAAGCGCTCTTCGCTTTCAATCCGCGCGTTACGCTGATGGGAGGAAGCATCGCCGTCATAGGCGGCATCCTGTGGTACAGCATCTTCGTAAGCGGCGAGCGGGGCATAGGGGGCGAACTGCTCGCCATAGACCGGCTTGTGCCGGTGGTACCGCTCGCCATCATGGCAGGCCTCGCCCTGTACGGCGCCTGGACGCTGGCTCACCGGGACAGCGAAACGATGCGCCTCTCGGTGGACCGCGAGCGCGCCGCGCAGTGGAACTCGGTGGTGCCCGGCCTGTTCCTGTTCGCCATCGCGGCCATGCTGGTGATGGGAGCGGAGCTGTTCCACGTCGTGGACATCTGGGCCGGCGGCGACTTCCGGCGGATGAACACCATCTTCAAGCTCTACTACCAGGCGTGGCTGCTCCTGGCGGTGCTCGGCGGCTTCTCGATATGGTTCGTAACGATACGCTGGAACCTGGACCGCACCACGGGCCGCGTGGGGAGCCTCGCGTGGCGGGGAATGCTGGTGCTGCTCTTCGTGGCGGTTGCGTACTACCCGGCAGCCGCGGCGGATACCCGCATCAGGGACGAGCAGGGCGACCGGTTCACCCTGAACGGCATCGCCTACGTGGACCATTACTCCCCGGCCGACTACGCAACGGTCGAATGGGTGCGTGAGAACACCAGCCGGGGCGCCGTCGTGCTGGAGGGCTCGCTCGTGCCCTGCCCCGAGAACCCGGGCGGCTGCAACGACTGGAAGCCGGAACTCTCCCGCATCTCGTCCGCGACCGGGCGGCCCACCATCCTGGGATGGGAGGGGCACGAGCGCCAGTGGCGCAGCGGCGAAAGCGCGAACTTCGAAGAGCGCCAGCGCGACGTGCGCTTCATCTACGAGACGCAAGAGCCGGATACTGCCGCCAGCCTCCTTGAGAAGTACGGGGTAGACTATGTTGTGGTGGGGCCGAGAGAGCGGGCCGTCTACGGCGACGCCGGCATCCCCAAGTTCTCGGTGCTCGGGTCCGTCGCCTTCGAAGACGGGGGCATCACGGTGTACCGCATCGACGTAGAGGGAGCGGCGTAAGTGGAGGTCGTAAAAGCCGTCCCGAGAGGGACCGGGGCGATGAAGAATGCCCTGGCACATGCCTGGAGGAGCGTCACCGGCATCCGTCCGCCTCGCACGTGGGAGGGATGGGCGGTACTCGCCCTGCTGGCGCTGGCGCTCGGAACGCGGTTGTGGGACCTGGGCGGGCGGGCGCTTCACTACGACGAGATCCTCCATGCCTGGTACTCATGGCGTTACGCCGAGGGTATGGGCTACGCTCACAACCCGCTGACCCACGGTCCGCTGCTGTACCACGCCGGCGCGGCAACCTACCTATTGATCGGGTCCAGCGAGTTCGCCGCGCGGCTGGCGCCTGCACTGTTCGGCACGGTCCTCGTAGCCATGCCATGGCTTTTCCGGAAGGAACTCGGACGGTACGGTGCGCTTGCCGCCTCGCTCTTCCTGCTGGTCTCGCCCACCGTGCTCTACTTCAGCCGCTTCATGCGGAACGACGTCTACATGGCGGTGTGGGCGGTGGCCCTGCTCGCGCTGGCGCTGCGCTACATGGAGCGTCCGCGCACGCGGATGCTGTTCGCATGGGCGGTGCTCTGGGCGCTCACGTTCGCCAGCAAGGAGAGCGCCTTCTTCCTGGTGGGCATGTTCGGGCTGCTGCTGCTCGCGAAAGCCGGACCCGCACTCTGGGCGTGGCTGAGGAACCAGCGCAAGCTCTCAGAGACTGGCCCGGCGGCAGACCTGCTCATCGTGATGGGGACGCTCACTCTGCCGATGTGGGCCCCCATCGCGGGACTGGCGCAAGACGTCTTCGGCATCATCCTCGTCAACCCCGACGGAAACCACCCGCTGGTGCAGAGCGGCGAACTCTCCCGCGCCGACGCACCAACCGGCGCGCCGGTCCCCGGAGCGCTGTACATAGCAGGGTTCATCGTCCTGTCGATGGCAGCCGTATCCGTCATCCTGGGGATGAAATGGGACTGGAAGCGGTGGCCGATGCTGTTCGGAACGTTCGGGGCAGTTTGGCTGCTGCTGTTCACCAGCCTCTTCACCAACTGGGATGGCTTCTTCACCGGCCTCTGGGGTTCGCTCGGATACTGGATAGCGCAGCAGGGAGTCGAGCGCGCCAACCAGCCGTGGTACTACTACATCATCGGCCTCTCGGTCTACGAGTTCGCGATCGCCGTGCCTGCCCTTGCAGGCGGCATCTACTTGCTGGCGCGGCGGCGAAGCACCTTCGATTTCGCCATCGTGGGCTGGACGTGGCTCTCCTTCGCCATCTTTTCGTTCGCCGGCGAGCGTATGCCGTGGCTGCTCATGGGGATAGCCGTGCCGTGCGCGTTCGTCGCCGGGCGCATCGCAGGGATGCTGGCCGAGCATGCAGCAACGTCAGGCCGGAGCACGCGCGCCATCGTCACAGCCTATGCGGGCAGCATCGCGCTGGCAGCAGTCGTGCCGTTCCTGACGATACGCTTCGTGCTCGCCAACGAGCCGATCAGACTGGAAGTCCTGCTCGCCGGGACCGGAGGCATCGTTCTCGCGCTGGCGCTCATCTTCGCGTTCAGGCCCGGTGGTCGCCGGGCGGCAGCGCTCTCCCCGGGCGGTGCCACAGCGCCGGACACGCCCCCCGTGCCGCTCTTCCAGATGGGACAGAGCCGCGCGGAGCGAAGGCGCGCCGCGCGAGGCGAGCGTCGGCTCGGCCTGGACGTATCCGTCATAGGGACGCTGCTGGCGACGCCGCGAGCACTCATGCATCGCGCGGCACGCGCCTTGCATGCCGTTACCTCTCCTTTCGCGGGGGCCTCGATCACACTGGCTCTCCTGACGCTGGGCATCCTCACTGCAGCGTTCGCGATGACCGCGTTCTTCTCGGCACGCGCGAGCTACTCTTACGAAAGCTTCGAGCGCCCGCAGGAACTGCTGGTCTACTCGCAGACAGGCCAGGAGACGCCCTATGCCGCCGAGTGCATCGAGCACTTCGCCAGGAGCGCCGGACCTGGGCGGGGCAACCTCCGCATCCTTGCCGACGAGCACGACAACTTCGCGTGGCAGTGGCGCTGGTACTTGCGCGACTATCCATGGGTGACGTACCGCACGCTGAACACCGACCCAGTGACCGAGCCGCCTGACGACCACCTGGTAATGATGAGCATCTGGTCGGAGGACGCCAACGACGAGCACCTGGCAGGCTACACGCGCCTGGGTGAACTGCACACGCTGTGGTGGTTCCCCAACTACGCCTACGGCGGCGTCACACCCGGGGACGTGCTGTCCGGCGCTCTCACCAGCGAGGGCTGGCGGACAGCCGTGGACTACCAGTTGCAGCGCGAGGTCGCATCCGCGATGCAGTTCTCGCGGGGCGCTATCTACGTGCGAAACGACCTCGTGGGGCACACAGAGGGGCAAGGATGCAAGTCGTTCCGGGACGTGCAGGACTCCCAGGAGGAGGACATTGCGTAACCCCACTCTGCCCCGACGGTCCACCCTCACCCCCCGCATCGAGTGCGGGGGAGGCTCGGCCCTCGCAGGAACAACGGGGCCTTGTCAGACCGTGTAAGGGAATGAGGACGAGAGGTGCCCCTTCCCGTTCTCATGCCGCGTGCGCTGCCCGCGCACTCTGGATTCCCGCCGGTGCCGGAATGACGGACCCTCGAGGCGGCGCTTTTTCACAAGAACGACACGCCTCACCTCCGCAGGAACGACGGCTCCGCGCCTGTTTCCCAAGCGAGGACGAGGCAGCAGTATGAGTCCTCCCACCACAGCAGACCGCGCACGCAGACCCGCCATGTCGAACAGAACGCGACTCTTGCTGGGGCTGGCCCCCGCCGCAGGCTTTCTCGCCCTGCTCTTCTTCCTGTTCGTGCGGAGCGACTACCGCACGTGGATCGACGCACTGTCGGAAGCGAACTATGCCTGGCTGGGGCCGGCCACCGTCGCGTACTTCGTTTCGTTCTACTTCCGGTCCTTGCGCTGGCGGTTCCTGCTTCGCCCGTTCGCGGAGACGACAACGGCGCGCCTCTATCCGGTCGTCATCGTGGGGTACATGGCGAACAACCTCCTGCCCCTGCGGGCGGGGGAGCTCGTCCGCAGCTACTACCTCTCCCGGCGTGAGCCGGTGAGCAGTGCGACGGCGCTGGCGACGATCGTCGTCGAGCGGGTGTTCGACGGCGTGCTGATGCTCCTTCTGCTGCTTGCAGGCGTACTCTTCCTGCCGTTCTCCGGCCTGCCGGAGGGCGTGCGCGATGCGGTAGCGATACCCGTTTGGGCTGCGGCCATCATCATGGCCGCGCCATTCATCGGCGGGTTCGCGGTCATCGTGACGGCGGCGTTGCGGCCCTGGCTGTTCCAGGGACTGGGTGCCGTGCTCGCTCGCCGCGTGCCCCTGCCTACGCGTTACAAGGCGCTGCTCAGAGCGTTCGCCTCGCGGTTCATCAAGGGCTTCGCGGGACTGCAGAGGCCAGGGCGCCTCGCGAAGGTCGCCGCGCTCACGCTCCCCGTGTGGATCATGGAGGGTTTCGCGTACTATCTCATCGCGCTCGGGTTCGACCTGGACGCGCACCTCGGCAGCCAGTGGCTGCTGGCCGGTTCCATGCTGCTCATCATCTCGCTCGCCAACCTCGCCATATCGGTGCCGCTGTCGCAGGGAGGCGTCGGCCCGTTCGAGATCTTCGCGGCGCTGGGGCTCGTCGTGCTGGGTGTGGAGTCGGTCCACGCGTCGGCGTACGCCATCGTGCTGCACGCGGCGCTGCTCCTGCCCGTCATCGTCGTGGGATTGCTCTACCTCGCGATACGCAGCATCCCGCTGGGCGATCTCCTGCAGACCGGCAAGGAACCGACAGCGAGGGGAGCATCGTGAAAGTAGGCATCATCGGCGGAGGCGCAGCCGGACTCGCGGCTGCATACGAACTCGGACTGCGGGGGCATCGCGCGGAGGTGTTCGAGGGCGCGCCGTTCCTCGGCGGTCAGGCTTCCACGTTCCTGGTCAACGGCGTTCCGCTGGAGCGCGGCTACCACCACCTCTTCCGCAGCGACACCGCGATGATCGACCTCATGGGCGAACTCGGGCTGTCGCACCGGCTGAAGTGGATAGATTCCAACGTGGGCTACTACGCGCAGGGACGGCTCTGGAAGTTCACCTCCCCGTTCGACCTGCTGCGTTTCCGGCCCCTGCCGATGGCCGACCGCGTCCGGCTCGGCCTCGTCACGCTCGGGCTCCAGCGCCGGAAGGAGTGGGCGTCGCTCGAACAGGTAACGGCCACGGAGTGGATGCGCCGGAACGGAGGTAACCGGGTCTACGACGTCATCTTCGAGCCGATGCTGCGGGGCAAGTTCGGACGCTACCACGACCGGATCACCATGGCGTGGCTCTGGAACAAGTTCGCGCTCCGCACGGCGTCCCGCGGCAAGGGGCTGACGGGCAAGTTCAAGGAGCAACTCGCCTACCCTACCGGCTCGTTCGGCGAGATATTCGACGTGCTCGGCGGGCGCGTGCGGGAGCAGGGCGGCGAAGTGCACGTCTCGTCCGGCGTGCGGCGGGTCATCGTCGAGGACGGGCGCGCGCGGGGGCTGGAGGTGAGCGTCGACGGCGGGGAGCCGGAGCGCCGCGAGTACGACCAGGTGCTCTCCACGACGCCGTCGTACATCTTCCCCCGGCTGGTGGACCTGCCGGAAGACTACCTCGGCAAGCTGACCGACAAGGTCTACCTCGCCGCCGTGCTCGTCATCCTCGTGATGAAGCGCTCGCTGAGCCCGCACTACTGGACGTACGTGGGTGACCGTTCGCTGCCGTTCCTCGGGATCATCGAGCACACGAACTTCATCCCGCCGGAGCACTACGGCGGCGCGCACATCGCCTACCTCACCAACTACCTGGAGCGCGACGACCCGCTCTACCAGATGACCCCGGAGGAGCTGTACCGGGAGTACGTACCGCACCTGCAGAAGATCAACCCGGCGTTCGACGAGTCGTGGGTGACCGAGTATCACCATCACAAGGTGGACGCCGCGCAGCCCATCGTGACGCAGGGCTACTCCGAGCGCATCCCGGACCACCGCACGCCGATACCGGGCCTGTACCTGGCGAACACGACGCAGATCTACCCGGAGGACAGGGGCACCAACTACTCCGTGCGCATGGGGCGTCAGGTCGCCGCGCTCATGGACGAGGACGCGCGGAGATGAGCGAGAAGAACCCTGCCGTGCCCCGCTCAGTGCGCCACTGCCGCGCTGTGGTACACTCGCTGCGTCTTGGAGAGACCACATGGCGCAAGCGTTGAAAACCGCCTCTCCCCGTCCGGCTCCGTTGGAGATCAGGCCGGAAGCCCGCCCGCTCCTGACCAAGTTCCGCGAGCGCACGCTCCGTGCGCTGTACGACGCTGCGCTGGCAGACGGCGGCGCAGACGTCATCTCTGAAGCGTACGTCTACGTTCACGAGCCGCACGAGGAAGAGCCCCCCTCTGTTGGACTCGTCTGCTGGGTAGACGGCACAGAGCAGGACCAACAGAAGACGTGGAGCCGCATGGTGGAACGCGAGGCAGCCATGTGGCAGTCGTGGACAGCAGAGGAGCGGGAGGACGCGTTCCCCATGCGCTTCTCCGCCTCCCTCATTCCCGAACGGCTGGCGGCGATACCGCTGGAATCCCTCGTCTCTCGCCTCACGAATGCGCCCTCTTGATTTCCGTGACCTCGCCCTCCACTTGATCGAAGGTACGCCGAGCGAGGCGGCCCTGCGGTCTGCGACCAGCCGGTTGTACTACGGCTTCCACCACGAGTCGTGCTGCCGCTACTTCCGTGAGAACCCTGATGCCACGCCGGTCCAGCGGAACAGGAGACACGCCGAACTCCCGGAGCGATTCGGTAACTCCAGCGACCCCATGCAGAGGAATATCGCTTTCTTGCTCCGTCTCCTTGCAGACCTGCGCGGCGAGTGCGACTACAACGTCGCCGGTCCGCTTCTGCACAACGGAGCGCACGTCACGCCGGAGGCGATGCTCCGTGAGGCCTTGACTACCGCTGAGCGCCTGCTCGTCGCGCTGAACGCGTACTCCCCCGGTGAGTCTGCAAACGGCGCGGAATGCGTGACGACAGGGAGCAACAGGTAGCTGGCGCCGCCTCACCCGTCCCCGCTTTCCGCGGGCTTCACCGGCGGCGTGGCGAAGTACATCGCCACCGTCATCAATACGAAGATGACCATGAAGATAGTGAACGGCACCGTGTAGGAGCCGGTCCATTCGAACAGCAACCCCGTCAGCACCGGGCCCGTAGGGCTGGCTATGCGGAACGGCGCGCCGAAGCCCCGTATCGCTCCGAGGTGCTGACGCCCGAAGTAGTCCGCCCACAGCTGGTTCTCGACGATGCTCCCTGCGCCTATGGCGACCCCGAACAGCAGGGCGAACAGCACCGCCAGCGCGTAGTTGTCCGCCACCAGGAGCACCGCCATCGACACTACCAGGAGCCCGCTCATGATCATCGCCCCGATGCGGACCTGCAGGTGCTCGAACACGAACCCCCAGGGCAGACCGGTGAGCGCGGACGTCGCGGCGAAGATGGAGAGCGTGCTCACTGCGAGCCCCTGCGCAAGCCCCCTGTCCTCGAAATTGACGACCATGTGTAGGTTGATGGAGCCAAGCGCGAACCGCTCCACGACTACGAAGAGGAGCAGCAGCCAGAAAGCACGAGTGCGCCTCGCCTCCTCGAGCGTGAACGACACGTCGCGCACCTGTCGCGACAGTCTCGCAAGGCCGCGGCGCTCCCCTCCTCCGCTGTTCAATGCCGCCAGCTCGTCGGGCGTCATGTTCTCCAGCGTCATGCCCAGGTCTTCGGGACGACGCCGCAGGTAGAGGACCGCGGGGAGGATGATGAGGATGGCGGTGACGCCCGCGAGCGAGAGGAAGGCGGCGCGCCAGCCAGCTACGGCCATGATGGCGAATATCGCCATCGGCATGATCGACTGCCCCGCGCGCTGCCCCATACTGCGGATCGCTATCGTTCGCCCCCGCCTGCGGATGAACCAGTTGGAGAGCGCGACGCTGGTGCCGACCTGTATCCCGGCAAGCGCGGAGCCCCTGCCCGCGCCGAACGCCAGCCAGAAGTGCCACGGCTCCTGCATCCAGGAGAGGCCGACCATCGCGAGCGCGATGATGATGCCCGCGGCTACCACCACCATCCGCGCGCCATAGCGGTCCAGCAGCCGTCCAGTGAGGAACTGCATGACCGACGCCGTCGCGCTCCCCAGGGTGAACGCCAGCGAGATCGTCGCCCGGTCCCAGCCGAGCTCTTCCTCGATGGACGAGAAGAAGACGCCGAGCACCGGCCCGAACATCGGCGCCATGCCGAACGCCGCCACGGTGGACGCCCACACGACGGCCCAGCCGTAATAGACGCGCTTGAACGGCCAGAGGCGGGGGATGCGCGGGGATGATGCGGTCGAGGCGTCCATGGAATGCCCGCATCATACGCCCGTGCCGGAGAGCACGCTCACTCCCCACGCTCGTATACTTGAGGGGAACACCCTCACCCTCGCGTGCCGAGCACGCGCGCCCTCTTCCAGAGGGAGAGGGGGAATGCAGCAGAGATGGCCGACGCCGCAACCACCCAGCGCGTGAGCGAACTGCGGGAGCAGTTGCACCGCCACAACTACCTCTACCACGTCCTCGACTCCCCGCTCATCACCGACGCCGAGTACGACGCCCTCTTCCGCGAGTTGCAGATGCTGGAGGAGGCCGACCCCGACCTCGCCGACCCCGGCTCGCCGACCCGGCGCGTCGGCGCGGCGCCCGCGCCCCAGTTCGACGAGGTCGCGCACCCGGTCCCGATGCTCAGCCTCGGCAATGCGTTCGACGAGGAGGAGTTCGAGGCGTGGCGCAGGCGCGCAGCCGGGGTACTGGAACGCGACGAGTTCGCCATGGTCTGTGAGCCAAAGATAGACGGCCTTGCCATCGCACTCACCTACGAGGCAGGACGGCTGGCCCGCGCAGCCACGCGCGGCGACGGCGTGCGCGGCGAGGATGTGACGCTCAACGTGCGGACCATCAAGTCGGTGCCGCTCGTGCTGCAGACCGGGGTCCCGGCCCCGCCCCGCATGGAGGTGCGCGGCGAGGTCTACTTCCCGCGCGACGCCTTCCGCCGCATGAACGAGGAGCGTGAGGCCGCGGGCGAACCGTTGTTCGCGAACCCGCGCAACGCCGCCGCGGGCTCGCTGCGCCAGCTCGACCCGCGCATCACCGCGTCGCGCCAACTGGCTATCTGGGTCTACCAGCTGGGCTGGGCAGAGGGCGCCGAGACGCCGCCCACGCACTCGGAGACGATGCAGTGGCTTCAGGAACTCGGCTTCCGGGTCAACCCGGAGATCGAACGCCTGGAATCGACGTCCGAGGTTGCCGCCTACTACGACCGCTGGGTGCGGGAGCGCGACGAGAAGAACTACCAGACGGACGGCGTGGTCGTGAAGATAGACCGGCTGGACTACCAGCGGCACCTCGGGTTCGTCGGGCGAGAGCCGCGCTGGGCCATCGCGTGGAAGTTCCCAGCGGAGCGGGCCGTCACGCGCCTGCTGGGCATCGGCGTCAACGTGGGGCGCACCGGCGCGCTGAACCCGTACGCCATGCTGGAACCCGTACAGGTGAGCGGCGTCACCGTGCGGCAGGCGACGCTGCACAACGAGGACGACATCCGCAGGAAGGACATCCGCGTCGGCGACTACGTCGTGGTCGAGCGCGCCGGGGAGGTCATCCCGCAGGTCGTCGGCCCCGTCGTGGAGCAGCGCACCGGCAACGAGACCGAGTTCGAGATGCCCGCGCTCTGCCCTGCGTGCAATACCGCGATCGTGCGGGACGAGGGCGCGGCGGCGCACCGCTGCGTCAACACGGCCTGCCCCGCGCAGCGGTTCGAGCGCATCCGGCACTTCGTCTCGCAGGCCGCGATGGACATAGAGGGCCTCGGCGAGAAGCTCGTCGCGCAGCTGCTGGGAAGCCACCTCGCCTGCGACCTCGAAACACGCCAGACTTACCCGCACCTCACGGAGGAACTCGCGACTATCCGCGACCTCCCGGACGTCTACGCGCTCACTCGCGATCAACTAACAGCGCTGGAGCGCATGGGCGAGAAGTCCGCCGACAACCTCCTCGCGGCTATCGAGGCGAGCAAGCAGCGACCACTGCCGTCGGTCATATCGGGACTGGGCATCATGCACGTCGGCGGCGAGACGGCGGAACTGCTGGCGCGGCGGTTCGGCAGCGTGGAGCGGCTCATGGACGCGTCGCAGGAGGAGATGGAGGCCATTCCCGGCATCGGCCCCATCGTCGCGGCGGGCATCGCCTCGCACTTCGCGAACGAGGTCAACCGGAGCATCGTCCGGCGGCTGGGCGAGGCTGGGGTCGCGCTCGCGGCGCCGGAGGGATGGGACGCCGCGCAGGTCGACGGCCCGATGCCGTTCGAGGGGATGCGGTTCGTCGTCACGGGACGGCTGGAAGGCTTCACGCGCTCGCAGGCGGAGTCGTTCATCAAGGAGCGCGGTGGACAGGTGAGCGGCAGCGTCAGCAAGAAGACGAGCTACGTCGTTGTGGGCGAGGAGCCCGGCTCCAAACGGGACGACGCGGAGCGGCTCGGCGTCGCCATCCTCTCGGAGGAGGAGTTGACCGCGCTCGCAGAGAGCGGAGCGTCCGGGGAGGCGGCGGATGCGTAGCGGGCTGCTGGGCCGGTTCATGCGACGCAAGACGACGGAGCGTGAGCCGACGCTGGTCGTCGTGGGGCTCGGCAACCCCGGCCCGAAGTACGCCGGAACACGGCACAACGCGGGCTTCATGTGCATCGACCGCCTCGCCGGACGCGCAGGCATATCGCTGAACGACAAGCGCAGGCCGGCGCTGCTCGGCGATGGCCGCATCGACGGCAAGCGCGTCGTGCTCGTCAAGCCGCGCACGTTCATGAACGTCTCCGGCGAGGCGGTGCGCTACGCGATGGACCGCTACCGCGTGCGTGCGGACTCCGTGCTCATCGTCCTGGACGACCTCGACCTGCCGCTCGGCAGGATACGGATGCGCGCGAGCGGCGGCTCCGGCGGCCACAACGGCCTCAACTCCATCAACGCGGCGCTCGGCACGCAGGACTACGCGCGGCTGCGCATCGGCATCGGGAGGCCGCAAGGAGAGACGGTCGGCTACGTGCTCGGCGCGTTCACGCCGGAGGAGGCGCCGGAAGCTGAGTCCGCCATCGAGCGCGCCGCCGACGCCGTACAGGCGTGGCTCGCGCACGGCGTCAACTACGCGATGGACACCTTCAACTGATCGTGCGCCTGATCGCCCGCATCGCCATCGCCGCCGCGCTGCTCGCTGCGCCCGCCTGCGCGGACCCAACCCCCACACCCGTTCCCTCGCCCACCGCAACGCCGACACCGCGTCCCACGGCGGTGGTGATACCCCTGGACACACCCATCCCCACGCCTGCACCGGCACCCTCCCCCTTCGCCGACGTCCCGGACGCGCCCGATCGTGACGATTTCGCGCTCGCGCAACGCTTCACCGGCGTGGCCGCGGCCCCCCTGCCCGCCGAGACGCTCTATGCGGACGAGGAGGTCGGCTTCACACGACGCTTCACCGGGTTCGACCTCGTCGCCAACACCACGTTCGAGTTCGACGCCACCGTTCGGTTCGTGAGCCCCAGCGCCGTCTGGTACTTCCGTGCGGACGCCGACGTGAACGACGACGCGCTGGCCGAAGCAGCGGATGAGTTCGAGCGTCACATCCTGCCCGGCGTGCTCGACCTCGTCCTGCCGGAGCGCGCCCTCCCCGGCAGGATCGCCATCGTGCACGGCCCGTTCCCCGGCGTCGGGGGCTACTTCAACGGCAGCGATGTGTTCCCCGTTGCCGTTCGCGCCCACAGCAACGAGCGCGTGGGGGTGTACCTGAACGACGACCAGCGCGTTGGCAGCGACTTCCACCTTGCGGTGCTGGCGCACGAACTGCAGCATCTCGTCCACTGGCTCGCGGACCCCACCGAGGCCGCGTGGGTGCAGGAAGGCTTCTCGGAACTCGCGGCGCGGACACTCGGCTACGACGCCATCCCGTTCCTCTTCTACCGCGGCAACCCGGAGGTCTCGATACGGGACTGGCCACCACTCGACGAGGACCCGCTGCCCAACTACGCCGGGGCCGCGCTCTTCTCCACCTACCTCGCGGAGCGGCTCGGCGAGGACGCCATCGCGCAGATCGCGGCGGAGCAGGCGGACGGCGAGGACGGCGTGCGGGCCGTGCTGAACGCAGCGTTCCCGGGGACAGAGTTCGAGGCGCTCTTCGCGGACTGGCTCGCCGCGAACGTGTCCGGCGGCTCCGTCCCACCCTACGGCTACACGGAGGCCGCGCCCACCGTCCACGCGACACGCACGCTCACCGGGCCGGGAAGCGTCAACGGCGAGGTGACCCAGATGGGCGCGTGGCTGCTCGACGTCGACGTGAGCGTCCCGCTCGACGTGACGTTCACCGGCGAAGGCGTAACGCCGCTCCTCCCCGTGGACCCGTTCAGCGGCGAGTCGTGCTGGTGGAGCAACAGCGGCGACTCGGTCCACTCCAGCCTCGCCAGGACGGTTGACCTCACGAACGTGAGCGAGGCCACGCTCCGGTTCCGGGCGTGGTGGGAGATCGAGGAGCACTGGGACCGCGGTTACGTCTCGGTCTCCACCGACGGCGGCGCGTCCTGGAGCATCCTGGACGCCACGAGCACCACGACGTACGACCCGTTCCGCGTCGCGTTCGGGCCGTCCTACACCGGCGCGTCGCGGGGCTGGCGGCTCGAAAGCGCCGACCTCACGCCCTTCGCGGGAAGCGAGGCGCTACTGCGCTTCGACTACCTCACCGACGACTCGACCCACGAGAGCGGTTGGTGCATCGACGACGTCGCCGTCGACGAGGCCGACCTGTTCGACGACGCGGAGACGGACGGGGATTGGCAGGCTGAGGGCTTCGTGCGCATCGGCGGCGCAGGCGTCGAGCAGCGGTTCGTCATACGGCTCGTCGAGGGCAGCCGGAACGCGGCGAAGGTCACGCCGGTGGCCGTGGACAACGATGGCGTCGCGTCGTTCCGCACAGACGGCCCTGTTACGATGGTCGTGACCGCGTTCGCAGACAAGACGTCCGAGCCCGCGCGGTTCGAGGTGCGCGCCGTGGAGTCCACGAACGAGAGCGGTGGGTGATGCCACGAACGACATCCGGCCGGTGGCTCGCCGGAGCAGCCGTCGTCGTAGCGCTGCTCATCGCGTTCAGCGTCGTCGTGGCCGTGTTGAACCGCGACCGCGAGCCCGACCTCCTGCCCGAAGGGTCGCCCGGGCGCGCCGTACAGGACTACATCCTCGCGGTGCAGAGGGAAGACCCCCAGGCTGCCCATGCTCTCCTGAGCGAGGAGGCGCGCGAGCAGTGCGACACGAGCGCCATCTACGACGGCCATTTCTCGCTCCCCCGGGACTCGTTCAGCATTCGGCTGGTGGACACACAGGAGGGCGACGACACGGCTGTTGTGGAGATCGAGATCACGGAGATCGACGCGCCGGGAGAGATCCCTCTCCTGGGCGGCTCGGTGGATAGCTACGATACGACGTACCGCCTGGTACGTGAGCAGGGCGAATGGCGGTTGGGCGACTCCGGATGGCCGGGCTGGTCATGCCCGCGCAGGATCGACCCCACACCTCCGGCAACGACGACCGCAGGAGAGTCCTAACGATGTTTTCCGAGTTCGACTTCCTTATCATCCCCATCGTCGCGATGCTCCTCCTGCTGGGAGGAGCGGCCAGCATCATCGCGCTGGCGCTCCGTTCGCGGAGCGATGGCGGCGGCGACCCCGGCATCGGAACGACGCGCCGCATCTTCCTCTACGGCCTCGCGTTCGTCGCGCTCCTCACCGGGGCAAGCGGGCTCGCCTTGCTCACAGCAGCCCTGCTCACCGCTGTCTCCGGCGACGTCATAGCCGGCGAGGGGGCGAGCGCTCTCGCGTTCGGCATCGCCGCGGGAGGCGTCGGGTTCGCGGTGTGGGCGCTGCTGTGGCGCACGGCGCAACGCTCCGTGGAGCGTCACCCAGTCGAGGCCGGCGCGCTCGGCCGCAAGGTCTACGCCTACCTCGTTCTCGGCGCGGCCGCGATCACCGTCGCGTTCTCGCTCACGCTGTTCATCAGCGACCTGCTGGACAACCGTGGGCCGAGCCTGGGTGACCTCGCCGTTCCGCTCGTCTGGGCCGGGGTGTGGGCGTTCCACTGGCGCATCGAGTCCGCGGAGGGGCAACCCACCCCGGCCGCAGCGACGGCGCGGCGGATATACCTCTATACGCTGTCCACGTACGGACTCATCCTCCTCGCCGCAGGGGCCGCGATGCTTGGCGGCGCGCTGCTGGACGCCGGGTACCAGACCGCGTTCGACGGCGGCGGCGGGTCGGACAACCTCCCGGAGGGCTGGAGTTTCGCCATCGTCGGCGCGGCGCTGTGGGGCACGCACTGGCTCTGGTTCGCGCGCGGCGACGCCTCCGCCATCCGGCAGGCCGTGCTGTACGTCGTGGGCGTGTTCGGCGGCACGGCTGCGGCCACGGGCGCGCTCTCCACGCTCCTCGTAACCTTCATCAGCTGGCAGTTGGACTCCACCGAAGGCCGGGTGCGGCTGGAGCACTTCGACCCTGTGCCGGAGACGTTCGCCGTGCTGCTGGTCACCGTCGCCGTCGCCGCCTACCACCGGCAGACCGCGCTCACCGAGACCGGGGGCGCATCCGCGCAGCGCGCCTATCGCTACCTCTCCGCCGTCATCGGACTCGGCACGCTCTGGGTCGCACTCACGCTGCTGATCGCCGTCGCCGTGGGACTGGCTGTGCCGAGCGCGCAGGGCTCGTTCGCAGGTGAGCGCTGGTGGGGCCTGCCGCTCTCGATCGGCATCACGCTCCTCATCGTCGGCGCGGGACTCTGGGGCTGGCACTGGCCGCGACTGCTCCAGGCGGGACGCGCGGACGCTGATGAACGGACCTCGCTCTCCCGGCGCGCCTACCTCTTCACTGTGTTCGGCGTCTCCGTGGGCGCAGGGCTGATCTCGCTCATCACCCTGATCTACGGCGTGCTCGAAGCGGCACTGAACGACGAACTCTCCACCGCAGTGCTGGACGGCGGTAAGTGGGCGCTCGGCGTGGTGCTGACCGCGGCGGCGGTGAGCGTCTACCACTGGCTCATCCTGCGCGAGGACGCCGCAGCGGCGCCCGAGCAGGCGAAGGAAGAGCCGCTCGCGCAGGCCACGCTCAGCAAGGGAGTCACGGCACTCGTGAGCACGGAGGGCGCTGCGGCGGTCGAGGCGCTGGAGCGTGCGCTCGGCGCGACCATCGAACGCCGCATCCGCGCGGACGCGGCAAGCGCGCCGTCGCTCTCGGACGACGAGGCCGCGGCGCTCGCGGAGCGCATCCGAAACGCGCCGGGCAGCGAGGTCGTGCTCGTGGTCGATGACGAGGGCGTGCGCGTCGTGCCGCTGTGAATCCCCTCTCCCTTGAGGGGAGAGGAAGCTGCCGCGGGGCAGCCGGTGAGGGTGAACCGGGAGGAGCTGGGAGGCGTGGGCCTTGTCATGTTGAGCGAAGCCGGAGGCGGAGTCGAAACATCTCTCAGGAGCGTTCCGGTTGGGGCCGCTCATCCTGAGCCTGTCGAAGGACCCCCGAGAGATTCCTCGGCTACGCTCGGGATGACAGGAGAAGCCCCTCCCGCGCACAGTGATACCCTTCCCGCATGGCCCTCGTACCGCTCGACGCCGCGCTTGCCCCGGACGACCTCGCACTGCTGCGCCGCCTCGGCGATGCGGCCGCGAACGAGAGCGTTGAGCTGTGGCTGGTCGGCGGGCCGGTCCGCGACGCCCTGCTGGGGCGTCCCGTGCTCGACCTTGACCTCACGTCGGAAGCAGCAGCAGCCGACCTCGGGCCCCGGCTCGCGGAGCGGCTCGGTGGGACGTGCGGCGCGCGATCGGCGTTCGGGACGGTCAAGCTGCGGCTGGACGGCAGGACGCTCGACCTCGCCACCGCCCGCGCCGAGGTCTACCCCTACCCCGCGGCGCTGCCGGTTATCGTCGCGGACGCAAGCATCGCGGACGACCTCGCCCGGCGCGACTTCCCCATCAACGCGATGGCCGCGTCGCTGCACCCCCGACGCTTCGGCGAGTTGCTGGACACGCAGGGCGGCGTCGCCGACCTCGACGCAGGCGTCGTCCGCGTGCTGCACCCCGCCTCGTTCCGCGACGACCCTACGCGACTGTTCCGTGCAGCGCGGTACGTCTCGCGGCTGGGCTTCCGGTTCGATGCCGCGACCCGCAGGCAGATGCGGCGCAACCTCCCACACGTGGACGCGCTCTCCGCCGCGCGGGTACGCCGCGAGATCGAGCGCCTGCTGGCCGAGCAAGACGCGGCACGCGCCGTGCTTACGACGGCGCGGCTCGGCGTGCTGCCCGCTGTCGAGGCAGGCCTCGCGGCACCGGAGGTCCGCGATGCGCTCAAGAGAGCGAACACACGCGAGCTGCGCGGGCTGGCGCTGCTCGGTGCGCTCACCTGGCCCCTGTCCGTAGAACGCGCCGACGCCTTCCGTGAGCGCATCGGCGCGACCAAGCGGCAGTCGCAGGTCATGCGGGCTGTCGTGCGCCTGCGCGAGGCCGAGCCAAGGCTGGCCGCAGCCGAGCGTCCCAGCCGGGTATCCCGCGTCGTGGGCGTCGCGCCACGCGAGGCCGTGGAGGCCGCATCAGCCGCGGCATCGAGCGCGTCAGTACGCCGCAACCTCGCGCGCTACCTCGACGCATCACGCCGTCGCTCCCCGCTGGGCGGCCACGACCTGCTCGCGCTCGGCGTGCCGCCCGGCCCGGCGGTCGGCGGGATGCTGACCACGCTGCGCAACGCGGTGCTGGACGGCGACGTCCGCACCCGCGCACAGGCGGAGCGTTTCGTGCGGGAGCGGCTTGCCGCGCAGCAGTCCCAGGTCCCCTCTCCCTACACGGGGAGAGGGTTAGGGTGAGGGTACTCCGAGGAGTGGTGGTGGGTCGGCGGACAGACGACCCATAGGATGGCCGCATGACCTCCATCGGCGAGCTCAACGAACGGTCGCTGCACCGGGCCCTGAAGGAGCGCTACGCCGTCGACGGGAGCGAGACCGAGCGCGTCATCGACGGCTTCGTGACCGACGTGGTTGCCGACGGCCGCATCGTCGAGATACAGACCGGCAGCTTCGGGCCGCTCAGGAACAAGCTGACGCGCCTGCTCGATGCGCACCCGGTCACACTGGTGCACCCCATCGCCATGGACCGGTACCTCCTCAGGGTGGCGGACGACCCTGCCCTGCCGCCGACGCGGCGCAGGTCGCCGAAGCACGGCTCGGTGTTCGACGTATTCTCCGCACTGGTCAGCATCCCGTCACTGCTCGCGCATCCCAACCTGACGCTGGAGGTTGTGATAACCGTCGAAGAGGAGGTCCGTGCCCCGAGCGAGCGGCGAGGGCGATGGCGACGCGACTGGTCCCGCGTCGACCGGCGGCTCGTGGACGTTGTCGAGACGCACGCTATCGCGTCGATGGCCGACCTGTTCGCCATGGTCGACACCCAACTGCCCGAGACCTTCACGACGAACGAGGTCGCGGCGGCGATGCGGTCGTCACGAAGCCTCGCGCAGCAGGCTGCGTACTGCTTCCGCGAGGGCGGCGTCAGCGAGATCTGCGGCAAGGACGGGAGAGCCCTTGTCTACAGGCGCGTCCGCTGACCCTACGCGTACTCGTCGTAGATGCTCTCGAACTTGCCGAGCTTGAACTTCGCCATGTTGCGGCAGACGGCGCGCACGCGCTCCTGCTCCTCGTCCGTGACCGCAAGGTGTGCTATGGCGTTCGCCGCGCGCTCCGTGTGCTCGATGTCCGCGCCCTTGTGGACGATGAAGAACTCCATCGCTTCCTCCGGTATGCCGTAGGAGCGGAGGTGGTTGTCGAACTCGGTGGAGTAGCGCTGCACCATCGTCTCGTTGGAGAGTGCGTTGGCGCGCATCTGCGCCGGGGTTGCGAGGTACATGTCGTGCAGGCAGGCGGCGGTGTGCGCAAGGCAGCCGAAGGCGGGCAGCGCGTTCTCGAAATCGTCGTCGTTCAGCCCGAGCGCGAACCCGAACTTCTTGCACATGTCCGGGTGGGTGATCTCCTCGTTCAGCCCGCCCGCGTAGACCTTGAAGAGGTCGTTGCGGGGCGCGGCCTGCACCGCGAGCAGCGCGAAGCCCTTGAGGATGGCCATGTTGTGGCGGTAGTGCTGGATGGCGAACCCCTGCATGCGGCGCTTCGTGAGCGTGCCCGCGCGCAGGTCGGCGAAGTAGCGGCTCTCCAGCAGCCGCCCGACGCCGGGCTCGATGATGTCGTTGATCACCTCGTCGACGAATCTCTGCGCGGGAGCGTCGGTGCTCATGGCCTGCCTCCTGCCGGTGGGCGTTCGCCCGCATTGTGCTGGCGTCGGGGCGAGGGGTCAACACGACGCCCGCGCCTTGCGCGGCGGGCGCGCGCTCCCGTACCGTTGAGCCGATGACCGAGTCCACATACCGCATGCGCCTGCTGAGCGTGCACCCGCTCGACGCGCCGGTAGTCGCGCTGGCTGCAGGCATGACGCCGGACGCCGCACGCGCCCGCCTCACCACCGTCGGGGCGGTGAAGTGCCACGGCAGCCGCGAGCTCGACACCTTCCACGCCGCCGACGCACGCGCGATGACCGCGCTCGCCGGTTTCGCGGACGGCTCGCCCATCGTGGCGTACGGGCTCGCAGACGCGCTCGGCGACGACGCTGCATCCGCGATGAGCGCGGGCGTGTGGGACGTGCGCGATTTCGCCGAGTTGCTCATGCCCGCGAGCGCCGACGACTCGCTGACGCAGCTTGCGGAACGCCTCGGCGTGGCAGCGACCACCCCGGACGCCGCAGAGCCGCCTGCCGTCGCCGACGCCCGCCTCACCTACGCCGTCTACCTGGAACTCGTCGAGCACGCGCGGGGCCTCGGGGCAGGACTGCTGCGACGCCTCGCCGACCTCCTTGCGCGGGCGCACAGTCCGCTCGCCGACCTCGTGTTCGCGCTCGCCGAGTCGCCTGCCGCAGCCGACGCCGGGCCCATCGGGGGCATCGACTCGCAGGAGATCGCGCGGCGCCTGGAACGCCCCCGCAGCCTCGGGATGCCGAAGCCGACGAAGGCGGTGACGCCGGACGAGGTGCACCGTCTGCTCGCGGACGACGGCCCGTTCGCACAGCGGTTCCGCCGCTACGAGGCGCGGGGCGAGCAGGCGGAGATGGCGGAAGCCGTCGCGCGGGCGTTCGGCTCAACGAGCGCGGACGCGGGGCCGCACCACCTGCTCGTGGAGGGCGGCACCGGCATCGGCAAGTCGGTCGCCTACCTGCTGCCGGCCGTGCTCTTCGCGCTGCGGAACAACGTCCGCGTCGTCGTCTCCACGAACACCATCAACCTCCAGGAGCAGCTCATCGCCAAGGACATCCCGGACCTGCTGGACGTGCTGCGCGGCGTCCCGGGGCTGGACGTCGCCAACTTCCGCTACGCCCAGCTCAAGGGCAAGGCGAACTACCTCTGCCTGCGGCGCTGGGAGTCGGCAGCGAACAGCGATATGGCATCGCCCGACGACGCTCGCACGCTGGCGAAGACGCTCGCGTGGCTCCGCGAGACGCGCACCGGCGACCGCGCCGAACTGCGGCTCTCCGGCTCGGAACTGGCGTCGTGGGACCGCATGAGCGCGAGCGGGTTCGCGGTCTGCACCGGGGCGCGGGAGGGCGCCTGCTTCTACCGCCACGCCCGCGACGAGGCCGCCTCCGCCCACCTGCTCGTCGTCAACCACTCGCTGCTGCTCTCCAACCTCCAGGTCGGCGGCTCGCTGCTGCCCGACTTCGACTACCTCATCGTCGACGAGGCGCACAACCTCGAGGCCGAGGCCACCCGCCAGTTCGGCTTCCGGGTCTCTCAGGCGACGGTCGAGAACCTCGTGGAGCGGCTCGGCGGCGTCATCCACGGCTTCGGGACGGTCGTGCGTGCGAGCGCCATCGAGGAGTCGCGCAAGGAGAGCGCCGAGCTCCGCCGCGACGAGGCGCAGATGCCGCTCTACAAGGTGCGCGACGAGTGGGCGCAGCTGACCGCGGGGCTCGCGCGGTTCACGGCGGAGCAGCGCGGGTCCGACGAGGGCGAGATACGCATCACCCCGACGGAGCGCGCGCAGCCCGCGTGGTCTGAACTCGACATCGCCTGGGACGGATTCGAGCGCAGCGCCGCCGAGGCGAGCGAGCGCGCCGACGCCCTGCTGCGTGAGATGGAAAGCCTGCCGCCGGAGACCGCCCCCGTGCTGGAGCCGTTGAAGGGCGAACTCACCGAGTGGCTCGTCGACCAGGCCGAGGCGCGTCAGAAGATACGCAGCTTCGTCTCCGAGCCGGACGCCGACACCGTCTACTGGGTGGGGCGCGGCGACAACCTCTCTCTGAACGGCGCGCCGCTCGATGTCGCGCCGCGCCTGCGCGAGGAGCTGTTCACGCCGAAACCCACCGTGGTCCTGACGAGCGCCACCCTCACCGTCGCCAACGGCTTCTCCCACGTCCGGACGCGGCTTGGCGTGGAGGAACCCGGCGAGGTCTGTCTCGGCTCGCCGTTCGACTACCGCAACGCCGCCCTGCTCTGCCTGCCGACGGACGTGCCGGAGCCGAACGACCCGCGCTACACCGACGCCGTCGCGAGCGTGCTGGAGCGGCTCGCGCACGTCGCCGGGGGGCGGACGATGGCGCTCTTCACTTCCCACGCCGCCGTCCGCGCGACCGCCGCCAAGCTCCGCCGGGCATTGCCGAGGCGTGGCATCGGCGTGCTCGCCCAGGGTGTGGACGGCACGCCCCAGCAACTGATCGCGCGCTTCCGCGCCCAGCGCCGCGCCGTCCTGCTCGGCACCGCCTCTTTCTGGGAGGGCGTCGACGTCGGCAACGAGACGCTGAAGGTGCTGGTCGTCGCGCGGCTGCCGTTCAACGTGCCGACGGAGCCGATCTTCGCGGCGCGCTCCGGCCAGTACGAGCAGCCGTTCATGCAGTACGCGGTGCCCCAGGCCGTGCTCCGCTTCCGACAGGGGTTCGGGCGCCTCATCCGCAGCAAGGGCGACCGCGGCGTCGCTGTCGTGCTGGACAGCCGCATCACGTCCAAGGCGTACGGGCGCATGTTCCTGAACTCGATGCCGCCCGCCACCATCGTCAAGGGACGCTTCGACGAGCTCGCCCCCGCGGTGGGCCGCTGGCTGGCGATACAGCCGTGACCTGGGTTCAGGCGGTCCCGGTTTCCCCTGCGGCCATGCACCTGGCATCCTGCTTCGCCCGCTTGCGGTACTCCGGGTGATTGGGCATCGGCAGGTCCGGCGGCAAGGCCAGGTGCGCTTCGCGCAAGAGGACGAGCAGTTGCTCGGCGTCGTCCAGGGCGAGGCCGATCTCCTTCAGCGTTCGCCTGTCCCCGTAGAAGTTCGTGTGCATGTCGCGCACAGCTCTGAACAAGGTGGCGATCTCCAGCCGACCGGTCTGCTCCGCGATGTAGGAGGTGATGACTCCGGCGTCCTGGTGGCGGTTGTACGGCCAGCCGCGTTCGTCCGCGATGACCTTTATCCCGTGAACAGCCGCGCCCCATATCTTCTCGGACGCCTGAAGCCTGTCGCCATCCGCAAGCATCTTCCGGGCGTGCTCCAGCATCCGGTCTCTATGGACGGCGTGTTCCTCTATGGGGCTGTCAGATGCTAGCGTCACGTGAGCCTGATGCCTTCACTGAGGATTACAGAGGGATGCCCAGCGCGGTCAGGTACCCTACAACGGTATCATAGCACACGAACAGAGCAGAAGAACCATGCGCCACGCCAGTATCACGATGCGCGTCGAGGAGCCGCTCGACCTCCAGAGTTCGCTCACGTCCGGCCAGTGCTTCCGCTGGCGCGTCGACGACCGTGAACGCTGGACCGGCGTGCTGAGCGGCAGCATCGTCCGCCTGGAACGCACGCGGAGCGGCCTGCGCGTCGGGAGCGCCCCCGCCCCGCCCGACGAGACCGCGCACGCCCTCCGCGCCTACTTCCGCATCGGCGACGACCTTCGCGCCGTGCAGCGACGCATCGACTGGGACGACAACGTGCGCGCGGGCATCGCCGAGTACCCCGGCATGCGTATCCTCCGCCAGGAGCCGTGGGAGACGCTCGCCGCCTTCATCCTCTCGTCGACGTCCAACATGGTGCGCATCAGCCGCACGGTGGAACTGCTTGCCACGACGTTCGGCGAGCGGCTGACGCTCGACGGTGCGGTGCGCCACGCGTTCCCGAGCGCGGCACAGCTCGCCGAGGCGGGCGAGGCCCGGCTGCGCGAGCTCGGCTGCGGCTTCCGCGCGCCCTATCTGGCGCAGGCGGCGGAGGCCGTCGCCGACGGCAGGCTGGCGCTCGACGCGCTGCGTGAGGCATCCTACGACGAGGCGCTCGCCGCCCTCACAGCGCTCCACGGCGTCGGCGAGAAGATCGCCGACTGCGCGATGCTCTTCTCGCTGGAAAAGCCTGCGGCCTTTCCAGCCGACCGCTGGGTGCTGAAGGTGCTGCGCGAGTGGTACGGCCTGCCCGCGAACGCGAAGTACGCCACGGCGCGCGAGTGGGCGTTGCAGCGCTTCGGCGCGGACGCCGGTTACGCGAACCAGTACCTCTTCTGGCGCATCCGGCAGTCCACCCGCCCCCTCCGCTCCATCGCGTCGCTATGAATCTCGTCTTTCCAGCGAAAGCTGGAATCCAGGTGCGCAACAGCACACACCGCGGCTCGTGGCGGGCGGTCTGGTGTAGGGACACCCCTCGTGGGCGCCCTTCGGGCCCCCTCTCTCTCGAGGGGAGAGGGCTGGGGTGAGGGTGAACCGGATGCAGGGTGGTAGCGGGTGTTGTCATGTTGAGCGGAGCCCGCGCTTCAGCGCGCAACATCCTCTCAGGAGCGTTCCGGTTGGGGCCGCTCATCCTGAGCCTGTCGAAGGACCCCCGAGAGATTCCTCGGCTCCGCTCGGAATGACAGTCGGAAGACGAGCCCTGCCTGGCTCCCCTCGCCCTCTGGGAGAGGGGCCGGGGGTGAGGGTTGCGCCATGCTAGACTCCCCCCATGACCACCCCTGACCTCACCGGACAGGTCGCCCTCGTCACCGGCGGCAGCCGGGGCATCGGACGACAGCTCGCACTCGCGATGGCCCGCCACGGCGCAACCGTCGTCGTCACCGCGCGCAACCTCGATTCCTCCCCAGGCGCAGGCCACACGCTGCGCGGTACCGCCGAGGAGGTCCAGGCCGCAGGCGGCACGGCGCACCCCATCGCTGCCTCGATCACCGACCCCGCGGACGCGGCGCGCCTCGTCGACGAGACCGTCGAACTGACGGGGCGGCTGGACGTCCTCGTGAACAACGCCGGTATCTTCCCCTACGCGCTCATCACCGAGATGTCCGATGAGGACTGGCGCGACAACCTGGACGTGAACCTGAACGCCGTCTTCCACCTGACGCGCGCGGCGCTGCCGGTGATGGCGCGGCAGGGCGGCGGACGCATCGTGAACGTATCGAGCGAACTCGCGATAAGGTGGGCTGTGGGACGCGTCGCCTACTCCGCCTCGAAGGCCGCGCTCGACGCCTTCTCACTGGCCCTCGCCAACGAGGTGCGCGAGCAGAACATCGAAGTCGTCGCATGGACGCCTGGCTACGTCATCACCGACATGACCGGCCCGCAGGCGCGGGAGAGCGTCGAGTCGGTCGAGCCGTCGTTCCTCTGGCTGCTCGCCCAGCCCCCGATGACGCTGCCCCAGCGCATCCTCCGCAAGGAGGAGTTCGGCAGGACCTGGGGTGAGGGCGTGTGAAGGGCACGAATGAGTACGCCTGAAGAGATCGAAGGACGAGTGCGGGCGGCGCTGGACGGATCGGGCATCTCAGGCTGGGAGTGGATCGAGATCGATCCGCAATACGGCGACACTGCAGACTTCTGCGAGCAGTACGGGTATGACCTGCCCCATTGCGCCAACACGATCATCGTGGCGAGCAAGCGAGGGCCGGCGGCGTATTGCGCGGGGATCGTGCGGGCGTGCGACCGGCTGGACGTGAACAAGCGGGTGCGCGGCCTGATGGGAGTGTCCCGGGCGTCGTTCGCGTCGGCGGAAGAGACCCGTGAAGTGACAGGCATGATGATCGGCGGGGTCACGGCGCTGGCGCTGCCGGAGGGCCTGCCGGTCTACGCCGACGTGCGCCTGTTGGAGATGGACTACATCATCCTCGGAGCGGGCAGCCGGTCCGGCAAGCTGAAGATGGCGCCCCGGGAGTTGGAGAAACTGCCGGGCCTGGAGTTCATCGAAGGGTTGTCGCTCTCCGCGGAGTGACGGCAGCGGTTTCCCACTCCCATTCCCGCATTCCTCCGTCATTCCCGCGAAGGCGGGAATCCGGGGTAGGCGTCAGGGACACGGGGGCGGAAGCCTCGGGTGATTGGTTGATTCGCTCATGCCCTACCAGTTCCTTAGGATGTGGTCCGCTATATCAACTGCTATACCTGCGCCTCTCGGATTGCCTGCACCAAAGAACAATTCAAAGAGAGCTACGTTCTTACTGTTCCGTAATGTCCTGCGAGTCGGTGCAACCTTCGTGAATACGCTTTCGAGTCGCTCCTGATAGCGGTCAGCAATGGCTTCGCTGCCAGAGTCTCGACCGATTTGTTGTTCTCCCCATAGGTCAGGTTGAAGTGACGGACGATACATCGATTGCCAATGTTCACGTCCTCCAAAGATGGTGTCCAGTTTGTTCTGCCATCCTTGTGGTGGAGGCACATCAGTTGGGAGCATCCTCGTAACAGCGCTCACTGGAAACAATATCCAGCAATCTATCTTCTTCGTCTCTGCTATCCTTTCAACGGTCTCCCAACGAACCTCAGTAGCGAAGGGATCAAGGAACACCACGGCACGTTCCGAGTTCCGCATCCCCCTACAATAAGAAGCGAGGGCTACGTTCGCATCCTCGTTCTGAACAGTAATGACCCTCTTGGGATACTCAGAGCGCAGTTTCTGAAGGGAAGCGCATCGACTGCTATCCTGTTCAATCAGAATGAGCCTGTCGAAGGGTCTGTCTTTCACTCCCAAGGCAATCCGGGCTGAACCGTCATATACCATTTCTCGATATTCTCCGTAGTCTTCCAAGTCATAATCAGACTTTGCTTGCCACACACCTTCTCCAGCGAAAGCGTCCACATAAATGAGTTGAAAACCTTGGTTCTTCAAAGCCGTAGTGTATCCATCCAAGTACCGTTCAAGTATCTCAAGTTTCTGCCTTGTCCAAGAACCGCCGAACGCTTGAACCACTTTCCTTCCTCCATCCCTGACACGTGGCGAGACTCGATGAGCTGTCGTCCATTGGCTCACAGAGTCAGCAGGCTACGCAAGGCCTTGGTGTCACAAACGAAGTTCTCTCACGCCGCCACCCCCACCGGCATCCCATCCCACACCTGCCCATCGAGTTCTCTGCCCGCCTTCTTCTTACCGACGCGCCTGCCGTCGGCGTCGAACGCGCCCCACTGCTTGAAGAAGAAGTCGACTTCCGCCGCTTCGCACTGGTCGCGGATGGAACGGAACCACTCCGGTTTCGGGCGCCGCGCGCCAGGGCCGCTCTCGCCGCCCGCGATCACCCAGTGGACGCCGGTCAGGTCCAGGTCGTTGAGCGGACCGAGCAGCGGCTCGCACGACAGGAAACGCACGGCGGCAGGCACCTGCCGCAGCGCGTCGATACGCCGCGTCCAGTACTTGTTCTCAACCGACACGCCGAGCCAGACGTTGGACGGCCACGGCAGGTCGGGGGCGAGTTCCCTCGCGCGCTCGGCCCGCTTCGTGAGCACCTGGAACGTGTGCTGCCCGGCCTCCTCCATCACGTCGAACACCTGCCGGATGTACTCCTCCGGCACCTCATCGTGGAAGAGGTCCGACATCGAGTTCACGAAGATGCGGCGCGGCTTCTCCCATTCCAGCGGCTGGCGCAGGCGTTCCGGACGCAGTTGCAGATCGAACCCGCGCTCGTACGGGTGTCCCGGTACGCCCCTGAACCGGTTGGCGAAGCGCATCGCGTAGCAGTGCGCGCACCCCGGCGATATCTGCGTGCACCCCGTCACCGGGTTCCACGTCGCTTCCGTCCACTCGATCTTTGAGTTGTCGCTCATGGCGCGTCATTATGGGGCAGCACATGGGGGAACGCGATAGGGGCAGGTGTCACATCGGCGGCAACTCGCTCCGCTGGCCGCAGTGCTACTGGCAGATCTCTTCGACGCTGTCGATCATCCTGCTGAGGCGTTCGGCGTAGTCGGGTTCAGTAGAGCTTGAGTCCGCGATACGGCCGGCCAGCGGCTCAGCCAGGTCACTCAACGTGTTGCATTCACCCGCGTCCAGCTCGCTGTCCATCATGAGAATCTGGAATGTCTCCAGGTAGAACTGCCCCTGCCGGCGCAGGTCGATCCCTTCCTGCGAGGGCGTCGACATGTCCCTGGATTCCAGCACCAGTTCTCGCGTCTCCTGCGCGCCCCCGTTCTGGACTACTGCCCCGATGACTGCGGCTATCACTGCGGCTAGGCATACAACCGTCAGGGCCGTGCCGATATGCATCAACTTGTTCACGCTACGCTCTCTTACTCCTGGAAGCCCATCGAGGCATGCGGGAGGTTAACTGAGCAACTGGCGGATGTCATATCGTGAGGCCCCTCGTCCCGACTGTGACACGCGCCCATTGCGCCGTCGACGCCGCACTTCCTACCATGTCCTCGTGAGCGCTCCATGCGGCTGCTCTCACGGAAGGGCCTTCTCCGGCGCGGGAGGGATCAGAGGCTCAGAAAGGCTCAACAGGGCTCAGATTTCGAGGGAAATGAGCCCGGATAAGCCCCTGAAGGCTCGCCGGAGAAGCCGGTTCTACGAGTGAAACCGGGCGGATGAGCCGGAATGAGCCGGATTCCGCGAAACTACCGGTCACTCCGGGCGGCCACCCTTGGTGGGCGCTCAGTTGCCGCTCAGCCGGGGCCTGCGCGCCATGAGGACCAGCGTCCCGCCCACGCCGCTCAGCACGGCGCTGATGACGAAGATGAGGAAGTAGCTGCCCGTGGCGTCGAACGACCACGCCGCAGTCAGCGGGCCCAGCGAGTTGCACAGCATGTGCACCGGCGAGACCATCCCCCGTATCCCGCCTATCGAGTCCCGCCCGAAGTAGTCCGCCCAGATGATGTTCATCACGGTGAACAGGATGCCCGTCGCAGCGCCGAACAGCAGCCCGAACAGGTACGACAGCAACGCCGTGTCCGTGAAGAGGAAGAGCACGATGCTCAGCGCCATGAAGTAGTAGCTCAACGCCATCAGCCGCTGCACCGGCACCCGCTCGGCCGCGACCCCCGCCGCGATGGAAACGGGCATGGAGATGAACGGAGAGAGCGACACCGAGATTACTGCCGCGGCGCTCGAAATGAGCTGCTCCCCGGACTCCGCCCGCATGTCCGTCAGGTAGGAGAACCAGTGGAAGTGGATGGTGGTGGTCACGAAGCTCTGGATGCTCACCGCTCCCGCGATCAGGTAGAACGCGGGCGTGCGCAGCGCCATCCGCCGGTCGAACGAAACCTCGGCTTGTATGGCCGCCATCCGGCGCCGCTGCGACGCGTCGCGGATGTCCACGCCGTCTGGCAGCAGTCCGTGGTCCTCGGGACGGCGCCGCAGGAAGAGCAGCGCCGGCAGCAGCGACGACGCCCACACCGTGACGCCCATCGCCACCCACGCCGTCCGCCACGTGCCGAAGGTGAGGATGCGCTCCACCATGACCGGGAAGCCGATCTGCCCCAGCCTCTGGCCGAGGTTCGCCAGCGCCCCCGCCCTGCCCCGCATGACGATGAACCACTTCGGGATGACCACCCCGATGACCATGAAGAACGTCGAGGCGATCACGGTGCGTCCGAGTATCTGCAGCGCGAAGTGATGCCACAGCTCCTGCACCGCTCCCATGAGCACGAACGTAAGCCCCATGAGAGCGACGGCGACGGTCATGATGATGCGCGAGCCGTACCGGTCCATCAGCGGCCCGACGACCAGCGAGGCGATGCCGCCCAGGAACGAGCCGATGGACATAGGCAGCGTGTAGAGGGCCCGGGTCCAGCCGAACTCCTCGGTCATCGGCCCCTGGAACACCCCGAGGACCGGGTTCGTCTCGACGCCCCCGGCGAACGAGATCACCGACAGGACCGCAACGATGGTCCACCCGTAGAACCACCGACCCTTGCGCCGCGTTGGAGCCGAAGGTCCCTCAGGCGGCTGCATAACCCTGTCTCCCTCTCCCCCGGGGAGAGGGGCGGGGTGAGGGTGCCCGGCGCCTGGATCGAAGCCTCATCAGGACACGGCGATGATGAACTTGCCGAAGTGCTCCGAGCGCTCCATCTCATCGTGCGCAGCGGCGGCCTCCGACAGAGGCACCGTCGCGTGGATGGCCGAGCTGATCTGCCCCTTGCCCGCGGCGTCGACGATGCGCCGCAGCTCGTCCGTCGAGCCCATGAATGTGCCGAACACCCGGAGCTCTTTGCTGAAGAGCTGGCCGAGGTGGATCTGCGCCTGGTAGCCCGCGGTGACCCCGCAGATGCCGTACCTGCCCCCGCGCGCGAGCGCAGCGTAGGCGTCCTCGAAGAACGCCGCGCCGGTGCTGTCCACCACGAGGTCGACGCCGCGGCCGCCGGTAAGCTCCTTGATCCGCTGCCCGAGGTTCTCCACCTTGTAGTTGATGGCGTAGTCCGCCCCCAGTTCCTTGGACTTGCGCACCTTCTCGCCCGTGCTCGTCGCCGCGATGCACGTCGCGCCGACAACGCCCTTGATGAGTTGGATGGCCGCGGTGCCGACCCCGCTGGACGAGGAGAGCACGATGGCGGTCTCGTTCGCCTGCAGTCTTCCCTCCCGCACGACGATGCCCCACGTGGGAAGGTAGATGGTCGGCAGCGCCGCGGCGTTCTCAAAGGAGAGCGAGTCCGGGATCGGCACGACATTCTCCGCCGGGACGACAACGTACTCGGCGTTCGAACCCTGCCGGTTCGTGCCGAGCATTGAGGGTGGGGCCGTACCGCAGAGCGGGTTGACGACGACGCGCTGTCCGACGCTGACGCCGTCCACGCCCTCCCCCAGCACAGCGACCTCGCCGGCGCAGTCTCCGCCCAGGATGCGCGGCATCTCCTCCGGCGCAACCTTGGTGCCGCGCAGTCCGGCCCGCGTATAGAGGTCCAGGCGGTTCAGGGCGGACGCGCGCACGTGGATGAGCACCTCTCCGGGGCCGGTCTCCGGCTCGGGCATGTCGCCGAACTGGATCACGGAGGGGCCTCCGTGGTTCCGTATGAATGCCGCTTTCAACGCTCGCTCTCCCGTTTCGATTCCTGCCTGCCACTCGTGCGATGCCGACGGGCGCCCTGTCCCCTCTCCCTGCAAGGGGAGAGGGTCAGAGCCTGCCCCGTACTTGATGCGGGGGTGAGGGTACTCCGGGGCATGGGGACAAGGGGTCTTCCAACGCCGCCCCTAGCTCAGGTGCCTGGCGTAGAAATCGAACACCTTCTCCCAGCCGTCCTTCGCCTGCTCCGGACGGTGCGCCGTGCCGCTCCAGTTGAAGAACGCGTGCCCCGCTCCGTCGTAGCGGTGGAACTCGTACTCCTTCCCGTGCTTCTGCAGCTCCGCCTCGATGGCGTTCACCTGCTCGATGTCGGGGTTCGCGTCGTCGTTCCCGAACAACCCCAGGACCGGACAGCCCATGTTGGGGGTCATCTCGATGGCCGGCGTCGGCTGGTTCTCATTGATGCGGTCCGGCGTCGGGATGACGTTGCCGCCCCAGCAGTCGACCGCCGCGTCCAACTCCAGGTTGCAGCCCGCCATGTAGGCGACCCGCCCGCCGGAGCAGAAGCCGATGATGCCAACCTTGCCTGTCGCGTCGTCGCGTGCGCGGATGTAGTCCAGCGCGCCCTGCAGGTCGCCAAGCACGAACGCGTCGCGCTGTCCGCCGTCGTCGCGGATGCGGGCCGACATCTCGGCGGGCGTGCCGGGGCCCATGCGGTGGTGCAGGTTCGGGCAGACCGCCAGGTAGCCGTGGTGGGCGAACCGGCGCGTCACCTCGATGCACCACTCGTCCCATCCCGGCATGTGGTGGGCCACGAGCACCGTCGCGAATGGACCGGGGCCTTCCGGCCTCGCTACGTAAGCGTCTATCTCGTCGCCGTTGTGTCCGGTTATCTGGATCGTCTCCGTCGTCATCCCCGGGTGCAGGACTGTTACTGCTGCCATGCGCTTCCCTCCTCTGTGTTGCTGCTCCGTATCCTACTGCAAGCAGGCCTACTCGACGTAGGCGACCGCCTCTATCTCGAGTATGAACTCCGGCCTCGCGAGGCGGGAGACCACGAGGAGCGTGCTCGTCGGCGGCTTCTCGGGACGGTATGCCGCCCGCGCCTCCCGTACCGCGTCGAGATGCTCCTCGCCAACGACGTACACAGTCGTCTTGACGATGTCCTCGAACTTCCCGCCGACCGACTCGACCGCGAGGCGCAGGTTCTTCATCACCTGCCCGACCTGCGCTTTCGGGTCGCCGACGCCCACAACGTCGCCGTTCTCATCGGAGGCGGTCTGCCCCGCGATGTGTACCCATGGGCCCGCCTTCACGACGTGCGTGTAGCGTCCGCCGTTCGGGGACATTCCCTCCGGTTGCAGATGCTCTACGTTGGCCATTCCCTGCCCTCCTCTCTTTGTCTCTATGCAAGCCACCCGCCGTGTGGCCGGCGGCCACCCCGGATTCCCGCTTTCGCGGGAACGACGGGGCTCCCCTACATCCGGATACCGAGTTCCCGCAGAGCGGCATCCTCGCCGGAAGAGAGCGTCAGCCCCTCGGTCACGCCCCGCGCGAGCGCGTAGTTCAGCGCGCCGAGCATCTCGGCGGACGGCGCCTCGCCCTCCGAGCGGTGCGCCGCGGCCTTGGCCAGCGTCTCGTAGGAGCGGCCCAGGCTCCAGCAGAAGGAGAGCAGGCGCGCCGCCTCCCACTCGGACCGCGGCGGTGGAACGTCGGTCAGGTCGATGAGGTCGTTCACGACCTTCGTGTAGCGCAGGATGCCGGTGCGCTCGTTCTCGGGCGAGCCATAGAAGCGGCGGTAACGAAGCGCGTCGATACGGCGGACGTAGTCTTCCTCGCCGTAGACGTTCCGCGGCAGCCATTCGGCCCGCAGGTCCAGCACCTCGTTCCCGGAAGCGTCGGTCACCGCAGTTGCCACCTCGGAGCCTATGTAGGGGTCGTACTCGTACGTCGCGGCGTTGCGAAGCACGGCCTCCTGCAGCGCGAGCGTCACCTCTCGCGGTATCTTGCGGTAGAGCCTGCCCTCCGCCGCGTCGTTGGAGTCCGCGCCCAGCCCGCCCGTGTTGAAGGCATAGAACTCCTGTCGTACCCCGTCCGCCTGCATCCGCTTAAGGATGTCGTACAGCAGGTTGGCGTTGTCGTCCTCCAGCCCGATGATGAACGGGTCCGAGAAGTACTCGACGTACGGCCTGCCGATGGCGCCCGCGGCGGCGCCCATCTGCACCGCCTCGCCGTACATCAGCACGCGCACGTATTGCTCCAGCGTGAGCCTGCGCAGCGGCGGGATGACAGTGTTCTCCCGCATGACGGCCTGCCAGATGATGCGGTGCATGTGCCCCATCGGGACGTGGGCCGCCTCCGTGAGCGCGCCGCCGGTTACGCGGCTGATGACCTCCGCGACGCCCTTCCGCTGCAGCAACCTGCGCCGCGAGAGCACCATGCGCATGTTCCGCGTGGGGTTCTGCGAGAAGTCGGGCTCGCCGGTCGCCGGGTCTGCGACGACGTTCTCCAGCGTCTCCTGCGGGTTCGGCTCGCCGGGCGCGCCGCGCACCACGTCGTAGGTGACAGGGTCGTCCTCGCGGGTGAGGCCGGACGGAACCGCGTAGAAATTGTTCTCCGTGCCGTCTATGCCGTAGGCGTAGGAGACGCGCTGCCCGTCCAGCTCCACGTCAACCGGCTCAGCCAGCGGCTGGAGCAGGATGATGTCGTCGTTCATGGGGTAGACCCCTTCCTCGGGGTCGGGCTGGAGGGAAAGGCGGGAGGCGAGCTCGCTGTTCGCCAGTTCGATCATGATGGTGAGCGTGCTCTTGCCGTGGAGCGACGGTCCCGTCGTGACGACGGCGGCGTTGTTCATGCTGCCGTCCAGCGCGCGGATGCGCGCGACGCTCAACGCCGCCTGCAGCGCCAGCCCGCCGTTCATCTTCGTCTGGTGCATGGCGATGCTGAGCGGGCCCATCTTGTGCTCGCCCACGTAGTCGAACCCGAGGTGGAGCGACAAGCCACGGGTCGGCGCCTTGAAAACCAGCCGCGTCAGGCCCTGCGCCTCGATCTCCTCGCGCACGCCGTCCGGGAGGTCGAGCACCTCCAGCCACTCGGGGATGGACAACTCGACGATGTCCGGCTCACCGCTGCGCTCGCCCTCCGGCAGGTCGAACGTGAGCTGGCGCCACATATACGGCAGTTGCGGGTAGCGGGCGCCCACGACCATCTGCCGCGCGTGGAACGAACGCCCGGGGGCGTCGCATATGCGGCGGTCGGACTGCACCACGATCTCGCCCGAGTCGAGCCAATTGCTCAGCTTCGAGCTGATGACCGGCAGGATACGGCAGAAGAGCCGCTGATCGTCGTGGCCGAACTCGAGGGAGTCTCGGTTCGGCGTGAAGCCGTCCATCAGGTAGCGGGTGAGATGAGGCTGGCGCGCGACGCCGCGCTGGCTATAGAAGGCGAAACCGCCCGAGTTCAGGCGTACGACCGCTTCCGGGCCGGCTCGCCCTGCGGCCCTGCCTTCCGCATTCGCGGCCGCGGCCTCCTCCGCGATGCTCCGCCACTCGTCGAGCGCCGCGTCTCGTTCGGAGTCGGACAGTCCGCCGGTCTCTCGCATCCGGGAGACCAGCCATTCGTCGCTGGGGTTGAAGAGTTCGCTGCCCGAGTTGTGGCCGCGTTTCGCGAGGGCGATGAGTTCGTCGAGCGCGGCGCTGAACTCGGGCAGCACCTGGGGCGGGGTCTGGTCTGTGTGGCTCTGGGTCACGTCTGCTCTCCATGACGCGAGTCTTCGCGGACCTTCGAGGGTATCGTGCGCTCCCATACCCTACTACGTTAAGCGTGCTCTTGCGTTGCAGGACACACCGGAAGCTCCGGTTAACCGGGAGAAGCCCAGCGCTTGCCGGGCTTCTCCCATGTTTCTGTTCCGTGGCCCTAGGCAGACGATGTCTGCGCCTGTTGCACCGCTTCTTCCATCCTGCGATGGAGTTCGGCCGCCAGCGGGATCGCCGGGCCGTAGCGGTCAGACTCCCAGACTGCGCCGCCCTTGTGGTACTGGGCGCGGGTGTTCCGCGTCAGTTCCGGAACGTCCTTCGCCCAATCGGGATTGAGCCACGCGTCCGCGGGCCTGCCGCCTCCGTACAGGATGGGGATATCCCCTCCCTCGTGCTGGAGGACGTCGATGTCCGCCTCGTCGCGGAAGACGTTCATGGGGTCGCCGCCGTCCTCGACGACACGCATCTGCTCATCGAGCTGCCGGCGGAGGAAGACCACCGGAATGTCGGTGCGTCCGAGGTTCTCAGCCGTGCGGTCGGTCAAAGGCCCCTGCGCCCACCAGCCGATGAAGTCCTGGTTGAGGATGCAGTCCAGGACCGGCTTGCCGTCCTCGTCGTAGATCGGCACTTCGTAGTAGGGCACTCTGTCCTGCTTCGGGGCCTCGACGCCGGGCGGGGCCGCATAGGTGTTGTAGGAGATGTGGTAGGTGTGCTCGTCGTCGATCGGCACGCGGATCTGGAACTCGCTCCAGGGAGCGCCGGCGGCGTTCTGCTCCGTGTAGAACGGGAAGATGACGGTGGAGTGGCGGGACCTCTTGTCTTCCCTGGCGCCGAGCTCCTTGGAGAAGATGACGCCCTTCTCCATACCGTACTGGGTGGCGTGGACGTACAGGTCCTTTATCCCGACGCCCTGCTCCATGAAGCCCTTGCTCATCCGCTCGAGGCGATCATGGTCACCCATCTTCTCGAGGATGTACTGGAACTGGTAGCCGTGGAGCCAGACGCCGTGGGTGGGGTCTCCGGTGTTCTCCTGGCACTGGAGCCAGTTGGCCTGAAGGACGGCGATGCCCATCTGCCGGACGGAGTTGGGCCAGACGAACAGGTCCCACGGGGGCAGCAGCGGCGCGGGTTGCGGGCCCATGTAGGCGAACAGCAGCCCACCCATCTCCTTCACCGGGTAGCCGGGGAGCTTCAGACGGTCCTTGAACATGTCGCGGCGGGCTTCCAGCGGCGCGTCGACGCAGACTCCGTTGGCGTCGTACATCCAGCCGTGGTAGGGGCAACGAAGACCGTTCTCGTCGGGGATCCCCCAGCGCAGGTCGACGGCGCGGTGCATGCACCGCTGGCCGATCAGGCCGATGTTGCCGGACTTGTCCCGGTAGCAGGTGAGGTCCTCGCCCAGCAGGCGAACGGCCTGCACGGGGTCTTCATCGAGCTTCGCGCTGGGCAGGAACGGCACCCAGTAGCGGCGCAGCAACTCGCCTCCGGGCGTACCGGGGCCAACACGAGCCAACCGATCGTTCTGTTCCGCAGTCAGCATGTTTACACCCTCCCTGGCGGGCTTTCGGCGCAAGCATACCACTCCGTGCCGGGGCAGAGTACAGGCCGGACTTGTCATTCCAAGCGGAGCCGAGGAATCTCTCGGGAAACGCCCCGCTCTCAGCAACACTTCCCCGAGAGATGTTTCGACTCCGCCCCCGGCTTCGCTCAACATGACAAGGCCCCGCACGGCGCACGTCATACCCAGATCTCCAGGGACGGGGGCTCCATGAAGGCGAGGGCGAGGGCGTCCGCGCGGTCCGGGGAGGCGACGCCGCGCTTGCGGAGTTTCGACTTGCTCTCCAGCCGGATACGCCCGGTGGAGGAGACGTCATAGCGGAGCGCGAGGAGCTGGCCGACGAGGACGGAGTCGTTAGGGATGGCGGCGGCGTCCTCTCGCAGGAGGCGTGCGACCTCCCAGAAGATCTCGGCGCGGAGGTCGGCGAACTGTGCGGGGCGTCGGGCCTTGCCGCCAACGTCCACGCCGATGACGGGGACGCCGAGCTGGGCGAGCCGGTCGACGACGCCGGCCCCGAGGCCGGTCCCGTCCACGAAGACGGCGGGTACCTCGAGGGCGTCGGCCCACGCCTTGACCTCGTCGGCGACCTGCATGTTGTCGAGGCCGCGCCTGAGGGGGATGAGGCGCTCGACGCGGTAGCCGCGCCGGATGCAGATGACGGACTCGTCGGCGCCGAAGCGCGCGACGTCGACGCCCATTCGGTAGGGGAGGTGCGAACCCTCACCCGCCGCGCTATCGCGCAGCGACCTCTCCCAGAGGGCGAGGTTGGGATGCGGGGTTCCTGCCTCCGCAGGAACGACGGAGGTTGCGGGAACGGCGGAAGTTGCCTCGTGGCGGGCGATGGCGCGGTCGACGTGGTTGCGTGTGGTGAGGGAGTCCTCGAGGGCGTCGGGGAACTGTCCGAGGACGGACGCGATGTAGAGCGGAGAGTCGTCGCCCCAGTCGCGGCGGTGGTGCTCGACGTCGTCGGGTGTGACGAGGCCGGGGACGCGGAAGCGCTTGCGGCGGAAGTTGGGGGAGTCGAAGGCGGAGATGGTGATCTGGTGGTAGAGGGCGGACTTGGCGTGGTGGGACTCGTAGAGTTCGCCCTCGTGTGCGAGGGGGTTGCCGATGAGGAGGACCTTGGCGGGGTTGAGGCGCTTGAGGGCCTCCATGTAGGCCTGCTTGACGCCCTGGGCCTCGGTGACGACGACGAGGAGGTTGGGGGAGTGGAAGCCCTGGATGTTGTGGTGGGAGTTGGA
>DAOUJK010000009.1:0-8172 GCA_034422795.1 Dehalococcoidia bacterium | reverse complement strand
TGCGGGGGTGGGGGGGGGGGGGGGGGGGGGGGGGGGGTAGAATAAATGCGTCAGAACGGCCTGTTTATCTGCGCAGGTATCGGAGGGTTGTGATGGCAATCCGTCGAGTACCTGCTCCCCTTGGCGATGCTCGGCCGTCGACGTTGGACGATGTCGTTGTGCCCACCGCCTACCGGATCAACGCCGAAAAGGCGTTGGCCAAGTACCCCGAGCAGGCTGCCAACTACCTCAGGCACACGCTGGTAGGCGATGACCGCTTGGATACTATGCCGCAGGAACTCGCCGGCATGCCCCGGAGCGAAGTATCGCGGTTCATCCAGGCCGGCATGGATCAGGACCTGGATGTTATGCGGACTGCGCCGAAGGTGCTGCGCGATTTCTTCGTCAATGATCCGCCCCCCGATCCGCCCTGGCTGGACTATGAGGCTTTCAAACCGGGAATCCGCAAGTTCCAGAAGGATAGCGGCCTGATCATCTCGGGGTTCGCCGCCGGTGTGCTGGTTGACGGCTTCGGGACGCTCATCAGCAAGTCGTTCGTCCACACGGGCCGCGTGTTCGAACACGGCGTCAGGCGGCTCCAGCAGAACAACCGTCACTTCGTGGACATCTTCTTTCCGGGTGGACTGGAGCGGCAGGGCGACGGCTGGAAGCTGACCGTCCGCATCCGACTCATCCACGCGCAGATGAGGCACCTGCTGAACGCCAGCGAAGAATGGGACAGGGAAGCTTGGGGGGTGCCGATAAGCGCAGCGCACCTGGGCTATGCTGCCGCCTGTTTCTCTGCACGGACCATCGTCCATGCGGAGTCCGTGGGCGTCCGGTTCACCCAGGAGGAAAAGGAGAGCATCTGCGCCATCTGGCGCTACACCGCCTACATCATGGGGATACCCGAGTCCATCACGTTCACGAGCTACAAGGAGGCTCTTGAGATGCACAAAGTGGGCAACGCATGTGAACCGCCCATCTCTGAAGAGTCCATCATCATGGCGAACGCGCTGATCAACTCCGCTCCACTGGTTGCGGGCGTGACGGACTTGGCGATGCGGAAGACCATGGTGGAGCGTGAGATATACCCCATATCGCGGGCGCTCATCGGGGATGAGCTTGCGGACCGGTTGCGTTTCCCGAAGTCCAGGAAGATAGGCATCCTGTGGCAGTTCCGCATGTTGCAGCGCATCCGGCGGCTGATAGCGAGACTTCGAGGAGAAAGCGTAACCGCCGACAACTTCGGGCAGATGCTCGCGATCTCGGCGTTCGATGATGCCGGGATCAGGTACGACATGCCTGACCACGACCGAGATGAGATGTCCAGGAAGTGGTAGGTGTAGCCTGGTCTGCTTGCGTCGACGCGGAACCGTCTGTGACTTGATGGGCCCCTCGATGGTGTGCAGATGAAGAGACGAAAGAGGCGGTTGTCACCATGACGTTGTTCGTGCTCACTGCACTGGGGATGATTGGCGTCTCGGTCGGCATCCTGATGCGGAAGAGGCGGAACGCCGAAGGCAAGGAGCTCGCTCTGCTCGCTGACGCGCACGTGGTTGAGCATCAGGCGAGAGCACTGTTTGCGGATGCCTGGCAGGACCTCGTGCTCCACGAAGCCCAAGTCCCTCGCGGTATCGGTCCACGTGACTGGAGCAGGGGCATCCTTGCCGTCAGGATTGCGATAGGTGAGGCACGCGGCGCCCGAATGACGATGGAATACGGCGAGGATATGAATACGGCCAACCAACGCCTGCACCGCAGCAAGCGAGCATTGACCATAGCCACAGAGATAGCTGAACGTGCCGGGACAGCGGCGGACAACCAAAGACGCGAAATGCGCCTCGACTGGCGGAGTTAGGTCTATCTGAAGTAGGCGTACCAGGAGCTACGCAGGCGCACACCGGCGGAGGCGGCCCGCCCAACTCGCCGACGCCTGCACGTTCGCGTGGTAGGCCGAACCTAAAGCGACAAGTGATTGAGGTGCGAATCAGCGGGGACGCACTTGCCACGTTCCAACGACTGCGAGATGTCGCCTTCCATGTGCCAGATGAAGGCCGAACAAGGCTTGCGTTCAACGTCCACATCCGGTATCCCCGCAGGGAATCACTCCGCCCGCGGGTCGTCTCCCATGTACAGCCGTTCACTCCTCGATGAGGCAACCGCGTTCGGCCAGGGCCTCCCTGAGTGACGGGTCCATGAGGCGGAGCGTCGGGCCGAGCGCCAAGCCCAGGTCCTTGAACGCAAGGTAGAGGGAAGCGACGGCCGCGCGCGCGTCGCGGTCGTCCGGGTTCTCCTCCTGCAGCCGCCCGACCTTGAAGGATTCGACTGCCAGCGCCAGCCAGCCGACGACCAGCTCGTGGTACTCGACGAGTTCCGCCGGCGGGGACACGAGGCTTGCGTTCTCGAACGAACTGAGGACGATGACTTCGAGGACGGCAGCAGCAATCTCCTCTTGCTCTTCGATGTCCTGATACTCGAGGATGCCGAGGAAGTCCTGGCAAGCGTCGAGGTACTCCTCCTGCGTCAGCCGTTCAGCCGCCACCATCTCGTCCAGTGAGGCGAAGAACTCTTCGGAACCCAGCGTCTCGACATAGCCCGGGGGGCACTGCTGGTCGACTACCGCTCTGACGTCAGGGCTTAACCCCTGTGCTGCGACGACGTGCGCGATCAGCCGGTTCAGCACCTCCTGATCGGCGTTGACATCGACGTAGTAGTCATCTGACGGCGGTTGCTGTGCCCCGAACATCAACAGTTCGACCAGTGTTGCGTGGTACTCCTGCAGCCCATCGGGCGGCATCAGCGGCGCGAGCAATGCCTGCACTTGCTCGAGGGTTGTCTCGCTCAGCACCTCCGGCACCTCCTGGAGTGCGGCGCACGCTGCAGTCATGTACCGCTGCCCGGGGTCCACTGTCGGCGTGGGCCTCGGAGTGGCGGTTGGTGTTGGTGTTGCGGTGGGCGTCGCGGTCGGCGTAGGTGTCGGGGTGCTGCAGCCGAGACAGGCTGCCAGCAAGGCCAATGTCAACAGGACCGGTCGCGTCATACGTTGTCTCCTTGCGTTCCGGGTTCTTGCACCTAGCCGCCCGTGATTATCTACTGTCAAAACGTACATGTCCTACCCGTTGCGTCTGCAGCCGGCCGTTGGTAGGGTGCTGACGTGCGGGACGAACTCGCTGTTCAGGCGACTGCGATGGCAAGGCCCAGCCGTGACGCGACTAGACAGAGCTCTGCTCGCCGGGGCCATCGGCGTCCTCCTCGCAGTGGGCGGCCTGCGCTCCTGATGAACCTCTAAACGCTGCACACTATCTCCCGGCCTGCTGCTGCATGACCTACCTGAACAGACCACGAACTCTGCTCCTCATCTTAGCTATCGGACTGTTGCTGGCCGGTGCCTATGCGTATGTCTCCTATTCAATGGCCTCGAGCGTCACCACGCCCAATAGGAGCATGGCGGACGAACACCCCGACGATTACGGCCTGCCCTACGAGGATGTGACGTTCTCACCGAGGGGCGATGAGTGGGCCGGCATCGACCTGCACGGATGGATGATCAGAGCGACGGACTCCGGCACCGGACCGGCGGTCGTGGTAGTCCACGGCCTCAACAGTAACCGCGCAGGAGACAACGCCCTGGCGTTGGCCGGCAGGCTTTACGACGTCGGCTACAGCGTGCTCCTGTTCGAGCTGAGGGGCCACGGCGAATCAGACGGCGACCAGGTGGCCGCCGGGTACCTCGAGCGATGGGATGTTCTCGGCGCTTTCGACTTCCTTGTAAGCAAGGGTCTGCCACCTGAGCGCATCGGTGTCCTGGGCAACAGCATGGGCGGCGCAACCGCCCTGCTCGCCGCCGCCGAGGAACCGGCACTCCGCGCCGTGGTCACCGACAGCGCTTTCGCCGACCTGCGGGACATGATCGCGCAGGAGACAGCCCGCACCACCGTCTTCCCGGAGTGGATTGTGCCACTGTTCATCCCGGGCATGAGCCTCGCGTCCAGCACGCTGTACGGCATCAACATCGGCGCGGTCGTGCCCGAGCGGTCGGCCGCAACGCTCGACTACCCGGTCCTCGTCATCCATGGCGACGCGGATACCCGCATCCCTCCGGAGCAGGGCGCCCGCATCCATGCCGCCGCGCAGCTAGGGAGCGCGCTCTGGCTGGTTCCGGGCTCCGACCACGTCGATGCCTTCATGGACTGGCCTGAGGAGTACGAGGAGCGTGTCGATACCTACTTCCGCATCCACCTCAGTCCATAGGGCTACACCATCGCCGACCAGAAACGCCCATGACGCGTACACCGACACCGCTGTGGTAGTGTCCCTTGCCGGAAGCGGGCGATTACTAGGCAGGGTTCGGTTTTGCGGACCTGCAGGAGGTAACCGCGATGGCAGATGAGGATCGCAGCGGGGTAAGAGGTCATAGTACCGTGCGGCCCACTGCGGGCGAGCCGTCCCCTCTCGTGCAGTTCCTCCGCGCGACCGCCCTCGCGGCTGTCGCGGGCTGCCTCCTCTACCGGATGGTTTCTTGAGGCCATGCAACCCGGAGTGCCTAAAGAGCGGGTGAGTATCGGCCTCTGGGCAGTCGTGGTCATAGCCTCGACCATCTTCTGGCTGCCCATGATGCTGACACTTCTCACGGGCGGGATCACAGGGCGGATAGTCCGGGAGTCCAGTGTACGCCGGGGGCTGCTCGTCGGCTTCTGGTTGGGGATACCGGCGTCGGCGGCCTTTTTCACCGCTCTATTGGCAAGCTACCCCGCCTGGAGCTGGGCGGGGCAACCAGACCCGTGGGGGGCCATAGCCCTCATGCTGCTGTTCGCCGTCGCTACCGCCGTGGTGGTGGCCCGGCGGGCGGTGTGGCGTACTCTCACCGGAAACAGAACTGACACCCATTCTCGTACTGACCGAACCTAACGGGGGCTCCTCATCCTGCCACTCGCCCCGGGGTTTGAGCGGAGTCTTGCCCCAACCGCTTGATGCCTTGTAGCATGGGGTTGGAAACATCTTCGCCATGGTCGGATGAGTCAAGCGGCCCGCCGCATGGCTCGCTCGAAACAGACTGTCCACCCTATTCTGGCTTGGGGGGCTGTTGCTATAGTCGATAACGCTTACGATGTTATTCTGCCGACGTCGCGATCGCGGTGGCTTGTTTTCGATAACGATAGCCGTGTTCAGAGGAGCGGATGCGTTGGGAAGCGCGGCGGTGTTGAGTAGCATGGATTCACTAAGGAGGTGAGACCATGGCTGTCCGCAGGACCACACAATCAGAGCATCACTCTTCATTAGGAACATCTTCAGCACCACAACGCGAGGAAGGGTGGCAGCATTGAAGCACGTTAGCCTCCTTCTGGCGGTGGCGCTCGCAGCGCTCAGCTGCACGAGCACACCCGCGCCGACGTCAACGGCCACGTCCACAATCCCGACGTCGCCGACTCCAACCCTAACTGCAACATCAGTTCCAACCCCAACGGATGAAATTCCAGTCTTGCCACCGACGCCGGAGCCAACTGCAACGCTGACCACCACACCTGCACCGACCGCAACGCCGACGCTGTCACTTGAGGGGAGCCCAGAGCCAGAGGTGATCCTGTACGGCGAAGCCGTCTGCGTGCAGACAGAGCGGATTGGTGAACTCACCGCATCGCTGCTCCCTCAGCTCAGCCCCCAACTCGGCGAATACCGCGCTACCTACACGACGCTCGACGAAGCCGTCGAGGCAGCGGAGTCCATCTACCGGACACTCTGGTCGATGGAGGGGGTATCGGTATCGGACGAACTGTGGGATGAGGTGGGCGAATTGCATCAGCTGACCCTCGCGGTCGCATCGCTCGTATGGGAGGCAGGGCAGATATACCAACGACGAGCCGAGACACCCGGCGACCTGAGTGCACTCCGGCTTGAGGACGAGCGCCTCTGGGAACTCGCCGCTCACACCGCGTACCTCGAACAGGAGAGCGAGCGGGTCGTCAGCGAGCTCGATCCCGCCATCGTCCGAGAACTCTACGCGGTCTGTCCCGCCGCGGCCATCCCGGTTGCGCTCATCGGGAGAGTGCCGCTACCGGAGGCCGTCACCGGAGCAGGGCACGAGGGGCGCACATAGCAGTGAGTGCTGCTGCAACCACGGGGGTGGAGAACATGCACGCCCTCGGCGGCCCCGACCACTTGGCGGACGTCACCTGCGCCTACCTGACAGGCCGGTACTTCCTGACACACCCCAAATCATGGGCGAGGCCGCGCTCTCATCGGCGATGCGGGAGCTACAGAGTGGTACGCTCCACCTCAGCGGCGGTCTGGTCGTCTAAGGTGTGGTCCAGGAACTCGGCGGCGACACCGTTTGCCCGCAGTCCATCCACCTGGTCCTTCATCAGCGCGATGAGCGGAGACACAACGAGCGTGAGGCCACCCAGTGCCAGGGCCTGGTAATTGGTAGCACATGGACTTGCCGCCGCCGGTGGGCATGACCACCAATCCGTTCCGGCTGGCAATGGCATTCCGAAATTATGGCTTCCTGAAAGGGCCGGAAGTCATCGTAACCCGAAGTGCTGTTTCAGCAAGTGACGCAGTTTTTCGTTCGACTCCACAGTGCGCTTCCCATCGATACCGTTATCGAGCAAGCTGCGGAACAGCCATTCTAGCGGAGTAGTGGGGAGCTAGGGTGAAGCCCACCAATGATGCATAGCAAGAGTAATCCGCAGGCTGCGCGCCAGCATTCATGGACTCTTCGCGCTGCTGCAGAGCAACTGAAATTGGCCCCCGCCGTCCTCGTTGTCTTCGCCGACCGGTTCGCCCAAGGACACTTCCTGCTCATCGCGCGCCGAGAGCTGATTCGCGCCGGCGTGCACGTGCCGCTCATGGCCTCGCACCGGCGCCTGCTGGAGCGCGACGGGCCCGCTCGGGCGCGCATGGTTCAAGCCCGGCTCCAGTCAGTTGGTTCGCGCATTCAGTTCGCCACGAACTCGCGTCCAACGGTGCCCCGTTGTCGCTTCGAGCATCCAAGGTGACCAAGAATCCTGAGACCCCACGGCGGCCATTCGATTGTGCAAGGCGCAGCAACTAACGACTCGGCCTGCCCATGCTGCCATCAGCACTCGCGGCGCCGACCGCGAGAGGGCATTCCTCTACGGCTCCTGTCAGATTTCTTCCTCTCCCCCTTGAACCACTTGATGAAGTCCGGGATGAAGGGTTCGTTGAGTGCACTCCTATGGCCTTGCCTGTCCGGCACGATGGCTGTCAGGTTTTCGGGAAGCCGCTTGCCAGTATCTCCCCAGTAGATGAAATCGCGGCTGACGAGTACCCACGGGGTGTCCTCTTCTTCCGGTGACCCCCTTTCCCTTCTGGGGAAACGCTGAAGGTACTCGGGGAAGCTCATGGGCGGCTCGGTGATCCTCATGGCGTAGACCACAGGGTTGCCGTCGCATCTTGGTCCGATGCCTACCACGTAATCGCACTCTGAGGCGGTGCTGCGTATTCGTGGTTTGCAGTATGCCAGGGTGCACACACCGAAGAACGGGTTCGGAGCAAGCCCGGTATCGCTCGCTACTATGTAAGAGTACAGCCTCATTCTCGACTCATTCCGGTGCACCTGCGCGTACTTCACGTCGCCAAGGCACTTCTCGGCTTGGTGACGGCGCCATCCTACCAGCAGCCGTGATTTGTTCCGAGACCGGGCGTCGGGAGACGTGAGAGCCCACTCACCCTTGACATTGTTTCGCCATTTGGGAAAATGGTCAGGTGGAACGTAGGTTGACAATCGAATGGTCTGCTCAGGCCATCAGGGACATGCGCCGGTTGGCATCGAGGGACAGGGAGCGCATCATTGTCAAGATAGAGCAATACGCTGGTGACCCCGCGTCGCTTGCCAACCAGGTGATCGCGCTCACCGGCGGGAGGTACCGGCGACTGCGGGTTGGAGACCATAGAGTGATCTTCGCCGTCGAGGGCGGTGAGAGCGCATCGATGGTCGTCCTGAGAATCAGACACAGGAGCGTGGCCTATGGCTAGTGGAGAGACCGTCACCCTGTCCAGGCGGGAATACGATGCGCTCGTCGAGCGCAACAGCGAGCTCGAGGACCGATTGGCTGCACTTGAGGCGGACGATGGCGTCCGTATTCCCCACGAAGTGGCTCTCGCCATGATCAACGGTGAGAAGCCGATAGTCGCCTTCCGGAGACACCGGGGCATCACGTTGCAGGTGCT
>DAOUJK010000008.1:0-75353 GCA_034422795.1 Dehalococcoidia bacterium | reverse complement strand
TCTCGGCCACCGGCACCATCGTCCTGGGGGTGGAGTGATGACGAGCGGCGCGTACCAGGGCCCCCTGCCCGTCAAGCAGCCGGAGTCCGACTTCTACTGGGAGAAGGCGCAGGGACACGAGCTGTGGCTCCGCCGCTGCAACGCCTGTGAGCGCGCCTATTTCTACCCGCGCGACTTCTGCCCGTACTGCGGCTCGCGCGACGTGGCGTGGGTGCGGGCGAGCGGCAGGGGCACGCTGCACACGTTCGCTATCGTGCACCGCGCCCCGGTGCCCGCCTTCCGCGATCATGTCCCGTTCGTCGTCGCGATGGTCGACCTCGAGGAGGGCGCCCGCATCCCCACGAACCTCGTCGACGTCGAGCCCGACCCCGAGCACATCAAGGTCGGCATGGCGGTTGAGGTCGCCTTCGCAGACGTCACCGACGAGATCACGCTGCCCGTGTTCCGGCCCGCGTGATCCACTAGCCGGCTTCCCTGTCGCCGGTGCACATCCGGACAACTTCTTCAGTCAACTCGCCAAACCCGGCGAACACCATCGCTTCCGATTCGGCTACGAAGCGCGACGGTCCGTTCGGGGCCAGGACGAGCGTCGTCATGCCCGCCGACAGCGCCCCTTGCACGCCAGTGTCACTGTCCTCCACGACGATGCAGCGCGAGACGTCTACGCCCATCGCCCGCGACGCGTGCAGGAACAGGTCGGGGGCAGGTTTCCCCTGCGGAACGTCACACCCGCTGAATATCCGGTCGCCGAAGTGGTCCAGTAACCCGGCCCCCTTGAGCTTGGCAACCGTCTCCTCGACCGTTCCATTGCTCGCGACGCACGTCCGCACGCCGGTCTCGACGACCCGTGTCACCGCCTCTGCGGGGCCGGGGATGGCGGTGATTTCCGTATGGCTCGCGGCAACCTTCACCGACTGGATGCGCTGCATGAGATCGTCCGGCAGGGCTACCCCGAAGCGGCGGGACAGGTCGGCATACATATCAACGTCCAGGACCCCACGGTAACGTTCGTGGTCCTGCCCGGTGAGCACGATACCGAGTTCGGCGGCCATCTCATCGGCGATGCGCTTCCACACCGCCTCGTTGTCCACAAGGACGCCGTCGCAGTCGAAGATGACGAGGCGATCTGTCACGAGTCACCACTCACTCCGTGAGCTTGAGCAGCTCCCATATCTCGTCGCGGGCGGCGCGGGCGCGAGCGTAGTCGACGCCGAAGTAGGCCATCGTGCGGCAGCCCATGCTCTCCGGGATGGCGAGCAGCCCCAGCAGGATGTGCTCGGTGCCGATGGGATAGGCCGAGTGGAACTGCTCCGCCTCGTCGAGCGACAGCTCCATCGTCCGGAGCGCCTCCGGCGTGTGCGGCCTGCCCCACAGCTCCGCGACGCGCTCGCCGCGGCCGGGGACCGGTCGCCCGTGCAGCAGCCCGAACTCGGTGATGGAGGCCGCGAGCGCCATGTCGATGCCCAATCGGCGCAGGATGAGTCCGCCCGCGCACTCCGGGTGGCGGATGACGCCGAGCAGCAGGTGGCCGCTCATTACGCCCGGCCGGGACCGAGCCGCGTTCTCCCAGGACTCGACACCGTGCTCCCACGCCAGGCGGGCGCACCGGCCCATCCGCTCCCAGGTCAGCTCGGCCATGCGCCTAGTGCACTTCCCTGCCGCCGTTGACGACGATCATCTGCCCGGTGATGAAGCGGGCGTCGTCGGTGAAGAGGAACGTCATCACGCCGGTGAGGTCGTCCGGCACGCCGCGCCGCACGAGCGACGCCTCCGGCTCCGCGTACGCCTCGTCCGCGCTCAACGGGTCCTCCCGGTCGGAGGTCGTCGAGCCAGGCGCGACGGTGATGACGTTGATGTTGTACTGGCCAAGCTCGCGTGCCACGGCACGGGTGATGCCGGTGATGGCCGACTTGGACCCCACGTAGTGCGGGTTCATGGCGTCCGCGGCGCGGGCGATGCGGAGCGTGCTGCCGGAGCTGACGTTGACGATGGTGCCGGAGCGCTGCTCCCGCATGTAGGGGAATACGGCGCGCACGCCCAGGAACGTGCCGCGGGCATTGACCGCGAACGTGCGGTCCCACGTCTCCATGTCCACATCCAGGATGGACTTGACCTCCAGCCCGCGCATCATCCCCGCGTTGTTCAGCAGGCCGTCGATGCGCCCGTACTGCTCGTGCGTCCGGCGCGCCATCGCCTGCGTCTCGTCTTCGGAGGAGACGTCGACGCGCAGTGGAACCACCTCGGCGCCCTCGGCGCGGCAGAGCTCCGCCGTCCTGCTCACGTCCTGCACGTCGGCGATGGTGAGCTTTGCGCCTTCCTTCGCGAAGCGGATGGCGTACTGCCGTCCGAGCCCGCCCGCCGCGCCCGTCACGATGATGACCTTGTCCTGCAACCGCATCTGCGTTCTCCTTGCGGGTCTGTACCCTCCCACCGCCGTTGAGCGGCGGCACCCTCTCTCAGGGAAGAGGGGAACACACAGCCTACGCGCCACGGGCCGCCGCGTCCACGACGCCGCGCAGCGCCGCGATGTGCGCCGGGGTCGCTCCGCAGCAGCCGCCCACGATGCGGCAGCCGTCGGCCAGCCAGCGCTCCGCGCCCGCCGCCAGCACTTCCGGCGTGAAGCCGTCGTCGAACTCCCAGCGAGGACGCGTGAATCCTCCACCGTGGGGGTACGTGCCAACAGGGCCGTTCCAGACGCTCTGCAGCACCGAAAGCGATGGCCCCGCCAACGGGACGCGCGTGTGCATGATGAACGCGGCGTCGACGCCGGAGAGATCGATGCGCCGCAGCGACTCCTCCAGCGGCTCGTCGGGCTGGTTCAGAAGCGTGATGTTGCCCTCCTCGTCTGCCACGGTGGAGAACCCGGCCCACACCGGAAGGCCCGCCGTCGCCGTTGCGGCCAGCTCGACGTTCGCGCGTTCAACATGCGACAGCATCTCCACCATGAGAAAATCAACGCCCGCATCCGCGAGTGTGCGCGCCTGCGAGGCGAGCGCCCAGTCTTCCTCTGCGGGAGCCACCTTGCCCTCCGGTCCCCGGTAGCTGGTCGTCGTCAGACAGCCCGCCACGAGCAGGGGCCGCTCGGCTCCGGCACGCTCTCGCGCTTCCATCGCCAGCGACACCGCTGCGCGATTCAACTCCTCTTCACGTCCGTGTATCCCGTGCGCAGAGAGACTCAGCTCCGTGCAGCCAAAGGTGTTGGCGCTGATGACGTCCGCGCCCGCGGCGATGAAGTCGGCATGGATGGCGCGGAGGGTGTGCGGCATCTCCGCGTTCGCGAGGTTCGCCCACGCGCCCAGCGTTCCGCCGCGGCGCTGCACCTCCGTGCCGACGCCGCCGTCGAGCAGCAGGTGGCCGCCGTCCGCGAGCCGCTGCATCACCGCCTCGTATGCTATGCTCCGCCGCACCATGCTCAGAGACTACCACGCGCCGGGGGCCGGAGTGCGCTCCGGCGCGCGGCACTCTCCATCGCGGACATGGCTATGACGTTCTCCCTTCGCTCTCGTGTCCCGGGTTGCGCGCTCCTCGTAGCAGTCGCCACTCTGTTGGCAGCGGCCTGCGCGCCCGAGCCTACGCCGACACCAACACCGACTCTTACGCCCACACCCACCGCCACGCCTACCCCAACACCCACGCTAACGCCGACTCCTACCCCTACTCCAACCGGCACCCCTACGCCTACCCCGACCCCAACACCAACTGCTACGCCCACCAGCACGCCCACGCCCACTGCCACGCCAACGCCCACACCGACGCCGACCAGCACGCCTACGCCCAGGCCTACCAGCACACCCACTCCTGTTCCCACTGCCACGCCCACACCGACGCCAACCCCTCCTCCCTTCAGCATGGCGATCACACCCACGTCTCCAACCGAGATGAAGATCGAGTGGGCGCTGAATATCGAGGGAGGAGCGCAGCCGGTGGAGCTGTTCCGGGATGGCGAGCGGATAGGAAGCCAGTCGCCGGACGTCTCCTCCTACACCGACAACGGCCTCAGCGCGAATACGCGCTACACCTACGAGGCGGTCGCAGCGCAGGCAGGGCTCTCCGCCGAGGCGACGGCGGCAACGCTCGCCTATCCGCCACAGGGTGGAGGCACGCGGAGCGTCCACTGGACCGGCTTCGAACTCTACATCGTCGACGAGCGCAATCCGGCCGGCACGGAGTACCGCGTCACGCTGAGGGGCCCCGCAACCGACGTCTCCGACTGGAGCACCGACAAGTGCGTGGTGTACGACGGCTTGCCCCGCGTGGAAGGCTTCCAGCCATACTCCTACAACATCACCGCGAGGAACCTGGACGGGGTCGAAACACGGGCCGCCAACCGTCGGGTCGGTGAGGCAGGAGAAGGCCCGGAGTGGGTGGTCACCCTGGGTTACGACACCAACACCGACCCCTGGGTAGCGGCCCGTATCGAGGACCTCCAGGCGATCTACGGGCTCACCGACGCCGCGGTCGACTGGCTGACCAACGGTCTCCGCATCGAGCGGCCATTCGAACGCCGGGGAGGACAAGAGTACCTGGGGCCCGGGTATGCGGGGTTCCGCGCCGGAGGCCTCGTGGGCATAGGACACAGCAACATCGACGCCCTGATGCATGAGGCGATGCACGCTTACTGGGAGTCGTGGAACGGATGGCCGGAGCCGTGCGACCAGATGAACTTCTACACGTTCAAGCGCGACCAGGCACAGTTCATGCTGGACTTCCGCGACTACGACCGCGCCGGCGGGTCGAACCCCTGGGAAGCGTGGCGCCCCTACTATGACGAAGCCCTGGCAACGCTCAATGCGGACCTCGAGAGCGGACAGAGAGACGGCCTGGTGCGGCAGGGGGACGACGTATGGCAGATACTCGCCAACCGCGAGTTCTACAAGGTGCCCTACTTCTACCACAGGTACGAAACCGTCTATCCGTACTATGGGTCGAACAGCCTGTCACTCGTGGCTCCGCCGCTCCAGAGGTACTTCCAGGGGTTCATGGAGGAAGGGGAGTCCACTGCCTGGGCGCAGGAGGTCCGCTGGTACTCGCAGCTCGTGAGCGACGACCGCCGCGGGGAACCCTCCGACCACCGCCTGTGGAACATGGCGTTCCTGACGAGGGACGTCCTCTACCACTCGCCTCAGCTGCAGGGGTCCGGCTCAACGACCCGCATATCGGAACCGCTGCGGACAGTGCTCCGGGATGCCGACCGGCAGCGCCTCGTGGACTTCGTGAATGCGCTCGAGGTCCTCGACTGGGAGGGCAACGAGCACTACAGTTTCGATGCGAGGGCAGGGTTCTGGCAGCACCACGTCAGGGAGCACCTGTACATGAGCCAGTTCTACATCGACGAACTCTCCCCCTCCACCGGCATCGAACTGGAACCGGCCGCGTGGACAGCCGTCAAGGGGATGATCGAACGGATGGTGTCCGACCTCTTCTGCGGCACGACGGCCCCCGCCGAGATGCGTTCCGTCATCTCCGGCGCATCGGGCCTCTCGGCGCTCCAGAAGACAGCCTTCGGGAAGATGGTCGACGTGTACGAGCAGCGCAGCGACATCAAGTGTCTGCGCTGAACCGCCCCTGTGAGGAACGGTGGGTTGGTCGTACAATTCTGAAAAGCTGCCGGTGGGGTTGCGCAATCTCGGCTCGACGCTGACCTGAAAGCGTACCGACACGGTTCTTGTGGGCAGGGGCTCGAGCACTTACATTCTGTCATTGTGACCGGGGGATTCCAGCCTTGCAGGTGGAGAGAGGCGATATGGTCCGCAGAGTGAGCAGGGACGAGTTGGTCCTGAGAGTGGGTCAGGCCATCCGTGCGGAGCGTTTGGCGAAGGGCCTGCGCCAGGCCGCGCTGGCCGACCTGATGGAAGTCGATCCCGTTACTGTCAGAAGGTGGGAGACTGGCCTGCGACTGCCAACGATGGTAGAGGTTGCCAATCTTGGCTCGATCCTTGGGTGGGAAGTCATGTGCCGGGGCCTGTTTGGCAAGCTCGACGTGTACGACGAGAGCTGGATGGGTTGCTGCGATGGCGGCTACCTCGCCTATGTCGCATAGGCAGCCATTCTGCATTCGAGTAACAGGCAAGGGTTGGCTGATTGACCTTGCCACACGAGCGACAGCCAGGAGTGCAAAGGAGAATCAGATGACTACGCAACCGGAAGAGATCAAACGGCTGGTGAGCGAGCGGTACGCGAAGGACGCGAAGGCGGTCATCGAACTCACGCCCGCCGAGGAAGCGTCCGGCGACGCTTGCTGCGCCCCGACGGGCGTGGACCGCGCGATGACGTTGTACGAGGACGCGCAGCTGGCAGGGCTGCCCGCCGAGTCGATAGCCATATCGCTCGGCTGCGGCAATCCAACGGCGCTGGCGGGCCTCAGGGGAGGCGAGCGCGTGCTCGACCTGGGGTCAGGCGGCGGCATCGACTGCTTCCTCGCGGCGCAGCAGGTGGGCGAAGCCGGACACGTCATCGGGCTCGACATGACGCCCGACATGCTGGAACTCGCGCGCAGCAACCAGGCCAAGCTCGGACTGACGAACGTGGAGTTCGTGAAGGGCGAGATCGAGAACATCCCGCTGCCGGACGCGTCAGTGGACGTGGTCATCTCCAACTGCGTCGTGTGCCTGTCGCCGGACAAGGACGCGGTCTTCCGTGAGGCGTTCCGCGTGCTGTCGCCGGGCGGCAGGCTGCACATCTCCGACATGATGGCGCTCAACGCCGACGGCCCCGCGCGCAAGGACACGGAGGCCTGGGTGACCTGCAGCGCGGGCGCGGAGCCACGCGAGGCCTATCTGGGGAGGCTGCATGACGCGGGGTTCGAGGGAATCGCCATCGCCGGGGAGTCGGCGCACATCGAGAACGACGCCCCGGCGGACGTCTCCAGCGTGAAGGTGGTGGCGCGGAAACCGGAGCAGGCGTAGAAGACCAGGCCTGTAGCTGAAACTGGCGGTTTTGCGCCTCTCCCTTCGATTCCAGCAGTCGTTGCGACAAGTGTAGAATTAGGAGTGAACAGAAGCCGCCCAACTCGCGTTGTCAGTCGCACTCGCCTGCGAGATGAGGAACAGATAGGAGACCAGTATGCGCCCAAGCTTGATACTGATACCCGCCACCGCCGCGGCAGCCGCAGGCTTCCTGGTGAAGGACCGTGCGGCAAAGCTCGCCGTCGGGGCGGCAAAAGCCGCCACGCGCAAGGTGCGGGCAGCGACCGCGCAAGAGGGTTCGATCAAGATGGATACGGCCGCCGACTGGTTCGGAGCGGCAGCCAAAGAGCGCTACGGCGAGGTGGACAACGCCGGACCGGAGCGCAAGCCGGAGTAGATTGCAGGCCGGCCCTAGCCGCTGATCCCCGCTCCGGCGGGCACAGGCAGGCCGTAGAGTTCCGTGGTGCCCTTCCAGAGGATGCGCGACTTCTGCTCGTCGGTGAGATCGGGACGGTTGGATATGTAGCGCGGCGAGTCCGGCACGCGGTGCGCGTGGGGGATGTCGCTCGCGTACACCCAGCAGTCGGTCCCGTACTTGTTCACCATATAGGGCAGCAGGTCGTCGTCGACCTCGAACCCGATGAAGATACGGCCGTTCCTGATGTACTCGAGCGGCGTCGCCTCCGGCAGGCCGCGCTCCACGATGGCCTTGTGCTCGGAACGTATCGCGCCGATCTCCAGGCGGTCCTTCACGTTGTCCAGCGTGAAGTCCATGACGGCGACGGCGAAGTCCACCCACGTGCACCCCGTCTCCAGGAATGAGACCTTCACCTTCGGGTAGCGGTCCAGGACCCCGGAGCCGCAGATAGTCTTGAAGCCGCGCACCACGGACATGAGGAACTGGTCCCCCGCGATGTTGCGGTAGGTCTTCATCGCGTCCCGCGCGCCGATACCGGGATGCACGTTCACCGGCATGTCCAGGTCCTGCGCCGCGGCCCAGAAGCATTCGAGGCTGGGGTCGTCCAGCGCCTTGTCGGAGTAGTCGCCGAACACCATGACGCCGACGGAACCCATCTTTCTCGTGCGTTCCATCTCACGGACCGCTTCAGCGGGGTCGTGCGGGTCGATCACCGTCACCCACTTCAGCCGGTCCGGCGACTGGTTGGAGATGTCGGCGACCCAGTTGTTGTAGGAGCGCGTGAGGGCGGCGTTCAGCGCGGGGTCGTCCGCAACAGGCCAGTTCAGCAGCAGTGTGGGGTAGTTGACGGAGATGTACGTGTTCTCCGCGTCCATCACCGCGAGCCGGGCCTCCGCTGAGTGGAACTCGCCGCTCTCGTGCGGGCCGCGCCACTTCGCCATCTTCTCGTACTCGGTGGAGACGACGCCATCCTTGCTGGAGGGCGAGCCGCCTACCCGGATGCGGCGGCCGTCGATCTCCCATATGTAGTCGTGCTCGAACTCGCCGGTCTCGACTACCCTGGGGCGGCGGTCGCGAAACGCGGGCTCCAGGTAGTCGTCGGACCAGGTGGCCTCCCACTCCTCGACGTGCCCGTCGCCGTCCAACGCCAGGATGTCCATCGCCTTGCTCCTCGTTCCAGGATGGCGCAATCCTACCACGCGGCGGGCGCACCGGCCGCCCTACCCCCGCGCTGTGGTATCTAGTAGAGTCCCTCTTGATACCAGCAGGAGGACCAGAACATGCCAAGAGAATGGGACGAGGTGAAATACGAGGTGGCGGTCGCGAACCGCGTCCTCGCCGAGGTGGGACTCGCGACCGGTTTCCGCGCGTCGCTGGGACACGCCAGCATGCGCCTGCCGAACGACCCGGACAAGTTCGTGGTGAAGGGCCGGGGCTACGCGGTCGACGCGCTGCACTCGATGAAGCCAGAGGACATGATCGTGGTCGACATCGAGGGCTACAAGGTCGACGGACCGGTCGGCTCGTCGCAACCGTTCGAGGTCATCATGCACTCCTCCATCATGAAGGCGCGCCCCGAGGTCAACTCGGTGGTGCACGTGCACCCCCACTACACCATCCTCGCGACGACGCTCGGAAGACGCCTCCGCCCCATGAACCAGGAGGGCGCGCAACTGGTGCAGAAGGAGCTGCCGGTGTGGAACCACGTCAAGACCGTGCAGACGGAGGAGGAAGGCGCCGAGGTCGCCGCGCTGATGGGCGACTCCCCCGTCATCCTGCTGCGTGGCCACGGCGCGACGAGCGCAGGCAGCAGCCTGGAAGACGCGGTGATGACGATGATGCAGCTGGAAGAGCAGGCCAAGATGAACTACTGGGCCTATTCGTCGGCAGGGCCGGACCACCCGTACCTCGAGGACGAGCTCGTGGATGAGATGTCCGGGCGGACGCCGCTGCCGCAGTTGCCGCACTTCGCACAGGTGCTCCCTTCCGGTTGGCGTCCCAGGGTTGGCGGCGTCTGGCAGTACTACACGCGCGTCGTCACCAACAACCCGGAGGCGAAGCCGGACATCGACAGGCCGTAAGCGCGGAGAGTGAGCGCGGCGCATTCCGCTCCCAACCCGCCTGCCCCACGCTTGACCCGCCTCTGACTCCCGCCCTACCCTTACGCTACGCACAACGCGCACCCGAGGAGAACGAACCCGACATGCTCAGCGTCAAGGCGAACCAGGAACTCACACAGGTGGGACCCGGGACTCCCATGGGCGAGCTCATGCGCCGCTACTGGCATCCCATAGCCGGGGCGGCCGAACTCGACGACCATCCCACGAAGCCCATACGCCTGCTTGGCGAGGACCTCGTCCTCTACAGGGACAGGTCCGGCACCCTCGGCCTCATCGAACGCTTCTGCCCGCATCGCAGGGTCGACCTCTCCTACGGCATCCCCGAGGAGCACGGTCTGCGCTGCATGTACCACGGCTGGATGATGGACGAGACCGGCCAGTGCATCGAGCAACCCTTCGAGGAGACGGTGCACCCTGACGGACGGTTCAAGGAGAAGGTGAAGGTCGCCGGTTACCCGGTCGAGGTCGCGGGCGGTCTCGTGTTCGCCTACATGGGGCCGCAGCCGGCGCCGTTCCTCCCGCTCTGGGAGCCGCTGGTGTGGGACAACGCGGTGCGCGACATCGCCATCGCGCACCTGCCCTGCAACTGGCTCCAATGCCAGGAGAACTCGCTCGACCCTGTCCACGTCGAGTGGTCGCACTCGTACTGGGGGCAATACGTCCAGCAGGGCCCCGGTTTCAAGGGCGCCCTCCTCGACCTGCCGACGCACGAGAAGATCGGGTTCGACATCTTCGAACACGGCGTCGTCAAGCGGCGCGTGTTCAAGGGCTACACCGAGGAAGACGACGACTGGAAGCACGGCCACCCGGTGTTCGTGCCGAACATCCTGCTCGTGGGCTCCGAGGTGTCGGTGACGATGCAGTTCCGCGTCCCGATCGACGACGAGAACACGCTGCACGTGTCGCTCTACACCTGGCGGGGCGCTCCCGGTCAGCCCGTGCCGGTGCAGGAGTCTGTCCCCTATCGCGAGGTGCCGCTGCTCGACGAGAACGGCAACTGGATCGTGGACGTGGTGTTCAACCAGGACTACACGACTTGGGTGACGCAGGGGCCTGTCGCCAAGCGGAACCTGGAGCACCTCGGCGAGTCCGACCGGGGCATCATCCTCTACCGCAAGCTGCTCCAGGAGCAGATGGGCATCGTCGCCGACGGCGGCGACCCTATGAACGTCTTCCGCACGCCTCCGCCGGAGGGCGGCATCATCGCGCCGCTGGAGCGGGTGAAGTTCGGGATGAAGCGCGCCAAGAAGTACATCCCCGGCGAGGCCGGCTACTCCCGCGACGGCGACCTCATCAACCAGGTGCTGCAGACGTGGGACGACCTCCCCGACCAGGCCCCGGCGGAGTCGGAGGACGAGATCAAGGCACGCGTCGGCGGCGCGGTGGAAGGCATCAAGGACAACTGGCCGCTGTAGGGGCAGCCATAGCAACAACCAAGAGAGGCGCCTTCGAGGGCGCCTCTCTTCATGTAATCCTCCTTGCGCCATGCGGTACAATCCCGCCAGCGCACGGATAGCAAGGAGGCCACTCGATGCTGAGCGTAAGTGAGAACGAGCAACTGACGCAGGTAGGCCCCGGCACGCCTATGGGCGAACTCATGCGCCGCTACTGGCACCCCATCGCCGCCGCAGCCGAACTGATCGAGCGCCCCACCAAGGCCGTCAGGCTGCTCGGCGAAGACCTCGTCCTCTACAGGGACAGGTCGGGAACCCTGGGCCTCATCGAACGCTTCTGCCCCCATCGACGCGTTGACCTCTCCTACGGCATCCCCGAGGAGCACGGTCTGCGCTGCATGTACCACGGCTGGATGATGAACGAGACCGGCCAGTGCATCGAGCAACCCTTCGAGGAGACCGTCCACCCGGACGGGCGCTTCAAGGAGAAGGTGAAGATCGCCGGTTACCCCGTGCGCGAGATGGCCGGTCTCGTGTTCGCCTACATGGGCCCGCAGCCCGCGCCGCTGCTCCCGCGCTGGGAGCACCTGCTCTGGGAGAACGCCGTCCGCGACATCGCCATCACGGAGATCCCGTGCAACTGGCTCCAGTGCCAGGAGAACTCCGTCGACCCCGTCCACGTCGAGTGGCTGCACGCCTACATGGGCGCGTACCGCAACACGGACCGCATCGCCAGGCAGCAGCAGGGGTCGTCGCGCAGGCACCAGAAGATCGGCTTCGACGAGTTCGAGTTCGGTATCATCAAGCGCCGCATCCTCGAGGGGAAGGACGAGACCGACGACGAGTGGGCCGAAGGGCACCCCGTCCTCTTCCCGAACATCCTGCTCGTCGGCAACGAGGCGCGCGCGACGTTCCAGTTCCGCGTGCCGGTGGACGACACCAACACCCTGCACGTCTCCATCTACAACTATCGCGCAGCCCCCGGCGCCGCCGCGCCGAAGCAGGACGTCATCCCCTACCGCTACGTGCCGCTCAAGGACGACGAGGGGCGCTTCATCGTGGACTGGACGTTCAACCAGGACTACATGGCCTGGGCGACGCAGGGCCCCGTCGCCAAGCGCCACCTGGAACGGCTCGGGCAGTCGGACGTCGGCATCATCTTGTTCCGCAAGCAGTTGCAGCGGAACATCGCGGTGATGCAGGACGGCGGCGACCCGATGAACGTCTTCCGCGGAGACGAGCTCGGACTGCTGCACGCCCCGGTGGAGAAAGTGAAGTTCGGCGTGCGTGCACAGGCACGCTACATCCCGCCCGAGGCTGGCGACACGACTGCCGTGAGCGACATCGAAGAGGTCATGGGCACCTGGGTCGACTACCTCGGCGAGGAGGCCACGCTCGGGCGGTAGGGGTCGCTCTACGCGCTCACACGCCACCGCCTGGCGCCTTGGAATGCCACGCGAGTTACCTCACGCCGTGCTTGACCGGCGTAAGCGCCGCGCCCTACTCTTACGCCACGCACAGACGCGCGCGAGGAAGGTGCATGCATGCTCAGCGTCACGGCTAACCAGGAACTCACGCAGGTCAGCGCGGGCACGCCCATGGGCGAGCTCATGCGCCGCTACTGGCACCCCGTCGCCGCCGCCGGCGAACTCATGGAACGCCCCACCAAGCCTGTCCGAGTCCTCGGCGAGGACCTCGTCCTCTACAAGGATAGGTCAGGCACCCTCGGCCTCATCGAACGCTTCTGCCCCCACCGACGCGTCGACCTCTCCTATGGCATCCCCGAGGAGCATGGCCTGCGCTGCATGTACCACGGCTGGATGATGAACGAGACCGGGCAGTGCATCGAGCAGCCGTTCGAAGAGACCGTCCACCCGGACGGGCGTTTCAAGGAGAAGGTGAAGGTCGCAGGCTACCCCGTGCAGGAGATGAGCGGGCTGGTGTTCGCCTACCTCGGCCCGCAGCCGACGCCGCTGCTGCCGCTCTGGGAACCGCTGGCAGCCGGGAACGTGGCATGTGACATCGCCCTCACCGAGCTTCCGTGCAACTGGCTGCAGTGCCAGGAGAACTCGCTGGACCCCGTGCACACCGAGTGGCTCCACTCCTACTGGACCCGCTACCAGCAGCTTGCCGCCGGGAAGCCCGTGGAGGTGCGCGGCGAGACCGCGCCCCACGAGCGGATCCGGTTCGACCTCTTCGATCACGGCATCATCAAGCGCCGCGTCCTGCGAGGGCTGGGCGAGGAGCACGACCTCTGGAAGGTAGGTCACCCCATCCTCTTCCCCAACATCCTGCAGGTCGGCTCGCCGCAGAAGATCACGATGCAGTTCCGCGTCCCCGTCGACGACGAGAACACGCTGCACGTGTCCATCTACATCTTCCGCGCAGCCGATGGGGCGGTCGTGCCCCGGCAGGACCCGGTGCCGTACTACTACAATCCGCTGGTGGGCGAGGACGGGCGGTTCATCACGGACGTCACATTCAACCAGGACTACATGGCGTGGGTCAGCCAGGGCGCCATCGCCCGCCGCGACCTCGAGAAACTCGGCGAGTCCGACAGGGGCATCATCTTCTTCCGCAAGATGTTGAAGGAGCAGATGGATATCGTTGCGGACGGCGGAGAGCCTATGAACGTGTTCCGCGGCGCGCCGGGAGAGCCCGTCACGCTGCCGGTGGAGCCGAGCAGGGGGTTCGTGAAGGGCGCCCCGCGCAGGTACGTGCCACAGGAGGCAGGGCCCAGCGTCGCCCACGCGGATATCGAGCGAGTGCTCGCCACGTACGCATAGACCCAGACTACGAACGACCGCATCCGGAGGAAGGCTTCATGCTCAGCGTCAAGGCTAACGAGGAACTCACCCAGGTCAGCGCAGGCACTCCCATGGGCGAACTCATGCGCCGCTACTGGCACCCCGTCGCCGCCACGGCGGAACTCGACGAACGCCCCACCAAGCCGGTGCGCCTGCTTGGCGAGGACCTCGTCCTCTACCGGGACAGGTCCGGCACCCTCGGACTCATCGAGCGCTTCTGCCCCCACCGACGCGTCGACCTCTCCTACGGCATCCCCGAGGAGCACGGCCTGCGCTGCATGTACCACGGTTGGATGATGGACGAGACCGGCCAGTGCATCGAGCAGCCCTTCGAGGAGACCGTCCACCCGGACGGACGCTTCAAGGAGAAGGTGAAGGTCGCCGGCTACCCTGCGGAGGAATTGGGCGGTCTCATCTTCGCGTACATGGGCCCGCAGCCTGCGCCGCTGCTGCCGCGCTGGGAGCAGCTGCTCTGGGACAACGCGGTGCGGGAGATCTGCATCTCCGAGCTGCCGTGCAACTGGCTGCAGTGCCAGGAGAACTCCGTGGACCCCGTCCACAACGAGTGGCTGCACGCCTACTACGGCAACGTCGTCCGCAACGGCGTCCACGCGCTGCCTGAACTGCGCGGCACGCACCTCAAGATCGGGTTCGACATCTTCGAGCACGGCATCATCAAGCGCCGCGTCGAGGCCGGGTACACCGAGGAGGACGACGACTGGAAGGAAGGCCACCCCATCATGTTCCCGAACATCCTCCTTGTCGGCGACGAGGTGCGCTCCACGTTCCAGTTCCGCGTGCCGGTGGACGACACGCACACCTACCACGTCTCCTACTACGCGTGGCGCCCTGCGCCCGGTGCCCTGGCCCCGCGCCAGGAGACCGTACCGTACCGCTACGTGCCGCTGAAGGATGAGAACGACCGCTACATCAACGACATCCTCTTCAACCAGGACTACCTCGCGTGGGTGACGCAGGGCCCTATAGCGAAACGTCACCTCGAGAAGCTCGGCGAGTCCGACAAGGGCATCATCCTCTTCCGCAAGCTGCTGCAGGAGCAGGCGCAACTCGTCGCCGACGGCGGCGACCCCATGAACACGTTCCGCGACCCCGAGCAGAACGAGGCGATCAGCCTGCCGCTGGAGCACGTCAAGTTCGGCAACCGCCGCCGCATGGGCTACACGCTCGTCGAGGCCGGCGAGCCCGTCGTGGCGGACGTCGTCAACGAGACGCTGGAAAGCTGGGAAGGCATGCGCAGCCTGCCGCGCACCGCAGGGGCCGCGCGCGGGGCGTAGCGTGGACGACGACAAGGCTGCCCGGGAAGTACCCGCCGCGTCGGAAGACCCGTGGGACGACCCCGCGGTACAGGAGCGCCTGCGGGCTGTGTATGACAGCTCAGGCAGGCCTATGAGGCAGTCCATGAAACCGTGGGCAGCCGATATCAAGAAGGACCTCGCACGACGCAACCCGCAGATGCTCGACCGGTGGGCGTGCATCTGTGTCGCGATCCTGGCGATAGGCGTTGTGCTGACTGTATGGATCAACTGAGAGCGCCCTTGTCACATACCCCTTGACCCTTGACCCTGCGCGGCTTGCTATAATCCCGCCGCAGGAAAGGGTAATCCAGCAGCACAAGGAGAGACCTCATGCTGACGCAGGAAGCGAACGACCGCTATACCCGGGTAGGCCCCGGCACGCCGATGGGCGAACTCATGCGGCGCTACTGGCACCCCGTCGCCGCCGTCTCCCAGATGAACGACAAGTGGACGATGAAGGTGCGTCTCCTTGGCGAGGACCTCATCCTCTACAAGGACCGCTCCGGCACCTTCGGTCTCATGGAGCCGCACTGCGCCCACCGTCGCATGAACATGATCTACGGCATCCCCGAGGAGCACGGCCTGCGCTGCCCGTATCACGGGTGGCTGTACGACGAGACCGGCCAGTGCACGGAGCAGCCGTACGAGGAGACGGAGGACCCCGAGGCGCGGTTCAAGGACAAGATCCAGATGAAGGCGTACCCGGTGGAGCAGAAGGCCGGGCTGCTGTTCGCCTACCTCGGCCCCACGCCCGTGCCACTCATCCCCAACTACGACGTCTTCTCCGCGACCGGCGTCCTGCGCGACATCGGCTACGCGATGCTGCCGTGCAACTGGCTGCAGTGCCAGGAGAACTCGCTGGACCCGGTGCACCTGGAGTGGCTCCACGTCGCGTGGGCCAACTTCATCCGCGAGATGAACGGCGACAAGGAGCGCCGCACCCGCTGGCCGCACAAGGTCATCCACTTCGACGCCTTCGAGCACGGCATCATCAAGCGCCGCATCTGGGAGGGCGGCTCCGAAGAGGACACCGAGTGGAAGGACGGCCATCCCATCGTCTTCCCCAACTACCTGCGACAAGGCGGCGACGGTTTCAACGTCTCCGACGGGACGTACAGGGGCAGCTTCTCCATGGGCCCCGCGTTCCAGATACGCACCCCGATCGACGACTACAACACCGCTCACTGGTGGGTCGCCTGCTACCCGATGATCGAGGGCGACGTCGAGCAGACGCCGGAGGAGATCCCCTTCTACCTCCCGCCCGTGCCGACACTGGACGAGAACGACCAGCCCGTCTACCCGGAACTGCGCAGCAACTCCTCGCAGGACCCGGCCGCGTGGATCACGCAGGGCGACATCGCGGACCGCACGGGCGAGCACCTCGGCCGCTCCGACAAGGGCATCATCATGTTCCGCCAGATGTTGGAGGACAACATGCGCATCGTTGAGGACGGCGGCGATCCCATGGAGGTCTACCGGGACCCGGCGGAGAACGTCTACATCCCGTTCATGACGGAGCAGCACAACTACGTGGACACCTCCACCCGCCAGGGTGCGGCGACCATGTACTCGCCCATCCTGGATAGGCGGGAAGCCGCGGCAGCGGCCAAGTAGCGAACGCCTGAAGAGGGGCAGCCGAACGGCTGCCCCTCTGGTTATCCCGTCCCCACACCTCTATGATGACGCCGCCGCCGCCCGCACCGCATGGTGAGGGGAGCGGCTGTCGATAGCTGAATACGAACCGGAGGCCCAACATGACGCTCATCCTGAACAACGACGACATCGCGTCCGTCCTGACGATGGACGAGACGATAGACGCGCTGCGGAACGCGTACGAGGAGCTCGCGCGCACCGAGGCCGTCTGCCGACCCCGCATCGACATCCGCATCCCCACGTCCGACCCGTCGAAGATGTACCAGTGGGGCACCATGGAGGGCGGCTCCGCGTCCGGCTACTTCGCCATCCGCATGAAGTCGGACGTCGTCTATGAACAGGAGTACGGCGGCACGCGCACCCAGGAGAAGTACTGCGTGCGCCCCGGCCTCTTCTGCGGCCTCATCCTGCTGATGAGCGTCGATAACGGCGAGCCCCTCGCCATCATCAACGACGGCTACCTCCAGCACATGCGCGTCGGCGCCGACTCCGGCATCGGCGCGGGCTACATGGCGCGCGAGGACGCATCGGTCGTCGCCATGATCGGCTCCGGCGGCATGGCGCGCTCGCACGCCGAGTCGTTCGCCGCCGTGCGGGACATCAAGCGCATCCAGGTCTACAGCCCCACGAAGGCCAACCGCGAGGCCTACGCCGCCGAGATACAGGCGAAGATGGGCATCGAGGTCGTCCCGGTCGGGTCCGCTGCCGAGGCGTGCAGGGGCGCACACATCGTCGCCGGGTGCACCGACGCGGTGGAGCCCGTCATCTTCGGCAAGGATGTCGAGGACGGCGCGCACATGACCTGCGTCGGCGGCAGCATAGACGGCGAGGCGTTCGAGCGCATCGACCGCTCGCTGCGCCTCGGCTCCGCGCCCGCTCCGGTCGGCATACCGGAGATGCGATTGCACGACGAGAACATCGCCTACGAGGCCAGCGCGCCGGACGGCACGCCCGCATCCGCCAGCCAGACGCGCGAACGCAAAGGCAGGGGGCACGGGGTCGTCGCGGAGGACCGAGTCGTCTTCCTGGAGGAGCTGCTGCAGGGAGCGGAAGGCCGCCCCGGCCCCAGCGCCGTCACCTACTCGGAGCGCGGCAACATCCAGGGCGCGCAGTTCTTCTCCGTCGCGGGCCGCGCGTACGAGCTCGCGAAGGCGAAGGGACTCGGCCACGAGCTCCCCACAGAGTGGTTCCTGCAGGACATCCGCGACTGACATGCCGACCACTGGCGGGCGACGATCTCGAATAACCGGGCGCAAGCGCAAACTGCCTGGCATGGGCCAACACGGAAGGCGGCTTCCCATGAGGAGAAGATGGTCGTGAGAGTCCTTGGTCTCTTGTTGGTGCTCCTGTTCATCCTGGGATGCAGCGCCCCGGCGCCAACACCCACACCGACTCCAACGCCAACTCCTACCCCCACGGCAACGCCGACACCGACGCCTACGCCAACTCCGGCGCCTACCCCTACGGCAACGCCGACTCCGGCGCCTACGCCAACTCCTTCACCTGTCCCGACGCCGACTCCCGTACCGTTTGTGGAACACAAGACATTCGCCTCGAACATCGATGAGTTGCGGAGCATACTTGGAAGACAGTTGTCGCTCACCATCATAGAAGGAGATCGGTACTTCTACTATGCCGATAGATGGCTCTACGGTACTGAGTTCGAGCACGGCGTTTACATCCTGGACTCAGAACCTGTCCATTATGCCGAGGTCTTCACACTTAACGAAGACCCGGTGGTAGCCATTGTGAATACCCAGGACTTCCTCACTGAGATCGGCTATGAAGACAATGACAACCTGAGCGCAGCGATGGTCAGCATGCTCTTGTTCCTGGACGATGAGCCGGACGGATGGGCATGCGTCATACCGTATACGCAGCTGCTGATACTGGCGCAGCCCTATCCGGAAGGGTGGTCGTTCTCCCTCCTTACAACCGAGAGCCCCTACTGGTATGCGCCGTCTGAGCATTCATACGCCGCATACTTCGATTACATCACTGACAACATCGGAGGGTAGCCGCCACCCTCCACATCCGCCCTGACTCAATGGCTGACGGGTGCACGGGCACGAGCCGGGGGTTGCCCACGCCTCCACCCCTACTCCGAGCGCCTTCAACGGAGTAAGATGCGCCCATCCGGACCGACGGAGGCTTGCGATGGCGCGACGTTTCACCTACGACGACTGGATGGAGGCCCAGGGCATACCCATCCACCGGGGCTACTACGTGGAAGACCTCCGCACCGCCGAACTCGGCTGGTGGGAGGACCGCCAGGTCGACGCCGCGTTCATGCAGTTGCGCGGTATGGAGGGCGTGGTCGAGGGCCGCATCGAGGAGATACCGCCAGGGCACTCGCTCCCGCCGCTGAAGCTCTCCGTGGACGAGCAGGTCTACGTCCTCGGTGGGCGCGGCGTCGCAACCGTCTGGACGGACGACTCCCGCCCGAAGAAGACGTTCGAGTGGGCCACGCGCAGCCTCTTCCTCGTCCCGCGCAACTCCTACTGCCAGCTCACCAACATGGACGGCAACAACCCGGCCCGCCTGCTCCACTACAACTACCTTCCCATCGCCATGTCCGCCACGCCGGACCCGGACTTCTTCGTCAACAACCCGTACTCCACCAACTCCTTCCTGCACAGCACCGAAGAGTTCTACTCCGAGGCAAAGGCTGTCATGGAGGAGGGCGAGGGCGCGTTCGCCGGACGCGGACGCCAGGTGTGGCACGGCAACTTCTTCCCGGACATGGCCGCGTGGGACAAGCTCGTCCCGTTCTGGGGACGCGGTGCGGGCGGACACGTCGTCTTCATCCAATCGCCCGGATCGGAGATGCACGCGCATATGTCCGTCTTTCCGGCGCGCACCTACAAGAAGGGCCATCGGCACGGTCCCGGGCGCGTCATCGTCATCCCCGGTGGCGAGGGCTACTCCGTCATGTGGGAGGAAGGCAAGGAGAAGATCGTCATCCACTGGCACGAGGCGAGCTGCTTCGTGCCCCCGGACCGGTGGTTCCACCAGCACTTCAACCTCGGCAGGTCGGACGGGCGGTACCTGGCGCTCCATCCCCCGAACCAGTTCATGGGCATGTCGGAGAAGGTCACGGACAGGGGACGAGACCAGATCGAGTACCCGAATGAGGACCCCTGGATCCGCGAGTACTTCGAGAACCAGCTGGCCGAGCGCGGCATGACCTCTGAGATACCGGCGGAAGCCTACGAGGACCCCACCTACGAGTGGGATTACTCGAAGTCCACAGGCTGATACCCCGCGCGGGCACGCAGCGCCGCTATGCGGTAAGATAGGCGCGGCGCCGAGGCCGGAGTGCCGTCCGCAAGGTAAGCACGTGTAACGCTCTCGGCGCCGCTTCTCATGTACGCTCTTGTGAGGATGCCACATGCACGACGATGACGATCTCGACCATTCACACGTGTTCGACCTGCTCGATAACGAAGAAGCGGAGGATATCGAGGGGATCGAGAAGTTCACGCTCTACAGCGTGGGCATAGACATCGGCTCCTCCACCACCCACACCATCTTCTCCCGACTGGTGCTCCGCCGCGAGGGCGCTGGGCTCTCCGCAAAGTTCGTCGTCACCAACCGGGACGTGCTCTACCGCTCGCCCATCATGCTCACGCCCTACTCGTCCGGCACCGCCATCGACACCGACAGCGTGCAGGAGTTCATCGAGCGCTCGTACAGCGAGGCGGGCTTCACGCCGGATGACGTGGACACCGGCGCGGTCGTCATCACGGGCGAAGCGCTCAAGAAGGAGAACGCGCAGCCCATACTGGAGTACTTCTCCGAGGAGTCCGGGCGCTTCATCTGCGCGTCCGCAGGCCCCATGCACGAGGCGCTGCTGGCGGCGTTCGGTTCCGGCGCGGTCGCCATCTCCAAGAGCCACGCCAACACTGTCCTGGACGTGGACATGGGCGGCGGCACGACCAAGGTTTCCCTGATCCGCGAGGGAGAGATCGCACAGATGGTTGCCGTCGAGGTCGGCGCGCGTCTCATCGCCTACGACGACGACATGGCCATCACCCGCGTCGAGCAGCCCGCGCGCACGATCCTGGGATCGCTCGGCGAGACAGTCGAGGTCGGTGAGACCCTGACCGATGAGAAGCGGGAGCGGTTCGCCTCAAAGATGACCGACATCCTCTTCGACGTCATCAGCGGCGGCGAGGTGGACCCGCTCACAGAGTCGCTCCTCCTCACAGACAAGCTCGACATCGACTCGCTGCAGGACGTAGACCACGTCGTCTTCTCCGGCGGAGTGTCTGAGTATGTGTACGACCGCACGAGCGAATCGTATGGCGACGTCGGGCCATGGCTCGGCAGGAGGGTGCGTGAACGCTCCCAGCAGACGTTCCGCCCGGGGATGCTGGTGATGCCCGCCGAAGGCATCCGCGCCACGGTCATCGGCGCGGGTGAGTACACGCTCCAGGCGAGCGGCAGCACCTCCTACATCTCCACGCAGGACGTACTGCCCGTGCGCGGCATACAGGTCGCGCGTGCGTTCATCAACAAGGAGCAGACCGCGGAGGAGATGGAGGCGGCGCTCGCGGGGGGCGTCGGCAAGTATGACCTGGCCAAGCTGCCGTCCACTATGGCGCTCGCCATGTCCATAGCCGGGCAGCCGGACTACTGGTACATCCGGCGCCTCGCAGAGTCCATCATGAAGACCGTGGACGACGAACCGCCGGAGGCGCCGGTGTTCCTCGTCGTGGACGTTGACGTGGCGAAATCGCTCGGCGGCATCATCCGTGAAGAGTTGCACCTGGACCGCGCCGTCATCGCTATAGACGGCATCGAGGTCGGCGACCTCGACTACGTGGACGTGGGCAAGCCGATGGGAGCGAGCGAGGTCATCCCGGTGACGGTCAAGTCACTCGTGTTCTCCATCCGCTCCCAGTCAGGGTAGCGCAGCGGCCGGGCTCAGGCCATGCTCTGGGCAGCGCTCATCTTCGGACTTCTGGCCGGGCTCGTCGGCTTGGCCATCGGAACGCTCGTCTTCCTCGGCGACCTCGTGGCGTTCGCATTCAGTGGAGGCGGCGCCCAGGGCCGGGGGTTGCTTGTCCTGCTCTTCTCCGTTATCGCCCTCATGGGCGCGGGGGCGAGCCTCAGGAAACCGTGGTGGGGAGCGGCGCTCCTGTTCTTCTCAGGGGTCGGTTGCATACTCGTCATCAACATATTCGGAGCGCCCATCCTCTTCTTGACACTCCTGGCTGCCTTCTCCGCCATACGAGGACGCAGGGACGCCCGTCGCTGGTAGCGTACGCAACGCCAAGGGCCGGAACGCAGATGCGTTCCGGCCCTTCTCTTCTCCTCGTTCCCACCTTCCCCGCTGTTCCTGCGCTTCCTCCATCATCTCTGCGCAGGCCCGCGCTTTAAGGGCGCAACCTCACAGCCCACCTTTCCCTCGGGGAGGGTGCGGCGCAGTGCGGCGGGTGAGGGTATCCGGCGGGTGCCGCTTACTTCAGGTGCTCCCCGAAGAACGCCAGCGTCTTCGGCCACGCGTCGGCGGACGCGGCCTCGTGGTAGCTGCCACGCTCGGAGCAAAAGAAGCCGTGGCCGGCGCCGTCGTAGACGTGGTTCTCGATGGACTTGCCTTTCTCCTTCAGCACGCGCTCGATCTCCTCGACGTTGGACACGGGGATGCCAGCGTCCTCCGTGCCCCAGAAACCGATGATCGGGGCCTGCACCGCGTCGGCGGTGGCGTCGAGCAGCCGAGGGGCGTCTGGTCCGGCATCGGGCCGCGGCAGGATGCCGCCGCCGTAGTAGACCGCGGCCGCCTTGATGCCGCTCATCGTCGAGCCGAGGTAGGAGACCATACCGCCGAAGCAGAAGCCGACGATGCCGATGTTGTCGGCGTCCACGTTCGGGTTGCCGCGCAGGTAGTCGAGCGTCGCCTGCACGTCCGCCGTGATGTCGTCATTGCTCAGCTTGCCGCGTTCCCCGAAGGCCTGCTGCATCTCGGAGAACGGGATGTCCACGCCCTTGCCGGAGCGATGGAACAACTCCGGCGCAGCCGCGAAGTACCCCGCGTCGGCGAACCGGTCCGCGATGCTGCGGACGTCATTGTTCACGCCGAAGATCTCCTGGATCACGATCACCGCCGCGCTCTTCCCGTCGCCGTCCGGCCGCGCCGTGTAGATCGGCATCGGGCTGCCGCCGGCGCTCACTTCCGCAACGTCTGTTACTGCCATGCTCTCCCTCCATATCGCGTGAGATGGGCCGGCCGCGTCGCCGGCCGCCGCCATCCTACACCAACGCGCCCCGCCCTGCCGCCCGCCGGGCCGTTAACGTATGACACCCGCCCCTTACGCAGACGCTCCGCCTCCGAATATCCTGTCTCTGCGACACCTCGGACTAGGGTCTGATCCCCTCTCCCGGGGGAGAGGGTGCCGCCCAGTGGGCGGCGGGTGAGGGCCTTTGGATGCAGGAACAGCGAAGTCCGAGCGTTAACAGGCGGTCTCGCACGACAATGAGCGGCGATGAGCGGTAATGAGCGGATGGAGGCCCTGTTGAGCAAGGTTGGAACCAGAAGTGAATGAGCGCGGGATGCGCGGGAATGAGCGGTTTTTACCGGGATTTTCTCGCGCGTCCGCCAGCCGTCTGACGCTTGCCACTAGCCGCGCCGGGACTGCCTGTGTGAGAATCGCAACATGAGCAACGTCAACCGCACCCCGGAAGAACAAGCCCTGATGACCAAGGCCGCCGCCGTCCTCCCTGGCGGCTCGCTCGGCAACCTGCGCCTCGACGAGGAGCACGCGTTCGTCGTGCGCAACGGCCGCGGCTCCCATGTCTGGGACGTGAGCGGGAACGAGTATATCGACTACCTGCTCGGCTCAGGCCCAATGGTGCTGGGGCACGCCCACCCGAAGGTGATCGCCGCGGCCACCGAGGCGATGGCAAAGGGCACCACGTTCTTCACCCAGAATGCCTACGCCATCGAGCTCGCCGAGCGCATCGTCGACGCCATGCCATGCGCCGAGCAGGTGCGGTTCGTCAGCAGCGGCTCCGAGGCCACCTACAACGCGCTCAAGGTCGCCCGCGCGTTCCGCAAGCGCGAGAAGATACTGAAGTTCGAGGGCGGCTACCACGGCACGCACGACTACTCCCTGATGAGCCTCGCGCCCACGGGCAACACGCCCTACCCCCAGGCCGAACCGAGCTCCGCCGGCATTCCGCGGGCCATACAGGAGACCGTCCTCGTGGCCCCGTTCAACGACCTCAACGCCGTCGAGGACCTGCTCGACCGCTACCACGACGAACTCGCCGCTGTCATCGTCGAGCCCGTGCAGCGCACCATCGCTCCCCAGCCCGGGTTCCTGCCGGGGTTGCGCGAGCTCACCAGCCGCTACGGCGTCCTGCTCGTCTACGACGAGGTCGTCACCGGCTTCCGCCTCGCCTACGGCGGCGCGCAGGAGTACTACAACGCCGTGCCGGACATCGCGGCCATCGGCAAGATCGTCGGCGGCGGCTTCCCGCTCGCGGCCATCGTGGGGCGTCGCGAGATCATGGAGTCGTACGATCAGGGCTCCGTCGCACCGGACGTCTACGTCCCGCAGAGCGGCACTCTCAACGGCAACCCCGTCGCCGCTGCAGCCGGACTCGCCACCCTCGAGGTCCTGCGGGAGCCCGGCACCTACGAGGCGTACCACGCCCGCGCCGCCACGCTCCGTAACACGCTCCAGCGCCTCTTCGACGAAGCTGAGGTCCCGGCGCAGGTCAGCGGCATCGACATGATGTTCGACGTCTTCTTCACCGAGCACCCCGTCGTCAACTACCGCTCCACGCTCGTGGACAAGACGCTCAACCGCATCTTCGACAACACGCTGCTTGACAACGGCATCCTGAAGCCGCCCGGCAAGCTCTATGTGGGCGCCTGCCACTCGGACGAGGACATCGAGCGCACCATCGAGGTGTTCCGCCTCGGCGTCGCCGCCGTCCGCGACGCGTGAGACCTAAGCCGCCCCCTCGAAGAACAGCTCCTCCGGTGTGAAGCGACGGCTGATGATGCCGAGATCGGCGGCGTACCGCACGATCGTCTCGATGGCGCGGCGGTTGTTCTCCAGCCCGTTCTCGTGCGGGAAGAGGCCGTGCTCGCGCAGCCAGCCGACCTTCAGCGCCATGTGCTCATCGTCGTCTGAGGCGTTGGCATAGTAGAGGCGGCGCGCCTCGTCGCACGCGTCCACGACGGCCTGCCCGAGCCCGGGGTTGGCGTCCAGCACGTCCTGCTTCGCCACGAGCATCACGTTCACCGGAAAGACGCCGCTCTGCCGGTGGTACGTCAGCGCCGCCTCCAGCGGGTCGTCGAACAGCCGCGCGCGATCGCCGCCCAGGGGTGGGCCGCCACGGTCGAAGAGCACCGCGTCGAGCTCACCGCTCTCCAGCTCGGCGACCTGATCGCCGCCCTTCGATATGGTGAAGCGTGGATCGCGGGGGTAGTCCACGCTCATCAGCGAGTTCGGCTCCGCCTCCACCCAGTGCACCTTCGTCAGGTCGAGGCCGTACACGTCCGCAAGCGCGCCGCGTAGCCACGTGCCGGGGTTGAACCCCCAGCCGCGCACTCCCACGCGCTTACCCTCAAGGTCCTTGGGCCCGCGGATGCCCGCGTTCACGTTCACCTGCGCCCCCAAGTGCGCGAACGACACGTCCGGGAAGACGGGGAGACCCATGACCGGGCGGTCTCGTTCCCGCGCGATGAGGTAGTTGGTGATGGGCACGACCATGACGTCGTAGGTCGGATCGGTGAAGAGCCGGGGATAGACCGCGGCTGCGCCGCCCTCCGGCCAGCCGATCTCCACGTCGAACCCCTGCACATGCACTGTTCCGTTCGCAAGGTATTCGGCGGCGTACTCGTCGTCCGCCATCAGCGTTATCGCCATGCGTTCTTCCTCACCCTGCCGCTTCCCGAAGGGAGAGGCGGCTATTCCGGTATGGGGTAGCCGTCGGAGCGGCGGTCAGTGCCGCCGGTATGGACACCCCGTTCGTGGTCGATACCTATCAGCTGCACGGCGCCGGGTGTTCCCACGCTGGGGTAGGCCCTGATCTTGTGGCCCTTCGCCTCCAGTGCCCGCAGCGTCTCCTCCGGGAAGCCGTCCTCCAGCCGCAGCACCATCTCCTCGTCTATCGAGCGCGGGTCGGTGCCGGGGAAATGCGTCCAGCGTGGCGCGTCGGCCGCTTCCTGCACGTTCATCCCGTGGTCGATGAAGTTGGAGACCGCCTGGGCATTCCACTGGGGCTGGTTGTCGCCGCCGGGCGTCCCGCCGACGAGCACGGGCTTGTCGTCCTTGAACACCATGTAGTTGTGGATCGTGTTGATGGTCTTCTTGCCCGGGGCGATGACGTTCACGTGCCCCTCATCCAGGTAGAAGCCGCGCCCTGCTCTGTCGTTGAGGAGGATGCCAGTGTCGCCGGCCACGAACCCGCTTCCCCAGTACGCCGAGAGGCTGTGGATGAACGAGACCGCGTTCCCCTCCCGGTCGATCACGTTGAAGTACGACGTGCTGGGCGTCGGCGCGACAGAGTGCGCGAGCTCGCCCGCGCGTACGATCCCCTCTGCGGCGCGCTCCGGGTCGATGCTCTTGATGCGCTCGGCGGCGTACTCCGGCGACAGCAACTCGTCCAGCGGCACGTCGATGAACTCCGGGTCCCCGACATAGGCGAGACGGTCGGCGAACGCCAGTCGCTTCGCCTCGACCATCGTGTGGATGCTCTCGACGGTGTTGTGGCCCATCGCCGCGAGGTCGAACCCGTCCAGCAGGCTCAGCAGCTCCAGCGTGAGCATGCCCTGCGAAGGCAGACCCGTCGCGTAGACGGTGTGCCCGTGGAAGCGAGCGGAGGGCGGGTTCTCGTAGACGGACGTCTCCTGCGCCGCAAGGTCAGCCTCGTCGATGAGGCCGCCGCCGTCCTCCATCGCCTGCGCGATCTCCCGGGCGAGCGCGCCCCGGTAGAACTCGTCCGGCCCGTGCTGCGCGATGCGGCGGAGCGACCGCGCGAGGTTCGGCTGGGCGAACACGTCGCCGACCTTGTACGGTGAGCCGTCGGCCCTTATGTACGTCTTCGCGGTCGACTCGTACTTGGCGATCTTGTTGTAGTGGTCGTTGAAGTAGCTGGCGGAGCGGGGCGGGAGCGAGAAGCCCTCGGACGCCAGGCCGATCGCAGGATCGATGAGCGACGCGAGCGAGCGCGTCCCGAACCGGTCGACGATGGTCTGCCACGCGAGCACCTCGCCGGGCACAGCCGGCGTCAAGGGGCCGTCCGCCGGCATCTTCACGTAGCCCCGGCTCGTGAAGTACTCCCGCGTGGCGCGCATCGGCGCCCTGCCCGAGCTGGACACGCCGTAGAGCGTGCCGGACGCGGCGTGGTAGAGGAGCGCAAACACCTCTCCCCCGATGCCGCACATCATGGGCAGCGTCACGGCTTCCGCCGCCGCGACAGCGACAGCAGCGTCGAACGCGTTCCCTCCTTCGCGCATCACCTGCGCGCCCACGGCTCCTGCCGGCGTCGATGCCGAGCCGACCAGTCCGCGTGTCGTGTATACCGGGCTATGCGACCTGTTGATGACGCTGCTCACGATGACATACCTCTCTCGCACGAGTATCCGGGCAGCGGCATGATATGCTCCGCATCTGCCACGGGCAACGCAGGCCTACAATACGGAAGCGAGGGAACATCATGGCCGAGGACTTCACCTATGACCGCTGGATGAACAGCCAGGGGATACCCGTGCACCGCGGTTACTACATCGAGGATCTGCGCAACATCGAACTCGGCCATTGGGGCCTGCGCGACTGCGACGCCGCCTTCATCCAGCTGGAAGGCATGCCCGGAGTGGTGGAGGGGCGCGTGCAGGAGGTCCCGCCCGGCGGCTCCATCAAGCCGTTCAAGCAGGCGATAGACGAGATGGTCTACGTCGCCAGCGGACAGGGCACAGCGTCCGTATGGAGTGGGGACGGCGAACCGCACACGTTCGAATGGTCGCCGCGCTCGCTCTTCCTGGTCCCGCGCAATTCATGGGCGGAGTTCAATAACATGCAGGGCGACAGGCCCGCCCGCCTGTTGCACTACAACTACCTGCCTATCGCCATGTCCGCCATCCCCAACCCGGACTTCTTCTTCAACAACCCGTTCGAAGAGAACGTGCTGGCTGGGGCTGACTTCTACTCTGAGGCCGAGGCGACGACACAGGAGCACGTGGCCGAGGGCGCAGCCGGACGCACGCTCTGGCTCGGCAACTTCTTCCCGGACATGGGGGTATGGGACAAGCTGATGCACCGCCCCGGACGCGGCTCACTGAACCGCTCCGTCTACATGCGTATACCTGGTTCCGAGCTCCGTGCGCACATGTCGGTCTTCCCGGCGGGAACGTACAAGAAGGGGCACCGCCATGGGCCGGGACGCGTCATCGTCATCCCTGGCGGCGAGGGCTTCTCCATCATGTGGCAGGAGGGCCAGGAGAAGATCGTCATCCACTGGCACGAGGCGAGCTGCTTCGTGCCGCCGGACCGCTGGTTCCACCAGCACTTCAACCTCGGCGCAGCCCCCGGACGCTATCTCGCGCTCCATCCGCCGAACCAGTTCATGGGCATGTCCGAGTCCGTGCAGGACCTCTCGCGCGACCAGATCGAGTATCCCGACGAAGACCCGTGGATACGCGAGTACTTCGAGAGCCAGTTGGCCGAGCGGGGCATCGAGTCCCAGATGCCGGACGAGGCATACCGGGACCGCAACTACCGCTGGGACTACACCGGCGTCAAGGAGAACTAACTCCTCGCCAACCAAACGATTCGAAAGGAAGACCAGCCCTCATGCACGACGAGCCCTGGGCGCACGTCCACGACCCCGACGAAGAGCGCCTCGCAAAACTCACCATCGAACTGAACAACCCCGACCACGACTACTACCACTACGAGGTCATCGAGCTTACGACGGTCGGCATCGACATCGGCTCCTCCACGTCGCACCTCATGTTCTCCAGCATCACGCTCCAGCGTGTGCAGGAGATGCACTCCAGCCGGTACGTCGTGGTCGACAGGCAGACGCTCTACAAGTCGCCCATCCTGCTCACGCCGTACACGCACGACAACCTCATCAACACGGAGCAGCTTGAGCGGTTCGTTGGGGAGTCGTACGCGGAAGCGGGCTTCCAGCCCGAGGACGTGGACAGCGGCGCCATCATCCTCACCGGCGAGGCGATCAAGCGCCGCAACGCCCACGCGATAGCCGACATCTTCGCCGACCAGGCGGGCAAGTTCGTCTGCGCCTCCGCCGGGCACAACCTGGAGTCTGTCCTTGCGGCCAACGGCTCAGGCTCGGTGAAACTCTCGCGCAACCCGCGCCAGACCGTGCTGAACGTGGACATCGGCGGCGGCACGACGAAGTTCGCGCTTGTGCACGCAGGGCGCGTCCAGCACACCGCGGCCCTCAATGTCGGCGGGCGGCTCGTCGCCACGGACGACGACCGCATCGTGACGCGCATCGAGGACGCGGCGCATACCGCAGCCGACAGCATCGGCGTGCCGCTAGCACTCGGCGAACCGCTACCGGACGAGCACCGCACCGCCATCGCGGACGCGCTCGCGGAGTGCCTGCTGGACGTGATACAGGGGCGCCCACGCTCTGAGCTGACGCAGGCGCTGCTGCTGACCGCCGACATCCCACTCGATGCAACATTCGACGCGCTCGTCTTCTCCGGCGGCGTCTCCGAGTACGTCTACAACAACGAGACGCAGGAGTTCGGCGACCTCGCGGTGGCGCTTGCGGCCGCCGTGCGTGGCAAGATGGCGGAGCACGCCCTGCCCGCGCCGGTGCAGCCCGCGGCGGAGCGCATCCGCGCCACCGTCATCGGCGCGTCGCAGTTCACCGTGCAGTTGAGCGGGAATACGCTCTCCATATCGGACCCCTCGCTTCTCCCCTACCGGAACGTGCCGGTGCTCATCTCCCGGCTGCCGGAGGACCACGAGGTGCAGCCGGAGGAAGTCGCGGAACTCATCGCTGATGCGTTCGAGCGGCAGGACCTCGTGGAGGGGGAACAGCAGGTCGCGCTCGCGTTCGAGTGGGACGGCCTGCCGCGCTACGCCCAGATACGGAAGATAGCGGACGGCATCGCGTCGGCGGTGCCGCGCTCCCTGGCGAACGGCGCGCCGCTCATGCTCGTCTTCACTGGCGACTTCGCCAAACTGGTTGGGGACACCATTACGAAGGACATGGGCATCGCGAACCCGGTCATCTCCATCGACAACCTCTTTCTGCAGGAGTTCGACTTCATCGACATCGGGGAGATGATCTACCCGGCACACGTCGTACCGGTGGTCGTGAAGTCACTGCTCTTTCCGGAGATCGAGAAGCAGACCGCCGAGGTTCTCGACTAAGCGCCCGCAGCGTCTGGCCCGCTACGCCTCTCTTCCTTCCGCGGAGGCGGCATCAATGACGTTCCCGTCCGCCTTCCCCGGACCGGGCTCCCACCACGATGGAGCACGTTCGCCTGGCGCATCGTCGCAGAGGTCCGACCGCCAGAGATGAAGCGTCCCGCGAGCACTGCTACCCGCGGGACGCATTCCCATTACTTGCGGACAACTGCTATCCGCTGATGTACTCCGCGAAGTACTTCGGCAGCAGCCGTGCTTTCTGTTGCTCTATCAGCGCCTGGGAGCCTTCCAGAAGTCCCTCGTTATAGATCGTGGCTTCCTTCAGGTCGTCCCTGCCGACCCATGCCGGACTCTCACCCGCAACGTTGGAGTACTTCTCGATGAGTTCTTCGTTGGTCGTGAGGGCTTCCTCAAACGCTGCGGAGAGCGCGTCGGCGATGTGGTCCGGCGTGCCAGGAGGCATCCAAAGGGCCTTCAGGGCATAGCTCGACGGCCCCGTCATCGAATTGAAGGTGTGCTTCTGTTCCTCGCTGAAATGGTCGCGGACGTCGCCGCACGGAGGTTCGCCCAGCACGTTCGGCTTTACCTGGCCGGGGCCGAAGCCGCCCAGCATGCGCATGAATCCGGTCTGCAGCCAGTCCGGGTGTTCGAACGGGAAGCGGTGCCAGAAGCTGGGCTGGATCGTGCTGTTGACGTCGCCGCGGGCCCACATCAGGAAGAGGGCGTTCGTGTCCACCGTGTCGAACCCGAAGTAGCGGAATGGGATGTCCAACTGCTCGGCTGCATAGACGTGGGCGAGCAAGGTGGGGTTGCCGTCGGCGATGTCGGACAGTTCGTCGGCCAGCAGGAACTGGCCATGCCTGCCGCCTCCGGTGCTGCTCATGCCGGAGTAGTCCCAGATGCAGCTATCCGCCACAGCCGGCCCGACGTTGGCGACCGCATCGTAGGTCAGCCAGGCGCGTGTCGGGTCGATCGTCGAGCCGAGAGGTTCGAACGTGCTTCGCTTGATGAACCGCGTGGACTCGTTGAACCCGAAGTTCAACTGCGGGCTGCTGTTCCAGGAGATGTAGGTGCCGTCCTTCGGCGCCTCTGTCGCGGAGTAGATGTACTCCAGCGGCTTGTTCGGCTGGTTCGTGAACACCACGCGCGGGTTGCCTGGGATGTGGTCGCTCATGAAGGCGGCCATTACCCGGCCCTGCGTGTCGGTGCCGCCGCCGGGGGAGGAGTTCGCCACGATGCGCACCGTCTTGCCTCTGAAGTATTCGGCCGCATCAAAGCCGGGGGGAGGCGTGGATGTTGCGGTCGGTGCCGGGCGCGGCGTAGGCGTTGGGGCGGGGTCTGCGTCGGTCGTAGGCTCCTCCATCATCGCATCAGCCGGCGTCGGCGTGGGCTCCCCCATCATGGCATCGGCCGGCGCTTGTGTCGGCTCCTCCATCACCGCGTCGGCCGGCGTCGGCGTCGCAGCGGGTCGTGGAGTGGCAGTCGGGTCCTCGGCCCCGCATGCAGCCAGCATTGCGAGCAGTCCCACTCCCATGACGGTAACGAGTAACCGTGAAGCCCATACACGCATGACACCCTCCTTCGTGCACTACAGGGATACACCGAATGCGCCGCCAGCATAAGCGGAGTGAATCCGCTTGTCTATCGCGGACGAACAACACACGAAGAAACGGATAACGCCACGGTGGGCAGCAGCGCTATTCCAGTTCTGTCGAGGGAGGCCCTCCGCCTGCTATCTCCGGGCGCCGTAGCCGCCGGTAGAGCGGCGACGTGAACCACAGCCACAGGAGAGCGAATATCCCAAGCGCTACCCCACCCCAGAGCAGGCCGGTGGCCAGAACTCCGCCAGGCGTCGGCCCCTTCCAAGTGCGCGTCGGGTCCGCCGAGTCGAAGGATATGACGACTTCGTCGCCGTTCACATAGCGCAGCCGGCACTCCCTGGACGGCGGCCTGGAGTACTGCTTGCAGTCGTCGATCTGGGAAATGGTGAACGTCTCACCCGCCTCGGTGCTGTAGGTGAGCGTGGCGTTCTCGTAGACGGCGACGGTACGTTCCGTTCTATCGGCCAGTTCGCCTACCTGTTCGAGACGTATCAGACCGATAATCACAGCCAAGACAGCGATGGCGAGTCCTGCAAGCACCCAACGGAGAGTGAGTCTCATCGTCTACCTCAGCGTCACGCGCGTATCGCTCCACGAATGTAACACTTCTCCGCGGCAGGCGATGCGTTGGCACACGGAAAGAGGCTCCGCAGAGCCCCTTGTCCGTCCTCGTGTGTAACGTCCCCTATCCTTCGAACCAGTTCAGGATGAACGGCTCCGGCCAGATCACCGCCAACATGTAGTCGAAGAAGAGGAAGTTCAGAATGAGAATCACGACGCCAGCGATAATCCCACCGATGTAGCCGGTCTTGTTCTGCATCATCAGCATCGGGCCGAACGTAGCGATGACGACGGCGCCCCACTTGAGGCCCTCTTCTATCACGCCGGTCATGATGAGCATGATTCCCAGCATGGCCAGGAAGATGAGCCCCGCCGAGCGCGCCCCCTCCATGCCCCGGCTCCGTATGCCGATATCCATGATCTCGCCAGTCTCCTTGCCCAGCCCTTCGCGAACGAACTGCACCACGCAGAAGATGATCCCAAAGGAGGCAAGGCTGAGCGGGAACCACTTTCCGAAGAAGGAGTAGCCGACTGCCTCGTAGATGGCATAGACCATCATGAGGAACATGGCGATGGTGAACCACTGTTCCTCGCGCCAGCGCCACCCACGGCTCGTCAGTCGCGCTATGATGCCCGGAGCGCCGCCCGCCGGTGTCGGCTTGCCGCCCGCCAACCCCGTCTCTTCGTCCAAGGCCTGCGAACCCGTCCCGCCACTCATGAATCTCACGAAGAGGCCACCGATCAGAATGGCGATCACCAGGAGCACGATGAACAGCGGGCGAGTGAAGGTGCCCACCCAGTCGTACCGCGCGACGGAGTTCGTGATGTTGGACTCGATGATGGGGCCGAGGATGAAGCCGATGAGCAGCGGCGGGCGCGGCCAGCGGTAGCGCTTCATCAACATGCCCAGACCCGCACCGACGAGCACGATGCCTATGGCACTCACATCCCGGGTGTCCTGGAACGCCGCCAGCAGCGAGATAGGGATGATGAGGAAGCCGAGCACCGGGTACGGGATGAGCGTGAGGCGCGCCATCTGCCGCGTAAAGCCCAGTCCGAGCATCGTCACCATCAGGTTCCCCAACCCGAGGCTGACGATGATCATGATGGTGATGTCCGCGTGGTCCTCCAGCATCCGGGGGCCTGGTGCGATCCCGTAGGAGAGCATGGCCAGGATGACGAACGCCCAGGCGCGTCCTCCAGGGATGCCGAGCGCGAGCGTCGGGACCGCCTGTCCGCCTTCCTTCGAGTTCTGTGCGGACTCGGCGAAGAGCACGCCGTCCAGCGAGCCCTTGCCGAACTGGGTCTTGTCCTTCGTCCAGAAGATGCCGAAGGCGTACGACATCCAGTCCACGACGCCGCTGCCGATGCCAGGCACGGCGCCAAGGAAGACCCCGAAAAGGGACTGCCTGATCGCCATCGGCCAGCGAACCAGACCGTATCGGGCGCCCCTGAATATCTCGCCGTAGCTGATCCTGGCGTCCTTCGGCGCAAGCGGCTTGCGGGTCATGGTGAGATCGATGATCTCCGGAAGGGCGAAGACGCCGATCGTGGTCGCGATGAGCGGCAGCCCTTCCCACAGCCACTGCTGGTCGAACATGTAACGGAAATCCAGGCTCACCTTGCCGGGGCCGACCGTGCCGAGGAGCATGCCGAGACAGGCCGCGAACATGCCCTTCATCATCGCGCCGCCGCTCAATGCCGCGACCATTGCCACGCCGAAGATCGCCATCGCAGCGATCTCAGCGAACCCGAACTTCAGCACGAATGGAGCGATAACCGGAATGATGATGGCGAGCGAAAGCGCGCCCACGACTCCGCCGATGGCAGAGACGGCGTAGACCGCCCCCAACGTGTGCGCAGCCTCTCCTCGTTGCGCGAGCTGGTTCCCTTCCAGGAAGGTGACCTGCGTTGCTCCCCCGGGCATACCGAGCAGGATGGACGGGATGGAGTCGAGCGTATTGTCGATGCCGGTAAGCACCGCCAGCATCACGAGGCCGATGACCGGGTCGTCCACCGATATGACGATAAACGGGATCATGATGGCCATCACGAGGGTGGCCGAGATGCCTGGGATCAGGGCGATGGGAACGGTGATGAACACCGCGACCAGGAACCCGTACCAGTAGCCCGTGGTCCCGAGATAAGAGAGTCCCGCCCAGAAGTCAGCCAGCATCGCCTATTCCCCCGATCGGGTAGATATTCAAAGGGGGCGGGGCGAGTGGCTCGCCCCGCCCCCTTCTTATCGGTCCAGCTCAGTCCAGCCTGCGGCTACCCGCTGATGTACTGGGAGAAGTACTTCGGCAGCAGCCGTGCCTTCTGCTCTTCGATGACCGCCTGCGAGCCTTGCAGCAGTTCCTCGTTCTCGAGCGTCGCCGCCTGTATCTCGGCCCTGCCCGTCCAACCGGGAGACTCACCCGCAACGGCACCGTACTTCGCTATGAGCTCTTCGTCCGTTGTCAGTGCTACTTCGAAGGCAGAGGACAACGCGTCTGCGATGTGGTCCGGCGTGCCCGGCGGCAGCCAGAGCGTCTTCGAAGCGTAGTTCGTCGGACCCATCATCGAGTTGAAGACGAAGGTCTGCTCGTCGTCCATGTAGTTGCGCACGTCTTCACAGTGCGGGTCTGTCTGCGCGTTCGGCTTCAGTTGGCCGGGACCCATGCCCGCCATCGCACGCATGAGGCCGCTCGGGATCCAGTCCGGGTTCTCCACCGGGAACCGGTACCAGAGGCTCGCACGAACCGTGCTGTTGATGTCGCCGCGCGCCCACATCAGCCGTACCGCGTTCGTGTCCACGGTGTCGAACCCGAAGTAGCGGAACGGGATGTCCAGCTGTTCAGCCGCGAACACCGAGGCGAGCAGCGTGGGGTTGCCCTCTGCGATGTCGGAAAGTTCGTCGGCCAGCAGGAACTCGCCGTGAGCACCGCCGCCGGTGCTGCTCTGCCCGGAGTAGTCCCACAGGCAGCTGTTAGCGGCACTGGGGCCAAGGTTGCCCACCGGGTCGTACGTCATCCATGCGCGGGTCGGGTCGATCGTGGCTCCGAGCGCCTGGAACGTGCTCCGCCTGATGTTCAGCGTCTCATCGCTGAAACCGAATGCCAACTGCGGGGTGCTGTTCCAGGAGATGTACGTGCCGTCCTTCGGCGCCTCGGTCGCGGCGTAGATGTACTCCAGCGGCTTGTTCGGCTGGTTGGTGAACACCACGCGGGGGTTGCCCGGGATGTACTGGCTCATGAACGCAGCCATGACGCGGCCTTGCGTGTCGGTCCCGCCGCCCGGGGACGAGTTCGCCACGATGCGGACAGTCTTGCCCCTGAAGTAGTCAGCGGCGTCGAAGCCCGGAGGGGGCACGGGGGTCGCTGTCGGAGCGGGTACCGGAGTGGCCGTCGGCTCCTCCATCACCGCGTCAGGCTCCGGAGTCGCATCGTCCATCGTTCCCCCAGGCTCCGGAGTCGCATCGTCCATCATCGCATCAGGTTCCGGAGTTGCATCGTCCATCATCGCGTCTGCCGGGGTTGGGGTCGCGGCCGGCCGCGGCGTGGCCGTGGGGTCCTCCGCGCCACACGCAGCGACCACGACCATCATGGCCACGGCGATGACGATTCCAGCAAGCCATCGATTCACTCCAATTCGCATCTCTCCTCCCTTGTCCGTCACCCATTCCGTCGCTGGAATGAATGAGCCGCCCTCGCGGCGGCGATTTCTCAGTGCTGCCATCGTACGGCTGGCTCACCCAAGCCCCCGCACAACGTGCAGCCGGTTACAAGCGCGTGATTTTTATCACGGGACAGGTTGCGTGTCATCAAACTGCATTGCAAACTCTTCCGCCAAATGTTGTAATATCGTTTATCTGCTATCCGGAGAGAGCCATGCTCAGCTCGATACTCAAGGCCCACCATATCTCCCGCGCCGACCTCGCGCACCGGCTCGACGTATCGGTTCAAACGGTCCATAACTGGTGCAGCGGGCGCATCACCATCCCCAGCCGCAAACTCGGGCACCTCTGCGACCTGCTCGAAGCGCTCGGCGTGCCGCGGGACGAACTGGCACAGATGGCCGTTCGCGAACTGGAAACCCTCGGCGTGCAGCAGGAGCGGCTCTCGCTCCGCTCGAGAAATACGCAGCCCGTTGTAGGGCTGGTGACGTGGGACCTCATGAACCCCGGACTCTTCGGCCCGCTCGCGCACGTGGCCCGAACGGCATTGGAAGGCATGGGTTATCAGTGCATGGCGCTCGACTGCAGCGGAGAGCACCGCCAGCGGCGTGCATACCTGCGGTGGGCCGTCCAAGCTGGCGTGGACGGACTACTTCTGTGCGGAGTTCCCGGCGACGTGCCCGACCCGGACGAAGACCTCTTCGCCTCACTCAAGCCGGTCACCGGCGCAGGCATACCCGTAGTGCTCCTCAAGCCGTGGACAGGCTCCTCCGTAGCCATCCCGGAGGGCATAGGAAGCATCGGATGGGACTCCCTTGCCGCCGTCGAGATGGCGGTCGGACTACTGCAGCGGCTGGGATACGAACACGTCCAGGCGGTGCTGGCGGGGACAGGGGCAGGCTTCGGCGGGCGGTACCGGGGACTCGACCACGCCTGGAGCGACCTCGGCCTGCGCTTCGACGAAGACTCGATCATCTGGGCACAGGAAGGAGAAACAGCGCACGAACTCGCAGAGGCGCTTGCTGGCGCCAGCGCCGTCTTCACACCGCCATCGCAACTCCCCACCGTCGCGCGTGCGTGCTATGCGGGCGGAATGCGCTGGCCGGACGACATCAGCATCGTCTCCCTGGGCAACCGGGCCTTCGTTCCTCAGCTCGATCGGAAGCCGTTCACGTTCGTCACCATCCCCATCGGCAGGGTTGGCCGCGGTGCGGCCCAGTTGCTCTCCAGCATGATCCGCGGCGAGAGGTTCCAGACGGGGCAGGAGTACGTCATGTACGGCGCGAGCACGATGTCGATCGAGAATGAGCACGGAGGGTCGGTAGGGCCTCCACTGGAGCGAATGACGCATCCCAGCCCAGCGAGCGCAGCTTTCGCGTAGCAGCCCTGTCACTCCCTCCGGAGCGTTTCGCGAAGCACCAACCCGATGAGCAGCGACGCCGCCACAGCGAAGCCCCCCATCGATAGGAACGCCACCGTGAACCCCCCGGCCCCCGCGATGACCGCGACCGAGAGCGTGAATATGCCGGGATTGCTTGCCGAGCCCGCCTCCGCGATGAGACGGTTCACTCCAAAGAATTTGCCCCGCGCCGCGGCGGGCGCCACGTCCGAACCCAGGGTCTGCATCGAGCCCGCCATGAACGACACCGCGAGGTTGATGACGATGAAGCCCAGGATGAAGAACGGCAGCCCCAGCTCGCCCCAGGCGACGCCACCCATGATCCCCAGTCCCACAGCGAGGAGCGCGCTGGCGGGCACGATGGTGCGCTTCCGTCCGAACCGGTCCATGATCTGACCAGCCATCAGTGTCACGGGGATACCCACGACGCCCATGGCCGAACTGACACCCCCCAACGCGAGTGAGTTGAGGCCATAGGCGAACGCCGCGTAGGCGACATATATGCCGCCCTGCCCCTGCACTCCACCGCGTCCGACGTTCGCCATGAACTGCGCCGCGAACAGGACGAGCACCGGCTTCGTGATGAGCCGCGCCCAGGAGATATCCACCGTCGCCGCAGCTGTGTCCCCCCGGCGGCGGGCCAGCACTGCGGGGGCCGTCTCACGCACGAACAAGTAGGAGGGCACCGTCGCCAGGAGCGCGAAGATACCGAACAGCAGGAACGGTATGCGCAGGTCGAGCAACGCGATGGCCCCGCCGGCAAGCGGCCCGAGCAGCGTCCCGGCCCGGTTCACGCCTGCCATACCGGTGATCATGCGTCCTCGCCGGTCCTGCGCGCTGGAGTCCGCGATGACGGTGAGCCTGGTCATCTGCCACATCTGTTGCGCGAGGCCGTTGATCCCCAGGTAGACGAGTATCTCGTTGAAACTCGAAGCCCGGAGAACAAGCAGCGCGGATAGCGACAGGAGGAGCGTGCTGCTGATCAGCAGCTTCCGTCGCCCTATCCGGTCCATGAGATACCCGGTAGGCAGCGAGACGATGACGCCGCCGACCATCGGCACGAAGATCAACAGCCCGGCTCCCGTGGCGCCCGCGCCGAAGTCGATCGCCATGAGCGGAAGCACCGGCACTATGAAGCCGCGCCCCATGCCCAGAAGGAAAGCGGGCAGCAGGAGCGATACGAGCACTTCGTTGCGTTCAGCCCAGCGCCGCATACCCCTCGCGGGCCTCGCTTCTCCGGAAGGCGCCTGCGTCCCTTGTTCGTCAGGTGGCATCGCCTACCCGATGGCGTCGGTCAGACGTTCGAGTTGCTCCAGGTCCGGCGTGACGGGCCGGAAGATAATCTCGTCCGAGCCCATCTCTTCGTGCATATCTATCGCGTTGCGGATGATCTCGGGAGTGGTGGGCTGCAGGCGCTGCTGGCGCGACGGGTCCCCGCCGTAGTAGTGCGCTATCGCGCCCGCCACTGCGTCTTCAGCGCCAGGGCCCAGTGCACACGGCAGGGTCACGATGATGCGCGGCCTGCCCTCGCGTCCGTTCTCCTCCCACGACTCCTCTACCTGGGTCATGATGCCCTTCACCCACTCCGCTTCCAGCGCCCTGCCGCCCATGACGTAGCCGTTGGCGAAGCGGCCAACCCGGGCGATGGCCCTGGGGCTCGTCCCGCCGATCAATATCTCAGGACCGCCCGGCTGCACCGGCGCGGGCCCCACGGGACGCTCGGCGCCCTCCAGCACCTCGCCAGCCCAGATGCGCCTCATGTGCACGAGTTGCTCCTCGAACAATCTGCCCCTGTTGCGGAATCGAGCAGGCGCGACGATGGCATCGTCCTCGCGTCCGCCGACTGCTAGCCCCAGGGTGAGGCGCCCGTTCGAGATGGCGTCTATCGTCGCCACTTGCTTGGCGAGCACGCCTGCGTTGCGCACCGGGGCGAGCAGGATCGCCGTCACGAGCCGCAGCCGCGTGGTGATGGCGGCGACCGCCGCAAGCTCAGCCATCGCCTCAAAGTTGTCATACGCCAGCCGGTCGAGCGTAGCGAACGACGAGTACGGCCCTTCATCGGCGCGGCGCGCCAACTCGGAGATATAGCCCCAACTGTCCGTGGGCATCCTGAACGGAAGCCCAACGCCAACTTTCATGTGCTCACCTGCCCTTGAACTCAGGCCTTCGCTTGTCGAGGAAGGCCCGGACAGCCTCCTTGTGGTCCTCCGAGCGGCGCGCAAGTTCCTGCGCCGTCTGGGCCAGGCGCAGGCTCTCGCCGAAGCTCATGTCGAACGACCGCTGCACGAGGTACTTGGTGAGCGACATCGAGTACGTCGCTCCGGAGGCAAGCTGTCCCGCGAACTCCATCGCGGCGGCAAGCATCTCCTCGTGCGGGTGCACCTTGCTCACGAGCCCCATCCGATAGGCCTCGTCCGCACTTAACCGATCGCCCGTGTACTGCATGTAGTACGTATTGCTCAGGCCAATGAGGCGAGGCAACTGCCAGCAGGAGCCGTCGCCTGGGACGAGTCCCATCCGCACGAACGCCTCAGCGAACTCCGCTTTCTCCGACGCGATGCGGATGTCACACGAGAGGGCGAGCCCGAGACCGACCCCGATCGCGTGGCCGTTCACCGCAGCGATGGTAGGCTTCTGCACCTCGCTGATCCGCAACGGAACGTTGGAGACGGAGCCGAACCCGGCCTCCGCCTTCTCCGACGCGCGCTGACCGAGCCGCGCCTCCATGTCGCCCCACGGGAGTGGCTGTCGCTCCGCCCGCACGCCTTCTTCCTGCTCGATGCGTCCGATGGTCTCGTCGAACCGGCGGATGTTTGCGCCCGAGCAGAACGACGGGTCACGCCCCGTCAGTACGAGCACACGGTCGTTCGCATTCGACTCGAACGCATCGAGCTCACCGTACAACTCTGCGGCCATCTCCGTGCCTAGTGCGTTGCGCGTCTCAGCGTGATCGAGTGTGATGAGCACTACGCCGTCAACTCGCTGGACTTCGATGAAATCGCTCGTGGCGTTCCTCCTTCGCGCGGGGCCGGGGTGTCGGCATTCTATGGAGCGCCCTGCCCGCTGTCCAACGACTGTCACGCCTTCACGATTGACGCGACGCGCATGGGCTACTACGCTCACCTCAACCAGACCCGAGGTAGCACATGAGTGCAGGCGAGATCTCGAACGCAGCGTACGACCGTATCGGCGGCGTGTTCCACCGCGCCCTCACCGGACTGACCGTCGATCAACTCAAGGCACAACCATCGGGCCCGGAGGGCAACCCGATCGGCTGGCTGGCCTGGCACCTCACCCGCACGCAGGACAAGAACTACTCCGAACTGCTCGGCGAAGAGGAGGCGTGGACGGCGGACAGTTGGTGCGAGCGGTTCGGCCAGCCAGCGGACAGGGGCTCCGGCAACGGCGACTCGCTGGAGCAGGTGCGCGCGTTCGACCCCATCGACTCGGACACGCTCATCGCCTACTTCGAGGCCGCGCGCCAGAAGTCCCGTAGATTCCTCGACGCCGTCACAGACGAAGACCTGGAGAAGCCGAGCGCGGCCGGTGTGGCGCGGAACGAGACCGTCAAGATATCCATCGCGCGCGTCACCGGAGACCTCATCCAGCACACAGGCCAGATAGCCTACGTGCGCGGACTGGTCGACCGTCACGGCTGGTACGGCGCGTAGCGCCTGAACGACACAGGAAGGTACGGGACGGAGAGGACGACAACATGCTGACGCAAGAGCAGAACGATCGCATCACGCGGGTTGGCCCGGGCACGCCGATGGGCGAGTTGATGCGCCGCTACTGGCACCCCATCGCCGCCGCCGCCGAGCTCGACGACCGCCCCACCAAGGCGGTCCGCGTGCTCGGCGAGGACCTCGTCCTCTACAAGGACAGGTCCGGCACCCTCGGCCTCATCGAGCGGTTCTGCCCCCATCGCAGGGTAGACCTCTCTTACGGCATACCCGAGGAGCACGGCCTCCGCTGCATGTACCACGGATGGATGATGGACGAGACCGGCCAGTGCATCGAGCAGCCCTTCGAGGAGACGGTACACCCGGACGGGCGCTTCAAGGAGAAGGTCAAGGTCTCGGGCTACCCCGTGCAGGAGTTGGGTGGACTCATCTTCGCCTACATGGGCCCGGCGCCCGTTCCGCTGCTCCCCAACTACGACATCCTCGCGCAGCGCGAGGGCGTGCTGCGCGAGGCGTTCATCGCGGTAGTGCCCTGCAACTGGCTGCAGTGCATGGAGAACTCCGTCGACCCGGTGCACCTCGAGTGGCTGCACGGCGTCTACGGCGCGCACCGTGCCAAGTTGGAGGGACGCCGCGACGCCGTCGCCGAGAGCCTAGCCAGGTACGACCGCCACAAGGAGATCGGCTTCGACGAGTTTGAGCGCGGCATCATCAAGCGCCGCGTCTACGGCAATACGACGAAGGAGTCTCCCAAGTGGAGCGTCGGACATCCCCTGCTCTTCCCTAACATCCTGCAGCAGGGCGGCGGCGGACGATACTTCTTCCAGTACCGCACGCCCATAGACGACACGCACACCTGGCACGTGGAGATAACGAGCTACTGGTTCCCCGAAGACATCGAGGTCCCGGAGCAGGACACCGTCCCCTACACGAACATCGGTCTCAAGACCCACGACGGCTACTGGCGCAGCGACGACACCATGGCCCAGGACCACGCCGCGTGGATACTGCAGGGGCCGATCATGGACCGCTCCGCGGAGCGCCTCGGCGAGTCCGACCGCGGTCTCATCCTCTACCGCAAGATGCTGGACGAGCAGGCAGCTGCCGTCGAGGACGGCGCTGAGCCGCTCAACGTGATCCGCGACCCGGCGGAGAACGTGATGATCCACGTGCCGCAGGAAGGCTGGGGCAAGCTGGGCCAGACCTCGGATATCGACGAGGTCGCACGATACGGCAGCAAACTCAAGCCCCTCATCGTCGACCTGCTGTCGCAGACCTCCTACGTCCAACAGCACCACGCGACGGCGTGAGGAAACAGGCAACACTGCAATGACCAGAAACACCCCACTGAATTTCGGCATCATCGGCCTGGGAGCAGGCGCGATGAACATGATCCCTGAACTGCGCGCTAACCCGAACGCGCGCATCGTGGCCGTCGCCGACCCCCGGGCCGCCGCCCGTGAGCGGTTCGAGCGCGACTTCGGCGGGCGCGCCTATGACGACGCAGAGGGGCTGTGCGCCGACCCCGGCGTCGACGTGGTCTACGTGATGACGCCGGACGAGATGCACGCCGCGCACACCATCATGGCGGCGGAGCAGGGCAAGCAGGTCATCCTCGACAAGCCGATGGGGCTGACGCTCGACGAGTGCGACGCCATCATCGCAGCAACGGAGCGCAACGGCACGCGTGTGCTCGTCGGGCACTCGCAGAGCCTCGACCTGCCGAACCTGAAGATGGCAGAGGTCGCCAACAGCGGCAGGCTCGGCAAAGTCGTGATGCTGCACACCATGTTCTACAGCGACTGGATCTACCGGCCTCGCGCCAAGGAAGAGCTGATGCAGGACCGCGGCGGGAGCATCGTGCGGCGCCAGGGCCCGATCCAGGTGGATATCTCCCGCATGATCGGCGGCGGCAGGGTCCGCTCCGTCCGGGCGCGCACGAACATCGTCGACCCCGACCGCCCCATCGACGGCTCGTTCATGGCGTTCCTTGACTTCGAGGAAGGGCACACCGCCACCATCACCTACGACGGCTACGGCCACTTCAACAGCGCGGAACTGACATTCGGGTACACGCTGCAAGGGCAGCAGATGGACCCCGCGCTCCACGTCAATTCGCGGCGGCGCATCGCCGCCTTCGCAGACGCCGACGCAGAGGAGACTTACAAGGACTCGACGCGCTACGGCGGCTCGCTCGAACGCTCCATCGAGCACCCCGTCTCGCCTGACCGGCGGCACGCCTTCTTCGGTCTCACGCTCGTCTCGTGCGAGCACGGCGACATGCGGCAGACGCCCACCGGCGTGATCATCTACGGCGACGGCGGCAACGAAGAGATAGACCTCCCCGCAGGCCCCGGCTACAACCGGCGGTACTGCTCGATAGAGGTCGACGAGATGTGCCGCGCCATCCGCACAGACACCCCAGTCCGCATCCACGATGCGCACTGGGGCAAGGCGACGCAGGAAGTCGTGCTCGGCATCATCCAGTCCTCGGATGAGCGCCGCGAGGTCTTCATGCAACACCAGGTCCCTTATTCGGGCCAGGGCGTCGAGTAGCGGTCCCCGACCAACCTCGATAAACGCACTACTGACGGAGGGGCGCGTGTGATAGGCTCACCGCGCCTCTTCGTTGGGGAGCGCAAACGCGGCGCAGGGGGACGCATGAAAGCAGCCGTTCTGGTGGAAGCGAACGAACCGCTGAGGATCGAGGAGGTCGAGCTCGACCCCCCGAAGGCGCACGAGGTGCGCGTCAACATCGCGGCGGCGGGCGTCTGCCGCAGCGACCTCCACTTCATGCGCGGCGAGGCCGTCATCGCCAAGCCCGCCGTACTCGGCCACGAGGGCTCCGCCATCGTCCAGGAGGTCGGCGAGGGTGTAACGCGCGTCGCTCCGGGCGACCACGTCATCCTCTCGTTCGTGCCGTTCTGCGGACGCTGCCCGTCCTGCATCGGCGGGCGCGCCAACCTCTGCGACACGCACCTCGCAACCGGCCCGCAGATGTTCGACGGCACACGCCGCCTGCACTGGAACGGAAACGACCTCGCGCACATGGGCAAGGTCGCGTGCTTCGCGGAGCAGGCCGTCGTTCCGGAGGCGGGCTGCATGAAGATAGACCCGGACTTCCCGCTCCCGGTGGCCGCGCTCATCGGTTGCAGCGTCACCACGGGCGTAGGCTCGGTGCTGTTCAGCGCGAAGGTCGAGCCGGGCAGCACCGTGGCGGTTATCGGCTGCGGCGGCGTAGGACTGAACGTCGTGCAGGGCGCGCGGCTCGCAGGCGCCAAGCGCATCATCGCGGTTGACATCAACGACGCCGCGCTCGAGTTCGCCACGCGGTTCGGCGCGACCGACACCCTGAACCCGAACGACGGCGACGCCCTCAAAGCGATACGGGACATGACCGGCGGCGGCGTGGACTACGCCTTCGAGGCGTTCGGCTCTTCGGAGACGACCACGATGACGTTCGACGCGGCGCGCAAGGGCGGCACCGCCATCATCGTGGGGCTCGCGCCGGTGGGGGACTACGCCAGCATCGATGCGGTCGCGCTCGTGCGCTACGAGAAGACGCTCAAGGGCGCATACTACGGCTCATCGAGGCCGGCGGTCGATTTCTACCGCATGGTGGACTTCTACGAGAGCGGCAAGATAGACGTGGACGGTCTCATCACGCGCACCTACAGCCTCGACCAGATCAACGAGGCGTACGAAGAGTTGGACCGGGGCGTCGTGGGCCGGGGAGTCATCACGTTCTGATGCGACAGGTAACGCTCACGGTCAACGGACGGCGGCGCACCGCGGAGGTCGAGGACCGCGACTTGCTTGTGGACCTGCTGCGCGAGAAGCTGCGCCTCACCGGAACGCACATCGGCTGCGACACGAGCCAGTGCGGCGCGTGCACTGTGCTGCTGAACGGCGCGGCGGTGAAGTCGTGCTCGCTGTTCGCGGCGCAGGCCGAGGGAGCGAAGGTCACGACGATAGAGGGGATGGCGAAGGGCGACACGTTGCATCCCATCCAGCAGGCGTTCCACGAGGAGCACGGCCTGCAGTGCGGCTTCTGCACGCCGGGGATGGTGATGCTGCTGCACGAGTTCCTGCGCCGCAACCCCGACCCGACGGAGCACGAGGTGCGCGCCGCGCTGAGCGGCAACATGTGCCGCTGCACCGGCTACCAGAATATCGTCGCGTCCGCGCTCCACGCCGCGCGAACGATGCGGGGAGCCGAATGATCCCGGCGGCCTTCACCTACCACGCGCCCCGGACGCTCCGCGACGCGGTGCAGCTGCTGCGCGCCCACGAAGGCGACGCCCGCGTCGTGTCCGGGGGCATGAGCCTCATCCCGGCGATGAAGCTGCGCCTCGTGCAGCCCGAGCACCTCATCGACATCGGCAGACTCGGCGAGCTCGACTACATCCGGCGCGCCGAGGACGGCGTCGTCGCCATCGGCGCAGGGGCGACGTACCGCAGCATCGAGCGATCACGGACGGTCGCAGCCGTTGCGCCGATGCTCGTCGAGACGGTGCGCCAGGTGGGCGACATCCAGGTGCGGAACCGGGGGACGCTCTGCGGCAGCGCCGCACACGCCGACCCGGCCGCGGACGCTCCCGCTGCACTCCTCGCACTCGACGCCACGTTCCATACCACCGGCGGCCCGAGCCGCCGCGCGATACAGGCACGGCGCTTCTTTGTCGATGCCTACGAGACGGTGCTCGGACCTACCGAGGTGCTGACAGAGATACGCATCCCGAAGCAGCCGGCGCGCACGGGATCGACGTACCTGAAGTTCGCGAACAAGGCGTCGCGGTTCGCCATCGTGGGCGTCGCGGCAGCCATCACGGTCAACCGAAAGGGCGTCTGCACGCGGGCGCGGATCGCAGTGACCGGCGCAGGGCCGTGCGCGGTGCGCGCCACGGCAAGCGAGCGCTACCTCACGGGTCGCGAAGTCTCGCCGGATGCCGTCGCGGCAGCGGCGTCGCGAGCGTCGCGGGGCATGGAGTTCATCGAGGACGTCCACGGCTCCGAGGAGTACCGCGAGCACCTCACCCGGGTCATCACCCAGCGCGCGCTTGCGGAGGCGGTGCGGCGGGCTGGAGCGTAGGCACCCGCGCTACGTCTTCGCTGTCATCCTGCGGACGTGGTCAACGTCATCGCGAGCAACGGGCCGCATCTGGCTGGCCAGCACATCCGCTAAGGCGACTGTCCACCCATCCGGCGTCATGAATTCCACAACGAAGGCCTCACCGCCTGGGAAGATGTGCACAATCGTTCCCACGTCACCGACCTCCAACTCTTCCTCGGGGAGGTCAGCAGTAAGAACAACTATGTCATGTTCTTTGAACATCCCGTCTCCTCAGCGGGTACGCCGTAACCAAGCGTGGAATGTCATCCGCGCTGTCGATCGCCCAGACCGTCCTCACGAGCGGATCACGCCCATCAGGCGTCTGCATTATACCATCCACGCGGTAGTTGACGCCTCGCGCACTATCCCGTACGACAGCCTCATGGCTCCCCACGTGAACACGCAGTGCCTCAACGAACTCCTCCCAGCGTTCACGGCTGAATCCAAACCTCAGGAAGAATCCCGCCTTGCCTCGGCCCTTGCCATGTTCCAACGACAGCAGGTAATCGACGACCTTTGTGCGGTCGACGCGGGCATGCTCGGCGTTGGGGAGCCTCAACCGCGATTGTCCCACCTGTCCCAGTGCGTGACTTCCGATGCAGGGCGGCGTGTCGTCGGGCCGTAGCGGTGGCCGTCCTGCGGCCAGCCGAGTGGGATCATCGCGGCGGTGGCAAAGTCCTCCGGCAGGCCGATGGCCTCGCGTATCTGCGGTTCGAAGCCCCGGCGGACGCGCGTCGTCAGCACGCTGCCGAGTCCGAGCGCCCGCGCCGCGAGCAGCATGTTCTGGACGGCGGGGTAGATGGAGGCGCCGTGGCTGATGTCGGTCCCGGGGTGCCGCGTGACGGCGAGTATCCAGACCGGCACGTCCATGACGTGCTGCGCGAGGTAGTCCGCGGACTCCGCGGCGCGCACCTGCGAGGGCGTCAGGGCCTCGTCGTGGTCCGGACGGGGGGTCCCCGGGTAGTACTCCGCGATGATGCGCTTCGTCGCCTCGTCCTTGATGACGACGAACCCCCACTGCTGGTTGTTGCCGCCGTTGGGGGCGCGGACGCCCGCCTCGATGACCTTCCGGACGAGGTCGTCCGGCACGGGGTCGGTCTTCAGGTAGCGCAGCGCCCGCTGCGTGTACATCGCCTCGAACAGTCCAATGTCCTCGCTCATCGCCGCTCCTCGTTTCGTCGTTGCAGGGGTTGGGGTGACCCGGGCATACCTTGCTACACAGCCTCAGAGTCAAAGATTGGCATTATCTCCCAATGCGTCCATACGCCTGTGTCGGTGTTGCACGGGGGCGGAGGGTTGCGGCGGGCATACTCCTGCGCTTCCTTCTGGGTGTCGTAGGACTCGAGCCACAACTCTCTTCCGTGCCTCTCGCACGAGGCTATCAACTGATATCTGCTGGGTTCTCCGAACTCCCCGGTCATGTCCCCTTCTCTCCTTCCACCATCCACCCTTCTCTTGCTCCGCTCCGGATGTGTAGCATTGTATAGTCCCGTGAACTTACCATCGTAGAGTCCGTCCCGATACCGGACCCGGAGGAGCACGATGCTGACCAGCGACATGAACGACCGGCTGACGCAGGTGGGGCCCGGCACGCCGATGGGCGAACTGATGCGCCGCTACTGGCACCCCATCGCCGCGAGCCTGGAACTGACCGAGGAGAACCCCACGAAGGAGGTACGCCTCCTCGGCGAGGACCTCGTGCTCTACCGCGACGCGAAGGGCAAGGTCGGCTGCATCGAGCCGTCGTGCGCGCACCGGAAGGCGAACCTCTCCTACGGTATACCGGAAGCCCAAGGCATCCGGTGCGCCTACCACGGCTGGATATTCAACGAGACCGGCCAGTGCGTCGATCAGCCGTCGGAGCCGGAAGGCTCCAAGTTCAAGGAGAAGGTGCGCATCAAGGCGTACCCGGTCGAGGAGAAGGGCGGCGTCATCCACGTCTACATGGGACCGGGCCCTGTGCCCGTGCTCCCGAACTGGGACCTCTACCAGTGGGAGGGCGTGGAACGCTCCACCTACGCCGTGATGCTGCCGTGCAACTGGCTGCAGTGCCACGAGAACTCGCTCGACCCCGTGCACTTCCAGTGGCTGCACCGCTACTACGGGATGTGGCGCGCGTCCAAGATCATGGGCGAGGAGCGGCGCGAGGAGTTCGACCGCATCTCGGCGGCACGCGGCAGGGAGCACGTGAAGATCGGCTTCGACCGGTTCGAGTACGGCATCATCAAGCGGCGGATGCTGGAGGGCGAGGACGAGCAGAGCGAGTGGTGGCGCATCGGCCACCCCATCCTGTTCCCGTACACGCTGCGCGTCGGCCAGGGCACGTGGTTCGAGTTTCAGCACCGGGTGCCGGTCGACGACACGCACACGCTGCACTTCGGCTACACCATCCGCACGCCGGAGCCCGGCGAGGTCATCGAGCCAACGTCTATGACGCACGAGGACCGGCCCGCGTTCTTCGACAACGGGCGCATCAAGGACGACTGGGTTGTGGGGCAGGACCAACTGGCGTGGATCATCCAGGGGCCGCGCATGGACCGGAGCACGGAGGCGCTGGGCATCACGGACATCGGCCTGATCATGTTCCGCAACATGCTGAACGAGCAGATCAAGGTGGTGGAGGACGGCGGCGACCCGGTCAACGTCCACCGGACGCAGAAGGAGATCATCGAGCTGCCGACCGAGTACGCGTGGTTCCCCGGCTACGATCGCACCGGCGGCCCCTTCGCCGACCTGCAGCCGCAGCCCGTCGAGCTGGAGCGCTCGTTGCAGTAGGGGGGCAACCCTCACCCGCCGCGCAAACGCGTCGACCCGTTCGGCAGGCTCAGGGCAGGCTCTCTCCCAGGGGGCGAGGTGGGGGCAACCCGAGAGATCCTTCGACTCCGCTGTGCTCCGCTCAGCATGACAACCCGCCCACCCCACACCGGCTCACCCTCTCCCTAACCCCTCTCCCCTCGAGGGAGAGGGGACCACACAGGGCGCCTACGAGAGACGCCCCTACACCAGGCACCCTCCACGCCCCACCGAGGGCCCTCACCCGCCGCGCAGGCGCGACGACCTCTCCCCGAGGGCGAGGTGAGGCCTGAAGGGCGCCCACGAGAGACGCCCCTACACCAGGCAGGAGGCGAGGTTCCTGCCTCCGCAGGAACGACGGGGAGATACCCGAGAGGATGCTGCGCGCTAAAGCGTGGGAGAGATTTCTCGACTCCGCTGCGCTCCGATCGGAATGACACCCTCCCATCCCCGCCGGTCCACCCTCTCCGTGCGCTGAAGCGCGTCATCACAGCAACGGCTCGCGGGCTGGACAGCCGCACGTTTCACCGTTCATCCCCATCATCCTGGACTCGGCGTAGCCATGGACGATGAACATGACGACGCGATCCGGGTCAGGGACACGGCGGGCCTGGGCGCAGCGGCGGAGGTAGCCGTCCAGCGGAGCGAGGGAGATGACCGGGACGGAGGCACGGGTGGCGTCTTCGACGAGACCGAGGACATCCGGGAGAGGGTCGCCGCGTTCGAGAGCGCGCTCCCACGCTTCGGCGAACTCTTCGGCGATGGGTCCGAGGACGACCTGCGCACGGAGGCAGGCAAGGTAGCGTTCGTGTGTCCTGAGCCGGCCGTTCATCGCGCGCCTCTCTGGTCCTTCAGCATCCTGAAGGCGTGGTCCATGATGTCCATGCGGTTGCCGATGTCGTTGATCTCCTTGATCTTGAGGGAGTTCTGGAGAGCGGTGCGAACGGCGGTGTTCCTGACCTTGGGATCGGGGTCTTCGAGGAGGTCGGCGAGGGCGATGACGCTCTTGAGGGCGAGGCCGTTGATCTCGGCGAAGGCGAGGTCAGCGACGGCGCGGCGGGCCTGTTCAATCTCGGCGCGGAAGTCAGGGTCCTGCATCCAGCGCACGAGCGTGGTGCGCCCGATGCGGGCGGCGCGAGCAGCCCCGCTGATGGAGGGAGCGGAGACGATGTAAGGGATGGCGAGCATCTGCCTCGGCGTGAGTTGCGCAGGCGCCGGCGGCTGCCGGGCAGGGCCGGAGCCGGGGGCAGTTTCGCTGTCAGTTGTGCCGTTCTGTACCATTCTGCACCGTCCACTCGTGGATTCCGGCGCTCCGGCGGCACAGATGCGGGGCAGTTCGGGGCGGTCCCGGCACCGTCTCGGGAGAGCAACGGTACAAAACGGTACAGGCCCCAACCACCGTTCACGCAGTCCGCGCCAGGCAGGCCGCGCCGGTCGGAAACCATCGTAGGAAGAGGCGCGGCGCTCGCGCAACGGGCGCATGTCACTAATGTGACGAAACATGAGGTCTCCCCACCCATGCAGTGCTCGGAATGATGCTATACGATTGCTACAGCCGCAAAGGGTCCTCCTTTTCAGAGGAGGATTTCATCCAGTCAATCCGTCTAATTGAAAGCTTCATTGTTCGGCGTGGGGTACTAAATCTTGCTGGAAATGACTATTGGACTATCTTCGCCAACGTAGCCCGATCGATTGATGAACAGTCTCCGTTGGAATCCATGAAGGTAGCGTTGGCGCGTCAGCGTTACTATTTCCCAGATGACGAAGACTTTGCCCAAGAGATTCAAAACGTAGATCTGTACATGATGCGCAAAGGCTTGTGCAGACACATACTTGTTCGGCTAGAGAATGATGGGCAAAAAGAGCCTAGCCCCGTAGGTGAGTATTCAATCGAACACGTCATGCCACAAGATGTTGATGACGTTAGAGAATGGCAAGACATGTTGGGTGAGAAATGGGAAGAGATACACGAAGAATGGTTACATCGTCTAGGCAACCTGACTTTGACTGGGTACAACAGTGAAATGTCAAACAGGCCCTTTAGCGAGAAGAAGTCAATCCCAGGAGGATTCGATCAAAGCGCGGCGCGATTGAATCAGTATGTTAAGAACCAGCCTATATGGACTGCGAAACAGATGCTTGAAAGAGGAGCTATCCTTGCAGAACGTGCTCTTAGCATCTGGCCACATCACGATGCTGATGAGAGACGCCTCCGAGAGGCAGCTATCCTTGAATTACGTGAACTTGCAGCAGAGAGAGATCCGAGCAGTATCGACATGAATGACAACGTCAGAAGCCTCTTCGATATGTTGTTAGCAAGGATTCGCGATATTGGGGACGTGATTGAGGTTGTAGAGAATGTCTCTGTATGTTGTCATGCACCCGATTTCTTCGTAGAGATGCTGCCGATGAGTTACTATGTGAGACTTATACTGCCTCTCGTACTTGATGAGGTAGAAGTACCTGATGACTTACACGTTGAGGATACTACTTCTTGGAGATTCGTGCCGAACAGAGTACACACTGAATGCGACATGCTCATTAACGTTTATCGTGAGGACGATATACCCGCCGCTATTGAGATGGTCAGGAGAGCATACGAGAGAGAAGATGAGTAGCGATGTGTACCTTCCGCATACTGCCTGAGCGGCTCGTTGAGAACCTGGAGGGCGCGCCGTACCAGTACGCCTTCACGTACCCGAACATCCCGCACTATTACACGCTCGCGAGGAAGTGGGCGGACTACAAGGATGAGGTGAGCGAGGAGCTCCGGTGGACCGCTTGGGAGATGCGGAAGCACGACGTGATGCGTCCGTTCATGGGACAGGAGCAGCACTACCTGGACGTGAACGGCTTCTCGTACTGGACGATGGGGCCGCGCGACGAGGAGACGATCCTCATCAACCGGCAGTACTCGACGCACGGGGCATACGATTCGCCGTTCGACGCCATCGCGCACCGGTACGACGCCTCGGACAAGCCGTGGTACGTCGTGAAGGACGAGCGCGAGGCGCTGTACGCGCCTGCCGCGCCGTCGGGGCGGGTGCTCGACGTCGGCTGCGGGACGGGGTTACTGGTCGACTACTGCTACCGGGAGGTCGACCGCGAGCAGTACGTGGGCATCGACCCGAGCGCGGGGATGCTGGCGAAGTTCGTGCTCAAGCACCCGGACTACAGGGCGGAGGCGACGCTGCTGCGCACGACGTTCGAGGACTACGAGACGCCGCTGCGGTTCGACACGATCGTGGCGATGGCGGGGTCGGGGTCGCACGTGACGGGCGTGGACATCGTGGAGAAGGCGCGGCACCTGCTCGCGCCGGGCGGTCGGGCGTACCTGACGTTCTACCGCGACCCAGCGGCAGAGTTCGAGCGGATGGGGATCGAGACGCCTCCGCTGGCGGCGGCGCCGGAGGGCGCGGTGGAAAATGGGGAGTACGTCGTGCTGGAGTTGAGGCGGGAGGCAGGGACAACCCTCACCCCCAGCCCCTCTCCCTGAGGGCGAGGGGGGCCTGAAAGCGCGGGAGAGATTTCTCGGCTTCGCTGCGCTCCGCTCGAAATGACACCCGCTCACCCCACACCGGTTCACCCTCTCCCTAATCTCTCCCCTCAAGGGAGAGGGGACCAGGCAGAGCGCCCACAAGGGACGCCCCTACACCTGATAGGGGATGCGAGGTTGCGCGCTAAAGCGCGGGAACGACGGGGCGCACCCGAGAGATGCTTCGACTCCGCCGCGCTCGGCTCGAAATGACACCCCCTCATCCCCACACCGGTTCACCCTCTCCCTAACCTCTCCCCTCAAGGGAGAGGGGACCAGGCAGGGCACCCACAAGGGATGCCCCTACACCTGACAGGGGATGCGAGGTTGCGCGCTAAAGCGCGGGAACGACGGCAGCAGACTCGTTCAGATGGTCCCTAGCCGTTGACGAAGAGGGCGATGAAGCCGCCGATCATCGTTGCCCAGAGCCCGGCGATCATCAGCAGGAGCGTGTTGAACCGGCTGTTCGTTTCTGCGCGGAGGCTGCCAATCTCAGCGTGCATATCGGCACGCAAACTGGCGATGGCCTGGGAGAGGTCCCCCAAGCGTTCGGTCACCTGCTCGTAGGCGCCTTCCAAGCGGCTCACGCGCTGCTCCAAGTCAGTCGACGGTTGGGTCGTCATCGGTTCGTCACTCCAAGGTAGTGTACCACGCACGCTCAACCGGAGCGGCGCGCGTTACAGCACCATAGGAAGCGATGTGGCGACCGGGCAATGGGCGGATGTCACAGCAGGCGGGCGGGTGAGGGGCATGCCCAAGCGCAGAAACGACGGAGCCGCGCCACGTCCCACCGGTCCACCCTCACCTGCCGCGCAAGCGCGTCGACCCGTGCGGCAGGCTCAGGGCAGGCTCTCTCCCCGAGGGAGAGGTAGGGGGCCAACTCGAGAGACTTCCCGGCTTCGAGGGAGGGACCCTAGCGGACGCCGGGGCCGCCGTGCTGCTGCTGGCCGAGGCGGTTGTAGGTGACAGGCGTAGTGACAAGCAGGCCGGCGTCAACGGGGAGGACGACGCCCGTTATCCAGCGGGCCTCGTCGCTGGCGAGGAAGACGGCCGCCCAGCCGATGTCCCATGCAGTGCCCTCGGTGCCGAGGACGCCGGCCTCGCGGCGTATCTGGCGCAGGTCGTCGTCCATGCGGGGCGCGACCATCGGCGTGTAGACGAGGCCGGGAGCGATGCAGTTGACGCGGATGCCGTCGCGCCCGTGGTCGCCCGCCATCGACTGCGTGAGGCCGACCACCGCCGCCTTAGAGGTGGTGTACGGCGTGCTGCTGTTCGCACGCAGTCCGGCGATGGACGAGAGGGTGATGATGGAGCCGCCCCCACCCTTCTTCATCTCGGGGATGGCGTACTTCGAGGTGAGGACGATGCTCTTGACGTTCACCGCCATGATGTGGTCCCACTGGTCCTCCGTCACCTGGATCACGTCGGCGCGGGTGGAGATGCCGACGTTGTTGTGGACGACGTCGAGCCGACCGTAGCGCTCGACCGCCGTCCGCACCATCGCCTCGCAGTCGGCGGCGCTCGTCACGTCGGCGGCCATGGCGGACGCGGTCCCGCCTTCCTCCTCGATGAGCCTAAGCGTCTCCTCGGCGCGATCGAGCTCGCGGTCGACGAGCAGCACTTTCGCGCCCTCGCGCGCGAAGAGGATGGACGCAGCCTTGCCGTTGCCCACGCCGGGGCCGCTCGACCCCGCGCCCGTCACGATCGCCACCTTGCCTGCGAGCCTGTCTGCCACGCTACTCCTCCTGTGGTCCGTCGTCGTCGGTGAGGCCGCTCACCATGGGATGTCCGGCGAGCAGGCCGGACATCTCGGTGACGCGGCCTTCGAAGATCCTGCCCTCGATGGCGGACTCGACCTGCGCGTACCAGCCGTCGGCCAGCTTGAACAGCTTGATGGTGAGGTGACCGTCGCGCACGACGATCTCGTCTGCCGCTTCGGGCCACCGCATAGCCGCGCCTCCGTTCGCTGCGGCGCATCTTCTGTTACGCGGGGGTACAGTGCAAGCAGGAGGGGGTGACCCCTACCCGTCATATTGCAGGTTTATGTGGTATAGTAATGTGTATGAAGGCTATACAGATAACCGTTGATGAAGGACTGCTGCAAAGGCTGGACAGGTGCCAGGAGGTGCGTTCACGCGGACGCTCTGCCATATTCCGTGAGGCCGTCGCCGACTACCTCGCCCGGATGGAAGCCGAGGAGATTGACCGAGCGTACGAGGCAGGATACCGCGTGGCACCCCCTGACGAGTTCGACGACTGGCCGGCAGAGGCAGCATGGTTGGAGTAGACGGCCTGCGGCGCGGCGAGATTTGGCTCTATCAATTCGCTTCGCCCGACAAACGCCGACCCGTTGTCATACTCTCGCGGACGCAGGCTTTGCCATTGCTGCGTACTGCCGTGGTCGCGCAGATAACTTCGACCATCCGAGGCATACCCAGCGAGGTGGTCGTCGGTCCCGACGAGGGATTGAAGACACCTTCGGCGATCAACCTCGACCACGTCCAGACCGTCAACCAGCGCGGGCTACGTCAATACGTAGGAACGCTAAGCGAAGATAAGATGCAGCAGGTCTGCCGCGCGCTCGCTATCGCTACCGGTTGCGCTTGATATACGCCAGGCATGCCTCACTCGACGCCGGACACCCTCCACGCCCCGCTTCCCCACCGTGTGCGCTGCCCGCGCACTCTGGATTCCCGCCGGTGCGGGAATGACGGGACTTGCCTACGCTGCGCTCCGCTCGGTACGACGGGACAAGCCTAGGCGAAGTTGGCGTCGATCTCCGGGGCGAGCTGCGCCTCGATGAGCGGCTTGAGGTTCGGCTTGTCGCGGAAGGGTCCGCCGGTGACGTCGTAGCCGGGATAGTAGGAGTGCTCCTGGGGGAGAAAGATCACGCCCTTGTCCTCCCGATGAACGTTCATCGGTTCGCCGCCGTCCTCGACGATCTGCATCTGCTCCTCGAGTATCTTGCGGTAGAGGATGATGCCGATGTCCGTGACGCCGAGCGCTTCGGTCGTGCGGTCGCTGATGGGGCCCTGCATGATCCACGCGGCCTGGTCCTGGCCGAGCACCCAGTCGGCACGGATGCGCCCGTTGTCCTTGAACACGTTCTCGTACTTGTACGGTATCTCTGCCTGCTCGACGATCTCGCCCGCCTCCGGCACCCGCACACGAAGCACGATGTGGTACGTGTGGGTGTCGTCCATGGGCACACGCATCTGAAAGCCGTGGTTGCGTTGCTGTCCGACGCGGAGGATGTTGGGGAAGAGGACCGGGTGGCCGATGCGCCACCACTCGTTCTCCTCGGTGTCACCCGTCATCAGGCGGCGCTTGATGACGCCGTAGTCGAAGCGGTCGAACCCGACCCTGACCTCATGGCGTCCCCGCGCGCCGTCGCCCTGCATCTGCTTCTTCCACGCCTCGCGCTCTTCCGGCGGCTTCTCCATGCCGAGCACCCAGGAGCCCCAGTAGTTGTGCAGCCACTCGAAGTGCACGGGGTCGAGCGAGTTGTCCATGCACTGGAGCCAGTTGCAGGGCAGCTCCATCGCGACGACCCATCGCTCGACGTTCTCCCACTCGAAGAGGTCCCAGCGCGGGAGCATGGGCGCGGGCGACGGCCCCATGTAGGCGAAGACGATGCCCGCCTTCTCCTGGACCGGGTACGCCTTGATGCGCACTTTGTCTTTGAACTTGGAGCCCTCAGGTTCCGACGGCTGGTCGACGCACTGACCGGTCTCGTTGAATATCCAACCGTGGTAGGCGCAGCGGATGCCTTGGGCTTCCGGTATGCCGTAGGAGAGGTTGGCCTTGCGGTGCGCGCACGACGGCTCGATGAGGCCGAGCGTGCCCTTCGCGTCGCGGTAGAGGACGAGGTCCTCGCCGAGGATGCGTACTTCCTTCGTGGGGTTGTCGGCGTTCAGTTCGGCGCTCGGGGCGATGGGGTGCCAGTAGCGGCGCATCAGTTCGCCCATCGGCGTGCCCGGCCCGACCCGTGTGAGACGTTCGTTCTGCTGAGCGGTGAGCATCCGTGTACCTCCGCCAGAGGTTGGTGTTCTTCGTGGCTAATGATACTCCCGCAGGGCAAGTCCCGCGCAACTGCCGACGGATGCCGTCCGCCAACGTTCTCCCCGAGAGGATGCTGCGCACTGAAGCGCGGACTCCGCTGCGCTCCGCTCAGCATGACAAGGTTGCACCGCCGCGGCCCACCGGGGGCCCTCACCCTCAGAGATAGGTGGAATGCAAGGGCGCTCACAAGGGACGCCCCTACACCAAATACCCTGCCCACTATGGGCCCTCACCGCGCGCTGAAGCGCGTTCCCTCTCCCTCAGGAGAGGTGGGGAGGGATCAGCGGGCGTAGTCCGGCGACATGGGGACCTGGTGCGTGAGCTGGACGTCCCTGCCGGTGCGCGACGACTCCATGATGCCGGTGATGAGCTCCAGCGTCGCCATGCCCCAGAGGCCGTCGTGGTAGACGGGCGCGCCGTTCCGCACGGCGTTGTAGAGCTCCATCAGGTCTTCCCTGCCGGCGTGATAGCGGTTCTCCGTGAGCGAACGGTCCTCGATCTCGCCGTCCTTGTAGACGTACAGCCCGTAGCGGGACTGCCGGAGATCGCCGCGCTCGCACGTCGCGATGAGGATGCCGAGGTTGGCGGGACGCCAGGGGGGCGCCTCCTTCGGTTGCTCGCGCCAGAAGAGGCGCTCGTGCTCTGAGCCGATGCGGAGCGAGTCCTTCGCCTCGAACTCGTCGCGCGTACCGTCCTTGAGCCCGGCGCGGATACGTATGCGGTCGTCGTGGGTGTAGCCCTCGATGAGGCCCCTGCCCTGCTCATCGCTCCACGGCACGAGGTCGGCGGTCATGGAGTAGCCGTAGCCGTTGTTGGTGACGGTGGCGGTCGCACCGTCCTCGAAGTCCATGAATGCGGAGTAGTAGCCGACCGCGTTGCGCTCCGGCCACCACTTGCCTGTGGTGCCGCGTATGGTGCGCACCATGCCCCCGCCGAGCAGTCGCAGGCTATCCAACTGGTGCGGCCCCTGCCGGTAGAGAACGCCGCCGCCACGGCTCTCGTCCAGCTCCTCCGGCTGTCGCGCCTGAAGCATCCAGTCCGTGAACGCCCAGTTGTTGAGCGCCTTGAGCGGACCGAGCTCGCCGGAGAGGATGATGCGGCGCATCTCCATGACCGGGGGGCTGAAGCCGAGCGTGTGACCGCAGAGCAGCTTCACGTTGTTCTTCGCCGCAGCGTCCACCATCGCCTCGGCTTCCTTCATATTGAGGGCCATCGGCTTCTCGGAGACGGCGTGCTTGCCCGCGTTGGCCACGAGGACGACGTGCGGGCTGTGGAAGTTGTTCGGCGTAGCGACCCAGACCGCCTCCACGTCGGGGTCGGCGCAGAGCGCCTCGGCGCTGTCGTAGACACGGGCCTCGGGGAAACGCGCCTGGAACGCCTCGCGGACACGGGGGTTGGTGTCCGCCGCAGCCATGAGCTCGATCTCGTCCAGACCCTCCATGCTGGGCATGATCTGCGTGGCACCGACGCCCACGCCGATGATGCCCATCTTCAGGGGTTTGGCAGGGCTCGTGGTCATGGTCTGCTCCTGTTGGTTCCTTATTCGTGCAAGGCCCGCCGCCAACCCTCACCGCACGCACTCAGGGCCCTCACCCTAACCCTCTCCCTCAGGAGAGGGACCGGACACCCCGAGAGATTCCTCGACTCCGCTGCGCTCCGCTCGGAATGACAAGGCCCTACCCGATGGCGCCGACGACTTCCTGACGCGCGCCCTCTTCCTCGCGGTAGAGGCCTATCGCCTCGATCACCGGCAGGTCGCTCATCGAGAAGAGCACGGCATCTTCCGACGAGTCGGTGCCGTGCTCGTGCAACGCCCATGAGGGCAGGACGAAGGTGTCGGCCTTCGCCCAGTCGAGCCGCTTGCCGTCGATGATCGAGTAGCCCTCGCCCTTGGCGACGTGGTAGACGACGCTGGAGGTGTGGCGGTGTGCGGCGGTGCGCGAGCCGGGGGCGAGGCGCTGCAGCTTGAGCGCGAGGGTGGGCATGGAGTGTCCGCCCGTCACCGGGTTGGCGTACTCCATGATGACGCCGTCGTAGGGGTCCTCTTCGCCGTAGCCGAGGAGTGCGCCGTAGGCCTCGTCCCACCGATAGGTGAGCGGGAGGGCTCCGCCGTGGATGTCCTCCAGCCTGGGGCGCATGAGGCCGTTGCCGATGGAGGCGTTGGTGAAGCCGACCGGCTTGGTCACGGGCTGCACGTCCTCCGGGAACGGCTCCTGGAACATGGCGTCGAGGTAGCCGACCAGCGGGGCGTCGAGGCAGTCCAGCCAGATGACGGGCTTGTCGGTCGGGTTGTTGTGGTCGTGCCACGCCCAGCTGGGTGAGAGGACGAGGTCGCCCTCCTGCATCCGGAAGCGCTCCCCGTCCTGCACCGTGAAGGCGCCTTCGCCCTCGATCACGAAACGGATGGCGGCTGCGGTGTGGCGGTGCGCCTCGGCGACCTCACCGGGCCAGACGATCTGGACCGCGGCGGACATCGTCTTGGTGGCGCCGGCCTGGGGATTGTTCAGGCCCGGGTTACGCATCGTGAGCGCCCGGCGGAAGCCCTGCCCCTTCAGGCTCGGCAGCTCGCCCGCCTGGATCGCCAGTTCGCGCATCCGGTCCCAGCGCCACACGTGTGGCGCGAGTTTCGGGCGCTCCTGCGGGCTCGCGTGGGCCACCCACAGCGGGTTGATGTTCTCGTCGTCCAACACCTGGTGGTACGCCCTCTCGCTCTCCGGCATCGTCCAGCTCATGGTCGTCCTCCTCTTCCTACTAGCAGCCGTTACAGTACAACTCTCCGACGCGCCTTGCCAACTGCGCTCTCTGTGCCTTGGTCATCCGAGAGTTAGAGAGGAACGCGCTCCATCCGATGAACCGCCTCTCCAGCAACTCCCCACAGTACAGGTACGTACCGAGACCCGCTTCTGTCCACCTGTCGAACCTAGTCCCGAAGGAACGTTCCAACTGCTCAACGACAGACCTGCCGTTTCCCAAGAGTAGATGAATGTTGGGGTTATGCCCGAGCGCATTCTCGAAGAATCGCCTGCCGTCGCCAAGCAGCGTCTGCCGGGCATCGTCTGGTAACCCGGCCCACAGCGGGTCCGTACACCACTGCACTACATCCAGCGATGCGGCCAAGTAATCACGTGGCCCGTGCCTGGCGTAGAGCCCACCGTACGTGGCGTCACAGGCATTCAGGATCTTCTCCAAGTGAGTGAAGTAGCCATACGTCCGGTTCTCAAAGTACCGCCGCTTATCGTCGTACGCGCTCTGAATCCCGATTTCATCCATAGCACATTCGCCCAGCGGAGAGTACTCCTTACGGGACCTGGGGCCATGGGGGTTGATGCCAATGGTGGCTACCCGGGCCGCCTCCACATACCCCTCGCCGATCTGAGGCACCGTACACGGCACAACGCAACAACCATCCGGCGGCGAATCCACGATGCGCTGCGCTACATAGTTGGGCATGTTGAGCACGTACTTGCGCTCCCTCAGCTACACCGTGGTCACTGTCGGGGCCTCCTTACCCACGGAGTACCCTTGCAGCCTCCCCTGCACTGCACCGTGTGCGCTGCCCGCGCACCCTGGATTCCCGCCGGTGCGGGAATGACGGGGACTACTCTCTCGCCTGTGCCCTTGCCGACAGTTCGCCTACCTGCGTGATGTTGATCGTGACGAGGTCGCCGGGAGCGACGGAGCCGACACCCTCCGGCGTGCCCGTGAACACGAGGTCGCCCGGCTCCATGCGGGCCACCCACGACATATTCGCTATCTGGTTCTTGCAGTCCACGATCATATCGCGCGTGAACGCGTGCTGACGCAGCTCTTCGTTGACCCACAGGTTGATCTCCAGGTCCTGCGGGTCCGGTACGTCGTCCGCCGTTACGATGCACGAGCCGATGGGCGCGAACGTGTCGAACGACTTGCGCTTGCTCCTGTCCTCCGCCCCGCGCACCGTGATGTCCAGCCCACACGTGTACCCGAAAACGTGCGAGAGCGCCTCGTCCACCGGGATCATGCTGCCGCCCTTGCCGATCACCATGACCAGTTCGGACTCGTGGTGGATCACGCGGTCCGAGTACGGCAGCAGTATGGGGTCGTTCGGTCCGGAGACGGCGCTGGACGCCTTCAGGAACATCCCCATATCGACCGTGACCTGGGGGGCCGTGCCGCTCCAAGGGCTATCCTGCATCTCTTCGCTGTGCGCCTTGTAGTTGGTCGGCTGAGCGTACACCTTGCGAGGCGCCGGCACCGGGGGAAGCAGCCGCACGGAGTTGATCGGCACGCCGCTCTCCGCCGCCCTGGCCTCCACCTGCCCGCGCAGGCTGTCCCACCGCTCGATCAGGAGCACCATGCGGAGGGGCTTGAACTCCTCCGGCAGTTCCGGCAGCAGTCCGGTCACGTCAACGACGTCGTCGCTACCGTTCAGCACACCGATACGGTAGTCGTCGAAACTCACGAGGCGCATGCGGTCCCTCCTGTTCGCTTGTCAGGCATGACGCTACCACCGGCGCAGAGACGGGGTCAACGCGCGTTGGAGCCGTCGCTGGCGCGCCGACTCCAGCGCGGATCAGTGCAGCGGTGAGAACGACGCCGGGGCCATGTGGCGCACCAGCTGGTGTACGGCGCGCTCGTCCGTGTGCGGCGGCCAGATGCCTTCCTTGAGGTAGATGGCGCGGAGTTCGTCGCGATGGTCCCAGTCCTTGTAGGGCCACAACTGGTAGAAGCGGTTGAGCTGCCCCAGATCGCTCATGAAGAAACAGCCGGGGTAGAGCTCCAGCCGCTTGGCGGCCTGATCGCTGAACTGCTGCATAACGGAGCGGAGCGTACCCGACGGAAAGGTGTACATACGCAGTTCGTACAGATTGCCCCACTCGCGCGGGCCGTCCAGTGAATCGTTCACCGGCGACCCGAGGAGGATATCGCTCTCCATGGAGACGGCGAACTCGGCTATCCCGGGCGGCCACACGCCCGTCTCTATCGCCTTGGCGCGGACGTCGGCGCGCTGCTGCAGCGAGTCGTATGCCCACAGGTGAAGGATCTGGTTCAGCGGCCCGATGTCCGTGTGCCAGAAGCCGACCAGCGGCGAGAGCTTCGTACGTGCCTCGATCTTCTCAGCGAATCGGCGCTCCACCTCGGGCACCGAGTTGGGCGTGAGGTTGTAGGTCCGGAGTTCATAGATCATCCGCGCTCCTCCACGGGAAGGTGTGGAGAGTGTAGCGCAGCGCGGGTATCCGTGCTGCGCTCTGTGGGGAAGGCAAGTGAGCGGTCGGCCTCGGCTACGGTATGCAGGCACTGTTCATGCGGGTCGTTTCGAGAACCGGGCAAATCCACCATACCGCAGCAGGCGTGAACCTACGAAATTCCTGAAAAATGAGGCTTCAGGGGACTTGTAGAGTGCCTGTCTGGTAGGAAAGCATTGCATCGTATCGATACGCGGCCCGCAGGGCTGCAGCAGAAGGAGGAAGGCATGCAGGCATACTGCGTCAAGTGTCGGGACAAGCGTGACATGAACAGCCCTCGAGACGAGACCACCAAGAACGGCAAGCCGATCATCAAGGGCACGTGCCCGACCTGCGGGACAGGCCTGAACATCATCGGTAAGACCATGGTGGAGATGAGCTAGAGCCATCCGGCCCCGGCGGAAGGCCCGGCCCCAGGCCGGGCTTCCCCGCCTGTCTAGTACATCACGTCCCCACCGGAGACGGAGACCGCCAGGCCCGTGAGGTAGTCCGATTCAGCGGATGCCAGGAACGCAGCCATACGAGCGATGTCGTCCGTCTCCGTGATGCGTCCGAGCGGGTTCGCCCGCGTGCGATCTGCAACCATCCCGCGCAACTGCTCTTCAGCCGTCGTACCGGACGGCTTTATCGCGTCTGCTATGAAGGCGGCCCGCTCCGTCTCCGCCAGCCCCGGGCAGATCGCGTTCACGTTCACCCCGTGCGGCCCCAGTTCGTGCGCGACGGACTGCGTGAACCCCACCAGCGCGAACTTCGAGGCCGTGTACGCCGCATAGCGCGGCATCCCCCGCTTGCCCGCCGTGGAAGCGATGACGATGATCTTGCCCCCGCCTCCGCGCTCGACCATGTGCCGCGCTACCGCCCGCGTACAGAGGAACGTGCCGCGGACGTTCACCCGCTGCACCTCGTCGAACGCCTCCTCCGTCAGTTCCACCAGCGGAACGCGGTCGGGCCCAGGACGCGACCCCGCGTTGTTCACCAGGATGTCTATCCGCCCGAAGCGCTCCAGCGTCTCCTGCACCATGCGCTCGACCGACGGGCTGTCCGACACGTCACCAACGAGCGCGAGTGAACTGCGTCCTGCCGCGGCTATCTCCGCCGCTACCGACTCCAGCCCCTGCCAGCCACCGGAGTTGGCATAGGGGTTCAGAGCAACGTCGTTCACGGCGACGTCCGCTCCTTCGCGCGCAAGCCGGTTCGCGATGGCGCGCCCGAAGCCACGCTCGCCCCCCGCGCCCGTCACCAGCGCCACTTTGCCCGTGAGGTCGTACATCGTCATGCCAGCCCGTAGAACCGCTGCGCGTTCTGCCCGACGACCTTCGCGCGCTGCTCCGGGGTCATGTCCTCGCGGGAGAGCAGGTACTGGATGTTCTCCGGGAACTCGGCGTCCCAGTGCGGGAAATCGGACGCGAACATGATGATGTCCTCGCCCAGGATGCGCATCGTCTCGGGCAGCATCCGCTCCTCAGCCTCGCACGAGATGAAGATATTCCCGGAGGCGAGATACTCGCTCGGGTACTTCGTCAGCAGCGGCGAGTCCACGTGGCCGCGCAGGTGGTAGCGCTCGTCCATGCGGTCGAGCATGTACACCGTCCAGCCGCAACCCGCTTCCAGGAACGCTATCTTCAGGTCAGGGAACTTCTCCGGCACGCCGGAGAGGACGATGCTCACGAACTGTTTCATCTGGGTGAACGCGTGGCCGAGGGAGTGCACCTGCGAGAGGTTGTCGAACAGGAATTCGTCATAGGAGCCGGTGATGCGTCCGCTGCCGTGAACGGCAAGCGGCACGCCCAGGCGCTGCGCCTCTTCGTAGATCACGTCGAACTGCGGCTTGCCGAACTGGTACGGCCCCTCCGGCAGCATGCCGCCGAGCATCCCGAGCTCATCGACGGCCCGGCGCAACTCCGCGGCAGCGGCGGGCGGGTCCTGGACCGGCAGCAAGGCGACCCCCTTGAACCGCGAGTCCGCCTGCAAGTAGGTGTCGAACAGCCAGTTGTTGTAGGCGCGCGACCGGGCAACGGCGAAGTCCGGCTCCATCAGCCACCCGGCCCCGAGGCTCCCCGTGGGGAAGAGCGCCGACGCCGCCAGCCCACCGCGGTCCAGCGCGTCCAGCCAGACGCCGGTATCCACCCGACGCGTGCCCAAGCGGCCGCCCAGTGTGTTGTCGAACCCGTCCCGTGGGGAGTTGGCGCTCAGTCGCGGCCTTTCGTTGTAGGGTGCGGGCAGGTAGGGGCGTATGTCCTCGTCCGAGTCGCGTACGTGCCCATCCGCGTCTATGCAGAGCATCGCCGTCGTCGTCATGTCGAACTCCTCTTGCCGTTCAGAAGGTCCTTCCGGGCGCAGCATAGGCGGAGACAACCGGGACGGCAACTTGTGACGGAAATTCACGCTTTTGGCTTCTGATGATTGACCTGACGCTTGCACACAGGTAGAGTGCGCGGAACAATCGCGGCACACGACGACCCGCGCACTACGCGGTCGGCTTTCGCGTGTCGGCAACAGGGGAGGAGACCGATGCGTATCCACCGATACCTGGCCCTCGGGGCGCTGGCGATGATACTGGCGCTACTGGCAGCATGCGGAGGCGACGACCCCGAACCGGCCGCGCCGACTCCCACTCCCGGCGACGCGATGATGGCGGAACCGACTCCCACGCCCGCCGACACGATGATGGACGAGCCAGCTCCCACTCCCGGCGACGCGATGATGGACGAGCCTACGGCAACGCCCTCCGACGGGATGATGGAGGCCCCGACGCCCACACCCGTCGTCGTGCGTCCGACCCCGACGCCCGTCCCTCCGCCCGCCGGCTTCGACGCGGAGGAGTACTTCGGTGGCAAGACCATCCGCATCATCACGGGAACCAGCCCCGGCGGCGGCTACGACACATTCAGCAGGATCGTCGCCGCGACCGCCAAGAAATACTTCCCGGAGAACACCCGGTTCATCGTGCAGAACCTGCCCGGCGCGGGACAGCTTCGCGGTCTGCGGGCAGTGCTGAACGCGGAGCCCGACGGCCTCACCATCGGCCCGGTCCACCAGCGCTGGTGGACACGGCAGGCGCTCGTGGGAGACATCGAAGGGTTCGACTTCGACCGGATCCACATCCTTGGCTCCCCGACGTACGCCGTCAACCCGGACGGTTTCTGCCTGGACCGCAACTTCGCCTCGTCATGGCAGGAGGTCCTGGACGAGGGCCTGACCATCAAGGTTGGGTCTGTGGGGCCGGGCAACGAGCCCGCCATCGAGTTCATGCAGGACAACGGCGGTCCGTTCGAGCTCATCTACGGGTACGGCGGGACGTCCGAGATCATGGCATCGTTCGACCGCGGTGAGACGAATGGGACCGACCGCTGCAGCCGGAGCACCGCGGGACGCCTCTACCCCGAGTGGATAGAGCAGGGACGCCTGGTCCCCATCTACTACCAGACGGCGCCGTACGACGACGAGTGGATGACCGAACTCGGGTACCCGGGGGTACAGGTGCCCTCCTTCCGCGACCTGCCGGGACTCACCTTCAATCCGGCGCAGGCCGAGGCGCTCGACCTCAACCTGCTCACCGACGAGATCTCCCGCGTGTTCATCATGCCCGAGGGCATACCGGACGACGTGGCACAGTACTGGCAGTCGGTGTTCGACCAGTTGGTAGTGGACACGCAGTTCAGGGAGTTGACCACGATTGCCGGCTACGACGAATCCTACGGCTACGGCACGGCGGAGGACATCCTCGGCATCGTCAACCGGCTGCGGAACGCCAGCGAGGAGACACGGGCGGTCGCGCTCGAGTTGAGCGGCGTCGGAGAACTCTCGGTCAACTAGGACACACCGTGCCGGTGCGGACGCCATGTCCGCACCGGCACAGCGCCTGAGGCGAACCTGCAGAAAGGAAGCGCCGCCGCATGTGGGAAGCAGCCATCCGCGCGGCTGAACACCTGTTCAGCCCCGGTCCCCTCATCGCGTTCGCGATCATCACCCCCATCGCACTGTTCAACGGCGTGATGATCGCGGGCGGCGTCCCCGTCTTCATCCTGCTGCTCAGCTTCGCCGCCCAGTTGGACCCGTTCATAGCGCTGCCTGCCGCTGTCTTCTACGCAGCCGCGAACGACGCGACCGAGCCGATACCATCCATCCTCATCGGCGTGCCCGGCTCGCGCGGCTCCCAGGCGACGATCATCGACGGCTACCCGATGTCGCGGCAGGGGCGCGCCGGCGAGGCGCTCGGCGCTGTGTACGTCTCGTCACTCATCGGAGGCCTCGTCGGGGCTGCTCTGCTCATGGCCGTGCTCCCCGTGGCGCGGGAACTGCTCAAACTGTTCGGTGCGGCGGAGTTCTTCCTCCTGACGCTTCTCGGCATCATGACGGTGGCGCTGCTCAGCACGGGCGCCATGGTGAAGGGGCTGCTCACGGCAGCGTTCGGGCTCGCCATCGCACTCATAGGCTTCTCCGCCATCGGTGGCGTGGTCCGTGCGAACATGGGCATCGGCTACCTGTGGGACGGCCTCCCTATCGTGCCCGTGCTGCTGGGGCTGTTCGCCATACCGGAGCTGGCCAACCTGGTCGTCAGCAACACCACCATCGCGACGGAGCGGCTGGACGAGGTGCTCTCCGGCTCCGGCGAGGGCGTGAAGAAAGGCATGAGGGAGGCGACGCGCCACAAGTGGCTCATCACCCGCTCCTCGCTCATCGGGGCCGCCGTCGGCATGATGCCGGGGCTCGGCGCGGTGCCTGCTCACTGGATAGCGTATGCCCAGGCGCGCCAGACCGAGCCCGGGGCTACGGAGTCCTTCGGGACGGGCGACATCCGGGGCGTCATAGCACCCGAGGCGTCGAACAACGCCATCGACGGCGGCGTGCTGGTGCCAACGCTCTTCTTCTCGATACCCGGCAGCCCGAACATGGTGCTCATCCTGGCGATGCTCATCCTGGTGGGCATCCAGCCGGGTCCGCCGATGCTCAACCAGCACCTGGACCTGACCATCGCGCTCGTCTGGTCGATCGTGCTGGCGAACATCGTCGTTGTGCCCATCGTCCTGCGGTTCGCCCCGCTCATCGCGCGGGTAACGGTGATACCGCCGAACATCCTCTTCCCGCTGGTGATGGCCATCATCGTCATCGGGGTCTACCAGAGCTCGCAATCGGTTGGAGACCTCTGGTTGTTCGCTGCGGCTGGCGTGCTCGGTCTGTTCATGAAGGCGTACGGCTGGCCGCGTCCGCCCATCGTCATCGCGATCGCGCTCGCGAACGAGACGGAGAAATGGCTCTCGATCGCCACCAACACCTACGGGTTCGAGATGTTCACGCGCTGGCAGTTCCTCAACATCCTCGCGCTGGTCGTCATCGCGGCGGTCATCGGCCTCCGCACGCAGCAGAGCGCCACGCGTATCCGGGCGGCCGAGGAGGCGGAGCCGGCCGGAGAGTTGGAGCGCCCGACCGGAGAGCCGGCGCCATGACCACGTCCAATGCCGCCGAGAAGGCGGTCCCGCGAAACCGGTTCCTGACCGTGGAGTTCATCGGCGAGGTGGTGCTCCTTGCCGCGGTGGGCGCGTTCTTCATCTACATGTACCTGGACTCGGTTGAATGGGAGTCCGGGTCCCTGCCCTGGCTGCCCTGGCGGCTCGACTGGGACGACCACGGGTGGCTGCTGCCGCGCATCGCCATTCTCTTCGGAACCCCGTTCTGGTTCTGGCGCGCCGTGTCACTCTTTCAGGCCGGCGCGTCCACCGAGGGCGGCCAGATCATGGACACGGGCTTCCTCGAAACGGACGACGAACCCGTAGTCATTGCACTGCGCTGGGTGCAACTGCTCGGAACGACGGGCGCACTGCTGGTAGGTCTCTGGGTGTTCGGCTTTCACATCACCGTACCCCTCTACACCGTCCTGTACCTTGTCATCTTCGGCAAGATGAAGTGGTACTGGACGCTCATCCCGGCAGTGTTCTTCGAGATCATCGTCATTGGCATCTATGGATATATCCTCCTGGCGGAATGGGGCACGCCCGTCGCCCGTGACTGGCCGGTCATCGGCTCCATATGGGACGCGGCGGTCGATGCCTGGCACAACATCCACGAGTCCTACATCGAGTAGCGGGCGTCCGTTGCAGACAGGAAGAGGAGCGTGAGGAACGCAGAGGACAACCAGCCGAGGAAGAGGGTCTACGCCTTTGGCATCGTCCTCCTGAGCGGGCTGATAGGAGGGGCCGCTCTCCTGGGCATGCTGCGGGAGCAGAACTTCGGCTTCTTCACCAGCGGAGAGATGGTCCACGCGTGGGGACGCCTGTCTTCGGTGGTCTTTGCCGCAGGGATCTTCGCCTGGGGACTGCGGGAGATGAAGCAGGCAAGGGCAGGCGCCTCTGAGCTCGCAGCCGCCGTGATCGGAGGCATGATAGCCGTTGCAGGGTCTGCCTATTTCCTCAACTCGCTCATCACTTAACTTCCGAAGAAGGAGTATCATTTCCTTCAGGATCGTGTCCGGCAGAACGCTGACTCACAGGAGGACTAGACGCAATGCTGTCCACAGCCAACAACGAACTGATAACCCGAGTGGGTCCTGGAACCCCGATGGGCGAAGCGATGCGGCGCTACTGGATACCCGCGCTCATGGACTTCGAGTTGCCCGAGCCCGACTGCGACCCCGTGCGCGTACGGCTCCTCGGCGAGGACCTCGTGGCGTTCCGCGACTCGAAGGGACGCATCGGCCTGCTACCGGACGCATGTCCGCACCGGCGGGTCAGCCTCTACTTCGGCAGGAACGAGGAAGAAGGCCTGCGCTGCGTCTACCACGGTTGGAAGTTCGACGTGAACGGCGTCTGCGTGGACCAGCCCAACGAGCCCGACGAGAGTAACTTTCAGCACAAGGTGAAGACGCGCGCCTACAAGACGTGGGAGGGCGGCAACGTCATCTGGGCATACCTCGGCCCGGCGGACCAGGTCCCGCCGCCACCCGCATTCGAGTGGACGACCGTGCCGGACTCGCACCGAGGCATCACCAAGCTCATCCAGACGTGCAACTGGGTGCAGGCCGTCGAGGGCGGCATAGACACCTCTCACTCCTCATTCCTCCACAACAACGACCTCTCGGACAAGACGCTGCTCCGCTCCCGTTCGACCGCTCCATACCTGGAGGTCGAGCAGACCAACTACGGCTATACCTACAGCTCCGTGCGGCCGCTCTCCAAGGATGAGGGCAACTACGTGCGGACGTACCACTACGTTCTCCCCTTCCACCAGCTCCGCGCCGGCCAGGTGGGGCGCAGCGGCGAGCCCGTGCAGCCCCGCAGCTCCGGCCACTGCTGGGTGCCCATAGACGACGAGAACACGATGGTCTTCAACTGGACGTTCACCTGGGACGAAAACCCGCTGGCCGACAAGGACAGGCGCCTCGCCGGCACCGGCAACGAGTGGGACGTCGACATCGACCGCTCCACTTTCCGCACCGTCCGCAACAAGGAGAACGACTGGCTGATCGACCGGCACATGCAGCGCACGGAGAACTTCACCGGCATCGTCGGCGTCAACACCCAGGACCGCGCCCTGCAGGAGACGATGGGCACCATCGCGGACCGCAGCCAGGAGCACCTCGGCACGAGCGACCGCGCCATCATCGCGATGCGCAAACTGCTACAGGAGGCGATACGCGTGAACGCGGACGGCGGCACGCCGCGCGGGAGCCAGGGCGAGTTCGTCGGCATCCGCGCCATCGACCGCATCCTGCCCGCCGACCAGTCGTGGTCCGTCCTCAAGCCGGACATGTACCCCGCGACAGCCGGGCGCTAACAACCCGCGCCGTCAGGCGCTAGACGACCGAACGATGTACGGCAGGGCTCTACGATGAGCCCTGCCGTATGTTATGTTCCGTACACGGCATGCCGTACACTTCTGTACGGCACAGGAGGTACGGCAGTGAGTGTACGGCTTGAAGTGCGGCTGGACGAGAAGCGCAAGGCGCAACTCGAAGAGATCGCGGACCTACAAGGCGCATCGATATCAGAGGTTGTACGTGCTCTGATCGACGACGCTTATGAGGCGATGGTTCAGGAAGACCGGCGTCGTGCGGTTGAGGAACTCATCAACCTGAGAGGCGAAGTCATGCCCGACCCGGAGGAACTCTCGCGCCAGTTGGCATCTGCGCATGAACCGGGCGGGATCTAACCCGAGGGCGTTCATCGACGCCAATGTCCCCATGTACGCAGCGGGCAGCGAGCACCCACTCCGCACCCCATGCTCTCGCGTCATGGACATCATCGCGGCGCATCCGGGTAGATTCATCACGGACGCAGAGGTCTTCCAAGAGATTATCCATCGTTACCTTTCTGAGCGGCGGTGGCCTCTTGGAAGAGACGTGTTCAGCAGGTTCGTGCGGGTCATGCAACGATACATCGAACCGGTCTATGCACAAGACGTTTTCGACGCAGCGGAACTCGCGGACAACCACCTGGGCATCAACGCACGTGACCTGGTGCACGCTGCCGTTGCGCTGCGGCTCGGCGTGTCACACATCATCTCCACGGACACCGACTTCGACCGCCTGCCGGTCGTGACCCGGCTCGCTCCCGAGCGCATCGACGAATGGGTCGACGCGCTCATGGCGTAGACACGCGCCGCGTCACACCGGCTTCGTCACCGGCTTCGCCAGGGCGAACGCGACGAACGCCACCCCGAAGACGCCGGCGAATATGGTGAACGACAGGTCGTAGCTGTCCGTGATGTCCTTCACCGCTCCCGCGAGTATCGGCCCCACCATGCTCACTCCCGCCATGATGGGCGCCGCGAAGCCTCGTATCGTCCCGAAGGACCTGCGGCCGAAGTAGTTCGCGAACATCATCCGGCTCACCACAGTCCACACGCCCAATGCGGACCCGAACGCGATGCTGAACGCCACCGCCGTCGGGAACGAGTTGACCGCTATCGCCAGCACCATCGCAGTGAAGTAGAACAGCACCGACGTGAGCGCCAGGTAGCGCGTGTGCACACGCTCCATCAGCAGTCCCCACCCGAACACGGAGAGCGCGGCCACGGTCAGGTAGATCGTCACCGCCATCGCCGCCGAGAACTGCGACAGGCCCTTGTCCTGCAGGTTCGCGTTGATGTGCAGGTTCGTTGCGTTCACCGCCAGCACCACGGCTGCCTGCGCCACGATGAGGGCCCAGAGCGTCACCGTCCGCTTCGCTTCCGCGAGGCTCCACAGCTCTTCGCCTGCCTCCCCCGACGCCTCGCCGGTGCTCACCTGCTGCACGGGCTGCTGGCCGTCCGGAAGCATTCCGTAGTCCTCCGGCCTGCGGCGCATGTACGCCGCGCTGGGCAGCACGAGCGCGAGGAACGCGAACCCCGCGAGCGCGAGCCACGCTTCCCGCCAGCCCAGCCATGCCATGATGGCCACGATCGGGAGAGGCATGAGCAACTGACCTGTCCGCTGTCCGACGCCCAGCAGCCCCACGACGCGCCCCCGCTTCCTCACGAACCAGGATGCCAACGCGACCATCGTCCCCAGTTGCGCGCCCGCCGCCGCGGTCCCCCGCGCCAGGCCGAAGAACGTCCAGAAGTGCCAGACCTGCGTCATCGCGGCGAGACCAACCATGCATCCCACCAGGATCATCCCCGCCGCCACCGTGACTCCGCGCGCGCCGCGCCTGTCCAGTATCCGCCCCACCCAGATCGAGGAGATGCCTCCCAGTCCGGACCCCAACGCGAACCCGATGCTGATGGACGTTGCGGACCAGCCCAGCTCGTCCTGCATGGGGACCACGAACACGCCCACGATGGGTCCCTGCATCGGGACGCTCGCCGCCGCATTCAGCATGCTCGCGGTCATGATGGCCCAGCCGTAGTAGACGCGGGGGAACGGCCAGAAGCGGGATATGCGTGGCTGCTGCATCGCCATGGGAGTGCCCGAAACCCTACCACTCGCGCGCAGCCTGCGCCTGCAAACGGCTATACTCCCCACGCTCAGTCACCGACCGAGGCGCCATGGAACTGTCGGAAGACCAACGTACGCTCGTCGCCACCGTCCGCGATTTCGTCAAGCGGGAAGTCCTTCCCGTGGCGACTGAACTCGAACTCGCCGACGAGTACCCCCACGGCCTCGTCGACCAGATGCGCGGGCTCGGGTTCTTCGGCGCGACCATACCGGAGGAGTACGGCGGCAGCGGCGCGGGCGCGGAGACCTACGCCCTGCTCATCGAGGAACTGGCGAAGGGCTGGATGAGCCTCACCGGCGTCCTGAACACCCACCTCCTCGTCGCACACATGATCGAGACTTCCGGCACTCCCGAGCAGAAGGAGCGCTTCCTGCCCCCAATGGCTCAGGGGGAGCGGCGCGCCGCGCTCTGCATCACCGAGCCGGACGCCGGAACGGACGTTGCCGCGGTGAAGACAAGCGCCGTCCGGGACGGCGACGACTACGTGGTGAACGGACGCAAGATGTTCATCACCAACGGACGCTACGGCAGCGTCTACGCCATCGTCTGCAAGACCGACCTGCACGCCGACCCGCCGCACCGCGGCATCAGCATCCTCATCGGCGAGAAGGGCCCCGGCCTCGACGTGGTGCGCGACATACCCAAGCTGGGCTACCGCGGCGTCGAGACAACCGAGATCGCATTCGAGGACTACCGCACGCCCGCGACGAACCTGCTCGGCGGAACGGAGGGCGAGGGCTTCCGGCACGTCATGGGCGGGCTGGAGCTGGGGCGCATCAACGTAGCGGCGAGGGCCGTCGGCGTAGCGCGTGCTGCGTTGGAGGCCGCGATGCAGTACGCGCAGCAGCGGCGCACATTCGGCAAACCGATCACCGAGCACCAGGCGATCCAGCAGAAGCTCGCGGACATGGCGACGCAGGTGAAGGCCGCGCACCTGCTGGTGATGGACGCCGCGCGCAAGAAGGACCTCGGCCAGCGCGTCGACCTCGAGGCAGGCATGGCCAAGCTCTTCGCCAGCGAAACGTGCCTGAACGTCGCGACCGAGGCGATGCGCATCCACGGCGGGGTCGGCTATACGCAGGACCTCCCCGTCGAGCGCTACTTCCGCGACGCCCCGCTCATGATCATCGGTGAGGGCACGAACGAGATCCAGCGGCAGGTCATCGCGCGGAACCTGCTCCGCAACTACTCCTCCGGTGACTTCCTCTTCGAGGCAGGCCTGTGAGCATGCCACTGGAAGACGTCCGCATCCTCGAGCTCACATCGGTGCTCGGCGGGCCGCTTGCGGGACGGCTCCTCGCAGACCTCGGAGCCGACGTCATCAAGATCGAGCAACCCGGCGCAGGCGACGCGGCGCGCAGGCTCGGCCCCTACTTCCTGAACGGCGAGAGCGCCTACTTCCTCGGCTTCAACCGCAACAAGCGCAGCGTTACGCTCAACCTTCAGACCGACCAGGGACGTGAGGCGTTCTACGCGCTCGCCGCGAAGGCCGACGTGGTGCTGGACAACTTCCGCCCCGGCGTCCTCGAACGACTGCACATCGATCACGAGACGCTCAAGAAGGTCAACCCGTCCATCATCTCGGCCTCGCTCTCCGGGTTCGGGCAGGACGGCCCGTATTCAGGGCGCCCCGCGTTCGACGGGGTCGTGCAGGCGCTCGGCGGAGCGATGAGCGTGACCGGCAACCCGGGCGACGACCCCATCTACATGGGCTTCCCGATGGGGGACGTGGGCGGCGGCTGGGGCCTCGCCTTCGGCGTGCTCACGGCGCTCCACGAGCGTTCCCGCAGCGGCGAGGGGAAGCGCGTCGACGTGAGCATGCTGGATATGCAGGTCTCGTTCCAGGCGCACCTGGCGGCGTTCTACCTCGCTTCCGGCGTCACTCCGCAGCCGATCGGCTCCGGCCATCCCAGCAACATCCCGGCAAAGGCGTTCCGCACCAGAGACGAGCGGTGGGTGCAGATCCACTGCAGCACGGAGCCCTTCTGGTTCAAGACCGCCGACATGATGGCCGCGACTGTCCCTGGTTGCGTGTCCCTGCCCGATGACCCCCGGTTCAAGACCGCCGAAGGTCGCATGAAACACCGCGGAGCGCTGGAGGACCTGCTCGCGGAGGCCGTGCGGCAGAAGACCCAGGAGGAGTGGAGCCTCCTGTTCGCGGAGTGGGACGTTCCCGGCGCGCCCATCAACGACATCGCCGACGTCTACCGGGACCCCCAGGTGCTCCACCGCAACATGCTCGTAGAGATAGACCATCCCACCGCGGGGCGGATCCGCACGGGCGGCAATCCCATCAAGACGGGCCACGAGGAGCGGTTCACGCCGCCTCCGACGCTCGGACAGCACACCGCAGAAGTGCTGCGGGAAGTCGCGGGTTACACGGACGCGCAGCTCGATGCCCTGCAGGCCGCTCAGGCGATCTGAGGCCGGCCCGCGTCATGCAGACCCAGCAACCGCCGGACATCACCCGCCTCGCCATCCCCGTCGCCATCATCTTCTTCTCATGGGGGCTCGGCACGGGCGCGCTGTGGGTGGCGCGTCCGCTCTTCGCCCTCTCACTCGGAGGCACACTCCTCCAGGTTGGCCTGGTTTCAGCGCTGAGTGCGACGCCGCGCCCCATCTTCGGCCCCATCACAGGCCTCCTCTGCGACCGGTGGGGCAGACGCCCGATGCTCATCCTGGGCGCGATAGGACACGGCGGGGTCCTCGTAGCGCAGTTCTACAGCACCAGCTACCTGCAATTCCTCCTGCTGGAAGGGCTGGCCGGCATCAGCATCGCCATCTGGACGATCAGTTCCAGCGTGCTCATATCGGACATCACGAAGATCGCGAGCCGCGGGCGTGCGGTGGCGTTCCGCGACACTGCGATGCGCCTGGGGATGCTGGCGGGTCCACTCGTGGGCGGCGCGGTCGCCGCGCAGTTCGAGTTGCGCTGGGTGTTCATCTTCATCGCATCCACCAAGGTCGTTGCCCTCTACGTGATGGTGTTCGTCATCCCGGAGACGAAGCCGGCGAGCGCTCCGGCCGGAACCTCCGAGCGTCCGCGTACACAGGGGACTGCGGGTACCGGCATCCCGTGGATGATGTTCCGCTCGAGGTCGTTCGTGGCGATAGCGGCGGCCACCGTCTGTTTCGGGATGATCGGACTGGGGCCCGGTCTCTTCCGTACTTACTACCCTGTGCACGCGCAGGAGACACTGATGCTCGCCCCGGACGTCATCGGCAATCTCGTGGCGATGGGCGCCATCCTGACGTTGCTCACGGCCGCGCCCATCGGCTTTGCGGTGGACCGGTTCGGACGCAAGTGGCCGTTGGTGTTCGGGCTCGTCCTGCTGGGCGCTTCGGTCTACCTGCTTGGTGCGTCGGCAGCCTTCATCGGCGTTGCGGCGGCCTTCGCCGTCTTCGCCATAGCAGAGGGGATGAACAGCAACACGATGCAGACGTACGCGATGGACCTTGCGCCCGTCGATCACCGAGGCGTCTACCTGAGCGCCTTTCACGTGGCGACGAGCGCCGGCATGATAGCCGGGCCGCTGCTCGCGGGGCTGGTGGCAGGGCGCCTGGGGCTGGAGAGCACCCTCTTCGCCTTCACCGGCGTTGTCGCAGGATGCGCGTTGTTGTTCGTCGTGCTCGCCAGGGAAACGCTGCGGCGGGAGCAGGCGCCCGTTGCAGGCCGTGGCGCTTCTTCCACCTAGACGATAATCCGCTACCGCACTGTAGCGTAGCCGCCCGGCACGCCGCGCTTCGCCAGCACGATCTGCCACAGCTGGATGTTGCGCGACCGGAACCCGCCCGCGCACGCGAGCAGGTAGAACTTCCACATGCGGTAGAA
>DAOUJK010000007.1:0-126359 GCA_034422795.1 Dehalococcoidia bacterium | reverse complement strand
CGAGGACTGGGACGCATATCTCGCGTGGGCCGTCGAGTGCTTCCGCATCGCCACCAGCGGCGTCGAGGACCGCACCCAGATGCACACCCACATGTGCTACGCCGCCTACGACGACATCATCGACGCCGTCGCCGCCATGGACGCCGACGTCATCTCCATGGAGAACTCCCGCTCCGACGGCACGCTGCTCGACACTTTCCGTGTACACCCCTACCCCAACGAGGTAGGCCCCGGCGTCTACGACATCCACTCCCCGCGCATCGCGGAGACCGACGAGATGAGCGACCTCCTTCGCAGGGCGGTTGCCGTCATCCCGGCGGAGCGGCTCTGGGTGAACCCGGACTGCGGCCTCAAGACCCGGCGCTGGGAAGAGGTGAAGCCCTCGCTCCTCAACATGGTGGATGCTGCGAAGGAGTTGCGGGGCCAGTCGTGAGCCGCACCGCTTACCGCCAGGCCGTCGCCTCCTTCCTGGAGACCGCCGCGAAGGTGCAGCCGGACCAGTGGGAATCGCCCGCGCTGGGCATCTGGTGCGTCCGCGACCTCGTCGGCCATACCAGCCGCTCGATAACACGCGTCGAGCAGTTCGGCGCCCAGCGTGCTCCTTCTGTCGACATCACGTCCGCCACCCACCACTACCGCCGCTCCCTCCGCCAGCCGAGCGACGACGAGCGCGTCGCCGAGCGGGGCATCGCGGCGGGCCGGGAACTCGGCGACGACCCTCTCGCCACGATGAACGCCGACTGGACGCGCGCCGAGCAGGTGCTCGACGCGACGCCAGACGGCACTATCATCGGCTACGACAACGGCGGCATCCGCTTCAACGACTACCTGGAGACGCGCGTCTTCGAACTCACCGTCCACACGCTTGACTTGGCCAACGCCATCGGCGTCGAGGTCGAGCCGTCGCGCGAGGCGATGGGCATCACGCTGCAGCTGCTCGCCTCGCTTGCGCTGGAGTCCGGCAGGGGCGCCCCGCTCGCCCTCTCCGGCACGGGCCGCGGCCCCCTCCCGCAGGGCTACTCCGTCCTGGGGTAGCGGGGCGCGACTTCACCCATCCCACGGGTTCCTTATCTCCACCCCGCAATCGAGGAAGTCCCGAACGTTTCTCGTGGCGACGACTGCGCCGTTCGCTCTGGCGATAGCCGCGGTCTCGCAATCTCGCGTGGCGTACTGACGGCCTGCCGCATGCCGAATCGCCCCTATGGCCGCATAGGCTTGGGCGGCGCGGCGATCAAACGGAAGTACGCGCTCGGCAAGCAGACCTTCAAGAAGCCGCTCGGCTGCGGAAGCAAGCTCGTGCCGCCGCCGACCCTCCGGCATCAGGGCGATGCCAACTCTGATCTCGGCCTCCGTTACAGCCGTGGTGTACAGCGTCTGCTCCGGTTCGCGGTCAACCCACGCCTGCACTCTCGGGTCAGGCGCCGCGAGCATCAATTCGGAGAGGACGTTCGTATCGAGAACAATCACGATTACAGGCTGAAGCGGGCTGGCCTCGGACCCTCGAGCCTGGGGAATTCGACGCCGTCCACGCCACCGATCGGCGCGAACAACTCGTGGATCTTCGTCCCCAGGCCTTTCTCCGGCACGGCATCCTTCGCCGGAGCCTCGTCCTCGCCGAGCGCCGACCGCAGGATGCGCCGCGCCTCCTCCTCCATGGAGTGGCCGTGCTCAGCCGCTCTGATGCGCAGCCGCCGCTTGAGGTCGTCCTCGATGTTCCGTACCGTGATGCTGGTCATGGCCTCACTCCGATTGCAGTGCAATCATTGTAATCGATGCAATCAATGCATGCAATCGTGCGCTGCGCCTGCCCTCGCGCAGCCCCTGGCTACCCCGCCCACGGCCCCTGCTGCCCGGACGGGCCTTGGCGCTGGAGCACCGTGCTCACCGGCACGACCGGCCCCGATGGGGCGTCGAATGCGGGGATGACCTCTTCCCCGAACAGCCGTATCGACTTGTCGACGTACTCGGTCGGCATCCGTCCGACGTGGTGGCTGCCGGCCCACACCGTGAAGCCGAGCCGCTCCTGTGTCTCCGCTATCCGCCGCGCCACCGTCTCCGGGCTGCCGATGAGAGCGAGTCCACTCTCGATCCAGAAGTCGTAGGACTGCCGCGCCTGCGCGAATATCCTCCCGTTCGCCCGCGTGTACCGCGTGTTGTCCGTTCCCTTTCCACGCGGGTCGCTCCCGAAGCCGATGCGGGTATTCACCACGTGCTCGCGGTCGATGCTGAAGTACTCGCACAGGTACGGTTCCGCCTCCGCGCGGGCCTGCTCATCGGTCTCGGCGACATGGACAACGCGCACCAGCATCTGCCTCGGCATCGGGCCCGGGTGCTCGCACTCGCGCCAGATGCGCCGGAAGTGCTCGAACTTGTCGACGAGCTCGTCGTCGGTGGAGATGTTCGTCGCCACGTCGTTGTTCCGCTCCGCCGCCCACTCGAACGCGCGCAGGCTGTGGCAGGCGATCCAGATGGGCGGGTGAGGCTGCTGGTACGGCTTCGGCATCGGCAGCATCTCGTCGTACTGCCAGAACCGCCCACGGTGCGTGACCTCGTCCTTGGTCCACGCGTCCTCGATCACCTTCATCGCCTCTTCGCTCGCGGCGTGGCGCTCGTAGTAGTCGATGCCCCATCGGATGAATTCGTGCTCGTGCGTCCCCAGTCCCGAGCCGAACTCAACCCTCCCTTTCGACAGGTGGTCGAGCGTTGCCACCTCCTGCGCCAGCCGCATCGGGTTGTGGAACGGCAGCTGCCAGATCATCGCGCCCACATGGATGCGCTCCGTCGCCGCAGCGACCGCCGCGAGGAAGACTGTCGGGGCCGTGATCGCGCCGATATAAGAGGCCTGGTGCTCGATGATCCAGTAGTAGCGGTAGCCGAGCTCGTCCATCATGCGCGCCTGACGGATGTGCTCGTCGTAGGCTGCGGCCGCCGAGCCCAGTCTCTTGATGTCGTTGATCTTCACGGCGCCCCACGCGCCGAACTCCAGAGGGGGCATCCTCCCGTCTCCTTCCAGGCGATTGTGTTCCGTGTGAATCCCCGCGCCGCCTACGAGAAGGCGGGGATGACTTCCTCCCCGAACAGCGTCAGTGACGACTCCACGAGATCGTGGGGCATCCGCCCGATGTGGAACTTCCCCGCGAAGTGGTCGTAGCCGATCTTCTCGCGGCCCTCCGCTATCTGGCGCGCAACCGACTCCGGGCTGCCCACGAGCGCCAGCCCGTTGTCGAGCCAGAACTCGTAGGAGCGCGCGCACTCCCGGAAGATGCGCCCGCGCTCGCGGATGTCCTCACTGTCCTCGTGCCCCATCCCGCGCGGGTTGGAGCCGAAGCCCAGGCGGCTGTTCGAGACGATCTCACGCCCCAGCGTGTTCGCCTCCAGCAGGTACTGCCGGGCCTGCTCGTGCGCCTGCTCGTCCGTTTCCGCCACGTGCACCACGCGCATCAGGAACTGGCGCGGCATCGGTCCCTCGTGCCCGTAGCCCTTCCACGCCTCGCGCCACTCGGAGAACTTCTGGGCCATCGACTCGTCGGTGTCGATGTTCTGCGCCATGTGGTAGCCGCGCTTCGCCGCGAAGTCGATCGCGCGCGGGCTGTGCACGGCAGCCCATATCGGCGGGTGCGGACGTTGCAGCGGGGCCGGCTCTATGATCGCCTCGTCTATCTGCCAGTACTTCCCCTCGTACGTCACCGTCCCATCCCCACGCCACGCGAGCTCGATGATGTCGAGCGCCTCCTCGCCCATCTCCTGCCGCGAGTAGAAGTCCAGCCCCCAGCGCATGAACTCGTGCTCGTGCACACCGATACCGGTGCCGAACTCCACCCGCCCGCCGGAGAGGTGGTCCAGCATCGCAACGTCCTGCGCCAGCCGGATGGGGTGATGGAACGGCAGCTGCCAGATCATCGTTCCCAGTCGCAGCGACTCCGTGTGCCGCGCCACCGCCGTCAGGAACATCTGCGGCGACGTGATCGCTCCCACGTAGGAGCCCTGGTGCTCCAGCGTCCAGTAGTACTCGAAGCCTACCCGCTCCATCAGCTGCGCCTGCCGGATGTGCTTCTCGTACACCTCAGCGGCGGTGGACGCGTTCATGACCTCGTACGTCTGCATCTGGTCCCACACACCGAATTCGAGACGGTCCATGAGCCGACACCTCCTCTGCCGAAAGCCTCCCTATGCTACGCTTAATGCATGGCAGACGCCCCTCTCCACACCACCGTCCTGCACGACAACCACGTCTCCCTCAGCGCTCGCATGGTGCCGTTCGCCGGGTACGACATGCCCGTGCAGTACGCGGGCGTGCTCGCCGAGGCGCGCGCCGTCCGCACTGCCGCCGGCATCTTCGACGTCTCCCACATGGGACGCTTCGCCGTCGACGGGCCGGACGCCCGCGCGCTCCTCGACTGGGTGCACACCGCCGACGTCGGCGAGGCGATGCCGGTTGGCCGCGCCCGCTACGGCTTCCTCTGCAACGAGTCCGGGGGCATCATCGACGACGCCATCGTCTACAGGCTCGGCGAGGAGCGCTTCATGATCGTCGCGAACGCCGCGAATGCCGAAAAGGTCTTCGCGTGGCTGGAGCGATGGCTCGCCGAACGCTTCCCCGGAACAACGCTCACCGACCGCACCGCCGCGATCGCGATGATTGCCCTCCAGGGGCCGGACGCCACCTCCATCGCACGACAGGTCGCGGGGTTCGACTCCGATACGGTGCGCCCGTTCAACGTCGTTGAAACGGAGGTCATGGGAGCGCCCGCGCTCATCGCTCGCACCGGCTACACCGGCGAGGACGGCGTCGAGATCATGCCCGCGTCGGAGACTGCGTCCACGCTCTGGCGCGCCCTCATGAACGCCGGCGCAGCCCCCTGCGGCCTCGGCGCGCGTGACGCCCTCCGCCTGGAGGCCGCCCTCCTGCTGCACGGCTCCGACATGGACGAGACCGTCAATCCCATCGAGGCCGGGCTGGAGCGCTTCGTGCGCTTGGAGCGCGACTTCTGCGGCGCCGACGCGGTGCGAGCAGCCGCCGAACGGGGCACCGTACGTGTACTCGCGGGCTTCCGCACGGCCGAGCGCGGACCCGCCCCACGGGCCCACCACCCCATCCTCGTCAAAGGCGTCGCGGTGGGTGAGGTTACGAGTGGCAGCTACTCGCCTCACCTTGACACCAATATAGGCCTCGGCTATCTTCCGAGGGAGGCCAGCGAGCCGGGAAATCCCATCTCCGTGGACGTTCGCGGACGGCAGATACCGGCGCAGATAGTGGCCCTTCCCTTCTACAAGAGGTCCAGATAGCTATGTCCGTTCCCGAGGACCGCCGCTACTCCAAGGAACACGAGTGGGCGCTGACAGAGCCGGACGGCCTCGTCCTCGTCGGCATCACCGACTTCGCACAGCACGAGCTGGGCGACGTTGTCTACGTGGAACTCCCCAAACCCGGCGACCGCGTGACCCAGCACGCCCAGATGGGCGAGGTCGAGTCGGTCAAGGCCGTCTCGGAGCTCTACTCTCCGGTCTCCGGCGAAGTCGCCGCCGTCAACGAAGACGTGAAGAACACCCCCGAACTGCTGAACGAGAGCCCCCACGAGAAGGGCTGGCTGGTCCGCGTCAAACCGGACGACCCCGCCGAACTCGACTCCCTGCTGGACGCCGCCGCATACGCGGCGCTGATCGAATAAGGTCCTGACTACGTCCCGATGTCTGACTCGCCGCTCACCTCACCCTTCATCCCCAACACCGACGACGACCGCGCCGCGATGCTCGCCGAGGTCGGCGCGTCCGCCGTCGAGGAGCTGTTCGGCGACATCCCTGAGCGGTTCCGCCACCCCGGCCTCGGGCTGCCCGCGCCGGTGCCGGAGATGGAATTGCGCGCGGAGATGACGGCGCTGGCCCAGCGCAACTTCCACGCTGGCGAGCACCCGAGCTTCCTCGGCGCGGGCGTCTACCACCACTTCTGCCCCGCCGTCGTGGCGCCCCTCGTCACGCGCGGCGAGTTCCTGACCTCCTACACGCCCTACCAGCCGGAAGTGTCGCAGGGGACGCTGCAGGGCACGTTCGAGTTCCAGACCCTCACCGCCCAGCTCTTCGGCATGGAGGTCTCCAACGCCGGCATGTACGACGGCGCGAGCAGCCTCGCTGAGGCAGCGCTCATGGCCTGCCGCGTCACGAAACGAAGCCGCGTCGCCGTGCTCGATACCGTCAACCCGCACTACGTCGACACGGTCCGTTTCTACGCGCAACCGCAGGGCATCGAGGTCTACGAGACGGACCCCGCATCGCCGGAACTCCAACCGGAGACCGCGTGCCTCATCTCGCAGTACCCCAACTTCTTCGGCTGCCTCGAGGACTCGCAGGCGCTCACTGACCTCGCCCACGAGCAGGGCGCGCTCGCCGTCATGTCGTGCGATCCTACTGCCCTGGCCATGTACAAGCCGCCCGGCGCGTTCGGCGCTGACATCGCCACCGGGGAGGGGCAGGCGCTCGGCATACCTCCGAGTTTCGGCGGCCCGTACGTCGGCATCTTCACCTGCCGCCAGGAGTACGTCCGCCAGCTGCCGGGGCGCATCGCCGGGCGGACAGTGGACACGGAGGGCCGCACGGGCTACGTGCTCACGCTCCAGCCGCGCGAGCAGCACATCCGCCGCGAGCACGCCACCTCCAACATCTGCACGAGCACCGCGCTGATCGGGCTCTGGGCCACCATGTACCTGGCGCTCATGGGCAAGCAGGGACTCCGCCACGTCGCCGAGCTCTGCTATCAGAAGGCGCACTACGCCGCGTCCCGCATCGCAGAGCTTCCCGGCTACGGCCTCCCCCTGGACGCTCCCTTCTTCCAGGAGTTCGTGGTCTCCGGCCCCAAGCCTGCCGCCGAGGTCGGCGCAGCCCTGGAGCAGCGCGGCATCATCGGTGGGCTGGACGTGAGCCGCCGCTACCCCAACGGCATGCTGTTCTGCGTCACCGAGGTCAACACCCGCGACCAGATAGACCGCCTCGTCGATGCGCTCGCGGAGGTAGGCCGATGACCTCCATGCCCGGCGCCCCGCTCCGAGAGGAAGCGCACAACCGCCGCAGATTGCTCATGGAGCGCAGTCGCCCCGGACGCACCGGCGTCACGCTTCCCGCGTCCGACGTACCACCGCAGCTCATGCCGGAGCAGACGATGCTCCGCGACGACCTGCAACTGCCGGAGGTCACCGAGGGCGAGGTCGTCCGCTACTTCACGCACCTCAGCCAGCTGAACTTCTCCATCGACACCAACTTCTACCCTCTCGGCAGCTGCACGATGAAGTACAACCCCAAGCTGAACGAGGCCGTCGCGGCGACTTCCGGCTTCGCGCTCGCGCACCCCGCGCAGCCGGAGGCGCAGGTACAGGGATGCCTGGAGGCCGTCTTCCGGCTGCAGACGTACCTGCAGGAGGTCAGCGGACTGCCGAGCGCCAGCCTGGCTCCGCTCGCGGGTGCGCAGGGTGAGCTCGCGGGCATCCTCACGCTCCGGGCTGCGCTCGACGCACGCGGCGACAGCAACCGCCGCAAGATGCTCATCCCGGACACCGCCCACGGCACGAACCCCGCGTCCGCTGCCATGGCCGGCTTCCAGGTCGTCTCGATCCCCTCCACGTCCGGCGGCGACATCGACCTCGACGCCGTCCGCGCCGAGGCCGACGAGACCCTCGCGGGCGTGATGTTCACCCAGCCGACCACTCTCGGCCTCTTCGACCGCAACGCTGTCGAGATGTGCCGCATCGTCCACGAGGCGGGCGGCCTCGTCTACGGCGACGGCGCAAACATGAACGCGCTGCTCGGACGCGCCAAGCTCGGCCACTTCGGCTTCGACGTCGTCCACATGAACCTGCACAAGACGTTCAGCACGCCCCACGGCGGGGGTGGACCCGGCGCCGGGCCCATCTGCGTCACCGAGGCACTCGCTCCGTTCCTCCCCGGCCCCATCGCCGTGCAGCGGGATGACGGCTCCTACGGCAGCGAGATGCCCGCGCACACCATCGGGCGCTGCGGCGGAGCGCAGGGCAATTTCGGCGTGCTGATCCGCGCCCTCACCTACATATCGCTCCTTGGCGGCGAGGGCATGCTGGACATCAGCGGCAACGCCGTGCTCAACGCCAACTACCTGCTCGCGAGGCTACGCCCGCTCTTCGAACTCCCGTACGACCGCTCCGTCATGCACGAGGTCGTATTCGCGGCGCGGAAGCGTCCGGGAGCGACCGCGCTTAACGTCTCCAAGCGGCTGCTGGACCACGGCTTCCATGCCCCCACCATGTACTTCCCGCTCGTCGTGCCCGAAGCGCTCATGATCGAGCCCACCGAAACCGAATCGAAAGAGACGCTCGACTCCTTCATCGAGACGCTGGAGCGGATCGACGCCGAGGCAGCCGCGGACGAGGACTTCCTGCGCAGCGCTCCCTACGAGACTCCCATCTCACGCCTCGACGAGGCCCGCGCCGCCCGACGTCCCGAACTCCGCTGGCGCCCCGACAACGAGTAGACCCGTCGTTCCTGGGAAGGCGGAAGCCTCGCAGGCCCGCCGAACGTCGCAAGAAGCGCGAGCAACCCCGTTCTTCCTGTAATCTGCCCGCGAACGCCACGTCAACACAGGAGGGCAATCATGGCTGCGGCGAAGATCAGTCTCTCGGTGATCCCATCGTTCCTGACGACCCCTGTACTGGATGGACACGTGTCCGTCCCTGGTGTCGACGTTGAACTGCAGCCCGCGCCGAGCGTCAATGAGAACACGCTGGCGATGCTGGACCTCGAGTTCGATGTCGGAGAGATGTCGATGGCCACGTTCATCAGGGCGCGGTACGAGGGGATGCCCCTCGTCGGGCTACCCCTCTTCACCGGACGCCGGTTCATCCATCCGGCGTTCGTGTTCTCGCCGCTTTCAGGACTGTCGGACCCCGCTCAGATGCGAGGGAAGCGTGTCGGGTTGCCGCAGTTCTGGATGACGTCGTCCGTGTGGGGAAGGTTCCTGCTCCGGCAGGAGTACGGCGTGAGCGTGCGGGACGCATCCTGGGTCACGTTCCGGCCCGAACGCACGTCGACGCTCACGTTCCCGGACGGAGTCGAGGTCCGGTATGAGTCCCAACGCACGCCGGTGGAGATGCTCGCGTCGGGAGAGTTGGATGCGGCGGTCGGTGCGACAGGCAGAGGCGCGCAGGACGGCGTGCTACCGGCATTTCCGGACCTGGGGACGGCAGAGCGTGCGTACTACGCGAGGTTGCCGGTATTCCCCATCATGCACATGATCGTCATGAACGAGCGGCTCATCGACCAAGCTCCGGGGCTTCCGGCGGACCTGTGCGAGGCGTTCGAGGAAGCAAAGAGACTCGGCATGGCAGCGACGCCCGCCGACTCGCCCGAGCGCACCGTCGTGGGAGGATCGGCGCATGACACCGAGGACCTGCTCGGCGATGACCCCTGGCCTTATGGCATCGCCCCCAGCCGTCATGTCATCGAGAGCCTCCTGGAGGACGTTGTCGACCAGGGCCTCGTCGACAGGCGGATGACGGTCGAGGAACTGTTCGTGAGGGACCTCCCCGAGCGTTGGCGCTGACCAGGGAGCGCCTGCGGCCCGCGGGTGCCAGGCAGCCCGTCACTCGCCCGCGAAGGGGACCACCGCGCAACAGGTGAGCGCCAACGTCTACCATCGGCTCGACCTCCGGGAGTCGACCACCGGCTTCGGCTCGCCCGCCGTCCTGAGCTCCGCTGGCCCCCCGAGGACTGCACTCCGTCGTTCCTGCGAAGGCCCAACGCGTTAGCCCGCAACCTCGAAGCCTTCCCCTTCCGTCATAGTGATATGCTCCTCTGCCACTGAGGCACTGCATGGTCATGCCGCCAGCAACCTTGAAGCTCAAGAGGTGCCAGTATGTCTGCATACGTGATAACCGATGTTGAGATAACGGACGCGGACCTGTTTGGACAGTTCTTCGAGCGTGTGACGGGTACTGTTGAAGCTCACGGTGGCAGGTTCGTGGCGCGTGGTGGCGAGATCGAAATCAGACTGGGCTCCTGGACGCCCAAGCGGCTCGCGATCCTCGAGTTCGGCAGCATGGAGCAGGCTCGCGCCTGGCTGGACTCCCCGGAGTACACCGCGCTTGACGACCTTCGCTCGAGGGCGGCCAACATCAACATGGTGGTCACCGAAGGCTTATAGCCTGCGTAGGAGGAAGTGAAAGGTATGCCCAGAATGAGCGGCGGCGAAGCCCTCGTGCAGTCCCTCGTGCGTGAGGGTGTCGAAGTCGTATTCGGCATCCCCGGCATACACTTGAACGGCATCGTCGCCGCCATGCGCGACGAACCGGGCATCCGCCTGATCACCACCCGCCACGAGCAGGGCGCTGCGCACATGGCCGACGGTTACGCCCGCGCCTCCGGCAGGCCGGGGGTCGCTCTTGTCGTGCCAGGCACGGGCGTCTACAACGCAGCCGCCGGGCTGGCCACCGCGTACGCCCGCTCGTCACCCGTGCTCCTCATCGCAGGCCAGATTCCCAGGGGCCAGGTAGGCAAGAACCTGGGGGCTTACCACGAGATCATGGACCAGGGGGGCACCCTGGCCCCCGTCACCAAGTGGCGGCGGCAGGTGCTCACTCCGCGGGACGTTCCGGCTGCAGTGTCCGAGGCATTCCGGCAGATGCGTACTGGGCGGCCCCGCCCCGTTCTGATCGAGATGGCCCCTGAAGCCGGGGTGGAGCGCGACGAGGTCCAGCTGCGGAACCCCGCTCCCACCTCGCGCATCGTACCGAGCCCGGAACAGCTGCAGGAAGCCGCCCGGGTCATCGCGGCGTGCCAGCGTCCCGTCATCTTCGTCGGCGGCGGCGTGGCGCAGTCGGGCGCGGAAAATGCCCTCGTCACGCTCGCCGAAGCGACCCGCATCCCCGTCATCACCTCCGGCGGTGGCAAGGGCGCGATCCCGGACAGCCACTCCCTCTGCTACGGCTCATGCCTCAGCCCCCGTGCGGACGTGCAGGAGATGAACGAACTCGTCGACGTGATGCAGTCCGCCGATGTCGTGATAGGCATCGGGACACGGTTCTCGATGGGTAACCCGGCGGGCGATGCCTCCACCCTCATTAACATCAACATAGACGACTCCGAACTTACTCGGCTCCAGGCGAACACCATCCCCCTGCACGGCGACGCCAGGGCCACCATCGAAGCACTCCTTCCCCACCTCGCCGAGGCCGGAGCGGGCGACCGACCATCGCCTGAGCCGGCGGTCGCAGCTGCCCGGCGTCTCATCGCCTACTACGACATCCACCTCCACGAGCCGCAGTTCCCCATCATCGAAGCGATCCAGCACGGCGCTCCCGACGACGCCTTCACCGTCTGGGACATAACCCAGCTCGGCTACTACTCCCGCACGCACTACAAGGTGGAGCACCCGAGGACGTACGTCGACTCCGGTTACTCTTACAACCTCGGCGGCGCGTTCCCCACGGCGCTGGGCGTGAAGGTCGCCCAGCCGGACCGTGCCGTCGTCTGTATCAACGGGGACGGTGGTTTCATGTTCAACGCCGCCGAACTCTCAACCGCGGTCAAGTACGGCATCAACGTGGTCACCATCGTCTTCAGGGACGACGCTTACGGCAACGTCGCACGCGACCTGGATGATTTCTTCTCCGGCGCCTATGAGACCGACCTGCATAACCCGGACTTCATCAGGTTCGCCGAGTCTTTCGGCGCGGTCGGTATGCAGGCGGACGACCCTCTGGACCTGGAACGGCTGCTACCCCTCGCGCTGGAACGCCGAGCACCGGTAATCATCGACGTGCCCGTCCACGACATATCCTTCGCACGTGCCAGGCAACACGCCATGCTGCCCAAGGTAGCATGGACACAACCTCAGGAAGGGCTCATCCAGCCCTGAGCCCTCCGCGCCCCTTTATCTTCTCCGGGCTTGCCGCTATCCTAACCATCGCACCCCGACTCTCAGGAGGCCCCTCATGGTGGACGTAGGCCAGCAAGCCCCGGACTTCACCCTCAAGGACCAGAACGGAGAAGACGTCTCCCTCGCCGGCTTCAAGGGCGAGAAGTGGGTCGTCATCCACTCCTTCCCCGCCGCATTCACCGGCGGCTGAACGACCCAGACCACCACCTTCAACCGTGCGTTGAAGTCGTTCGAAGAGATGGGCGCGCACGTCCTGGGCCTCGGCGCCGACGCCCGCCCCGCCCTCAAGTCGTGGGGCACCAACCTCGGCGGGATCGCCCACTCGCTCCTGTCGGACTTCTGGCCCCACGGCGAAGTCGCACGCGCCTACGGCATCTTCAACGAGGACTCCGGCATGTGCATCAGGTCCATCACCATCATCGACCCGCAAGGCACCGTCCGCTATCACCAGACCTACCAGGGCGTCCTCCCCGACCCGAACGACATCAGGGAGGAGTTGAGCAAGCTCCAGGGATAGGCGCAGCGGCAACAACGCGATGCGGAAGGGGCTGCGCTTCGCAGCCCCTTCTCGTTCCCGGCAGCGATGAGCATGACACCGCACAGCGAAGCAGACCTCAAGCGAGCCCCGTTCGCCGAAGGCGACGTTGCCCTGGTCTACGACCAGCGCAAGCGCCGCTACCGCGTCGAGTTGAGAAGCGGCGCGCTCGTCGAGACGCACCTCGGCTACGTCACCCACGACGAGATCATCGGGCGGCGCGAGGGCTTCTTCCTCGTCACCAACAAGGGACACCGCCTCTTCATCCTCCATCCCTCATTCGCCGACGCGGTCAAGGAACTGCCGCGCCAGAGCCAGGTCATCTACCCCAAGGACCTCGCTGCCCTCCTGATGCACGCCGACGTCTACCCCGGTGCTCGCGTCATTGAGGTCGGCCTCGGCTCAGGCGCCGCTTCAGCGGCCCTCCTCCGCGCGGTCGGGCCGGACGGCTCGGTCGTCTCGCACGAGGTCCGAGAGGAGGTCGTCGAGGCAGCGAAACGGAACGTTGCGCACCTCGCTCCGGATGCAGCCAACCACCGCATCGTCCTCGGCGACGCCTACACCGGCGGGCTTGGGAGTGAGGAGGCAGACCGCATCATCGCCGACGTGCCCGAGCCGGGGTTGCTGCTCGACGCCGCGGCCGGAGTGCTGCGTACGGGCGGTGTCTTCGCCGCCTACCTCCCGACCATTCTGCAGGTGCACGAGCTCATAATGCTCCTCACCCGCGACGACCGCTGGCACATGGCGGAGGCCTTCGAACTGCTGGAGCGTCCATGGCACTTCTCCGAGACCAGCGCCCGCCCCGACCACCGCATGGTCGGCCACACCGGCTTCATCGCGACCGCCCGGCGCTGCGAACCACCCCCGCGCAATATGTCATGCTGAGTAAAGCGCAGCGGAGCCCGCGCTTAGCGCACAGCACCCTCTCTGAGAGAGGAGGCGGGGATGTGCTGGTCCCCTCTCCTGAGGGAGAGGGTTAGGGTGAGGGCCCTGCGGGAATCGGGCGCGGAGGGACGCCTGATCCCCTCTCCCTACAAGGGGAGAGGGCAGGGAGAGGGTACTGCGGTGAGGCGAGGAGCGGGGCGGCGTGAAGGCCTCATCCTCCAGCCCCGAACGGCATGTGCCGCGCGCCTCCAAGCGGCGTGGGCGCGGACTCCGGCGGACTCGCGCCCAGCACTCCCTCGGTCGGCGCGTCCTTGGCGAACGCCAACACCCTGAACCCGCCCATCCCCTCGTCGTCCAGCAGCAGGTCCATCCCGCGCAGGTTCGCCATGCGCTCGACACGTCCCAGCCCGCTCCGCTCCGCGACATCTGCCCGGTACGCCTCGATGCCCAGCGACCGTAGCCATTCCGCCTGCGACATCTGCCCCGCTTCCGCGAACCCCGCCGCAGCCGCGCCCGACCGCACGGACGTGAACTCCACGTGCGCGCTGATGTCCTGCCTCCCCACGCTGAAGTACGGGTTCATCCCCAGCGTGTGACCGGCGTAGCAGCGCAGCGTCCCGGCGCGGCGCGACTCGTCGTAGTAGGCCAACGCCTCGTGTCCGTAGTCCACGAGCAGCAGGTAGCCGTGCTCGACGGCGGCGAACGCCTGCACCAGCCACGCTTCCGACGCGAGGCATATCTCCGTCCGGTAACCCTCGGAGAGCGTCACACCGACGCGTTCGAGGCGTTCGGCCAGCGCCGAAGTGGAGGGCTCGCCAGCTACCTCGATGAAGCCGCCCTCCGGCGCGGAATCCACGAACAGCTCGCGCAGCCGCCCGCCTTCCATCACAACGCGGTGCACCGGCACGGCGTCGAGCAGCTCGTTCGCCAGCACGACACCGCTCCCGCCTACGGTGGGGACCCCGCTTGAGCGTACCCAACGCCCGGGGAACTCTGGCGGCGGCTCGCGCGGGTCGACCGCCGTGTGCGTCAGCGCATCCGGGAATCCGCCCCCGAGTGCCCACGCGTGAGCGATGACATCCAGCGCGAGCGTGCCGTCGCCCGCGCCCGCCTCGATCACGTTGAGCGGCGCGGGATTGCCGAGCGCACGCCACATCGTGACCAGTTGCCGGGCGACGAGCGCCCCGAAGACGGGGTGCGCGAGCGGAGCGGTGTAGAAGTCGCCGAGGGGGCCGAAGGAGCGGCGCGACGCGTAGTAGCCGCCGGCCGGCCAGTAGAGCGCGACCTCCATGAACTCGGCGAACGTGAGCGGGCCTCGCAGCGCGATACGCCTGCGGACCTCCGCGTCAGCGCCGGTGGGAGCGAACAGGCCTGTCATGCGTCAGAGCCGGGTGAGTGCATCTGAGATCCTGCATTGGTCCTCGTGGCCCGGACATCTTGGGTTACATTCACCCTCGTTCGTGGTGAGTTTGTCGAACGATGAACAGTGAACCGGGGTGCAGAGGGGTTGCCCCTCTGCCGGGGAGTGGGGGTGTCCCCCACAGAACGTTCGGGCGGGTGGGTGGGAAGAACTACGCCGCGCCAGGCGCAATTAGTCCCAGGTCTGGCAGGCCGTCAACGCGGGTTGCGGTTGACGTGGCTGCCTTCCGATTCCCAACTGGTGATCTTGATGGAGTTCCTGAACTCGCGGGTCTCCCCGCAGCGCTTGCAGATGCCGTAGCTTGTGGGCCCGTTCGGGCTTTCTATAGCCCAATGGTGTGCGCAGCCGGGCTCCGCCTCGGCAACTTCAATCCCCTGTTGGGTCATAACGCTCCGTGCCTCCCTCTCCTGGCAGTCTAACCTCGTTGGTCTATGGGAACGAACTCGAGGTCCATCGGTCCGTCGTACCGCATCTGCGGCCTGATGAGCATGTTCTTGTCCTGCTGTTCCAGCACCTGCGCGACGTATCCGGGCACCCGCGCGACGGCGAAGATGGAGATGAACAGGTCTTCCGGTACGCCCAGCAGGTAGTATACGGACCCAGCCCAGAAGTCCACGTTCACGCATATCCCGCGCTCAGCGTACGGGCGCATGTGCTCTTCCACCCGGCTGAGGATCTGGAACCACTTCGGGTCTCCCATCTTCTCTGCCAGACGGCGCGAGCCCTCCCGCAGGTGCCGGGCGCGCGGGTCTTCCGCCCGGTACACGGCGTGTCCGAACCCCATGATGCGCTCGCGGCGCTCGTGCTTCCCCGCGAGGTACCCCTCGACGTTCTCCACCTCGCCGATCTCCAGCGCCATCCTCATCACGCCCTCGGCCGCGCCGCCGTGCAGCGGGCCCTTGAGCGTGCCGAGGCCGGTCACGACAGCGCCGTGAACGTCGGCGAGCGTGCTTGCCGTGACGCGGGCCGCGAAAGAGGAGGCGTTGGAGCCGTGGTCCAGATGGACGATGAGGTCTTTGTCCATCAGGCGGGCCGTCTCGTCGTCGGGACGATCGCCGAGGAGCATGTACAGGAAGTTGGCTGCGTGGGAGAGGGAGGAGTCGGGCGGGACGGGGTCGTTGCCGTTTCGGATGCGATGGTGCGCCGCCACGATGGTGGGCGTCTGTGCGGTGATCCTGAGGCCCTTGCGCAGGGTCGCTTCGTGGGAGATGTCGTCGACCTCAGGGTCGGACGCTGCGAGGGCCGAGACGGCGGTGCGGAGCACGTCCATGGGGTGGGCGTCCTTCACCCGCCCGATGATCTCCAGCACCTCCTGCGGGACGGCCCTGTTGCTGCGGAGGGTGGAATCGAACTCATCCAGTTCGGCGCGCGTCGGGAGGTGCTTCACGAGCATGAGGTGCATGACTTCCTCGAAGCTCGCGTGCTCGGCCAGGTCGTGGATCTCGTAGCCGCGGTAGATGAGGCGTCCCACGTCGCCGATGACCAAGCTGGACTCAGTGGACTCGAAGTAGACGTCCCTGAGGCCGCGCTTCAGCTCGATCTCCTTCTGGGCCATGCAGCCTCCCTCCGTTGTTCCGGGCGATACGCGCCAGCCCGGGTGCGCCGCCTGAGCGCGCGCGACGCGTTTGTCTCCGCGAATGTCAGGTACAAATCAGCCCCCTCCATCAAGGGGTGCGGAGTGGGGCTGCATGCCGCGGAAAGGAACAACATCCGCGCTGGATGCCTGATTCGCTTCGAGGACCCGGCTCCTGCCGGAGTCTCGCGCCGTTCGCGAGCATACCGCTGGCCTCTCTCCGGTGTCAACGCGCTCACCCGTAGCCGCACACTCGACGGTTTGGACGCTCGTGCCGCTGTCTCATCTGGCAGTGAGACGCGGATTCCTCCAACGTCCGGGGATGGAGGAATCCGCCTTTGGGCGACGGAGCACATGGCTGAATCATCCATTACGCAACGGAGAGTATGCGGGAAAAGCTGTCCTGCAGGGGTGTGTTCGTGGCATTGCGTTGATTGACACCCCACCATGTGCTCCGTAATCTACCTATTTGGCGTGTACCACGTTTGGTGCGCGCTGAAAGGGACCCTGACTGCGTTGAATCACTCATGTCCGGCTCATCCGCCGAGGCAGCCAGGGAGTCTTCATACGGAGGACTGAGACGATGGCCAGCCGAAGTGAGATCGTCGTCCGATTCGCAGGCGAGGGTGGCCAGGGAGTCGTAACCGCTGCGGAGATGCTGGCCCGAGCCGCCACCGGCGTCGGCTACCATGCACTTACCTTCGCCACCTTTCCCTCGCAGATCCTGGGAGGCCCCACGTGGACGCAGGCGCGCATCGCCCGCGTCCCTGTTTTGAGTCCCGGTGACGCCATTGACATCCTCGTCGCTTTCAACGACGAGGCGTACCACGAGCATCGCACCGAGGTGCACGACGGAGGCATCATCCTCCTCGACCCTTCCGTAACCCCCCGCGACGACGAACACCTCCGCTGCGTCAGCGTACCCTTCGACGAACTCGCCAAGCAGACCGGCGAGTCCCGCGCCGCCAACATGGTGGTCATGGGCGGGCTCTCCAGGCTCATCAACATGCCGGTCAACTACTTCAAGGAGTTCGTCTCCCAGCGGTTCGCCGGGCGCGACAAGGTCGTCGAGGCCAACCACATAGCCCTGGACCTCGGACTCGCCCACCTCGCGGAGGAAGACCCCATCAGCGACCTCGGCGAGCCTGAGAAGCCGGAATACGATCAGGTCTTCATCAAGGGCAACGACGCCCTCTCCGTCGGCGCGCTCCATGCCGGCATCGACTTCTACTTCGGCTACCCCATCTCCCCCGCGACGCCCGTCCTCGTCTACATGGAGCGCAACCTCGTCGGCGAGGGCAAGTTCGCCTACCAGGCCAGCTCCGAGATCGAGGCCATCACCGGCATCGTCGGCGCGGGCTTCGCCGGGAAGAAGTCCATGACCGCCACGTCCGGCCCCGGCTTCACCCTCATGGGAGAGGGCATCGGCCTCGCCTGGATGGCCGAGATCCCCTGCGTCATCGTGGACGTGCAGCGCGGCGGCCCCGCCACCGGCCTCCCCACGAAGACGGAGCAGTCGGACCTCCTCGCCGCGCTCAGCCCGGCCCACGGCGACTCCTCCATCCCCGTTATCGCGGTGGGCAGCGTGGAGGAGTGCTTCTCCGGCATCGTCCACGCTTTCAACTGGGCCGAGCGCTACCAGGGCCCCGTCGTCCTCCTCAGCGAGCACTCGCTCGCCGAGCGCGCGCAGAACATCCCCCGGCCGGACCTCGCCGCCACGAACGTCGAGGACCGGGACCTGTACAAGGGTCAGAACGGCTACCTCCGCTACGAGTCGCAGGAGATCTCGCCGTTCCCCGCTCCCGGAGGCGCTGGCGCATACGTCGCCAACGGCTCCGAGCACGACATCTACGGCGACACGACCCACCTCGCCAAGTACCACATCCACATGACCCACCGCCGGTTCAGCAAGCTCAAGCTGCTGGAGGACGGCGCCTACGAGAGCGACAACGCCTCAGCGTCGGTTGCCGTCATGCCGTGGGGCGGCTCCAAAGGCTCCGCGCTGGAGGCGTGGCACAAGCTGCGCAGCGCGGGCGTGGACGTCGCGTGGTACTACACCATGTTCCTCAATCCCCTGCCTCCGGCGCTGCTGGCGGAGCTCCGCTCCAAGGACCTCGTGCTCATCCCTGAGCTCAACTACCAGGGCCAGTTCGCGGGCATCCTGCGGTCCCTCGGCGTCAAGGCGGAGGCCATCACCCAGTACACCGGCCTTCCGTTCCGTCCCACGGAACTGAGCGAGCGCATCCGGACGCGCCTGGCGGAATCCAGGCAACCCCAGGCGGTGAACGCATGACAGGTACTGCCAAGAACCCCGAGTACGACTTCCTCTGGTGCCCCGGATGCGGCGACTTCGGCGTCCGCCGCGCTCTCGAGTTCGCCATGCGCGACTGGAACATCGAGCGCGAGATACCCATGCACAACAACGTCGTCGTGGCCGGCATCGGCTGCTCCGGCAACCTCGTCCACCTCTACGAGGGTGAGCAGCCCTACGGTTTCCACGGTATCCACGGGCGCTCGTTGCCCATCGCCCTCGGCGTGAAGATGGCGCGTGAGGACCTCAACGTCGTCGTCGTCGCGGGTGACGGCGACTTCCTCAGCATCGGCATGGAGCACATCGCGCCCCAGGCCTCCCGCAACCTCAACATCTGCGCCGTCATCATGGACAACGGCGTCTACGGCCTCACCAAGGGCCAGTCCTCCCCCACCACCGTCGAGGACACCGTCACCAGCTCCACCCCCTACGGCAAGCTGGAGTCCTCGCTCAACCCGCTGGACCTCTACCTCACCCTCGGCGTCACCTACATCGCCTCCGGCTACTCCACCAAGCCACGCGACCTGGCAGGCCTCATCAAGCGCGGCATGGAGCACGACGGCTTCTCCATCGTCCACGTCAACTCCCCCTGCACCACCTACAACGACACCTACGAGATCCTCAAGGGCAGCAAGGCCAAGGGCATCGAGGGCATCGCCTGGGAGATCCCGGACGACCACGACTCAAGCAGCAAGAGCGCCGCGCGGGACATCATCGAGCAGGGCGGCGTTCCCCTCGGCGTCATCTACCAGGACGACTCCCGCCCCTCGCTCGACCAGCGTATGGGCGGCGTCCGCGAGCGCGTCACCGCCCGCTCCCCGGAGGCCCTGCTCAACACCTTCGCCGTCTAACCAGCGCCGTCGTTCCTGCGCAGGCAGGAGCCTCGCAGCCCACCTCGCCCCTTGGGAGAGGTCGCCGCACAGCGGCGGGTGAGGGTGGTCTTGGCGTGGGGCCTGTCATTTCGAGCGGAGCCGAGAAATCTCTCGGGCGTCCCTACCTCCACCCCGAGAACCGCTCCTCCCGCCACGGGTCGCCGCGCATGTGGTAGCCCAACTGCTCCCAGAAGCCCGGACTGTCCTCGGTCATGAACTCGACCCCGCTCACCCACTTCGCGCTCTTCCACCCGTAGCGCGACGGCACGACCAGCCGCAGCGGCCCGCCGTGCTGCCCCTCCAGCGGGGCGCCGTCCATGCGGTGCGCGAACAGCACGTCAGGCGCGCGCAGCGCATCGACGTCGATGTTCGCCGTGTAGCCGTCGTAGCAGTGCAGCATCGCGAACCGCGCCGACGCCGTCGGCCCCGCGAGGTCCAGCACCCGCGACGCCGGAACGCCCTCCCAGCCCACGTTCAGCCGGCTCCACTGCGTGACGCAGTGGAAGTCGGCCGTCACCTCGACCTGCGCGAGCGACTCCCACTCCGCCCACGTCAGTTCTGTCTCGCGCTCCACCTCGCCGAACAGGCGCAGCCGCCACGTGTCGAGGTCGATGTGCGGCGTGGGCGACATGCTCATCACCGGCATCTTCGGCGTCACGTACTGGCCGGGCGGCACGCGCTCCTCCATCCCCTTCGGGATGCCGCGCCTGCCGAACGCCGCCGCCACCTGCCGGAACACTTCCACGCTCATACCTCCGTACCGATACGCGCCGACAGGAGTCGCACGCGTTCGGTTTTATTGACAGACCCCCGTGGAAGCGCCATACTGACAGTACCCCCCTATCGCTTCGCCGGTAGGGTTGAGACCGCCTTCGGGCGGTCTCTGTCTTAACTGCCATGTACGGAGCCTCGTGGCGTTATGCTGACGAACCTCTACGTCGACGGCTTCAATCTTTACTATCGCGCCGTCCAGGAAAAGCCACGCCTTAAGTGGCTCGACCTCCGTAAGCTAGCACAGGCGCTCTTTCCTGGCGACGCCATTCAGAGCATCCACTACTTCACAAGCCCGCTCATTGACCGCCCGGGGGAAGACGAGCCCAGGGAGAGGCAGAAGCAGCGACGCCAGCTTGTCTATCTGGAAGCCTTGAAGACCATCCCCGGCCTCACCATTCATCTGGGAACGTTCCAAGCCCAGCGCAACATGCGGCGCCTGGTAAGCCAACCTTCCAACAAGGTCCTGGTCCCCGACGTATCGGAGAAGAAGAGCGACGTCAGTCTCGCCACACGCCTTATCGTGGATGGCTGCAAGGGCTCCTACGAACAAGCCGCCGTCCTCTCGGAAGACTCCGACTTCGTGGAAGCGATACGGTCTGTCAGGCACGAACTTGGACTCCCCGTCATCCTCGTGAACCCTGATACCAGAAAAGCGGATCAACCGAATGAGTTGCGCGATGTCGCAGCGCGTGTTGTCCGCGTACGGGAGCGTCATTTGGAACAGAGCCAACTCCCCGATGTGGTCTATGATTCGAATGGTCGTGCCGTCCGGAAACCGCCGGAGTGGACCTGACGCGGCACTCCCATGGCAGCGAACCCCGCACCAACCGCCACGCGCACCGGCCACGCGCTGGAGCTGCGCGGCGTCTCCAGGACCTACGGCACGACCCACGCCCTTCGCTCCGTCGACCTCGACGCCGCGTGGGGACGCGTGCTCGTGCTGTTCGGGCACAACGGCGCGGGCAAGAGCACGCTCCTGCGCGTCGCATCCGCGCTCGTCAAACCGACCGCCGGCAGCGTGACGACAGCGGGCTTCGACGCCGACAAGGACGCCGGACGCGTCCGCGCCGCCACCGGCTACGTCGGCCACGGCACGCTCCTCTACGACGACCTCACGCCAGAGGAGAACCTCCGCTTCTACGCCCGCCTCTACGGCGTGCCTCGCCCCGAGGAACGGACCGGCGAGGTGCTGCGCGACGTCGGCGCCGAGCGCTGGGCGCAGCGGCGCGTGCGCGGCCTCTCCAACGGCATGCAGAAGCGCGTCGCCATCGCCCGCGCGCTGCTGCACCGCCCCGCCCTCCTCCTTCTCGACGAGCCCGACTCCGGCCTCGACGTGCAAGGCCAGGCGTTCGTCGAGGCAGTCGTGCGGGCCGTCGCCGGCGGCGGCGGGGCCGTCGTCTTCTCAGCGCACGACCCCGCGCAGGGGCTCGCGCTCGCCGACGACTTCGCCGTCCTGCGCGGCGGACGCATCGCCGCGGCGGGCGAGACCGCAAGCGCGTCGCCGGACGAGATCGCCGCGCTCCTCAGCGCCCCACCCCTTAGTTCATCAGAGGGGGCCGCCTGATGCGGGAGACGCTGCGCGCCGCGCTCACCATCTACGCCAAGGACGTGCGCCTCGAACTCCGGACGCGCGAGACGCTCTTCTCCGTGCTCGCGTTCGCCTTTGTCGTCGCCTTCATCTTCACGTTCGCGTTCGAGCCGTCGCCGCAACTCATCGCCTCCATCGGGCCGGGCATCGTCTGGGTCGCTTACATCTTCACCGCCGTGCTCGGCATGAACCGCACCTTCCTGCTGGAGCACGAGCGCGGCACCCTCGACGGCCTGCGGCTCGCTCCCGTCCCACGCGAGGCGCTCTACCTCGGCAAGCTGCTGAGCGTCATTACGCTGCTGGTGACGGTCGAGGCGCTTATGCTGCCCGCCTTCCTCGTCCTGTACGACCTCTCGCTCTTCAACGTCTGGTTCATCGCCGTCGCGCTCGCCGCGACGGTCGGCATCGCGGCGGTCGGCACGCTCTTCTCGGCGATCGCCGTGCACACGCGGGCGCGGGAAGTGCTGCTGCCCATGCTCTTTCTGCCGGTCGCGCTGCCGCTGCTCATCGGCGCGGTCACCGGCGCGCGGGAGGCGCTCGACGGCGAGGGCTGGGGCGGCGTCGGCGGTTGGCTGCAGCTCATCGTCGCCTTCGACGTCGTCTTCCTCGTGCTATCATCGCTCGTGTTCGAGTACGTGTTGGAGGAGTGAGCGTGACAGGCGCCTGGAGACTGGGACTCCTGCTCGTGGCGGGAGTCCTCGTGCTGATTGACGTGTACCTCATCTTCGGCTACGCGCCGACCGAGCGGTCGATGGGCATCGTCCAGCGCCTCTTCTACTTCCACGTCCCCGTCATCCTCACCAGCTTCCTCTCGTTCGCGCTCGCTGCGGCGGGAAGCGTCCTCTACCTTGTTCGCCGCGATCGGAAATGGGACCGGCTCGCCTACGCCTCGGCGGAGGTCGGCGTCGTCTTCTTCACCGTCGCCATCATCACGGGCGCGGTCTGGGCGAAGCCGGTGTGGAACACCTGGTGGGTCTGGGACGCGAACGGCACGCTCACATTCGTGCTGTGGCTCATCTTCATCGGCTACCTGATGGTGCGCGCCTACGCCCCCGACGCCGAGCGCGGCCGGCGCTGGTCCGCCGTCACCGCCATCATCGGCGCGGCGACCGTGCCGTTCGTCTACATGGCGGCCGACTGGTGGGGCGGCCTGCACCCGGAGCGGGTCACCGGCCCCGGCGCGCAGGGCTCGCTGGAGTCGGAGATGTTCGTCACCCTCATGTTCTCGTTCGTCACCTTCATCCTGCTCTTCACGGCCCTCATCGCCGAGCGCGTGGCGCTCCGCCGCGACGAGGACGCCGTCGAGGAGTTGCGGCTCGCCGCCGCCTGAGGAACCGCATGCGCAACCGATCCACTCCCGTCTCTCTCTCCTGGACCTTCCGGCGTCTCACTGCCGCCTCCCGTACCGCGCGCGCTTTCACCGCCGTCGCCGTCTCCCTGCTCGTGCTCGCGCTCGCCGCGCCCGCCGCGCTTGCCTCGGAGATCAAGATCCAGGAATCCCTGCCGGGCGAGAGCAACCTCGGCTACCTGCTCGCTGGCACGCTGCTCACCTGGGCGGGCTTCTTCGCCTACGCCGTCTACCTCTGGCGCAAGAACCGCGACCTCCGCCGCGAGGTGGACGACCTGCGGCGGCTGTTGGGGGAGCGGGAGTAGGCCCGTCGTTCCCGCACCGGCGGGAATCCAGAGTGCGCGGGCAGCGCACGCGGTGGCGTGGAGGGGTGGGAGGCCCCCGTTCATGGTGAGCCTGTCGAACCATCGCTGGCGAGGCATGGCGTACGGCGTTGAGGAACGTTCCGGGGGGAAACGCTGTTCATTTCTGCTCACCGGTCCCCAACTCACCTCTGAAATCGGCCTTCCGCGTGAGCAGTTCAACTGTTCATAACTGCTCATTCGCTGCTCTTTTCTGTGCATTACCCGTTCTTTTCTGCTCTTAACCGCTCGCCGCTCTCAGGCCCGCCTGCGCCGCCAGCTGCCCACTGCCCTTCCGTCCAGCCTCGTGACCGGATGCCAGCGCCATGCAACGCGATGTACGCGGCATCCGAGCGTGCCGTCGGAGGATGAACGCGGGTGGTCTCGGGTGTCATAGGGACAGGGTAGGCAGTGGAGCATCAATCGTGCAACGGGCAGATGTCACAGTGGTGATAGGATGCTGCAGGGGATGGAGTAGTGGCGCTTTGCGGCTACACAGGCACTTCGAATACCAGAACAGTCAAGGTGAGTTCTCTATCTGGATCATCACGATGCCTCAGTACATAGCGGAAGCCTGTCTCTGACTCACAAGGAATCTCGCGTATAAAACTAGCGTGACCTGCAACTATCGCTGGAATTTTAGGGAGGACGGTAGACATTCTGGCCTCTCGGTTGAATACCAGAATTGCAGTCTTCGTATCACGCCATGTAGCGTAGCCAAGCAACTGGTCTATGGCATCTGTCAGGGATTCCTGTCCCTTCCAGAATTTGCATTCGGCGACGAAGATATTTTTTCCTTCGACTCGAATCAGGATGTCTGTCTTGCCTTCATAGTTGAAGGTTTCACCCGTTGCTTGTCCTTCATAGTGACTATTCAAGACGGCAAGGAAGAAGTGGCGTAGACTCTCTTCATCCATGCCCGAGAACACTTTTGGGCTACGTTCCATGGTCACTGCCATGCTGTTGAGCATGGTAAGAATATACTCGTATTCTTCTGTTTCCAGTACAGGTTCTGGTTTGTAGGGACTTGTGGGCGATGGGAGTGCTGGACGGAGTATCCTCTTTACTTGAGGTGCAACGTAAGTTGCTGCTGTCCCTAGCTTACGGCGGAGGGGAAAGCCTATTGTCTCTACGAGGTTCTTGTCTTTAAGGATCTTCTCACGTCTGGAGCTTATTGCATGAGATATTTTGGAGGGCAGTGCAGCGTTGAAAGGTGCTACATCACTTTCAATCCACTCCAGCCATTGCTTTAGTTTCGCAAGCTGTGAATCAAAGTTGCCTCTAATTTCGCTAGGATCAGCCTCGGTTTCTGCTGGTGTCATATCATATACCAACATCATTTCACTATCCGTAACGGTCACATAGGGTAATTCGAAAGAAAAATTAGAGGGTCGTAGCTTAAACAATCCTCGGTCGCCATTGAAGGGTACATGGAAAGTAATCCTGGTCCCCGTCACATAGGTAGTACGTCCTGTATGGTAGGCAACATATCCGAATCTCTGGCTTACATCAATTTGGACATCATCATATTCCATCTGGATTTGTGATTCATCAATCCGTAGTGGCTCTACTCTGTATTTGTTCAGAAAGTATTCGTTCAACTCTTCCTGTCTGGTATTCAGTAGGCGGTCTTCTTCGAGGTTATCAATCTCGGTGCGCATCTTTCGCTCATTATTCTGTAGGGCACTACTAAGTTCTCCCTCCGCAAATAGCCATCCTGCCATGGTTCAAATACCTCCGTCGCAAAGTGCCTCGACGCCACGTCGATTCTATACCACGGGGAATAGAACCACTCCGTGTTCCGCGGTCGCGGGGGAGGGGATTCCTGCCTCCGCGGGGAACGACATGGGACAAGAGGCGCCCACGAGGGACGCCCCTACACTGGACACCCTGCCTTGCTCCCCTCGCCCTCTGGGAGAGGGAACGCACTTCAGCGCGCGGTGAGGGTTACTCTTGGCGGCGCGAGCGCGGGTGATGTACGCTCGCGGCATCACTGGCGCGAGAGAGGAGAGAGCCATGGGAGACGAGTTCGAGATCAACCCTTGGTACGGCAACTTCCCGTACACCGACTTCATCAAGAGCGAGGGCATCCCCATCCACGAGGCCTACTCGGTCGACTGCCACACGGTGCAGGTCGAGCCGTGGGAGCGCATGGGCGGCCTCGGCGCCTACGTGCACCTCGCCGGACGCTCCGACTACCTGTCGTCGTACGTCGTCGAGATACCGCCCGGCGGGCAGCTCAACCCCGAGCAGCACATGCACGACGAGCTGATCCACGTCATCTCCGGCAGGGGCGCGACCGTCATCGAGACGCCGGAGGGCAAGAAGTACTCGTTCGAGTGGGGGCCGACGGCCATCTTCGGCATCCCCATGAACGCGAAGCACCAGATCTTCAACGGCTCCGGCACCGAGCCCGCCCGGCTCGCCGCCGTCACCGACCTGCCCATCATCTTCAACATCTTCCGCAACCCCGACTTCATCTTCGACAACCCCGTCCAGTTCCCGGAGCGCTCCGACGTCTCCCGCTACTTCGACGGCGAGGGCGAGTTCCGCGAGGTGAAGCCCGGACGCCACCAGTGGGAGACCAACTTCGTGCCGGAACTCGTCAACTTCGAGCTGCCCCCATGGGCAGCCCGCGGCGCGGCGGGCAACAACATCCAGTTCCTGCTCGCCGACTCGTCCATGCACTGCCACATCTCGGAGTTCCAGCAGGGCACGTACAAGAAGGCGCACCGGCACAACGCCGGCGCGCACATCTTCTGCGTCACCGGCGAGGGCTACTCCCTCCTCTGGCGCGAGGGCGAGAACCCGGTCGACACCGTCCGCGTCGACTGGAAGCCGGGATCCCTCTACGCCCCGCCCGACGGCCCGACGTACCACCAGCACTTCAACGTGGCGGACGGCCCATCGCGCTACCTCGTGTTCGGCTTCGGCGGCGCGCGCTACCCGGTGCTCGAATCGAAGATGGTCGGCTACGAGAACATGGACAAGTCCACGAAGGAAGGCGGCCACCAGATCGAGTACCAGGACGAGGACCCACGCGTGCTGGACCTCTACGAGAGCGAGCTCGCCAGGCGCGGCCTGAACTCCAAGATGCGGGAGTTCGTGGGCTCGCGGGGCTGATCCCCTCTCCTGGGGGAGAGGGTTAGGGTGAGGGCCCCCGGCAGCGTGGGGTGGTTGTCATGCTGAGCGCAGCTGGAAGCGAAGCCGAAGCATCTCTCAGGTGGCGTCTCGCCGGATGAAGCGTTCCTCCGAGAGATTCCTCGACTCCGCTGCGCTCCGCTCGGAATGACAATCGCCGCGCAAGGGCGGGTGAGGGTGTCTGGTCCCTTCCCCCTGGATGGGGGAAGGCCAGGATGGGGGTAAGCCGGTGGGGCGCAGGGCCCCCACCCCGCCGAGAGCCCTCACCCGCGCATCGAGATGCGCACCCTCTCCTCCAGGAGAGGGGACCGAACGGGGAGTGCAGAGGGGACACCCCGCTGCCGGGGGCGTGGGGGTGTCCCCCACAACGCACCGGGCGGGTGGGTGGGAAGAACAACGTCCCGCCAGAGGCAACCGAAGGACACCCGGGAGTGGCGGGCGAGGGCGGAGTCGTGTAGGCTCACGCCTACCGAATACATCAACGGAGTGTTCCACATGGGCGACGAAGTCGAATTCAATCCCTTCTACGGGGTGTTCCCCTACCGCGATTTCCTGAAGGATGAAGGCATCCCCGTCTTCGAGGGCTACGCCGTCGACTGCCACACCGTGCCGGTCGAGCCGTGGGAGCGGCTGGGCGGCCTCGGCACCTACGTGCACGTCGCGGGCAAGAGCGACTACCTCTCGGCGTACGTCGTGGAGATCCCGCCCGGCGGCGAGCTCAACCCCGAGCAGCACATGCACGATGAGCTGATCCACGTCATCTCGGGCCGCGGCTCCACGGTCATCGAGCGTCCGGACGGACGCCGGTACTCGTTCGAGTGGGGGCCGAGCGCCATCTTCGCCATCCCGCTGAACGCGAAGCACCAGATCTTCAACGGTTCCGGCACTGAGCCCGCGCGGCTCGCCGCCGTGACCGACCTGCCCATCATCTTCAACGTCTTCCGCAACCCGGACTTCATCTTCGACAACCCGTTCACCTTCCCGGAGCGGATGGCCGCGGAGCGGTACTTCGACGGCGAGGGCGAGTTCCGGCAGGTGAAGCCGGGCCGCCACCAGTGGGAGACCAACTTCGTGCCGGAGCTCGTCAACTTCGAGCTGCCGCCGTGGATCGCGCGCGGCGCCGCCGGCAACAACATCCAGTTCCTGCTGGGCGACTCGTCGATGCACTGCCACATCTCGCAGTTCTTCGAAGGCACGTACAAGAAGGCGCACGCCCACAACGCCGGCGCGCACATCTTCTGCGTCACCGGCGAGGGCTACTCGCTGCTCTGGAAGGAGGGCGAGAACCCGGTGGACACGGTGCGCGTCGACTGGAAGCCGGGCACGCTCTACGCCCCACCGGACGGGCCGACGTACCACCAACATTTCAACGTCTCGCCGGGGCAGTCGCGCTACCTGGTGTTCGACTTCGGCGGCGCACGGTACCCGGTGCTCGAGTCCAAGATGTGGAACTACGAGAACATGGACAAGTCGGAGAAGGCCGGCGGCATGCAGATCGAGTACGAGGACGAGGACCCGCGCATCCACGCGCTCTTCGAGAGCGAGCTCACCAAGCGCGGCCTCCGTTCCCGCATGCACGAGTTCATCCCCGCCAGGGCGTGAGTTGGCCTCTCTTCCCGCCCTGCGTCCGTACAGAGCGCAGGGCGGGGCTGAGTTTGCAGCGAATGACACATCAGGGTTGACAGCAACCAGGCCCACCAGTAAACTGGCTGCAATGTTGCCCGCTGTTTACCTGTCCTGAGAGGCAGGTGAATTGGCGGGCTCTTACTTTAACTGGCATATGCGGCATGGACGTACCCCTTCGACTCGTCTTATTCATCGACGCTCAGAACTCCTACCGCAGTGCTCGGGAGGCGTTCTTCCCTAGGGCTTCGTCCTCCTTCAACGGACAGTTCAACCCACGACACCTCGGCGACCTCATAGCGGAGCGCTCGAAACCCGGCGGCGCGGCTTGCATACTCCACGACGTGCGCATCTACACGGGTCGCCCCGACCCGGAGAAGGATTCTCGGACCTACGCCGCGCACATGAGACAGTGCGACGCATGGGAGGCGTCGGACGTGCGCGTCATCAGCCGGCCGCTCCGGTATCCGCGAGGATGGCCCGCCGAGCGTGCACAGGAGAAGGGCGTCGACATCGCGCTCGCCATCGACTTCGTCGCCATGGCGATCGAGCGGGAGTACGACGTCGGCGTCATCATGTCAACGGACACCGACCTCCGCCCCGCGCTCGAGTTCACGAGCAGGCGTTCGGAGGTCCGGCAGGCGGCGGTCGCGGCATGGCGTGGGGCGAGCAGGCGTCAGCGGCTGGCGGTCCCCGGGGCGAACCTCTGGTGTCACTGGCTCGACCGGCACGACTACGACGCGGTAGCCGACCCGACCAACTACGCCCGGTAGCCCCCTCGCTTCTGCTACAATGTGAAGCGGTTCACAGACCCTGGCGCAGACCCATGCAGTACACGCCCGCAGAACAGCCCGCTACCCCCATCGCGACGACCGGCGCTCCGTCGTTCCTCACGAAGCAGCGCAAGCTCATCATCGTCGGCATCGTGCTGCTCGCCGCGTTCGGCTACTTCGGCTTCACCGCGTTCCAGGCCGCGACGTCGTTCTACCTGACGGTCGACGAGCTCGTCGCGCAGGGGCCGGCCGCCGGGGAGTCGGTGAAGGTGAAGGGCGCGCTCATCGAGGGCTCCTTCGACCGCGCCAGTACTGAGAACACCATCGCAACGTTCCAGTTGCACGAGAACGGCGCGCAGATCGACGCCACGTACGACGGCGTGCTGCCGGACCTCTTCTTCAACCCGCACTCGGAGATCGTGCTCGAGGGCACCTACGAGCCCGGCGGCGTGTTCATGACCGACCGCGTCTTCGTGAAGTGCGCCTCCAAGTACCAGTCGCTCGAGGGCGAAGCCCCCTACGAGTACGAGGACCCGTCCGCCGCCGCGGGCGACCCCGCCTGATGGCCCAGCAGCCGCTCGTCCGTCCACCGCAGGAGTTCCCGCACGGCGCCCGACGCCAGGCCGACGCGCAGTGGCTCGCGTACGTCGCGGCCACCGGCGACACCGGTGACGGCGCGTCGCTGGCGCGCTCCGAGCTGCTGCAGCGCGGCATCGCCGGGTTCAACGGCGGGCGGTTCCGTGACAGCCACGATACGTTCGAGGAGCTCTGGAGGGATGCGCCGTACCCGGAGCGGCTCTTCCTGCTGGCGCTCACGAAACTCGGCGCGGGGTTCGCCCACGCACTGCGCCGGAACGAGAAGGGGATGCGGAGCCAGCTGACCGAGGCCGTGCGCATCCTGCGCGCGTTCGCCCCGGCCTACGCCGGAGTGGACACGCAGCGGCTGATCGCCGACGTGAACGCGCGGCTCGCCTCCGGCGACGGCCACTTCGGCCCGCCGTTCCCCACCGTCGCCACAAAGGACGCCGATGCCCCGTGATAAGCGAACGCCCCGCCCCTCTTTCGAGAGGCGGGGCTCCGGGTCCGCCAGATGCCGCGAGAAGGATGTTCGCTTCGTCTCACGCCGCCGCTTTCACCGCCACCTTCGCCGCCCTGAGCGCGCGTCCTTCCGCTTCGGCCTTGGCGAGTCGTCCGTCCGGCAGGTCGATCATATGCCCGCACTGGATGCACTCCAGGTAGGGGCCGTACATGTCGGCTGCGTCGTAAAGGTCCCCGTTACACCGCTGGCAGGCTTTGAAGAGTATCATCGGTGTCCTCCTTCCCCACTCTTCCTTCATAGAGAACTACGCCGTCGGACTGCGTTTGGTTCTCTCGGTTTCGCCGAGCCCCCAATTCGCGTTAGCCGCATGATAAGAGTTGACATGAGTCGTGTCAATCCATATCATACGGGCACCGGCACTGAGAGACCCTTGCACTCTCTTTGTGCGCGAGAGGCAGCAACATGCAACAGCGACGCAGAGTAACGGCCACCGAGCGGCTCCTGTCGTCCATGCGGATACCGGGCGAAGGGCAGCGCGCCGCACCGCCTGCGCAGCGACCGCACGCCCCGGCGGATCGCCCGCAGGATGCACCCGTTCCGGAGGAAGGGCTGTACATCATCAGTGTGGCCGCGCGCATACTGCGCATGCACCCGCAGACGCTCCGCAAGTACGAGCGCGTGGGGCTCGTGCGTCCGTCGCGCACGGTCGGGATGCTGCGCCTCTACTCGGAGCGCGACATCGCGAAGCTACGCATGATCAAGCATCTCGTGGACGAGATGCGCCTGAACCTGGCGGGCGTTGAGATGGCGATGGCGGTCTTCGACCGTCTCTCTTCGGCGATGGAGGCGTCGCAGGCCCCGCCCACGCGGCCTGCGCGCGCGGCCATGCCGTTCGAGCAGGCCATGCAGGACATCATGGAGTTGTTCCTCGGCACGAGCAGGCCTACATCCCGAAAGTCCGGAGAGCGGTGAGAGCCCGATGTTTACCAACGAAGCACACGAACAGGCCGGCGACGGCGACCGGCCGGAGACCGGCGAGGCGCAGGCCCCGCAGGACCCCATCGCACAGTTGGAGCGCGATCGCGACGAGATGAAGGCGATAGCCCAGCGCGCGCAGGCCGACCTGGTCAACTACAAGCGCAGGGCGGAGGAGGAGCGCTGGGCGCTCGCGCGCAGCGCGTCCAGCGGCATCGTCAGCAAGCTCCTCCCCATCGCGGACGACCTGCAGCGGGCCGTCGACGCGCTTCCGGACGACGCGCCGGAAAGCTGGAGCAGCGGTCTGCAACTCGTCTCCCAGAACATGCGCGCGCTGCTGGAGTCGGAGGGCGTCACCCGGTTCGAACCCGCGCCGGGCGACCCGTTCGACCCCGCGGAGCAGGAGGCCCTCGCCTCCCAGCCGAGCGCCGAGCACCCCTCCGGCGCCGTCCTCATGACCGTCAGCGCAGGCTACCGCGGCAAGGACCGGGTGCTGCGCGCGGCGCAGGTCGTCGTCTCGCAGGGCGCGCTGACAGACGACGACACGACAACGAACGACCAGGAAGCGAAGGAGTGACCGGAGATGGCGAAAGTAATAGGCATAGACCTCGGAACGACGAACTCGGCGATGGCCGTGATGGACGCGGGGGAGCCGCTCGTCCTCGAGAACACGGAGGGCGGGCGCACGACGCCGTCCGTCGTCGCCGTCAACCCCAAGAACGGCGAGCGGTACGTCGGCATGGTGGCCAAGCGGCAGGCGGTGACCAACCCCACCAACACCGTCTACTCCGTGAAGCGGCTCATCGGGCGCAAGTTCAGCGAGACCGAGGAGGAGCGCAAGACGCTCGGCTACGCGACCAAGGCCGGCAAGGCGGGCGACGCCGCCGTCGTCATGAACGACCGCGACTACTCACCGCCGGAGGTCTCCGCGATGGTGCTCCAGAAGCTGAAGGCCGATGCGGAGGCCAAGTTGGGCGAGCCGGTGAACCAGGCCGTCATCACGGTGCCCGCCTACTTCAACGACAGCCAGCGGCAGGCGACCAAGGACGCGGGAACCATCGCGGGCCTGGAGGTGCTGCGCATCATCAACGAGCCCACCGCGGCGGCCCTCGCCTACGGACTCGACAAGCACCAGGATGAGGTCATCGCCGTCTACGACCTCGGCGGCGGCACCTTCGACATCTCCATCCTCCACATCGGCGACGGCGTCTTCGAGGTGAAGTCCACCAACGGCGACACGCACCTCGGCGGAGACGACTTCGACCAGCGCATCATCGACTGGCTCGCCGACGAGTTCAAACGCGAGCAGGGCATAGACCTGCGCGACGACCGCATGGCCCTCCAGCGCCTGAAGGAGGCCGCCGAGCGCGCCAAGATCGAGCTTTCCAGCGCGCAGCAGACGGAGATCAATCTGCCGTTCGTCACCGCCGACGCCTCCGGCCCCAAGCACCTGGCGATGAGCCTCACCCGCTCCAAGCTGGAGCAACTGACCGTCGACCTCGTCGCCCGCACCGTCGGCCCGTGCCAGCAGGCGCTGAAGGACGCGGGCGTCACCGCGGGCGACATCGCGGAGGTCGTCCTCGTGGGCGGCATGACGCGCATGCCCGCCGTCATCGACAGGGCGAAGGAGCTGTTCGGCAAGGAGCCGCACAAGGGCGTCAACCCGGACGAGGTCGTCGCCATCGGTGCGGCCATCCAGGCCGGCGTGCTGCAGGGGGACGTCACCGACATCCTGCTGCTGGACGTGACCCCGCTCACGCTCGGCATCGAGACGCTCGGCGGCGTAGCGACGCCGCTCATCAAGCGCAACACCACCATCCCAACGTCCATGAGCGAGATGTTCACCACCGCCGCGGACGGCCAGCCCAGCGTGGAGATCCACGTGCTGCAGGGCGAGCGCACGATGGCCGGCGAGAACAAGACCATCGGACGCTTCAACCTGGACGGCATCGCGCCCGCGCCGCGCGGTATCCCGCAGATCGAGGTGACGTTCGACCTGGACGCCAACGGCATCCTGAACGTCTCAGCGAAGGACAAGGCCACCGGCAAGGAGCAGCGCATCACCATCACCGCGAGCTCCGGCCTCGCCAAGGACGAGGTCGAGCGGCTGGTGAAGGAAGCGGAGGCCCACGCCGAGGAGGACGCACGCAAGCGCGAGCAGATCGAGGCGCGCAACATCGCCGACACCAGCGCCTACCAGGCCGAGAAGACGCTCCAGGAGTTCAGCGAGCAGATAGACGCCGACCTGAAGAGCGAGGTGGAGGCGCGCATCGCCGACGTGCGGAGCGTGCTCGCGCAGGAGGACGCCGACACCGCGTCGCTGCAGGCAGCCACGCAGGCGCTCGCCGCCGCTGTCCAGAAGATCGGCGAGGCCGTCTACGCCCGCCAGCAGGCCGAGGCGGCGGCATCGCCCGGCCCGGACGACGACGCGCCGTCGGACCCCGGCTCCGGCGATGCCGGTGACGACGACACCATCGAGGGCGAGTACCGCGAGGTGTGAGGAAGACCTGGGCGTACAATGATGGTGTGACCACCACGAAGCGAGGCAACAGGCGCAAGGCTGCAACCGTGACGGCTACCACAGCCGTAGCGCCCCTGTGATACTGAGCAGGTTGCCTCCGTGGAGGAACGGACACACCAGATGCGACACTCTGCGCGGATACCGGCTCGAATACTCGCGGCGCTCGTGGTGGCGGCCTTCGCGTCGCTCCTGCTGCTCCCCGCGTCCGGCCAGACCTTCGACCTCACGGAGGGAACGACGAGCAGCGGCGGGTTCACCGTCGGCGTGTTCTCGGACATCTCGGACGCGCAGCTGGCCAAGAACACAGGCCCCAACACCTACGGGGCCTACCCCCCTGCGAATCCTCCGTTCTCGCCGTTCACCTCAGGAGTCACCAATGCCGACGAGCACACCGTGAATGACACGGCGTACCTGGCGAACCCGTTGGTAGACACCCAGTACACGTACTTCGACAACACGCTCTACGTCTCCAACAACCCTGCCGCGCACAACACCATCCTCATCACGGTGGAGCAGTCCCGCGTCACAGCGAACGCGGACGGCTGCGCCGAGGCGACGGTGCGGAGCGGGCGCGGCTCCATCAAGGTGCAGATGCCGGCGACCACGACCACCGGAGGGAACACCTACTACCAGGCGTTCGTCCGCGTCCTCGACCCGCGCGCCGAGTTGCCCGCCGGAATGGAATACGAGTCGAGCGACGGCCCGGACTGCGTGCAGGACACCACCACCGATCCCTCTCCCCCCAACTACGCGCAGGGCGTGACCCAGGCGGACCTGCCGTCCATCCTTGCGCGGCACGGCGAGACCGTCACCGTCAGCATCGCGGGCTCGGGGCAGGTGTCGCTGGAGGTGGACGGCGAAGGGCCTGAACTGAACGAGATCATGCCGGAGCACGACAGCGCGTGGCGCTCCAGCCGCCTCGACTTCGCGTTCGAGGTGCGCGACGACGACTCCGGCCTGCGGCACGACGCCGAACTCGTCGTCTCCGCGGACGGCGACCGCACCCAGGTGAACGGGGACCGCGACCAGGTGACCGCCGGCGAACCGCTCACCGTCCGCTCCGGCGGCCAGATCAGCCCGAATGGCAAGGCCGCCGACATAGACCTCAAGGTATGGCGCTCCGGGACCGCCGCCTCCGCGCCTGACATCACGGACATCGGGCGCTGGACGCTGCTCGGGGACCGCCCGGGCGTCGCCTACGAGTTCTCGGCCCCCGGGAACAACATGGACGAGGGCCGGTACCGGATGCAGGTGACGGCCAAGGACCGCGCTGGCAACGAGACCGTGACCGATTCCTCGTTCGATGACGAGGGCGATCAGCCGTACGAGTTCGCGATAGACGACACGGAGCCGTCCGTTCGCGCGGTGCTTGCAGGCGTCGGATACGACCTGAGCGAGGAGAAGGAGGTCCCCGACCGCTCGTCCATCATGGTGGACTTCGGGGAACCGGTGCAGCCGGGGATCGATCCGGAGCGTATCACCGTCTCGGGGCATCGCGTGGTGGGCATCGTCCACCCCGGCCGCCTGTCGGACGACGAGACCGCCACGGACATCGACGGCGGTCCGATAGACGACCCGCGCAGCCGCATCTACCTGCGGTTGGAGAGCGAGTTGGGGTCGAACGAGACGCCTGACCTGCTGCTGTTCGGGGGAATCATCCACGACCTCGCAGGCAACCCCAACGACTCCGTCGACCGCACCGCGGAGGACACCGTCGCGCCACTCTTCACGGTGGGCCTGGCTGCGCTCGCGGAGGGCGCGACCCTCGCCCCGGGCCCCCTCCCCGTCAGGCAGGAAGACGACCCGCGTCCGGTCGCGAACGGGCGGGGCGAGTTCGTGGTGGACGTACGCTCCGACGAGGAGGTGCGCCGCCGCCCGGCGGTCTACTTCGTCGGGATCGACGCGGTGGAGGGGACGAAGAACGGCCAGGGGACCGGCAAGTACGTCTACACGATACGGAGTGTGCAAACCGGCAGTGCACTCGTGGAGCAGGAGGACCCGCTCCACTGGCGCAGGGCGTACGAGGCGTCCCGCCTGACCGGCCTGGGCGAACTGATCGGCGTGATCGTGTCTGCGGAGGACGAGAACCGCAACGTCTTCTCGACACCCGGCTGGAAGCCCGGTTCCCGCGACAACCCGTCGGACGGCGACACGCTCGACCTGGCGGCGATGGACAAGGCGGGGCTGCTGCTCGAGTTGGACACGGACTTCAACGACGGCGAGCCGCCGGAGTTGCGCGTGACCCCGCGACGCGGCCAGCAGGACAACGAGACGGAGAGCGCGAGGCCGATCGTGGCCATGCTGTTCTCGGCGGAAGGGAAGGAGTACGCGGTCTGCCCTTCGGACGGCTGCGGCGGCGACAACCCGGACGCCGAGTTCTCGGACACGCACGGGATGGTGCGCATCACCGAGGTCACGCTGAACGGCAGCGACGCCTCGGCGCGGCTGAGCAGGGTAGACGACGGGCAGTTTGCGCTCCAGGCGGGGAACCTGGCGCAGGGGCGCCACGAGGTCGCCTACACGGCGGTCGACGAGGCGGGCAACGAGGCGGAGGGCGAGTTCGCCTTCTCGGTGCTGGCGCGCGGCGCCTACGAGCTGCAGGTGTCGCCCGGTTGGAACCTCGTCTCGGTGCCGGGGACGCCGGCGGACCCGTCGCTGAACGCCGTGATCCCTCCGGGCGCGGGCGTTTCGACGGTGATGTCGTACCAGGACAGCAACTGGCTGACGGCGGCGGTGAACGAGGAAGGTTCGTGGCAAGGCAGCCTGACGCAGATCGAGGCCGGCTACGGCTACTGGGTATTCGCCACCAGCTTCGCCACGCTTGCGCCGCTGATCCCGGAAACGGAACCGACGTCGGTGCCGCCGACGGTCCGCGTGACCCACGGGTGGAACCTGATCGGCGTGGTGGACCTGTTCCAGAACGCGCCCGGCAAGGCGCCGGGGGCGAACGGCGGTGGCAGCGGCGAGGCCGACGACTACTTCACCAGCATCGACTGGCGGGTCGCCTACACCTTCGATCCGCAGTACCACCGCTGGGTCCGCATCGCGCCGGAGGACGACGAGAACGACGATGCCTCTTCCACGAGCGTGGACGACGAACCGCCGGAGATCGTGAACGGACTGGGCTACTGGGTGTGGTCCTCGGAGCCGGGCACGCTAGTGCCGTAAGCTACGGCCTCGGAGGAGGGGTCGGCGAGAAGCAGCCGGCAGTGCTGTGAGCCGCAGATGGTCCGCGGCGCTGCGCCTCATCGCATTCCCTGATAGTGTTGTCAAGGTACCCAGGCGCCACAGGGGCTCGCCGGGCTGAAGCGGCTGTATGAGGAGGACTGACATGGGACTTCAGGAGAGTCATGTGGTCAGGAAGCACGACGGCTTGGCCGTTGTTCTACGGGAGGGTCAGCTCCTGCGGTTGACGCAGCCGGAGGGCCCGCAGGTCATCGACTTGAACGCGTTCAACCTGGACAACCCCTGGGAGCACTTGGGGTCGTCCGTGACGCGCCGCAGGGAGACGATCCATCCCAGCACGGGGAACACGCTCTGGACGCGGCAGCCGTTTGAGCGTCGGATGCTCGAGATCACCGCAGACACCGTCGATCACCAGGCGTCACCCAGTGGCGCGGTCACCCACGACATGCTGAGCGGGCGGTGCAACGCCACGCTCAGGGCGGAGCGCTACGGCATCGACTCGCCGGGGTGCCAGGAGATCCTCACCAAGGCGGTGGAGGCGTTCGGTCTCAACGGGAACTACGTGCACGACCCGTTCAACATCTTCATGCGCACGGGGATCGACGAGAACGGACGGACGTTCTGGGAGAACCCTTTTGACGTGAAGGAAGGCGACTACATCGACATGCGGGCGCTGATGCCGTGCATCGTCGCGGTATCAGCCTGCCCCGGCGCGTCGAGCGGGCTTGGCGACCACGCGTTGGGTCTCGAGATATACGAGGCTGAGTAGGCGAACGCTTCGCACCCTTGGCGGATAGCTGCTCAGTTGTCGCCTGCTCTATCCTGGTTCGCCCTGTGACGGATAATCTCCGTCAACTCATCTGGGAGTTCCTCTAGACGGTGGGCAAGGAGTCGCTTCCATGCTGCTGCCGTGCCACGACAATTATCTGGACGGAAAGCTAGCAGCCGTTCCGGTTCTCCTAGGTAGGCTGCCCAACCCGGGGCTCCTATCGGTAACAGAAGGTTTGCTCCCGTGCCCCACTCCCCCGCGTCGAAAGCTTCGTTCACTAGGGGTAGTCGTCGAGCAGTCGCGTCCTCGGCGCTCTGATTCCTACTTCCATCATAGCCATGCGGGTCTTCCAGTTTGGCCGCTCGACTACTCCAAACGTTCTCCCAGAAGGCCGCTTCGGTGTAGGCAAAGAATTGTGTAGTGACGTCTGCATCGTCACCGGGCGTCCATTCACGGGGGTCTCCGCCTGCCAGTTCACCGGGGGTTCGCCATTGGCCACCGAAGGCTGCAGCACAATGAATGCAGTAGGCGGAATGAGGGTCATCACTCCAATCGCGGAACTCAAAATCACTCAAGGAGTTCTTGTGGAAGTAGTTGCCACACGCGTCGCACCGGGGGAGTTCATCCATATCATGTGGAGAGTTGGCCGTAGTCATCTTCGTTTCGTCAAATGGTACTTGGTCGCGCTCAGTTGCAGCCGCACCTGATGCCCGCCGCAACGACCGCTTCGGACCGGTGCGTTGGATAGCCGTCCCGCTTCCACCAGTCCAGCCCGCCGATGAGTTCGCGCACCTGGAACCCCAGCTTCAGGAGCTTCAGCGCCGTCTTCGTCGACGCGTTGCACCCGATGCCGTCGCAGTAGCAGACGTAGAGTTTCGACTTGTCCAGCGAGGCGGTGGTCTCGGCGCTGATCTCCCGGTGCGGAAGGCTTATCGCGTCCGGGATGTGCTCGTGAGCGTAGGCGCTCGTGGCGCGCCCGTCGACAACGACGATGGGCTCACCGTTCGCCAGGTCCTGCCACAGGTCCGCTGAGTCCGTCTCATAGGCCAGTTTGGCTTGGTAGTAGCTGAGTTGATCGGCGCTCATCATGCTCTCCTGCAGGGTTCAGGGTTCTGCGGCGCAGACGCCGGTCGGCTGCCGACGGCACCAACATTCTATCAGGAGTGGTGGGAGCGGCAGGGCAGACCTTACCTCTGCTCCCAGCGTTCGCGGGTCATGCCGAACAGGAGCGTATCCCAGTCGCGGCCCTTGAAGCGCTCTACGGCGGGGAGCCTGCCTTCGAGTGACATGCCGATCTTCTCCAGCACGCGGGCGGAGGCGGCATTCTCCGCGACGCACCACGACGAGAGACGGCGCAGCCCCAACTCGCGGAACGCGAACTCGGCTATCGCCGTCGCCGCCTCGGTCGCGTAGCCGCTACCCCAGTGCTCGGGCGACAGCTCGAACCCGATGTCCGCCTCCGTGTCGTCGTCCGGCTTGCGGCGCACGCCGCAGCTGCCGATGAGCGCACCGCTCTCCCGCAGCAGCACGGCAAGCTGGAAGCGCCGCCGCGGGGACTCGGACTGCCAGTCGATGAACTGCCGCACGAACCGCTGGGCGTCTTCGAGCGCGCGCTCCTCCCACGGATAGTAGCGGAGGTAGCGCGGGTCGCCCTGGTAGGCGAGGACAGCGATGGCGTCGTCTTCGGTGTACTCGCGCAGGATGAGGCGCGGCGTCTCCAGGCGCACGTTGGCTACGCCTGGCGACCGTAGTCGTCCTCAAGACGCACGACGTCGTCCAGCTCGGTCGTGCTCACTTCGAGGATGACGGCAGGCTCACGGGAGAAGCCCTCGATGCGGTGCACCGTGCCAGGCTCGATGTGGTACGCCTCGCCGAACCCCATGGCGATACTGTGCTCGCCCAGGTCATCGAAGAGCGACAGGACGGCGACGCCGCGCACCAGCAGCATCGTCTCGCGCTTGCGCTCGTGGTACTGCTTGCTCAGCCGGTGCCCGCGCCGGATGCGCAGGTACTTCACGCAGTACGCGTCGTTCAGGTCAACGATATGCTCGCTGCCCCATGGCTTCGCTATCACGTCGCCCGGCTTCATCGTGCCGTGATTCTACCGTGCCGCAAGGCTTCATCCTAGAGTGCGCCAGCCGCGATCCGGGCCTCGTCGAACCGCAGGCCGAGGCCGGGTTCGTCCGGCATCACGAGGCGTCCCGTCGCAGGATCGAGTTGCGGGACCTCCTCGAACAGCGCGAACGCCCACGGCATGTGCTCGACGTAGAGGCCGTTCGGCGCGGCGGCGAGCGCGTGGCCGAGTATCTCCGGCGCGAGGTGCGTCACCACTGGCAGGTTGTATGCCTCCGCCATGTGTGCGGCCTTCATCCACTGCGTGATGCCGCCCACGCGCAGCAGATCCACCATGACGATGTCGATGGAGCGCGCTTCCAGCATATGGCGGAACGGCTCGACGCCGTAGTGGTACTCCCCGGCGGCGATGGGAGTGTCCAGCGCGTCGGCGATGCGCGCGAGCCCGGCGTAGTCCTGGAAGTGCACCGGGTCCTCCAGCCAGAAGAGGCCGTACTCGGCCATGCCGCGGCCCACCGCGATGGCGCGGTTCACGTCCCAGCCCTGGTTGATGTCCACCATGAGGTCGACGCCGTCGCCGACCGCCTCGCGCATCGTACGCAGCCGCGCCAGTTCAGCCTGCGCCGACGCCTCGGCGCCCATACGGAACTTCATCGCGCGGAAGCCCTGTGCAACGAGGTCGGCGGCGGTGGTCGCAAGCGCTTCGAGGTCGTAGTGCCGCCAGAGGAAGCCGCTCGCGTAGGTGGGGACCGAGCCGGAGTCCGCGCCGAGCAGCTTCCAGACCGGCATCCCCAGCGCCTTGCCGCGTATGTCCCAGAGCGCCACGTCGATCGCGGAGATGGCGCGCGTCACGAGCCCCGCGGGGGAACCGCCGCCCGCCTTACGCGCGAGGTTGCGCCCGATCGCCTCGAGGGCGTGCGGGTCCGCGCCTACGGTCTCCGCCGCGAGCGCGTCCACCGTCTCTTTCAGCGCCTTCGTCACGAGTGTTGACGCGAAACCCGCGTACGCGATGCCTTCGATGCCGTCGTCCGTGCGCAGGCGCAGCGTGACGTAGTCGGCCTCCTCACGCGGCGCGGACGGTCCCGGCTCGCGCGGGATGCGGACTGCCATCGTCTCGAACGACGCGATGCGCATGCGTGCGCCTCCTACGCGAGCCCGTGCGCCGGGAAGATGAGCCGCTCGATCTCAGCGACCTGCTGCTGAACGAACTCGCGCGACTTCTCGTACAACTGCGCTTCGATCTCCGGCAGCACCGCGTCGCGCAGGCGCAGGCTCGTCAGGTAGGCGTCCACGCCGGACGGCAACTCGTCCGGCCACTCCCGGTCGAGCATCGAGCCGTAAGCGAGAGTCCAGCAGCGCGCCGTCGCGTCGAGGTCGTAGCCGCCGCCTCCGAACGTGAGCACCGGGTAGCCCATGCCGCCCAGTCGCCGCACCACGGCCTCATAGCCGTGCGTGCTGAGCGCGAGGTGCGTCAGCGGGTCGGTGACGTAGGCGTCGGCGCCCATCTGCACCGCGAGCACGTCCGGCGCGAACGCATCGATGAGCGGCGGCACGACGCGCTCGAACGCATCGAGGTAGACGTCGTCGCTCGTGTAGGGGAAGAGCGGCAGGTTCACGGAGTAGCCCGCCGCCTCGCCCGCACCGACCTCGTTCACCGCGCCGGTGCCCGGGAAGAGCCAGCGCCCGCTCTCGTGCACGGAGACCGTCATTACGTCCGTATCGCGGTAGAAGGCGGCCTGCACGCCGTCGCCATGGTGCGCGTCGACGTCCACGTACACCACGCGCAGACCGCGCTTGCGCAGCACGTTGATGGCGACGACCGGGTCGTTGAAGATGCAGAAGCCGGACGCCCAGCCGCGCATCGCGTGGTGCAGACCGCCCGCAGGGGCGAACGCCGTCGACGCCTCCCCGTCCGCGATCAGTTCCGCCGCCTGCACCGACGCGCCGGTGGAGAGCAGCGCGGCCTCATACATGCCCTCGTAAACAGGATTGTCACCGTGCACGGAGAAGCCGTGCCGGTCGCCGTCGGCCTCCTCGCCGCTGCTCAGTCGGCGGACGGTCTCGACGTACTCCTCGGTGTGGAACGTCGTCAACTCGTCGAGCGTTGCCGGGCGCGGCGGGACGAGCAGCGCGTGCTCGTCCTCGAACGCCCCGTAGGCGCGCAGCAGTGCGTAGGTGTGGCGCAGGCGTACGGGGCGCATCGGATGGCCCTCCCGCAGCACGTGGCCGGAGAGCACGTCGTCGTAGACGTAGGCTGCCTTGCCGGTGGGGTCCGCCATGGGGCGCAGTCTATCAGCGCGGGGCGGGATGGCTACCCATCACAGGTCCGGCGAGGCAGTCAGTTGAGACGGGTGATGCGGTCCCGTGGGCCGGGGTCAACCGTGCCGGCGGCTTCGAAGTACGCGACCAGCGCGGCGACGTCGACATCGCCGCCGGTGCGCTCCGTGCCTTCCCTGAACACGTTGTAGTCGTCGCCTCCGTCGGCCAGGAAATTGTTGGCGGTCACCCGGTACGTTGCCTCGGCATCGACGGGGACTCCGTCGATCATGATGGTGGAGGGGTCCACTCTCTCGCCCGCCGGAAGCGCCGCATCCCAGGTGTAGCTGAACCCGCTCGAGACCTGGAGCACGTCGCTGGTGTCGTCCGGGGGGCCGAGGAACTGGAACTGGAGCAGGGCCTCGATCTGGGCGCCCGTGAGCGTCACCGTGACGAGGCTGTTCCCGAAAGGCAGCACCGAGAACGCTTCTCCGTAGGTCACCTCCCCGTCGGACTCCGGGCCGGTGCTGTCGAAGAGGATCTCTTCGCGGATGCCGCCGGGGTGCATGAAGGCCACCACGGCGCCTCCGGCGTCGGGGGCTCGCGTCGACGCCAGGTGGGCATCGGCGACGACGTCTCCGAGCGCGGACTCGCCTGCGGCGTTCCTCTCCCGGGTGATGTCCGCGGTGATGGAGCCGACCACGGCGTTGGCAAGCGGGGCAGAGAGGCCGTCGTACCGGTCGATGAGCGCCGTGAGTGCCGGATCGGGCGTGACTCCGCCCTGGGAGTTGGGAACGTTCTCGACGGCCTGCACCGTGAGGTCTCCCGTGGCCCGGTCCAGGGTGGCGTCGATGACCGTGAACAGCCGTCCCCGGTTGTCGGCCATGGTGACCCACTTCCCGTCCACTTGGCAGACGAATTCGTCGTTGGCTTGGCCCGCGATGATGACGTCCACCGCGTCGTCCATACGCGCGGCGACATCGGCGAGGCGGCCGGTCAGGCCCGATCCGCAGTCGTTCTGACCGCCGTCGGACCTCCCGCCCTCATGCAGCAGGACGACGATGGCCTCGATGCCCTCGGCCCGCAGGCCGGGCACCAGGGCGTTGACCGTCTCTGCCTCGTCGAGGAAGGTCAGGCCCTTCACTGCCCACTGGGACACGATAGACGGGGTGCCCTTGAGGGTGAGGCCGATGAACGCGACGCCAACGCCCCCGTAGCGCCGGACGGCGTAGGGAGGAAGAACAGTGTCGCCGGTCGCGTCCTCTATGACGTTGGCGGCGAGGAACTGGAAGTCGGCGCCGCCGAAGGCGTCGCCGTCCAGGTCGCCTTCGACGGGATGGGGGCCGCCGTGCTGCATCCGCCGGAGTTCGGCAAGTCCCTCGTCGAACTCGTGGTTGCCCACGCCGTTGAAGTCCAGCCCCATCAGGTTCATCGCCTCAATGGTCGGCTCGTCGTAGAAGAGCGCGGAGATGAGGGGCGACCCTCCGATGAGGTCGCCGGCGGAAACGAAGACGGAGTGCTCGACCTCGGCGCGCACGGCCTCGACGTTGGCGGCAAGGTAATCGGCGCGACCGACCCCGCCGAAGGAGTCGGAAGAAGTGGCGATATGGCCGTGGAAGTCGTTGATGGCCAGGATACGCAGCGGGATCTCACCGGCTTCCGTGGGAGTTGCAACGGCCTCGTCCGGCGCCTGGGTCGAGCAGCCGAGGGCCAGCGCTGCCATGGCCAGCGGAAGAGAGATACAGAAGAAACGAGCGCCTTGATGCACGCACCCCATGATAGTGCCTGAGCCCCGCCGGTGGGCAGCCCCTGCCCTCGTGCCGACCTAAGTTGTGGACGATGCTATCCTTCCATTCCCCGGAGCGACTTCTATGTGGGATTACATCCGTTACTACATTAGGATATGGGATTGGCGGCTCTTCTTCTTCATCCTGCTATTTCTGGGCTTGCCGAACATCTACCAGCTCTATCGTGTCCGTCTCATCGGCAATGAGTTGCCTGACCCTGGAAGCCTGGCCATCGTGTCACAGTGGCAGTTCGTCGGACTCGCCGTCGAGGTCTTTCAGGAAGCGACAGTCTTGGCGATCTTCTTCTTCCTTGGTTCGCAGATACGCAGCAGCACAGCGGTGCAGCTCGACCGAGCAAAGAGCGTCTTCACGTTCATCTTCCTCGCTTCACTGATTTTCGCTGCGGGCGTATTTCTGTTCCGTGACGCCTTCATCATGGTCATCGGAACACCGGATGAGATTCAGGAACAGACACGGAGTTTTCTCGGTATCAGCATCTTCAGCGTTCCATTCACGATGCTCGCCGCTGCCATCATCGTGCTGTTCGAAGCACTCGGCCTCCGCAGGCTGGTTTTCGCTATGGCGATTGCCAACGTCGGATTCCGGTTTGTGATGGACAGCCTCTTCTTCGGAGGCCACTCCTTCTCACTCCAAGCGGACGTGACAGGAGTAGGCTGGTCGACGTTGCTGGCGAGCCTTGCACTGTTCCTGGCAGGGCTTGTGCTGCTGTTCCGGACGAAGAGCATGAGTCTGGGGGAACTCCGTACGCCGCCTTCCTTCGCCGACATGCGCGAGTACCTGCGCGTCGGGCTGGGGAGTGGGGTGGATAGTCTGGTCCGTAACTTGGCCTACTTCTTCATGATCATCCGGGTCGTGAATACCATCGGGTCAACGGAAATCGGCGGGTACTACGTAGCGATTCAGGTACTCTGGAGCTTCATGCTCGTGCCTGTGCTCGCCTTTGCTGATTCTGCGAAGGCGCTCGTTGCCAACGCCTCAGGCGATATACGACGAGTTCGAACCCTGTGGCAAGCCTCGATGGTAATTACGGCCGGAATGATGGTCGTCTGGATTGTTGTCGCGCCCATGTTCAGGGGATTCGCTGGTCTGCTCAGCGACGACCCCGAGACGGTCAACTGGGCCGTCACAGCGTTCGGGATACTGTTCGTCCCCTACGTACTCTTCTCGTTCAACACGGTAACCGACGGCGTCTTCTACGGTATCGGACTGACGAAGTACATGGCCTACCAGTCCATATTGACGAATGGGACGGTCTACCTCGTTGCGTTCCTGCTCTACGTAACTGGAACCTGGAAAGTCACTTTCGAGGGTGTCATGGTCCTGTTCGCGCTCGGGATCCTGGTTGATTCCATCCTGACGCTGTTCTACCTCGTAAAGGCGCTATACGTAGATCCAGCTAAGCAAGGAACAGAAGCCGCGAGAAACGGATAGAATCAACTGCCCCCTACCTTCTCCCCAACAGCTCCCTGAGCAGGTCCGCCGCGACGCGCTTGTCCAGCGGGTAGTTGTTGTTCCCGCGCCCGCGCGACGGCATGCTATGCTCCTCCTCGCTGCTGTGGGTCCTCGTCCATCGCGGGGCGTTGGGGTCGATGGCCGACGGTCGGCGGTGGCACAGGGTCGGGCATCGTTGCGTGAAGGCGTCGAGGAGGAAGGGCATGGTCACTGAGAAACGCGAGCTCAAGCAACACACGCCATTCGAGCGGTGGGTCGCCTCGGAAGGGCTGAAAGTCATCCAGCAGCAGATCATCCCCGACATCCGCGTGGTTGACCTCGAGCCTTGGGAGCGGACCGGCTGCGACGCCGCCCTGCTCGACCTGACCCCGTACCCGATCCAAGAGGGAGACATCCTGACGAACGCCGGAACGTCGCGCTACCTGTGCGACATCCCGCCCGGGGGCACGTTCAAGGCGGAGCGGCACATGTACGAGGAGATGTTCTTCGTCGTGTCGGGGCGGGGCGCCGCGACCGTGTGGTACCCCGACAGCCCCAAGCAGACCTTCGAGTGGCAGGAGGGGAGCGTCTTCTCGATCCCCCTGAACACGTGGCACGAGCTGTACAACGGCAGCGGGGATACCCCTGCCCGGCTGTATGCGGCCTTCAACGCCCCGACCGTGTTCAACCTCTTCAACAGCGAGCGGTTCATCTTCGACTGCGACGCGACATTCCCCGAGCGGTTCGATCCGTACGACGAGACCTACTTCAGCGGCAAGTCCGAGAAGATCAGGGAGCGCCTGGTGAGGACCAACTTCGTCTCCAACGTGCGCAACATGACCCTGGACCGCATGCAGTACCGTGGTCCCGGCACGAACGTGCACGCGCTCATGGCCGACGGCCACTTCGTCTGTCACCTCTCCGAGTTCCCCGGTCTTACCTACAAGAAGGCCCACACCGCGACCAACAACCGCACGAGGGCCGGCCTCAACTCGGAGGTCGCATATCTCTTCCTGAGCGGCGAGGGGTTCGACCTGCAGTGGCCCCCTGGTGTCGAACCGGCGCCCGGCGTGCCCTTCGAGCGGATCGACTACCATGCGTGGTCGTTACTGACGCCCGGCAACGGCTATCACCAGCACTTCAACACCTCGCAGGAGCCGATCCGCTACGTGGTTCTGCGCCGCGGCAACCCGGAACTGGTTGGCGGCGGAGGGCGCGATACCAACCCGCAGATCGAGTTCGCAGACGAGGATCCGGCGGTCTGGGGGGCATTCGAGGCCGAGCTCCGCAGGAAGGGCTACGACGCGTCGGAGATGGACGCGTACCGCAGCAACGAGCCGGAGTAGCCCCAGAGGAGGGGCCTCGCGACGTCTGCCTAGTACTGTCTCCCGAGCATCATCGTCTCCGGCAACAGCATGCCGGAGGCGCCGGCGGGCAGTGCCCACTCCTTGAGGGGCCGGCCCTCCGCCAGTGCTCTCATCTCGCGGTTGAAGATCCTCCTCATGAGGATGTTCTGCGAGTCGACGCGTCCCAGGTGCTCCATCTCCCGCGGCGCGACGCGCCCCTGGCCGACGATCGTCACGTAGTCCTCGATGCGAAAGGTCTGATAGATCGACAACGACCTGTCCATCTCTTCAAGCGTCGTCCTGCCGGCCAGGATCTCCTCCGCCATCTCCTCGAGGGGTGCGAACCCCATGTCCAACTCCACCTGTCGCCGCTTGCGGTAGGCCTCGGCGTCGTCGCCGGTGACGTAGACGAAGTCCACCGTGTAGCACACCATCCGCTCGTCGTTCACCGGCAGGTAGTAGAGCAGCCGGTCCTGCCTGATGATGCGGTCGTCGCCCGGGATACCCAACAACCGTTGCGCAGGGTGTTCACTGCAGATCATCGTGCAGATAGGCCATATCTTCTGGTTGTAGAAGCGTCCACGGTCAACGCCCACGCGCACGCCGTAGTCGGTCTCTTCCGCAACGATGGCGCCGATGGCTCGCGGCGTCCCCCCGGCCCGCAGCGTCGACTCCCGGTGGGTGTAGGGCGGGTGGGCAGGATCGTTGTCCATCCGGCTGAAGTAGTTGCATGGCCAGTCCTCCGGGAGACCGGGGCTGACCACGCCTTCGGAGGCGTCGAAGTCCGGAAAGCGGGGCAGCGGCGGTGGGTCTCCCTCGCCAAGGTAGGCGTAGACCAGGCCGAGGTAGTCCTCTACGGGGTAGCTGCGGATCTTCACCTTGGCGGCGAAGGAGTCGGACTCGCCCGGTTGCTCGACGCACTGGCCGGAGGAGTCGTATTTCCAGCCGTGGTAGCGGCACCGGAGCGAATCGCCCTCCACCCAGCCGGTCGACAGCTGGGTGCCGCGGTGGGCGCATCGGAAGGCGGCCAGGTGAGGATCGCCCTCTTCTCCCCGGTAGAGGGTGAACTTCTCGCTCATCACCTCGATAGGGACTGCACGACCGGGCGCGACGTCCTGTGAGCGGTACACCGGCTGCCAGAAGGTCCGCAGGTACCTTCCACACAACGTATCCGGCCCTGTGTGGACGTAGTCGGTGGTCTCAGTCGCAGCGGGAGTTGTCGCCATCGTCTTGACTCCTCTCATGGCGCAAGGCGGTGCACGCCCGCCCGGTCATCGGCAGGGACTGCGGGATACGTCGCTCTCGTTAGATCCTGGTGAGCACTGGGTCAGTGCGGTATTCCACTGGCGGCATAGCGGGTTCCACACCCTCGGCCCTGCACCGCATCTCCCACTGCCGACGGATCTCAGGGTCTTCGTCCTCGTAGTCGATGAGCTGCCCACCCTCGCGTATGCTCGTCATCACGCCGGACCGCCCCTCCTCTTGACGCGCCTCGCTGACCGAACTGAAGGAGAGCGGGTCGCCGTGGATCGCCCAGTGGCGGGCAGGCACCGCGCCGGTGCTCATGTGCTGGTGGAACCAGGCATCCGGCGGGGCATAGATGCTGCGGGGCCCCCAGTCCACCATCACCACCTCGTCCCCGTAGCCGTCCTGGAACGGATGGAGGCCCAACTCCTTGGGCCACAGCACGACGAATCCCTTTCCACTGAGGCCAACGATGATGGCTCCCGGGCCGTGGTAGTGGGCCTTGTGGTACCGGCCAACGGGCCAGCCTGAGATGTGGCCGTGCGGGAAGCCGTAGCCCATGCTGAAGGACGTCAGGTCCCCGCCGGCTACCTTCATCTCCATGGGGTCGATGGCTGCGCTGGTCACGTCGGGGATGAAGTTGGTGAACCAGGTGACCGATTGGTTGCGGCTCCCTGGAGTCCGGGTTTCCGAGGCATTGAAGTAGTCGCTCTCTCCGCCGTACCGCTCCAGGAACCTGTAGTCACAGTTGAAGATGAAATCAGCGTTGTTGAACAGCTTGAACAGCCGCGGCGCGCGCGTGAACGCGAGGATCAGGACGGGCTCCTGGGCGCCATTGACGAGGCGGTGCCATACGTTGACGGGGATGGGGAAGATGGAACCCGGGCCCCACTCGAAGATGCTCCTCTGTCCGCCCTCTTGCCAGATCTCGGTCAGTCCCCGGCCTTCCATGATGTAGATCACTTCGTCGTACAGGTGCTTCTCAGGGTTGAGCGCCCCGGCGCCCGGAATCTCGACCAGATAGCATCCACGATCGGCCTGGCGGATGCCGTTGAGCTGGACGAAGGTGCCCTTGCCCCCCATCCGGGGCCACGGTTCGCGGGGTAGCTCCGCCACGTCGGCGACGGCAGCCCTCGCTGTATGGATAGGGACACCCTCGGACTCCATCCACGAGTCATACGCAACCTTGATCTTGTCGGCTTCTGTGGGAGGCCGTTCGGTGGTCATGATGCCCTCCTGCCTGTTCGCGTCCTCGCAGGCCCACGCCTGCAGGCCTGGTCGTGACGAGGCGCCATGCGCGCCGAAAGTACCACCAGCCACGGTCAACGTCAACGTGAACCAGTGGGAATAGCGCAAAACACGACGAAATGCGAGCAGTACGGTCTCTAGCGGTCCAGTTCGCCGCCGGGGGCAGGTGGGAAGAGCTGCTGCAGCAACGCTGTCGCCGGCAGGCCGAGGCCCAACTCCCGCGCAAGCTCGATCGCGGGGGTCAGCGTCAGCAGCATGCCCGCGAACTGTTGCCGCGACATGCCTCCACCGCTTCCACCCCCATCCGCGAGGCGAAAGCGTCCCACCCAGTTCTCCGTCGCGCTGCTGGAGGCGTCGGTGATCCGAAGCACCTCCTGGACCTGTTCCAGGTCCAGACCGGACGCCTCGGCCAACTCCATCCCTTCCTTCGCCGCAAGGATGTGCAGGCATGCAATGGTCTGGTGGACCGCCTTCATCGCCGACCCCTTCCCGAGCCCGCCCAGGTGGCGGACCTCGGTCCCCGAGGTGGCAAAGAGCGGACGGCACCGCTCGAGCAAGGCTTCGTCACTCCCTACCATGTAGCACAGCGAGGCGGACTCCGCTCCCCGTTGCCCCCCGCTGATCGGAGCATCTATAACCTCGATGCCGTGGTCCTTTGCGACCTCCGCCATCCGCAGTACCGTTCCCGGGTGCACCGTCGTGTGTATGGCGATGACGCTGCCCGGTCGGGCTGCCTGAAGTACCCCGTCCGGACCCGTTATGACCTCGACGACCGCCTCGTCGCCCTTGACCACGATACCGGTGATATCGGCCGCAGCCGCGACGTCTTTCGGGCTTCCCGCAGCGGCGGCCCCCAGAGCCGCGAGCTCGTCCACCGGCTCGGAGCGGAGGTCAAAGACGACCGTCTCGAAGCCGCCCCGGAGCGCGTTCCTCGCCATGGCCTTTCCCATCCGCCCCAGTCCGACGAACCCGGCGATCGTTGCCATCGTGCCACCCCCTTCCTGCATCGAGTAGGCCCGGTTATCTGCCTACTGTTCGTTCAACCTCCTCCCAACGCTCTCTTCTCGACCCATGCCCTGTGGTCGAGGAAGGGGCGTTCCCACCGTCGTGGCCAGTGTCGCCGGGCGCCGATGCTCCTGCAAGCCCTCATCGTTGTTTCGCGCTATCGACCTTGGCAGGCTTGGTACTATGATGGCCGAGGCTGTCACCAGGCGGATGCGACCCATGGAGCGGGAGGTGGCGATCATGACCACTGAGTTGGACTACACGGACTACGTCCACACCGGCCCGGACACGCTGGCAGGCCGATACCTTCGGAGGTTCTGGCTTCCCGTCTACCGCTCTCAGGACGTCGCCCCCGGACGTGCAGTCCCCATCGAGATCCTGAACGAGAAGCTCACCCTGTACCGTGGGGAGGATGGAGAACCCCACCTGGTGGCGTGGCGGTGCGCTCACCGCGGCACCCAGCTTTCGACCGGCTGGGTCGAGGGCGACGCCATCCGCTGCCGCTATCACGGCTGGAAGTACGGCCCCTCCGGACAGTGCATCGAGCAGCCCGGCGAGTCGGAGTCATTCGCCGCCAAGGTGAGTATCGAGAGCTATCCGGTCCGTGACTACATCGGGCTGGTATACGCGTACCTGGGCGAGGGGGAGCCCCCCGAGTTTCCGCGGATGCCTGCCTTCGAGGGTGACCAGGGCGTCCTCAGCGTGGGTCTCCCTGAGATATGGCCCTGCAACTACTACAACCGGATGGACAACGACCCGGCTCACCCCCCGTTCACGCACCGGGTGTCGACCCTCCGGGCTGGCGGGACGCCGCGGCCTGTGAAGATACTCGCCGCCGAGGAAACGGACTACGGGTTCCGGGTCGCCGTCGACCGGGGGCGCTACTACAACCATCGGTTCTGGCCCGTCATCCTGTACCACCGGAACGAAGGCCCGAGGGGCCAGGTACAGCCACAGGCCAGGAATTCCGCCGGGCCGGGATACGACGGCGCCGCCAGACGGGACCGCAACCTGTACTACATGCCGGTCAACGACGAGAAGATGGTCTGCTTCACGGTCGACTTCGTGCACGTCACGGGGGAGGCGGCGGAGCGGTACATGGAGCGCCGCCGGGAAGAGTTGGCGCAGGGTTTCGAGCATCTGGAGGAGATGGCGGAGGAGATCCTGGCGGGCAGGATGACGATAGAGGACATGCCCACGTCCCTGACGACCTACCAGACGTTCCGGATCGAAGACTACGTGACGATCGTCGGCCAGGGCCGCATCGCGGACCGCAACGCCGAGCACCTGGGAAGGATCGACAGGCAGAACATCCTCAGCCGCCAGATATGGGTGCGGGAGCTGAAGGCGCTTGCGGAGGGCAGGCCGCTGAAGGAGTGGCAGATACCGTGGGACGCATCGGAGATGATGGTCCCGGAATCGGTCATGATCAGTTCCGACTAGAGGGCAGGCACCTGCTCCGGCGAACAGGTCCCAAGCGTAGCGCAGGGCGCGGCCCATCGGATGACTCTCGCGCAGCACGTGGCTGAAGAGCAACCGCAGCAGACTTAAGCCTCATTGGAATCAGTCCCAATCGTTACTGGCGCGACGATCAGTGACTGCTCCTGCTATGGTAAAGGCAGTCATCAGCCATGCTACTGCGCAAGGAGGTGGACGATGCCTGAAGAAGGCTACCGAGAAGTCCCCCTCGACTCCCTTCATCTCGATTCAGACAACCCACGACTTCCTGGTGACACGGATTGGGCTGCGGAGGATGAAGGTCAACTTCTTCGAGAGTTCTCTCGTCGGTACAATCTTATCGAACTTGCGCGCTCAATCGCAGACAAGGGCTTCACGCCGCGTCATGCCGAGGCCCTATTGGTCATCGAGCATTCGGAGAACCCAGAATCTTACGTCGTCATTGAAGGGAACCGCCGACTCGCGACGCTCAAGCTCCTAGCAGACCCCGGCAGTCGTAGGGCAGCGGGTATCACAAGTCCCGAGTGGTTGGATCTAGTCAGCAAGACATCCGTGGACTTCAACCAGATCCCGGTCATCGTATATCCAGACCGGGCAGCACTTGACGACTACCTCGGCTTCCGGCACATCACTGGACCCAAGCCTTGGCGCCCCGAAGCCAAGGCTCGATTCATCGCCAAATTGCTCAGTGCAGGCGAATCAGTCGACCAAGTGGCCAGACGAATCGGTTCCAACGCACGTACTGTTCGTCGCTTTGCAGAGGCTCACGCCATCTATACGCAGGCAGCGGAGTCCGGTATCCCGATGAACGATGTCGAGGCGGCATTCGGGCTGTTCTACAACGCTCTTGACCCTCCAGGCGTCCGTGATTACATCGGGTTGGGGCGACAGGCAGATATCGAGGCGTCACCCGAGTCTCCGGTTCCTTCTGACCGCATTGAGAATCTTCGCATCCTCATAGAATTGCTCTACGGAGACTCGCCTAGTGACATTAGGGCAGTCATCCGAGAGTCGCGTGATCTACGGAGATTAGGTCAAGTATTGGCCAATCCCAGCGCACGGGCTAATCTCTTGCGCGATAGAGACCTTGAACGAGCTTGGCGTGTTAGTGGAGGAGGCCGAGACGAACTGCTTGGGCTCCTGTCAGACCTCTATCCTCGGCTAGCCGAAGTCAACGGCCAAGCGAAGGAGTACGCAGAAGACCAAGAGATAAGAACCAGAGTCACCCGAATCTACGACCTAGTGATAGAGATGGCATCCCGTTACGGAGTCAACGGCCCCTGATGTTCGCGCCACCACGACCCGGGGACCAGCCCTTTCATGATGCAGTTCGGTTAGCCGATTGGGTCGAGCTCAATCTGCTGATGGAAGAGGAAGCGAGCCTCTCTATAGCAGACGTGACTGATGAACTAGCAGATATCCCACCGGATGACTCCGACGACAGCGAGCGAAGGTCATCGGGGTACTGGGAGTCGGCGGAGCGCAACGCCGAGTCCGCATTCACTGAGCTCCGACAGCGATCAGAATGGCTAGAAGACCATTACGCCCTCGAAATCCTGAGAGATGTGGCTACGCCTCGCAATGGGGTCGCACCACTCGACATCTACAAGTTCCTTGTTCTACTGAGGGCACGGCAACTGTACCCTAATGAGCTTCAGGACGACGGGAAAGAGTCGGGTCTCCTTTTCGAGGAGTTGGCCAAGCACGCCATCGGCGCGTACATGGGCTCCAAACGCGAGCACCGAGTGCGCTTTGGTGTAGCAGGGGGAGGTCGAGGAGACGGGCTCCCACAACCTCTAGGTGAAGCGGTTGGAGAACTGAGTAACCGTATGTTTGAGGAAGCAGGGGTGGTCAATAGTGGAGATCGGGGCGACTTCAAGGCCGACGCCTTGTCGTGGAAGCCGTTCCGCGACCAACGACCCGGTCAGCTTGTACTCATTGGCCAAGCTACTATCTCTGAAGGACGTTGGGTACATGATGAGCCACCTCCCAACAGATGGACGGACAGGCGGCCTCCTGACGCGCGGTTGATTCGCTTCCTTGCTCGGCCACTCACAGCCGTGGCTTTCCCTGAAACTCTATCTCTCACACCGCCCAATACTCTGCAAGGCTTGCCCTTCTCAAGCATTCCCTTTGATCGTCTTCGCCTGTGGGAGGTTCTACGAGATGAGATTCTTCCAGAGGACTTAGTGAAGCGCATCAACGATTGGGGTAGCCAAGTGGGTGCGAGGTTGCCTAAGTGACCCCTCCATCGAAACTGCACCGCAGTTGGGTGCAAGGGCTGAACTCCCGGCTCCAACGCGAAACCTCGTTGGAGTTGAAGGCCCTGGATCTTTTCTGTGGTGCTGGAGGACTGTCGCTTGGCTTCTGGGCAAACGGCTTTGATGTGACAGGCATCGACCACGGTGCCGATGCTGTGATGACCTACTCCCGAAACCTAGGCAGTGCCGAGTGCACTGACATCAACGAATCGGTTGATTTGCCGCAAGCGGATATCGTTATAGCTGGCCCCCCGTGCCAACCTTGGAGTCGCGCAGGCAAACGCTTAGGTGAACAGGATAAGCGAGAAGGGCTTACATTCACGATGGAGGCTGTACGGAAGCTACAGCCTACGGCAGTAGTAATTGAGAATGTTCCAGACTTGGCAAGGCCGCACAAGCGGCAGCATCTTGACGACTTGGAGTCACAACTTACTGCCCTAGGCTACGCCGTGGCGGAGCATGTGCTGAACGCCGCTGACTACGGCGTACCCCAAAACCGCCGACGAGTCTTCATCTCAGCGATACAAAGTGATCATCCACTCAACCCCCCTGCCCCGTGGCCGAAGACGGTGAGTGTCCGCCAGGCCATTCCTGGCACATACTGGCGTGAGTCCAAGAATGCGCAACTGGTCTCCGACGGCATGAGTGCCTATATCCAGCGTTACGAGCAAGCATCTGGATGTCGTATTCCTCGTGATTTGCACCCCGACCGCCCAGCTCGCACGCTTACGGTGCGAAATCTCAGTGGTGCCACTGGGGACATGGTGCGGTTGCGCTTGCGCGATGGTCGCCGAAGGACACTCACTGTTCAGGAAGCCGCCCGCCTGCAATCGTTCCCAGACTGGTTTAAGTTCACGGGGTCCCAACGAAGCCAGCTTGAACAGATTGGCAATGCAGTGCCTCCGCTGCTTGCCTTCGCCATCGCGAATTCAGTGCGGGAGCGTATCATGAGTTCGTACACTGAGAACACACCGGCAGGGCAGAGCTACCCCATGCCCTCAAGCCCAATGGCCCAGGCCACCATGCGTGCGACCCGGCGCCGAGACACTGGACCCGAACGGCGTCTGCGATCTGCCTTGCATGAACGGGGTTGGAGATTCCGCGTCGACTTGCGTGTGGAGGCAGCCGGACGCCATGTTCGTCCTGACATTGTCTTCCCCCAGCGTCGTGTCGCTATCTTTGTGGACGGCTGCTTTTGGCACGCTTGCCCCAAGCATGGCCAGCGCCCACAGGCCAATGCGTCTTACTGGGGGCCAAAACTCCGCAGGAACGTAGAGCGTGATCAATCAGACACGGAATCTCTGGAGCGTGCTGGCTGGAAGGTGGTGCGTATCTGGGAGCACGAGTCTCTTGGTGATGCGGTTGCTCGTATCCAATCGGTACTCACTTCTGCCTAACTAGTGTTGGGTTGATGCAGTCGAGAGAATCCCCTCCCCAACAATCCCCTCAGCAGATCCGCCGCGACGCGCTTGTCCAGCGGGTAGTTGTTGTTCCCGCACTTGGGCGACTGTATGCACGACGGGCAGCCGTCCGCGCAGGAGCACTCGGCGACCGCGCCGAGCGTCGCCTCCAGCAGCTCCTCGATCACCGCGTAGGCATGCTCAGCGATGCCGACGCCGCCCGGATGGCCGTCGTAGATGAACACCTGCGGCTCGCCGGTGTCCGGGTGGAGCGCCGTGGAGACGCCCCCGATGTCGTTCCGGTCGCAGAGCGCGAACAGCGGCAGCACGCCTATCGCGGCGTGCTCCATCGCGTGCAGGCCGCCCGGCAGGTCGACGCGCTCCTTGCGAGCGCGGTCGTGTACCTCCGGTGGCAGGTCGAACCAGACGGCGGCGGTCGAGAACGCCCGCGCGGGCAGCTGCAACGCGGTCTCGCCCAGGCTGTCGCCGCGCCGCTGCGCGCCGTCGTACAACGGACGCTTGCGGTAGCCGATCACGTGACGCGAGACGTCCACGTCGCCGAAGCAGACGGTCGCACCGTTCAGCGTCTTCGTCGCGCGCGTCTCTGCGATGCGGATGTCGGTCAGCTCGTGGACGTCGGTGTAGTACGCGGGCTCGCTGCGCGATAGCCACGCGACGTGCGCTTCGAGGTCCAGGTCCTCGACAACGTACGACTCGCCGAGGTGCAGGTAGACAGCGCCGGGGTGCAGTTGGCTGAACGCCGAGTACTCGTCGACGTGCTCCATCACGCGGCCCGACCGCGCCTCGACGACCGCGTAGTCCACGTGCGACGCGGAGCGTATGTTGACCTCGCCCGCGGGGTACTCGACCGACGGCGAGATGAACCAGCGCCCGTTGCGCTCCTGCAGCGCGCTCTCGTCGACGAGCGCAGCCACCTGCAACTCGAAGCCGTTGCCGAAGAGGCTGCCCTCCTCCGGCGCCAATGGCAGTTCGTAGGCGGCGGCTTTCAGGTGCGGGCCCAGCACGTACGGGTTGTCCGGACGTATGCGCGCGTGCTCGTGGGAGCGTCCGAAGACGAAGTCCGGGTGGCGCATGAGGTACTGGTCGAGCGGGTCGTCGCGGGCCACGAGGATGCTCAGCGCGCCCTCGTGTGTGCGTCCGCTGCGCCCCGCCTGCTGCCACGTGCTCGCGACGCTCCCCGGGTAGCCGGTCAGGACAGTCGTATCCAGCCCGCCGATGTCGATGCCGAGCTCCAGCGCGTTCGTCGCGACGACGCCCATCAGGTCGCCGTTCAGCATCCCCTGCTCCACCGCGCGCCGCTCCTCCGGCAGGTACGAACCGCGGTACGGGCGCACGCGCTCCGCGAGTTCGGTATCGTTCAGCGCGAGGCGCCTCCGAACGTCCAGGCAAACTACCTCAGCCTGCCGCCGCGTACGGACGAACACGAGCGTCCGCGCATCCCGCTTCACGAGCATCTCCAGCAGCGCCGACGACGTGCTGCCAGCGCGTATCCGCACGCCCTCCGGGTCGACCGGCGGGTTCCAGAAGACGAAGTGCTTTCCGCCGTGCGGCGCGCCGTCCTCCTCGATCGCCTCCACCGGCTTGCCGGTGAGACGCTCCGCCAGTTCGCCGGGGTTGGCGATGGTCGCCGAGCAGAGGATGAAGACGGGGTCGCTGCCGTAGTGCGCGCACAGCCTGCGCAGACGCCGCAGCACGTTGGCGACGTGCGAGCCGAACACGCCCCGGTAGACGTGCATCTCGTCGATCACGACGTAGCGCAGGGACCGCCAGAGCTGCGCCCACGCGCGGTGGTGAGGCAACATGCCGACGTGCAACATGTCCGGGTTTGTGAAGACGGCCTGCGCCGAGCGGCGCACCGCGCCCCGCTCGCCGGACGGCGTATCGCCGTCGAAGATCGCGACGCGGTTGGCCAGCTTCGGCGGCAGGAGGCCGCGCAGGCCGCGCAGTTGGTCCTGCGTGAGCGCCTTGGTGGGAAAGAGGTAGAGCGCTCGCGCCGACGGGTCCGCCAGCATCGCCTGCGCGACCGGTACGTGGTAGCAGAGGCTCTTGCCGCTCGCCGTGGGGGTGGCCAGCGCCACGTCCCGCCCGCTCAGCGCCACGTCTATGGCCCGCGCCTGGTGCGTGTACAGCGGCAGCAGGCCGCGCTCGCGAAGCGCGGTTTCGAGGCGGGGGTCGAGCGCATGCGCGAGTTCGCCGTGTGCCGCCTCGCGCTCCGCCATCTCCTGCACGTGCTCGATCTCGCCGGCGAGGCTGCCGGTCCGCAGGTGCTCGACGAACCTCGCGGAGTCCAACGCTCAGTCCTCGGCGACGACGCCTCGCTCGACGTCAACGAGCTCGGCGTCCAGATGATGGTTGCCCGCAAACGCGACGGCCCTGTCGAGCATCTCCTCAGCGTGGGAGTACGCGTTGCTGACGCAGGCGATGCCGATGATGAGGCGCTGGTGCTCATCCATCGCGCCCACCTCCGCAGCGGCGAGGTTGAACCGCTGCCGGAAGCGTTCTATGAGCGAGCGCGAGACCTGTCGCTTGCCCTTGAGTGAGTCGTTGCCGTGCAACCGGAAGGTGAGGCGGCAGGAGCCGATGTACAAGAGACTGCACCTCACGGAAGGAGGATGCCTGCCACTATAGCACGCGCCCCGGCCAGCGCCAGCGGCGGATGACGCACGTAGAGGCGCACCCTCTGTCGTGCTGGGCGGAGCCGAAGCACCCCTCAGGGATGCCTGGATGAGCGCGGCGAACTATCGAGAGATTCCTCGATCCCGCTGCGCTCCACTCGGGATCACGATGCCCGCGCGCGTATCCAAGAGTAGCGGCCACCGGGCTTTGCTGTTAACTTGCAGCCCACGGACGCGGGTGAGGCCGCTCTGAAGGAGGCGCTATGGCGACGCAGACGCAGGAGGTCCGCAACATGCGGCTCATCTCCCACCACGACCTCAACGGCTTCGGCAACATCGGCGAGGGGGTCCACCTCCACGTGAACGCCGACGGCCGTCGCATCCTCTACCTCGCGCACGAGAGCGCGCCCAAGGACATCACCAGCGTCGACGTCACGGACGTCGCCAACCCCCGGTTGGTCATGCAGACGGAGTTGCCCTACTCCCACCTGCGCTCCAACTCGCTGGCCATCGTGGACGACGTGATGCTGGTCGCCTACCAGTCCCAGCAGCCGGGCCAGCCAGGGACGGGCATGGGCGTCTACGACATCAGCAACGCGGAGGAGCCCCGGCGCATCGGCTTTCTCGACCTGGGGGGCCCCTACTCCCGTGGCTGCCACTGCCTCTGGTGGGTCGACGGCGAGTACGCCCACCTATCCACCGGCGCACCAGACTTCCAACCTCGGGACCAGAAGGACGACCAGTTCTACATGATCGTAGACGTGCGCGACCCGGAGCACCCGGTGGAGGCCGGGCGCTGGTGGGTCCCCGGCACCCGGGAAGGAGACGACGCGCCGCCCATGCGGCGCCATCCCCTGATCGACTCCGGCCACCGGCTGCACAACGCCAACGTCTACCCCCAGCGTCCTGACCGCGCCTACTGCTGCTACCTGGACTCCGGGGTGTTCATCCTGGACATCGCCGACAAGGCGAACCCCTCGGTGGTCGGCAGCATCAACGTCGCGCCGCCCTTCCCGGGGTTCTGCCACACGGCGCTTCCGTTCTTCAGCCGCGACCTGATGGTGGTGACCCACGAGGCCGTGAAGGAGAACGGCGAGGACCACCCCAAGCTCATCTGGATGATGGATATCCGGGAGGAGAGCAACCCCGTCATCATCAGCACCTTCCCCATGCCGGACACCGAGGACTTCTTCAACCGCGGTGGCCGGTTCGGCGCGCACAACGTCTTCGAGAACCAGCCTGGACCCACCTGCTTCTTCTCCGAGACGCTGGTCTACGGCACGTTCTTCAACGCGGGCGTGAGGGTGTTCGACACGAGCGACCCGTTCCGGCCGGAGGAGGTGGCCTACTTCGTGCCGCCCGTGCCCGAAGGCGCGGCGTCCAACGGCATCAACGACGTCTACGTGGACGAGAACGGCATCATGTACGTCGTGGACCGGCTGAAGGGCGGACTCTACATCCTGGAACTGACACTCTAGCAGCGCAGGCCTTCAAGATACGAAAGGGGATTGAGGTCTGTCGGCCTAGGTGCCGACCGCCGTAGGGGCCGGGACAGGAGGCCAGTACGCCCAGCCGAGCCCGGTTACCGCATGGTTGGCGGGGATGTAGTCCACTACGGTCGCGCCGCTGCTTCCCATCTGTTCCATCGCGCCCGCCACCGTTATCCACGCCCGGATCTCGCCCGTACCGCCTCGCATCGTCATCGAATCGAACCGGTAGAGAGCGGTCGTGTCCTCTCCGCGCCCGGCCTCGATCTGGCCGAGGAACCAGCGGTCCAGCGGGGCGTCCACCCAGCCGGATCGCGGGCCGCCGGGGTCATGGGACAGGCCACCGGAGCCATAGATCGCTATCTTCCGGGGGTCACGCTCGAATATGCGGGCCAGCGCGCGGCCCAACTCGTAGCAGCGTGAGGCCGAGAGCGACGGCGGATCATAGGTATTCTCGTAGAAGACGACGACGGGGATGTCGAACTTGGGCACCAGGAGCGGCATGGGCCGCGAGAATGCATGGGGCAGTCCACGCTCGGGGCGGCCCAGCGCATCCTGCTCGGCGCTGACGGCGATGTCGAACCCCTCTTCCCGCACGAGACGGTCGAGGAGCCATTCGGACGTTTCGACGTCGACCTTCAACCGGACGATATCGGCTTCGGAGGGTGGCTCGCCTGCGAGCCCGTTATTGTTGTGGCCCCAGGCCACCTCGCCGGTGTAGATCATGAGGTTCGGAACGTTGCTGCGGTCGAACATCTCGGACTGGTCGCCGCCGATGATGATGAGCAACTCGGTCCCGTACGCTTCGATCTCCCGTTTCAGCGCGTCGAACGAGCGATCGATCCGCTCCACGTAATCGGTGATGACTTCGGGCGTCTCCTCGGAAGCCTCCGGCGGCTGTGGAACGGTGCGCGTCAGCCGCTGATAGATGGACGGCCACACCTCCACGGGTGCAACCAGAGAAGGTGCATGTGACGATGCCAGACCCAGTCCTATAGGCATTACGGACCTCCTTCCCGCCGGATGATCTTCCGCGTACGCCGACTGACCGATCGACGGGCGGAGTATAGCACTGGCGCGCCATTACGCACAGGGTCGCCTATCAAGGGTTCACATCGGACAATTAGTCAGGATTGACTGTTTCCGACAGCAGTGCTACGGTTCCGTTACGAGAAACATACAGCGAGACGAGCGGCAAGCGTCAGCGCTTGGACCATCGGAAGGGAGCGGAGGTGATTTGCGATGGCAACCCTGGTGCAGCAAGGCGCAGGAAGACGAGAACGTAGCGAAGGCTCGCGCCCCAGGTACGACTCCAGGGTCTACGAAGAGGCCGTACTGGGATTCAAGAACTACTGGTATCCCATCTTCTCCTCCAGGTCCGTCGGCAGGAAGCCCGTCGGCGTCACCGTCATGGCGGAAAGGATCGTCATGATGCGAACGCCCAAGGGGACCGTGAGGGCGCTTTCAGACGAGTGTGCGCACAGGGGCACGCTCCTGTCGGTCGGTGAGGGATGCCTCATCAAGGGTTCAGACACCATCACCTGCCCCTACCACGGCTGGACGTACGACCTGAACACCGGCGTGTGCGTGGCGGTCCTTCCTGAGGGCCCCAGGAGCGAAGTGCCCGGCAAGCTCAGGATCCGCTCCTACCCCGTGGAGGAGCGCAAGGGCATCATCTGGATATGGATGGGCAAGGGGCAGCCCGTTCCGATTGAGGAAGACATCCCGAACCTCATGCAGCGGGAAGACGCGATCGTCAAGTTCCGGCCCAAGGTGCAGTACGGAAACTGGCGGTGGCACAGCGAGAATACCGCCGGAGGCCACGCCCAGATGATCCACAAGAGTTCGTTCCGGGTCTGGTTCACCAGGCCGAGGCCCATGAGCCTCCCGTCGCAACCCCACGTCACGCATGACGTCGACGGCGTCGGCGTCGACAACGGCTTCATCCCCCGGGGCCAGTCCCTGCCGGGCGAGCCGAAGCCTCCGACACCGTCCATGTACACGGAGTACCCGGGTCTGGGGGTCTGGAGCCCCCAGCCGAAGTGGCGGCAGATACTGCTGTGGCCATGGCTGCGCCGGTTCCGCAAGAGTCTCGGTTCCGAGGTCCACGGCGTCAGCAAGATGATGATGATGCTTCCCGGCGTCTTCCGGGTCCCGAACTTCCCAAGCGCCAGCAACATCTACTATGAGTGGTACGTGCCCGTTGATGAGGACCACTACCTCTACGCACAGGTCGCGTGCCTGTGGGGCTCCAACCCGCTCCAGAGACTGTGGAAGAACGCCTGGTACTACATGTGGGGCAAGCCGACGGGGCTGATCCAGTTCAACAATCAGGACCTCACGTTCACTCGCCAGACGACCAACTACACCAAGCGGCACGGGATCACCTCGTACCCGCACACCAAGCTCAGCCGCAACGACGACTTCCACCGGACGTGGCGCCAGTTCGCCTCAGAGTTTGCGCGCGGCGAGGGTTACGCCTACGAGGAAGGCTACAGGCCCGAGGATTCCCCATTAGTAGGCATGGTGCCCAGCATTCCGTGGCTGCAGGATGCCGTCACCGAGACCGAAGACGAGAAGGAGTCGACAGAACAGCGCACTGAATACGTTCCAGCTGGCGGGTCTGAATAGGGCGTCTTCCCGCCGGAGGCGGCGCTCGGAACGAAGTTCCGGGGATGCTGAGCGTTCCCCGGGGGCCGCGGTTTCCGTTGATTCCCGCTCGTCCTTCCGCCATAATCCGAAATGTCCGCTCTGGACAGGATGGTGTTCAGTTGACGCCGCTGGGATGCGCGGCGGCGAGTCGCAAGGAGAAGGTTGTCATGGCGACGAGTACACGTTCGAATGGTGTGGAGCACGCGAAGGCCCAGTCTCCGTACGAGGCGGCTGTCCTCGGCTTTCGGAACTACTGGTACCCCGTATGCACCTCGAATGAGATTGGCACGAAGCCCAGGGGCATCCAGTTCCTGGGCGAGCCAGTCGCGCTGCTCCGAAGGAACGGCAAGGCTTACGCGATTGCGGACCAGTGCGCGCACCGGGGAACGCAACTCTCCCTGGGCAAGTACGAGTTCCCCGGAACGAACACTCTCACGTGCCGCTACCACGGGTGGACCTTCGATGTCACCAATGGCACGTGCGTCGCCAACCTGACGGAGGGGCCGAACAGCGCGGTCGTCGGCAAGGCCAGAGTGCGCACCTACCCGGTGGAGGAACGCAAGGGCATCGTGTGGGTCTGGGCGGGAAGGGGCGCTCCAGCCCCGCTCGAAGAGGACGTCCCGGAGTTGATGCTGCGCGACGACGCGGTCGTCAAGGTCCGCGCGGGGATCAAGTACGGCAACTGGCGCTGGCACGCGGAGAACGTCGGTGGCGGGCACGCCTCGATGCTCCATCGCGACACCGTAGGCTTGTTCTTCAGCCAGATGCCCGCCCACCCGGTCGAGCCGTTCGCCTACAACGGCAAGCCCGAGGACGACGACGGCAAGTGGATATTCCAGGGTTCCAAGGGAGCATCGAACTTCGACGAGTACCCCGGTCTCGGACGATGGCCGAAGGCGCGCCTGTGGCGTCGCCCGGGCCGGCGCGCGAGCCCCATGTTCGGGCTCAACTACTTCGGAGCGGCCATCCGGTTGCCGGGGATCACGCGCGTGATGCACTTCCCGACGGCCGGCTGGTTCTACTACGAGTGGTATACGCCTGTCGACGAGGACCACTACGTCTACTTTCAGGTCTCCACCTTCCACGCCACAAACCCCCTGAAGAAGCTCTGGGAAGGGTTCAAGTACATGGTCTACGGGAAGCCGTTCAAGGTAACGCTGTTCAATAACCAGGACGTGCGGATGGTCAGGCAGACCACGAACTTCGTGAAGCGGCAGGGTATGAACTACTTGACGCCCTTGTCGATGCAGGACTCGTTCCACTTCGAATGGCGACGCCAAGCCAATACGCTTGCCCGGGGCGAGGGACGACCGGAAGAGCCGGTGGCGGCGCCGGAGAGCGCGCCAGAAGCGGAACCCGTGGCTGCGGGCACGTCCGCCTGAGCCTGCTCGTTCGAACAGGTCGGCGCAGCTTACTCTCCTACAGCTCGTCGATGGGAACGCCGTACTTGGTCTGAACGGTGTTCTCGTAGTATTCCTGCGCGTCGATGCCCGAGAACTGGCCGGGGACCCACGGCCAGTACTTGGCGCGTGCCCCGCCGTCCAGCGGTATGTCGCAGCCAGTCATGAACGAAGACTCCTCCGACCCCAGGAAGATCGCGGCGTTCGCGATGTCGCTTGCGCGGCAGAATCGCCCCAGCGGTATGCCCTTGAGGAAGTCGTCCGCGGTCACACGATGCCTCGTGCGCAGCGACGCAACGCCTCCGAACCGCCACATGTTGTGCTCGACGTAAGTGGGGCTGATCGTGTTGACGCGGATGCCAAGGTGCGCGAGGTCCATCGCCGCCGCCCGGCAGAAGTTGAGCAGCCCTCCCTTCGCCGCGGAGTAGCCGGAGTTGCCGGCCTCTCCCTGGTGTCCGGCGTCTGAGACGATGTGGATGAGCGATCCGCGGATCCCCTTCTCCATCATGACGCGGGAGACGTACTTGGTGGTCAACATGCCCCCGGTGAGGTAGCCCTTCAGCTGGCGCTCCCAGTCGTGGATGTTGACGTCCCAGACGGCCCACCGGTACTGGCGGCCGGCCATGTTGACCAGGATGTCGATCTTCCCGAAGTGTTCGACCGTCTGGTTGACGACCGCCTGCACCTGTTCAGGGTCGGACGCGTCCCCCGACAAGGCGATGGCGTCATAGCCGCGGGACCGGATGAACTCAGCCGTCTCCTCTCCGGACTCAGGCACCAGGTCGTTCGCGACGATCTTCGCCCCCTCACGCGCCATGAAGTGAGCGGTCGTGCCTCCGTTGTTGGGACTTGCTCCGACGATCAGCGCAACTTTCCCCTCGAGTCGACCCATACGTGTGATTCTCCTCCGCTGTATTCCAGCGCGCCCGGACTGCTACTTGACCTCGAAGATCGTGGTGACGAAGTCGTCGTTGAAGAGCCAGCCGGCCTGGAAGTCCGTATGTACGATCTTCGCGCCGATCTCGGCCATCGCCCCCGCGAGGATGATCGTGACGAGCAGCTCCCACTGAGCGTGCTCTTCCATCTCCTCGAACGTCCAGTTGTCGCCCCACTCCGTGAATTGGTTCTCTTTCCACTGTGCGAACCGTGCCTCGTCCGCAGCTACGTCCGGGTGCAGCCTTTCGAACTCCAGTCCTGAGTCGTTGGCGTGCGACCAGTCCACACCAGCGACGAGCGCGACGCGCCACGGGCTGGCCTTGTAGATCCGGGCGATGGCGGCGCCCAGGTCGAACGCCTCGCGGGGGGTCAGCGGCCTGGGAAGGCTCTTGTCCCACTCCGTCAGGCCCTCGTTGTTCCGGACGCGTGTGAACCCGAACGGGTCCACGGGTATCGGGACGATGGGCGTGTTGAACTCGCGCTTGTCCCAGTCCACGTGGACGGTGGTCGCAAGGGCATTGTGCCCCAACCCGTTCGCGTGCATGGACTCGAGCGAGTACATCGGGTTGAACCCCGCGTCCTGCAGCCCGCGTATGAGGTGCATGGCGCCTTCCCGGTGGCCCTGGAGGACGTCCTCCCTGTCAGGGTCCTCCTCGAAGTAGTTCTCCCGGTTCCCGAACACCTGGAAGAGCTTTGCCGTGACCTGTTCGTGGGCCCCGACCCAGTACGTGGGCCGGGCGAACGTGCGGAACGTCTCGCCCAGTTCTCTGTAGAAGATCACGATGAAGTCAGGCTGGAAGTCGTCAAGCGCGGCCCGGACCTTGCGGAACTGCTCTATCTGCCTCTCCTGGGCGGCCTTCCCTGCTGCCGCGCCCTGGTCGTCGGCCCAGAGCGTCCGCATCTCTTCAGGCCAGTTGTTCGGGTCCTTGAGATGAGGCTTGTCGACCCACCCGCGACCGATGTTGCCCGCCACGACGCCGGGCATATGGTGGGGCTTCATCCGCAGGAACGGGAAATCCGAGATGGTGAGTCCAAGGATCTCTGCCATGAGTTGCTCCTCAGGAGTTGGCCAGGAAGTCCATGACCAGCCGGTTGAACACGTCCGAGTGCTCGTACTGGGCCCAATGCCCGCACTGGTTGAGCACGACGAGGCGCGAGTTGGGGATGGAGGTGACCAGCCGCAGCCCGTTCTCCAACGGAACGACCCGGTCGTTCCGTCCGTGCAGGACGAGCGTTGGCGCTTCGATCCCCGGGAGTTGCCCCGAGAGGTCGCGCATCGTCGTCACCGAGTTCCGGCGGGCCGTCAGGTGATCCGGGTTGTCCATGATCGTCTTGTAGCGCTGCTCCAGGACCTCGTCTGGCACCATGGACCCATCGAACAGCATCACGTTGATCAGGCGCCTCAAGCCTTCAACGGAAGGGCTCTCGAACACCTCATTCAGGATCTTGATGCCTTCAGTGGGCGATGGGACGAAGAGCGGGGCTGCCGTAGCGCCGCCCGAACCCATGACGATCAGCTTGTCGATACGGTCCGGGTAGTCGACCGCGAACGTGATGGCGGTGGCGCCGCCCATAGAGTTCCCGATAAGGCTCGCCTTCTCTATGCCCAGGGCATCCATCAGGTCCCTGACGGCACGGGCATTCACGGTGCTGCGGGGCTCCGTCATGGTGACGGAGTCGCTCTTGCCGAAACCCGGCTGGTCCACCAGGAGACAGCGGTACCCCTCGGAGACAACCCCCACATTCTTGAAGAAGTTGCTCCAGGACGTGGCGCCCGGGCCGCCGCCATGGAGAAAAATGACTGCATCGCCTTCTCCAACCTCGTTGTAGTGGATCCGGATATCGCCCGCCTGGGCGTACTTACTGGTAGCCTCTTCCGAGAACCGAACGGCCGTTGTCATGGCGCGCCTCCTTGTACGAGAACCAGATGCGATACTGCGCCGGGCGTAACGAAGCAATCCCGCGAGCGGTCTACGCCCGAACTCCCCTTGGATGGTCATACGGTAGCACCCCCCCACGGGTTGTCAAGTGCGGGAGAACACTTCCCGCTTCATTCGGGTTCTCGTTGCCTGCTTCGTACGAATCCGACTGATTTATGTACGAAATCCAGCCACTTGACGCGAAAACCTCACTGTGTAAGATACGCGTGCTTAATGCTCGGAATACCACCCCTGTCAAGCGTTCCGGGCAAGGAGCAAGGAGGGACAGCGCGCAGATAAGCGGGGAAAGCCCCGTCAGATCGAACGGTGGGGACCCTATCCCCCAAGGAGGCCCGTGATGGCACGTCTGAAATGGCTTCTCGGTGTAGCTCTGTTGTCGACGACGTTGGTGCTTGTCTCCTGCGGAGCTGATCCGACTCCAACTCCTCCGCCGCCTCCCACAGCGACGCCGACTCCGGTGCCGGCTGAGGCACCCACTGCGGCACCAGCCGACGCGATGGAGGAGCCTACTCCCGACGCGATGATGGAGGAGCACGACCCCGTGACCGTTAACCTCCTTGCCTCGCTCAACTTCATGGCTGAGATTGTCGAGCCCATGCGGAGGATCCTGGAAGAGCAGGAATCCTTCGTCAGCATGACGGTCGAGGACACGACCGGCGGGCCTTCTGCCGGATGGGTGATCTTCAACCAGATCGAGGCGGACCAGCGGAGTCTGATGATTCCCTGGACGCTCGAGAACGACCACCACTTCGCCGAGGCCGCCATAAGCCCGCGCTTCCCTGATGGCGTGCAAGGGCCGCCCATGGTGTTGATGAAGGTCGGACCGTTGGGCTGCTCCGGCGTCGGCACGCTCGACCCCGACATCGTCACGTTCGCCGACCTGGACGGCAAGACGCTCCAGGGCGGAACCCGCCCGTCCTTGCGGCACCATGACGCCGCCACGGCGTTGGGCATCGATGTCAACCACGTCGAGCACGGCACCAGCGACGTGACCGTCCGCGAGCTCAAGAACGGCCAGATCGACGCCAGCTACTACCACATGACCGGTCACGCCCGGCCCACGCCTCTGTTGTTGCAACTGCTGCAGGAGCAGGACGGCGCGTTTTACTTCGTGGACGTCAAGCCGGCCATCGAGGCGATCCAGGAGCAGTTCCCCGGGAAGTGGCCCTTCATGTTCCCGGTCCCCCTGTTCGCGGGAGAGTTGAAGGACACATGGAACCTGGGCACAGACCCGATCAGGGGTGAGGTGAGCCACTGCTTCGGCGGCCAGAACCCGTACTTCGCGGTCAGTGCGGAGATGGACGACCGCGTCGCGTACGAGATCGTCTACCAGACGGTCAAGAACCGCGAGGACTTCCGCCGCTTCCTCACCGGCGACCTGGACGCCATCGTTCAGACGCTTGGCATGACCTACCGCCCGCAGCGGGACTACCACCCCGGCGCTCGCGCGGCGTTCGAGGACTTGAACTACCCGTACGGACTCGAGGCGACTATCGAATATCAGAGGGAGCGTGCGGCAAGGTTCGGTCAGGTGTTCGAACCACCCCAGGTATTCCTGGACCTGATCAACCAGTAAGGCGACTTGACGGAAGCACCGGCTATGGGCCCTTATTAAGATAGGGCCCATAGCCGGTACTCCTATGGTGGGTGTGGAGTTCTGGACCATGGCCATCAGAACGCGTCTCGCAGCGATAAGGCAGACTTCCTTGCAAGAGCTGTATGCGCGCGTGGGCGCCGCCAACATCCTGCTCGCCGTCGCCATCGCGGTCATGGTGGGGCTGCAGATAGGTCAGCGGTGGTGGCTACCCAACGGCTTCCGCTTCGGTGTACTGCACATCGCCTTCGCCGCTCTCATCGTCGCGCTCCAGCTGTTGACCACGAGACGCTCCTCGAAGACGTCGGCCAAGATTCTTCCCTGGCTGTCCATCATCATCGTCGTCATCTGGTTCGCATACTTCTATCCACTGGCCGATTTCGAAGTGGGGGACCGCTTCGGCTATGCCACGCGCCCGGACATGGTCATCGGCGCACTGCTCGCCATCCCCGTCTTCTTCCTTGCGTGGAAGTCATTCGGCCCGCTCTTCCCCGCCGTAGGGCTGGTCGCCATCCTCTACGGCTTCTTCGCCGCCGATGTGCCCGGCCACTTCAAGGGTCCGCCGATTCCGGCTGAGCGGGTCATCTCCCGGTACGTCCTCGAGTCCAGTTGGTCTGGCCTGGTCCGGCTCTTCGCCAACTTCGTCTGGCTCATCATGTTCTGGGGCATGCTCCTGGAGGTGGCCGGCGCCCGGAAGCTCGTTACACGCCTCGCCCAGAAGCTGGCGGCCAGGTTCTCCTCCGGCCCGGGACTCGTTACGGTGGGGACCAGTGGCGTGGTGGGGTCGTTCACGGGAGGCGGCGCTTCAGACGTCGCCATCACCGGGCCGATCACCATCCCCATGATGCGGAGGTCCGGCTACAGGGGCCCGGAGGCTGCTGCCCTCGAAGCCGCAGCGTCGTCGGCGGCAGCCGTGACGCCTCCCATCCTCGGGGCCGTGGCATTCATCATGGCGGACCGCCTCGGAGTGGCGTACAGGGACATCCTGGCGATGACCATCATACCGGCCATCCTCTGGTACGTGGCGCTCGTCTCCTACGTCGTCTCGTCGAGCAAGCTCCGCTCCATCCGCCTCGCGAAGCAGGGCGGCCTGGCCAGCGTGGAATCGCCCGACCCCGCCTCCAGCGGTCCCGGGCTCTTGACGTCCACCGCCCTGCCTTCTAACGCCGACGCTCAGCCGGACAGCATGCGGACGCTCTTCTTCGCGGCGATCACCGTGATCGTCCCGCTCGGAGTGCTCCTCGTCCAGGTATTGAGGGATACCGAGCTCTACACCGCGGTGTTCCAGGCGTTCCTCGTGCTGGTTGTGATCTCCCTGCTCCTCAGGGCCGAGAAGAGCCTCGAAACCTGGTGGCGGGGCATCGTTCGCGCAGCCACCTTCGCGAGCTCGGTCAGCGTCACCATCGTGATCGTGAACATCATCTCGGACACCATCATCTTTACCGGGCTCGGTAGCCGGATGGGGGACATCGTCTACGACCTGAGCGGCGGGCATCTGCTCGTGGCGTCGCTGCTGATGCTCGTCTTCGGCATCTTCCTCAGCGCGGGGATGCCGACGCTGGTCATCTACTTCATCATGGTGTTCACGTTCCAGCCCGTGTTGATCGAGTTCGCCGTGCCCGTGGAGGCCACACACTTCGTGGCCTTCTACATGGGCGCGCTGAACCAGCTGATCATGCCGGTGGCATCGTCGGTACTGGTTGCGGCGGGCATAGCGGGCGTCCGCTATTGGGACGCAGGAATGGAGGCAGCGAAGATCATCCTTCCGCTTGTCTTGCTTCCGTTCCTCTTCGTCTTCGCCCCGCAGCTCCTGCTGGGCGTGGCCGATGATACGGTCGGACACATGACGCTGCTTGTGGGGTCAGTCATCGTATCCTTCATCGTCATCAACGTGGCCATGGGAGGCTGGCTTGGCAGGCCGCTCGTCCCGGCTGCCCGCGGCGTGCTGCTCGTGATTGGCGGGTTGGTATTCGTAGGCGTCTACCGCTCCGAGGACGCGTTGCTCTGGGTTGGACTGATCGCCGGACTGGCGGCGTTGCTGGCGGGCGCCGGCGTCTCGTACGCCAGAAGGCCCCGGTCCCCGGTACCTGAACAGGCCTAGCCCTGTCGCGTGCTCGGGGAGCGGCCCCTGCAGCCCGTCCGAACTATAATCCGTTCCCTGGAGGTACACCACGATGCTGGGACTAGGCCTTGCAGCCCCTTACGCTCACGCCATGTACCGCGACCCCGGCGAGTGGAGGACGATCCACGACTGGCTGGCCGGAGACGCCCCGCAGCCGCTGGAGCTCGCCGACGAGACCGATACCGTCATCCGGGAGCACGCCGCGCGTGTGAAGGAGGACCTGGACAGGTTCCGTGCCGAACTCGGAGCGTATAACCCTTCCGCCCTCGTCGTGCTGGTGACCGATTCGGGCCGCATGTTCAGCCGCGTGCAGGTCCCGCAGTTCTGCACGTTCCTTGGAGCGACTGCATGGGGCAGCACCCGGCTGGAAGGCCTCGGTGAGGCCGCAGGCGACGACATCGTGGAGTTCTCGTGCGATACCGAACTGGCCGCTTTCGTACAGGAGGAGTTGGTGGCCTACGGGTTCGACATGAGCTACAGCAAGGAGATGAATCCACAGGGCCAGCCGGAGTACGGCATGCCCGCATCGCTCGTCTCGCTGGTGCGCGCGCTGGACCCCAACCTGGACCTCCCCGTCGTTCCGGTCCTGGTGAACTGCCACGTTGCTCCGCAGCCGCCCGGTTGGCGTTGCCGGGAGTTCGGGCAGGCCCTCGGCGCGATCCTGGATGAGCCTGATCAGCGTGTCGCGCTGGCGGTCTCCGGCGGGCTGTCTCACGACCACCACGGCCCGCGCGCGGGTTGGATCGATTACCCGTTCGACCAGTGGATGCTGAAGCAGGTCTCGCGCGGGCGTGGCGCGAACCTGGACTCCATCTGGAACATTGAGTCGGACAGCGTCCATGGAGGCACCGCCGAAGTCCGCCTCTGGGCGGCGCTGGCAGGGGCTTGCGAGAGCCTGGGCGGCAAGGCGGTCGTCGACGACTACTTCACCGCTTACACGGCGGCGACCGGCCTGGGGTTCGCGCACTACGCGCTCCACACGAGATAACCGGCGCCGCCAGCTTCCTGGCGCGCCGGAGGCCCCGCCTCCGATGGGATCTGTCGTCTTACGGAGGAGGGAGAGGTCTCGCAACAATACTATCGGGTTGGCTCACTGAGGACGGCGCATCTGGAAGATGAACACTGATCTGTCGATCTCCCGCCGCATCGGCCGGTTGCTTGAGGTATTCAGTACGCTCAGGTACCGGAACATGCGGCTGTTCTGGTCCGGCCTCCTTGCACAGGTTGCGGGGCAGCAGATGATGATGGTCACCATCGGGTGGCTCACCTTTGAGTTGACCGGGTCGCCGCTTATGCTGGGCATCATCAACCTCCTCCAGGCAGCCCCGCGCATCATCCTGAACCTCCTGGGAGGAGCGCTTGCCGACCGCTGGAACCAGCGCACCCTGATCATCCTGAGCCAGTTCGCGTCCATGCTCGTGCTCTTCGCGTTCGCCAGCCTGACATTGACCGGGAATATCGAGGTCTGGCACCTGGGCGCCGGAGCCCTGCTGATCGGTTTCTTCCACGCTATGGATGAGCCCAGCCGGGCGTCGCTGTTCCCCCACCTGTTGCCGCGGCGGGACCTGCTGCCGACCGCCGTACCGCTGGTCAGCATGGCCTGGCAGTTGAGCCGCCTCACCGCTCCTGCGATTGCCGGTTTCGTGATCCACGCAGCCGGCGCAGGCACCTCGTTCTTCATCTCCGCGGTCGGCGCGGCCCTCATGATCACGACGATCCGCCTGCTCCAGGTTGGCCACATACCGCGCGACAATCGTGGAAGCATCCTGCAGAGCATCTCTGAGGGCATGAAGTACGCATGGGGCTACGACGTGTTCCGCATCGTCATCGGCATGGCGTTCTTCAACAGCCTGCTGGCGATGGGCTACATCCTCATGCTGCCCGTCTTCGCGGCCGATGTATTCGAGGTGGACTCGCGAGGACTCGGCCTCCTTTACTCGTTCGGAGGCGCCGGGGGCATCGTGGCCCTGCTCACCGTCTCGAAGTTGATCAAGAGGTTCGGGGCGGGCAAAGTCATCCTGGGGGGCATCCTCGTACTGAATTCGTCTCTTATCGCCTTCGCCCTCAGCCCTTCGTTCGCGCTGGCCCTGGCATTTATGACCCTCGTCGGCTTCGCCGGGCACGTCTACCTGACGGGTGGCGAGGTGCTGCTCCAGATGCTCGTTCCGGACGAGCTTCGCGGCCGCGTGATGGGTCTCTACCAGTCGCTCTGGAGCATCATGCCGCTGGGTGCGGCCCTTCTGAATTCCGTCGCCGAGTATGCCGGCGCGCCCGTCGCACTTGCGGGCGGGTCCGCGACGGTCCTCCTGTTCGCCCTTGTGGTCGGGCTGCCCAACAAGGCGCTCCGTTCTTCCCGCGTCGAGTTGGACCAGCCCAGCCCTGACCGGGCAAGCAAGAACCAGGCATGAACAGCCACAACAGTCGCCATGACCGGCTGCCCGACAGGGGCGACGAGAAGGGGGACCGTTGAACGGTCCCCCTCAGGACTTCACGAGCAAGTCGCGCGCGGGATAGGGCGATCGAGCCCGTCAGCGCCGCATCGCCGGGGTTTGGAGCCCCATGGCCGGGCGCCCTGCAGGCATTGCCGCCTCCGCTTTCGTGTACATCTCCTCAAGGTGCTCCGGGAAGGAGTGGTCCGTCCAGTCCAGGTACTTCCCGTAGCCGTGATCATGGTTCCAGTCAGGCACCGAGTACAGCATGCCGGTCACGCCGCTTCCGTCCTGACCGGCGAGGAACAGCGTGATCGGGACCAGGTGCTCGGACACGACCGGCCGGAACCCGTAGACCACGCCCTTCTCCTGCCAGGCGTTCGCGGTCTCATCGAACCAGGATGCCCGAGTGTGACCCGGCATGATCGCGTTCACGGCGACACCCTGGGCGCGGACCTCGTCCCCCAGGTAGAAGGTCAACGCCATGACGGCCGCCTTGCTGGACTGGTAGGGCATCTCCAGTGTGAACGGTCGGAGGCCGAACCACCCACCCCCACCGGCGACCGGCAGGACGCCGCTGCTCACCACGTTGATGATGCTGCCGCTGCCCTTCTCGATCATCGGCCCGATAAAGTGGCGGATCGCCTTGACGACGCCGAAGACGTTCACGTTGAACATCGTCTGCCAGTCTGCGTCTGTCGTGTCCAGCGTCTTCACGCGCCCTGTAGGCTTGAACAGCGTCTCCGAGACCAGCGCCGCGTTGTTCACCAGGACGTCAGCTGGACCGAGCGCCTCCGTTATCGCGGCCTGCGCGCCGTCGATCTGCTCGTCGTCCGTCACGTCCATCTCCACCGCGATCCCGCGCCCGGAGGACTCCAACTGCTGTCGCAACTCGTCCGCGCCGGCCAGCGTCTTGTCCGCAATGGCAACCTTTGCGCCCGCACGCAACAGCCCTTCAGCCATCGCCTTGCCGATACCGCGGGCGCCGCCGGTGATCACGACCACGCGGCCCTCAACATTTTCTCGTGAACGCTCGATGGCGCGTTCGACCATCTCGGTCTGAAAGCTCTTCTTGTCAGCTGTTTGAGCCATCTGTTGCCCTCTTCGCTTTCCGCCTCGCCCGATTGCCGGGAGGCCTAGAAGAATATCGTGATGCCTCGGGGTAGAACGATAGAGTCCAGCAGCACCTCGCGCCGCGCGATCTTCCACTCGCCGTCCTCGCGCCTCAGCACGTCCTTCCGCCGCCCCGCCCACCAGGCCTCGTCGCGCAGCTTCCTGGCCTGGCGGACCAGGAAGTTGCTGTACACCCGTAGCTCGGTGGGGTTGTCGCCGTCCTCGATCAGGATGTTTGTGACGATGTGCTCCGTCAGCGACCGCGGGATCTCGACGTGCGACAGCCCCGTCTCGTGCTTCTTGGCGCGCATGGTCAGCATCAGCTTGTCGTCTTTGATGATGGGATGTCCGGCCGGTTCGACTTCGCCCTGCGTGTGCTCACGCAGTGGCATGGTGTACTCGATGTCTTCAGACAGCATGTCGAGCCACTCGTCGAAGCGCATCTCGTCCAGCAGGAATGCCTCTCGGTAGAGGAACTCCTCGACCTCCCGTTTCTGTTCCAACGTCAGCATGATGTTCTACGCCTCCATGAGCTCCAACCAGAACCGGTAGAAGTTCCGCTGGTTGATCTCGCTCGGGTTTGGGCCAACCTGTCCGGGTATCCCTTGCGGCGCCTCTTCCTCGTGTCCCAGCTGCAGCCGGTAGTGATGGGGCCGGCGCCAGTTACGCGGGGCGCGCATCGCTTCGACGATCCGCTCCTGGTTCTCAACATCGTCAGGCGCGATCGTTCCCGCCATGTGCTGACCGCGGTAGGCGTACTCGGCCGCAACCTCCTTCACAATCGCGGGCGCCTCCTTCTCAACCATCGTCCACTGCCACTGCTCCATCCCGAGAACGCCGCGCGGATGGAACAACAGGAACTGCCGACCTGCCAGCGGCGAGAGGAAGCCCATGAGCCCCAGATTCGGGAAGATGGCGCCGTTCTGGAAGCTGTAAGGGGCTATCTCGTAGTCCTTCATCACCTCCTGGAACTGACTACGCCGGTACCGGACCCACTCCACGGCGTCAGGGCCGATCTTCTCTGCCAGCGCCAGGTCCTGGTCATAGCCCTGCTGGCCCAGGATCACGTTTCCGAATCCCAGGGGACAGCCCTTCAGATATCCGGTCGTCACCTCGTATCTCTTCGCTGCTATCGCCGCGGCAGCCCTCCGTATCGGATACCCCTTCTCAGTGAACTCTTGGACCACCTTGAGCCACGACACGTGCGTCGCCGCGATCACGTGGTAGTCGTCTCCGATGAAGTTCTCCGCAAGGTGCTTCCAGTTCCCCGGTGTCTCGTACCGGTGCCAGCCCGGCAGCGCCTCCAATCCACCGATATGCTCCACCAGCACGTAGTTCCGCAACCACCAGCACCCGTCCTCTCCAAGCCAGTCCTCCAGCGACGGCGCCGACTGGTCGAACGTAGCGAAGATCAGTCCCTTGTAGCTGGCTACCCGCGCCTGCTCCAGGCCCCAGTTCTCGTGGTCGATCTCGTCACGGTACAGGTCCTTCTCCATCGGTACGCCGATCAGCTTCCCGCTGATCTCGTACGTCCACCCGTGGTACGAGCACGTGAACGCCCGTGCGTTCCCCCTGTCGAAGAGGCATACCTCGTTTCCCCGGTGGACGCAACGATTGACGAGGACGTGGAGCTCTCCCTCCATGTCGCGAGAGACGACCACCGGGACCTCGCCCATGTAGTTCGTCACGTAGTCGCCCGGCTTGCGGAGCATGTCTTCGTGGCCCACCACCAGCCAGGTCTTCTCGAACACCTTCGTCTGCTCTTCGAGGTACAACTCCGGGTCGAAGAGCACGGAGGGCGAGATGAGCCCCTCTTTCCAGTTCACCGCTTCACGCAGTTCACGCACGCTGACCATGGCTGCTTGCTCCCTTTCGGTCCGTCAGGCTCCTCGCCTCATTCTTCCATGAGCTCGAGCCAGAACCGGTAGAAGTTCCGCTGGTTGATCTCGCTCGGGTTCGGGCCCACCTGGCCCGGGATGCCCTGAGGCGCCTCTTCCTCATGCCCCAACTGCAGCCGGTAGTGGTGCGGCCGACGCCAGTTGCGCGGCGCGCGCATCGCTTCCACTATCCGCTCCTGGTTCTCGACGTCGTCCGGAGCGATCGTCCCGGCCATGTGCTGGCCACGGTAGACGTACTCCGCTGCAACCTCCTTCACGATCGCGGGCGCCTCCTTCTCAACCATCGTCCACTGCCACTGCTCCATCTGCCCGACGCCCCAGGGATGGAACAGGAGGAAGTGCCGGCCCGCCATGGGCGAAAAGAAACCCATGAGTCCGAGGTTCGGGAAGATCGCCCCGTTCATGAAGCTGTACGGGGCCATCTCGTAGTCCTTCATCACCTCCTCGTACGCATTGCGGCGATGCCGCACCCACTCCACGGCGTCGTGGCCCAGTCTCTCGGCCATCGCCAGGTCATGCTCATGGACGACCGGGTCCATCGTGACGTTTCCGAAACCTATCGGGCAGCCCTTCAGGTAGCCCGTCGTCACCTCGTACCTGCGCGTTCGGGCCACTGAGGAGTCGATCCGCCTCATCTCGTAGCCCTTCTCCATGAACTCCTGCATCACCTTGAACCACGACACGTGCGTCGCAGCGAACACGTGATAGTCGTCTCCAATGAAGTTCTCCGCAAGGTGCTTCCAGTTCCCCGGCGTGCGGTACCGGTGCATGCCCGGAAGCGCCTCCAGACCACCCAGGTGCTCCACCAGCACGTAGTTCCGCAACCACCAACACCCGTCCTCACCGAACCAGTCCTCCAGCGACGGCGCCGACTGGTCGAACGTCGCGAAGATCAGACCACTGTAGCTCGCAACCCGCGCCTCTTCGAGCCCCCAGTTCTCATGGTCGATCTCGTCGCGGTACAGGTCCTTCTCCATGGGGACGCCGATCAGCTTCCCGTCGATCTCGTACGTCCATCCATGGTACGAGCACGTGAACGCGCGCGCGTTCCCACGGTCGAAGAGACACACTTCGTTCCCACGATGTACGCACCGGTTCACCAGCACGTGAAGCTGTCCCTGCATGTCACGGGAGACAATAACCGGGACCTCGCCCATGTAGTTCGTCACGTAGTCGCCCGGTTTCCGAAGCATGTCCTCGTGGCCCACCACCAGCCAGGTCTTCTCGAAGACCTTCGTCTGCTCTTCGAGGTACAACTCTGGATCGAAGAGCACCGAGGGCGAGATGAGCCCTTCCTTCCAGTTCACCACTTCGCGCAGTTCACTCACGCTGACCATGACCCTTGCCTCCCTTCCTGTGCGTCAGGCCTCTCGCTTATGCTTCCATGAGTTCGAGCCAGAACCGGTAGAAGTTCCGCTGGTTGATCTCGCTCGGGTTCGGGCCCAGGTGCCCCGGTATCCCCTGCGGCGCCTCTTCCTCGTGGCCCGCCTGCAGCCTGTAGTGGTGCGGCCTGCGCCAGTTCCGCGGGGCGCGCATCGCCTCCACTATCCGTTCCATGTTCTCCACGTCGTCCGGAGCGATGATCCCCGCCATATGCTGGCCGCGGTACACGTACTCTGCTGCAACCTCCTTGACGATCGCGGGCGCCTCCTTCTCAACCATCGTCCACTGCCACTGCTCCATGTCTCCGACGCCGCGGGGGTGGAACAGGATGAAGTGCCGGCCTGACATCGGCGAGAAGTAGCCCATGAGCCCAAGGTTCGGGAATATGCCACCGTTCATGAAGCAGTACGGGGCTATCTCGTAGTCCTTCATCACCTCGTCGTACTGCCTGCGGCGGTAGCGCACCCACTCCACGACGTCTGGGCCCATCTTCTCTGCCATCGCCAGGTCGTGCTCATAGACGACCGGGTCCATCGTGACGTGCCCGAACCCCATCGGGCAGCCCTTCAGGTATCCGGTCGTCGCCTCGTACCTGCGCGACCGGGAAAGCGATGCGTCGACCTGCCGCATCTCGTAGCCCTTCTCCGTGAACTCCTGCAGTACCTTGAACCACGACACATGCGTCGCCGCGAATACGTGGTAGTCGTCGCCGATGAAGTTCTCCGCCAGATGCTTCCAGTTCCCCGGCGTCTCGTATCGGTGCATGCCCGGAAGCGCCTCCAGACCACCCAGGTGCTCCACCAGCACATAGTTCCGCAGCCACCAGCACCCGTCCTCTCCCAGCCATTCCTCCAAACCCGGCGCCGACTGGTCGAACGTCGCGAAGATCAGACCACTGTAGCTCGCCACCCGCGCCTGCTCCAGACCCCAGTTCTCGTGGTCAATCTCATCGCGGTACAGGTCCTTCTCCATCGGTACGCCGATCAGCTTCCCGCTGATCTCGTACGTCCATCCGTGGTACGAGCACGTGAACGCTCGCGCATTCCCACGGTCGAACAGGCAGACCTCGTTACCACGGTGCACGCACCGGTTCACCAGCACGTGGAGTTCACCCTCCATGTCGCGAGAGACGACCACCGGGACCTCGCCCATGTAGTTCGTCACGTAGTCGCCCGGTTTCCGAAGCATGTCCTCGTGGCCTACGACCAGCCAGGCCTTCTCGAAGATTTTCGTCTGCTCTTCGAGGTACAACTCCGGATGAAAGAGCACTGTGGGAGAGATGAGTCCTTCTTTCCAGTTCACCGCTTCACGCAGCTCGCTCACGCTCACCATGGCTGCTTGCCTCCCTTCCTCCAGTGCCTGGATCCCCGGGGGTCCGCACTGACTGATGCCTCCATCAACGAGCCCGTCCACTGCAGACGCATTTCGACGCGCCTACCTTACTGCACTCTCAGTCGATGTCAAGTTGAGGCGGTTCGGGCAACGATTCACGCACGCCTTGACGCTCGTTTGTGAACCTCGTTACTATCGTTTCACAAACGCTTCACAATCCAAGGAGGACGGAGCCCGCATGACCACTGAACCCCAGGTCCCTGGAGTGGTCGTCGAACGCCTTCCCCAGTACCTCCGGGCGCTCACGCAGCTGCAGGAGATCGGGCTGGAGGTCATCAGCTCCCAGCAATTGGGCGAGTTCCTGCAGGCGACTCCCGCCCAGATACGCAAGGACCTCAGCTACTTCGGACGTTTCGGGAAGCAGGGGCGCGGCTACAGCATCCCCAACCTGCTCCTGCAGCTCAGGCGCATCCTCGGCCTCGATCAGACGTGGAACGTCGCGGTCGTGGGCGTTGGGCGGCTCGGCAGGTCAATCATCAGCTATCCCGGGTTCGAGCCGGAGGGCTTTCGGGTCGTCTGCGCATTCGACTCCAACTCACAGGTCATCGGGCAGATGGCCGGGGGCTTGGTCGTGCACGACTTCGCGAACTTCCGCGGGGTAGCCGACGCCGAGGGCGTGAAGATCGCGATCGTCGCCGTGCCGGCGGGTGTAGCGCAGGACGTGATAGACCAGCTCGTGGCAGCCGACGTGAAAGCAATCCTCAACTACGCGCCGAAGTCCGCCATCGTTCCCAACGGGGTGCGCATACAGAACGTCGACCCTGTCGTCTCGCTGCAGTCGATGACGTACTACCTGAACCCGCACCCTGAAGGGGAAGCAGGGGAAGACTAGGAACGAGTCTTCAGGCCTGGGAGCCCCGCTCCCGCTGCGGCACGCCAGCCCCGCGCCTGCGGCGGGTCACGTTCAGCCGCACCTGCGCCCTGCGCAGCGAGTGGAGCGCCCGCTCGAGGTCCACGTCACCCTGGCGTTCAGCGATGCGCTGACGGGCGCGATTGACGGCTTCCTCGGCCCTTGCAAAATCAATCTCGTCTGCCCGCTCCGCCGCGTCCGCCAGAACGGACACCTTGTCGCCGTGCACGTCGATGAAGCCGCCCGTCACGACGAAATGCTCTTCACTGTCGCCGGTGCGGTAGCGGAGCTCGCCGGGCTGAAGCACGGTCATCAGCGCGGCGTGCTTCGGCAGGATGCCGATCTCACCGTCGATACCAGGCGCGACGACGGCGTCCACGTCGCCTTGGAAGAGCATGCGCTCTGCAGTTACGATTTCGAGCCGCATGGGCATGGCGCCTTACGCTCCCGCCGCCGCGCGCTCCTTCGAGCGCTCGACCACCTCGTCTATCGTTCCGGCCATGTAGAAGTCCTGCTCAGCAACATCGTCGTGCTTGCCTTCGAGGATCTCCTTGAAGCCACGCACCGTTTCGCTGACGGGAACGTACCGGCCGTCCCGCCCCGTGAACTGCTCCGCGACGAAGAACGGCTGCGAGAGGAAGCGCTGGATGCGGCGCGCCCGGTTCACGGTCGTCTTGTCCTCGTCGGAAAGCTCCTCCATGCCAAGGATGGCGATGATGTCCTGCAGGTCCTTGTAGCGCTGCAGTACGGCCTGCACGCCGCGCGCCGTGTTGTAGTGGTCCTCTCCAACGATCAGCGGGTCCAGGATGCGGGAGGAGGACGTGAGCGGGTCGACGGCGGGGAAGAGGCCCTGCTCCGCGATGGAGCGCTCCAGCGCGACGACCGCGTCCAGGTGGCCGAAGCTCGTGGCCACGCCCGGGTCGGTGTAGTCGTCGGCGGGCACGTAGATAGCTTGGAAGGAGGTGATGGAGCCCTTGGTGGTCGAGGTGATGCGCTCCTGCAGGTCGCCCATCTCTGTGCCGAGCGTTGGCTGGTAGCCCACCGCAGACGGCATGCGGCCCAGCAGCGCGGAGACCTCCATGCCCGCCAGGATGTAGCGGTAGAGGTTGTCCACGAACAACAGCACGTCCTGGTTCATCGTGTCGCGGAAGTACTCGGCCATCGTCAGACCGGTCATGGCGATGCGCAGCCGTACGCCCGGCGGCTCGTTCATCTGGCCGAACACGAGCACCGTGTTCTTCAGCACCCCGGACTCCTGCATCTCGTGCCAGAGGTCGTTCCCTTCGCGCGAGCGCTCGCCCACGCCCGCAAATACCGAGTAGCCGCTGTGTTCCTCGGCGATGTTCCGGATGAGTTCCTGGATGATGACCGTCTTGCCGACGCCCGCGCCGCCGTACGCGCCAACCTTACCGCCCTTGGTGAACGGGCAGATGAGGTCCAGCGCCTTCACGCCGGTCTCCAGCACTTCGGTCGTCATGCTCTGCTCTTCGTAGGCTGGCGGGTCGCGGTGGATGGGCCAGAACTCCTTGGCGTCGACCGCTCCGAGGTCGTCGAGCGCGTCGCCGGTGACGTTGAACAGCCGACCGAGGCTTGGTTCGCCGACGGGGACGGCGATGGCCTGCCCGGTGTCCGTGGCGACGGCGCCGCGCGTGAGACCCTCCGTCGGGCCGAGCGCGAGGCAGCGCACCCAGCTGTTGCCCACCTGCTGCTCGACCTCCAGCACGAGCTTCTCGCCCGCGAGGTCGAGGTCCAGCGCATTGAAGATGCTGGGCAATTGGTCCGGCGGGAACTCCACGTCCACGACCGTCCCGATCACCTGTACGACTCTTCCTTCGGCTCCTGCAGCCATCTCCGCTCCTCCTACGCCCTACCCTTCGAGGGCGGCGGCGCCGCCGACCAGATCGAGCAGCTCCGCGGTGATCATGTTCTGGCGCGCCTTGTTCAACTCCAGCGTGAGCGAGTCGATCATATCTTCAGCCGCCTCGGTCGCATTGCGCATCGCGACCATGCGGGCGGACTGCTCGCTCGCGCTGTTCTCCAGGAACGCCTGGTAGACCTGCATCTCCAGGAAACGCGGCAGCAGCGCGCCGAGCACCGTGCCCGCATCCGGTTCGTAGATGTAGTCCGTAGCCCTGCCGGACTCGTCCTCCAGCCCCTCGGCGGCTATCGGCAGCAACTGCCGCACCATCGGTTGTTGGGTCAGCGTGTTGATGTACCGCGTATAGGCGATATGCACCTCGTCCACGTCGCCCGAGGTGTACATCTGCTGCACGAGGTGTGTTACGGCCAGTGTGTCGGCCATCGTCGGCCTGTCGGTTATGTCCGTGAACGAGGCCCTGAGGTCGGCTCCGGCGCGAACCATGAAGTCGCGCACCTTCTTGCCCACCGTTATGACCGCCACGGGGTGCTGCTGTTGCTGCGCGCGCAGGAACTCGCCCGACGCGCGGGAGAGGTTGCCGGGCATGCCGCCGGCGAGCCCGCGGTCCGGAGAGATAGAGAGCAGCAGCACGTTGCTGACCGGCCTGCGCTCCAGCAGCGGGTGTGACAGGTCCGGGTCCACCGCACCCGCGCCGACGAGCCCGCCGAGCACCTCGCGCAGCTTCTCCGCGTACGGGCGCGAGGCGGTCGTCGCCTCCTGCGCGCGCCGCATCTTGGACGCCGCGACCATTTGCATGGCGCGCGTGACCCTCGCGGTGTTGCGGACGCTCCTGATGCGACCGCGTATCTGCCTGACACTCGGCAACGCTGTCTCCTAGAACGTGGCCTTGAAGGAGGCTATCGCCTCTTTCAGCGACTCTTCGATCCCCTCGTCTATGTCCTTCTTCTCCTGGATCGCGCTCATCAACTCAGACTTGGAGGTCTCCAGGTAGCCGATGAAGCGCTCCTCGAACTCCCGCACGCGGTCCACCGACACATCGTCCATGTGGCCGTTCACCGCGGCGTACATGGAGCAGACCTGCTGGGGGAGGCTCTGCGGGCGGTACTGCGGCTGCTTCAGCAGCTCCGTGAGCCGCTGACCGCGTTCCAGCTGCGCCCGCGTCGCAGCGTCGAGGTCGGACGCGCCGAACTGCGCGAAACTGGCGAGCGCGCGGTACTGCGCGAGCTCCAGCCGCATGCGACCGGCGACGCGCCGCATCGCGCGCGTCTGCGCCGAGCTGCCCACCCGGCTCACGGAGAGGCCCGCGTTCACCGCCGGGCGGATGCCGCTGTTGAACAGGTCCGCCTCTAGGTAGATCTGGCCGTCCGTAATGGAGATGACGTTCGTGGGGATGTAAGCGGATACGTCGCCCGCCTGCGTCTCGATGATGGGCAGCGCGGTCAGCGAACCGCCGCCGTGGGCGTCGTCGAGGCGCGCGGCACGCTCCAGCAGCCTGCTGTGCAGGTAGAAGACGTCGCCCGGGTACGCTTCCCGGCCCGGGGGACGGCGGAGCAGCAGCGACATCTGGCGGTACGCCCAGGCGTGCTTCGTGAGGTCGTCGTAGATGATGAGCGCCTCGCGCCCGCTCGCCATGAACTCCTCGCCGATGGCGCAGCCCGCGTACGGCGCGAGGTACTGCAACGGCGCGGGGTCGGACGCGTTGGCCGCCACGATGACCGTGTGCTCCATCGCGCCGTACTCTTCCAGCGTCGACTGGATCGAGGCAACCTTGCTCTGCTTCTGGCCTATCGCCACGTAGATGCAGATGAGGTCCTCACCCCTCTGATTGATGATCGTGTCGATGGCGATGGCGGTCTTGCCCGTGAAGCGGTCGCCGATGATCAGCTCGCGCTGGCCGCGCCCGATGGGGATCATGCCGTCGATCGACTTGATGCCCGTCTGCACCGGCCTGTTGACCGACTGCCGCACCACGACGTTCGGCGCGACGATCTCGATGGGGCGGATGCCGTCCGTCTGCACGGTGCCCTTGCCGTCCAGCGGCTCGCCAAGCGGGTTCACCACGCGGCCCAGAAGCGCGTCGCCAACCGGGACGCGGGCGATCTCGCCGGTCGCCTTGACCAGGTCGCCCTCCTTCACGCCGACGTCCGAACCCATAACTGCCGCGCCCACCAGGTCTTCCTCCAGGTTGAGCGCCAGTCCGGCCAGGCCGCTCGGGAACTCCAGCAACTCGCCGAAGCCCACCTTGCTCAGGCCGTGGATCGTGGCGATACCGTCTCCAACCTCTACGACGGTTCCCACCTCCGTGAGGGTGGTCTCGCCGCCGAACTCTTCGATCTGCCGCTTGAGTACGGCTGCGATATCCTGTCCGCGAGTCGTCATGCCCGCTCCTCCGTTTCACGCGCCGTCCGGGGGAGACCCTGCCGTTCGAGGCTCTGCCGCAGACCGCTCAGCCGGGAGCGCACGCTTCCGTCGATGATCTGATCTCCTACCCGCACGACGATTCCACCGATGATGTCCGAATCCTCTTGGACGTCGAGGACGACCTCTTTGTCCAGCATCGCCCCGAGCGAAGCCGTCAGCATGCTTCGCTGCTCGCCCGAGATGGGAACGGCGCTCGTTACCGAGGCCTGCACCCGCCCGAGGCTCTCGTTCAACAGGCGACCGTACTCGCTGACGACTGCGCCGAACGAACTCACCGCCTGCCGCTGCACGAGCAGCCCCACGAAGTTCCGCACCAGCGGGTCTGCGCCGCCGGCGATTTGCGCAGCCGCCTCGGCCTTGCGCGCTGCCGGAATGCGCGGCTCGTTGAAGAACAGCGCAGCTGACGGGTCCGCCAGCCCTCCCGCTATGCCGGAGAGGCTGTCCAACCAGGCTTCCTGTTTCCCCTCGGCCTCCGCCAGGGAGAAGAGCGCCTGCGCGTAGCGCTTCGCTATGGGCGCTTTCGCCATCCCACGCTCCTAGTTCCGCCCTGCGCGGGCGTCCCCTTCCGCGAGCACCTCGTCGATCAGGTCGCGATGCGCGTCGGGGTCCAGCGAACGGTGGATGATGCGCTCGGCCGCGCTTACCGCGAGGCCGGCGAACTCGGAGCGCACCTGCTCGAGGGCAGCGTCACGCTCCTGCCGGATCTCTTCGCGGGCACGCTCGATCAGCTGGGCAGCTTCAGTCCGCGCCTGCGACGCCTGCTGCTCCCGGTAGCGTTCCGCAGCCTCGCGCGCCTCGGCGAGCACCCGCTGGCCCTCCTCTCGGCCCTCCAGCAAGGTGCGTTGCATCGCCTCCTGCTGCTCCTGGGATTCGCGCCGCACGCGGTCGGCCTCTTCCAGGCTCTCCCGGATCCTGCCGGACCGCGCATCGAGCACTCCCAGGATGCGCTTGTACGCAAGGGTGTAGAGGAGCACTACGAGCAGGCCGAAAGTGACCACGTAGGCCAGCAGGCTCCACGGGTCTATGCCCAGCGCTCCTATGCCGGTTGATTCTTCGGCTAGTCTTGGTGCTGCCAGCACGTCGCCCGCCTCCTCATGTGCGTTACATTGCTCATGCCGCGCCGCTTACGCAACGAAGATGAGCAGGATGGCCACCACGAGGCCGTAGATGCCGATGGCCTCGGTGAACGCCAGCGCCAGGATCATGTTCGGCGCGATAGCGTCACGGGCCTCCGGGTTCCTGCCGAGGGCGTTCATCGCCCCGCTGCCCAGGATACCCAGGCCCACGCCTGCGCCGGCCATGCCCAGTCCGGCCAAGCCTACGGCGAGGAACTTGCCCATCTCTCCGAAATCGTTCATTCCCCAAACCTCCTTGGTCTTCAGGCGGCGCGTCCCGCGTTCCGCCTCGTCTCTCCGCGCGGTGGCGGGTCTAGTGCTGTCCAGCCTCTGCGTGCTCTTCCCTGTGACCCTCGTGCGGGGCCACCGCAAGCACCGTGAATACGAGCGTCAGGCCCATGAACACGAGCGCCTGTACGCCCCCGACCAGTATCTCCAACCCGTAAAAGATGATGGGCGTGACGAAGAAGGTCAGGAACGTCATCATGAACAGGACGATCTCTCCGGCAAGCATGTTGCCGAACAGACGGAACGTGAAGCTGATGATGCGGATGAAGTGGCTGATGAGCTCCAGCAGCCCGATAAACGTCTGCACCGGGTTCCCGAACCGGAAGAACTCCCGGAGGTACCCGAACCGGTGGACGCGGAAGCCCCACACCTCGATGAATACGAACGCGATGAGCGCCAGCGCCAGCGGCATGTTGATGTCCGTGCCCGCGCTCCGCAGCAGGTGCGTCGTTACGTGGTCCGCGCCCTCTGCCTTGAATCCCACCGTGGGGTAGATTGGCAGCAGCGCCATCCACGCGTTGAACGCGACGAACACGAAGATGGTGGCGAGAAGGGGGAAGAAACGACGGGCATAACGCTCTCCTGCCATGCCCCTGATGAAGCCGTAGAGCGCCTCTATCAGCATCTCCAGGAAGCCCTGCAGGCGTCCCGGCACCATGTCCATGCGACGAGTGCCGAGCCCGAACAGGAGGAGGATGACGATGCAGGTGAGCCAGGCGGAGAGGAGCGTGTTGGTAACGATGAAGCCGCCGATGGCGAAGATCTTCTGCGGCGCCAGGTGCACCGCTGGAGCGTCGATCAGGCGCTCGAAACCCAGGAGCTTCGCGCCTATTGGACCCAGCGCCAAGCCGAGTAAGGCCAGCGCCAGGACCGGCAACAGGATCAAACGACTCTTCACTATCCGTCAGCCTCTTCGCCCCGGCCGCTGTCCCTGCTGCCGGTGAGGTAACCGGACGCCATCCGGTAGACCCCGTAGAACGCGAGAACGACTCCGAAAAGGAGGCCCCCCAGGAGAAAGAGAGGCGAGGTTCCCGCTCTGCCGTCGAGCCATACCCCTGCCAGCGTGGGAAGAACGATCGCCGTGGCGATGTACCACCCGAGGCCGGTGAACTGCGCCGCTGAAACCCACCATGAACGGCGTTTCATACGCTGGTCCAGAGCTGCGTGAATCCTATCACAATATCCCGCGCAAGCAAAGCGGGGTCTCCCTTGTTCCCTCTCCCCTGGGAGAGGGTTAGGGGTGAGGGTTGGCAGCATGTGCCAGACTGTCATCCCAAGCGGAGCACAGCGAGAGTCGGGAAATCTTCGGCTCCCTCTGAAGAGGGGCCGGAGGAGAGGGTTGCCCCCTACTGCGGCTCGCCCGGCTTTCCCAAGTCTTCCAAGCCCGGCAGGTCCTCCAGGAACTCCGAGAAGGCCGATAGCTTCTCCATCTCCTCCTCGGTGACGCCCTGCCGTGCAGTGCGCGGCCTCCGGCGCGGTTCCGATCCCTCGCTGCTCTCCTCTGTGCTCCCGTCCACCACAACGCCCGCGCGCTCCAGCACACGGTCCTCCACGAAGATCGGCACTCTGGAGCGCACGTCCGCCGTATCGCCGCCTCCCTGCCGCGCGAAGTCCTCCGCCTCCTGCAGTGACGAGAACCAGTGCTCCTCGCCGTCCTTCCCCCGCACGAGTTGCCCGCCGCGCACGGCCACCGCTATCGCGTCGCTTGGACGACAGTCGATCTCCGTCTCCGAGCCATCCCCCAGCGTCAGCACGAGCTTGGCGAAGAACGTGTCGTTCTCCAAGTCGCAGACGACGATGTGCCTGATGGACGCCCCTAGCGTCGTGATGACCGAGCCCAACAGGTCGTGCGTGAGCGGACGTGCCGCTGACACGTCCTGCAACTTCAGCGCGATAGCGTCCGCTTCGGGCGAGCCGATGCGGATCGGCAGGTAGCGGTCGCTCTCCCGCTCCTTCAAGATGACGACGCGCTGATAGTTCATCAGGCTGACGCGGATACTGTCGATGAGCATCTCTTGCATGGCACACACTCCCCTGCGGCCATTCTAGGAACACCAAGCGCGTACGGTCAACGCAAGCGCAGGACATGTCATTCCAAGCGGAGCACAGCGGAGTCGAGGAATCTCTCGGGGCTCCCCCTTCCCAATAGTAGGAGAGGGGAACGCGCCTCAGCGCGCGGTGAGGGCTGGAGGGTGTGTCGGAATGCCCCCTACAGCATCGCCCCCGTGGGCTGCAGCACTACCACCTGTGTGTCGTCCGGCAGGTTGGCCCGCGTCACGGTCAGGCGCTGCTGCGCCTCCGGCTCGCGAACACCCAACTCCTGCAGGAACGGCCCCAGCTCGCGCAGCGGATGCTTGTTACCGCTGTGCGCGTACAGCATCGGGATGATGATGCGCGGCTCGACGTTTCGCACGATCTCCACCACATCCGCCGCCGACAACCCGGTGTCGCTTCCTACGGGCGCCATGAGCACGTGCGGCGACCCCAGCGCGTCGACCTCGCGGTTCGTGAGCAGCCGGTCCGGGTTGCCCAGGTGGCAGAACGCGAGGCCCTCCGCCTGGGCGGTGAACACGGTGTTCCACTGCTGGGGCTCGCCCTCGTGCGTGCGGCGTGTCGTGCGAAGGCCGCGCAGGTGCATCCCCGCTGCTTCGTACTCGCCCGGGCCATCGAGCGCGATCAGCTCTCCCGACAACTCGCCGAGCGCCGAGTGGAATGGGTCGCTGCTGCTCTGCGTGACGAGGTCGGCCTGCGCCTGCTGCGGCGGTATGCGCAGCCCCAACTCCGGGGGGAACGGGTCCATGATCAGCGTCTTGTTCCCGGAGCGCACGCGGAACGCCGCGTGTCCGAGCCAGGTGATCTCCACCCTAGCGCTCCTTCCGGCCCACCAGCGCCCAAGCGCCCGGCAGCGCGATCGAGGCCACATAAAGTTTCGTGAGGTCGCCAACGACGAACGGCCACAGCCCCCACTGCAACGTGGCGCCCAGCGGAGTCCCTGTCGCCATCCACGCTTCACGTGTCCCTTCGGACGCTAGGTTCGCCGCCCAGAACCACAGCCACGCCAGTCCCGGCACGTACAGCACGACGTTGCCCGCGAGCAGTGCCAGTAGCACCCGCCAGCTCCGGTCCCAGCCACGCTCTGCCAGCCGACCGACGACCCACGCGGCGCCGATGAAGCCGACGATGTAGCCGCCGCTGGACAGGTTCCACACCAGTTCGCCGGTGCCTATCCAAGGAAAGATGACGTGGACCAGTTGGTCTCCCAGGGCTTCGGAAGTTGGTGCGAAGACCGGGATGCCGACCATGCCGATCAGCATGTAGAGCGTGAGGCTCGCCGCGCCGCGGTTCGCGCCCAGAGCGCCGCCCGTAAGCAGTACCGCGAGCGTCTGTCCAGTGATCGGGACGGGCGTGAACGGCAGCTTCACGGCGATCTGCGCGAACATGATCACGACGAACGTGAAGCCCACTACGAGCGCCGCGTCGCGCAGCAGACCCTGCCCTGGAAGCACCGAGTCTATGAGTGCGGAACGTTGGTGTGTTGCCTGCATGCGGGCAGTATACAGGACGCGACCCTACGACCGCCGACGACGCAGCAGCGCGACGACGACGACGCCCGCGATGGCCGCGACGCCAACGAGCACGACCAGCACGACGATGAGCGTGGCGCCGCCGGAGCCGTCGTCCGGCTCGGGCGCGACCGGCGTTGCGGTAGGCGCGGGGGGAACGGGCGTGGGGGTCGCGGTCGGCGGAAGCGGCGTCGACGTGGGGGCAGGCGTGGGCGTCGCGGTGGGGACCGGCGTTGGGGTGGGCGTGGGCGGGACGACAAGGATCTCGCCCTGGGGCGGCGGGACATGGCCGCACGTGGGCTCGGTGCGGGGCTCGACGTTGGCGCCGAAGCGCAGGTCGACGCTCTCCACGAAGCACGGCTCCGACATGTGCGGGAAGGGGTACGAGAGGTCGGCCTGGCGTTCGCCGTCGAGGTGGAAGGTGACGGTGGCACCGACGTACTCATAGCGCGGGGGGTCGCCGATCAGGTAGCCGGGAGGGCCGACGAGCAGGCAGCCTTCGTCGCTGGCGCAGTCGAAGCGGCCGTCGACGACGGGGATGCGTTTCGAGCGCTCCCAGTCGCCGACGCGTACGACGATCTCGCCGCTGGCGACGGGCGCGCCGTCGAGGGTGGCGGTGCCCTGGAGGTAGACGACGGGGAAGGGGGGGATGCTCTCGGTGCGCTGTTCGGGGTCGGGGGGGCCGTCCTGGGCGGAGGCGGCGAGGGGGAGGAGGAGGGCGAGGGCGAGCAGCGCGGCGGCGGCGAGGAGGGTGCGGGGAAGGCTGGGGAGGGATGCGAATCGGGGCATGGCCCGATTCTATGGGAGCGGGGGCGCGGTTGTCATGCGGGTTGTCAGCCCGCTATGAGCAGTGCAATGAACCCGCCGACGGTGGACGCCCACATAGCGCCCCCAATGACGATGAGCGTGGTCTTGAGGCTGCCGACCTCGGAGCGGACATCCTTGATCTCAGCGCGGACGTCCTTGACAGCCTCAGTCAGGTCATGCAGGCGTTCGTTGACCTGCTCATACGCGCCTTCCAGTCTGCTGACGCGTCCAGGGATGTCGGGGGTCGTTTGCGTGGTCATGCGGGGCGCTCCTCGTCACGAGTATAGCACGCACCCTGCACACCGCCTGCGCGAACGCGGAAGGGGTGGATGTCACGGGCGAGGGCGGGAGAAGGAGCGAAAGCCCCCGCCGGTGTCCGGCGGGGGCTTCGTGCGTACCCTTGCTGTGCGCGTCCGTTTTACGGGACGAGCGTGTTCGGCGTGGGCGACCAGACCCAGTAGCCGTTGCCGTTCAGGATCTCGTCCTCGGCGTCCACATCGGGCGTGGACTTGACCCACAGGCTCTGGGTAGTGTCGTACGTGTACGCCACCTTCCAGTCGATGCTGCTGAAGTAGTTGTCAGCATCGTAGTTGCCGGCAGCGAAGGTGCCGTCCGCCTGCTTCTCGCCCGGCGGGTCGCCCTCGGCGTTCTGGAAGATGTCCAGCACGCCCAGCAGGTTCCAGCCCGCCGTCACCGGGACGGTCGGCAGGATCCCGGCCGGGTCGACCTCGGCCAGCATCGTCTCGATGGACTCAAACGTCCGAGCGTGGACCCAGTAGCCGTAGCCGCCGGTGATCTCCGTCAGGCGCCCGCGCCACGTGCCGTCTTCTTCCTGGATCGCGGTGACCCAGTCGCCTTCCTGGTAGCCGAGCACGGGCGAGATGTACTGGTTGCCCGCCAGCACGGCCCCGATCGCGGGGTCAAGCGGCGTCGCCGGGAGCGAGACCAGGTTCCAGCCAGGCTGCACGCTGATCTCGTACGGCTGGCGCTCCCTCACGTCGAAGTCGAACTCGCCCTCGAACTCGTTGCCCGCGTCGTCCACGGCCGTGTACTCGACCGTGTACGAGCCCACCGCGAGGTCCCGCGTGATGAGCGAGAACGACGTCGCGCTCACGCGGTTCAGGTTCGCCATCGCGTTGTCGCCGCCCAGCGTGATCTCTGTCACCTCGACGGAGTCGTGCGAGTCCGTGAACGGGCCCGCCTCGTACTCGTCCTTCTCGTACTTGAACTCCAGCTTCACGAACGGGTTCGCGCTCTCGGTCTCCGTGCCGTCGTCGTTGCTCCGCGGCGTCACGCTGCCGATCGTGCTCTCTATATCGTCGCCGGCGGCATTCTCGTTGTCGTTGTTGAACACCTTGTCAATCTCGGCCAGCAGGCCCGCGGTGTCCAACTTGGTCAGGTCCAGCTTGTCGCCCTCGTCCGGTGTCACGTCCGGGTCCGAATCGCGCCGGTGCGGGTGCTTGGTCCACCCTGCCGTCGCGCCGATGTTCTCCTCGTCGTCGTAGCCGACCACGATGACACCGATCAGACCGTTGAAGTGGCCCTCGATGCTCGACACCTTGTACGACCTGGCCCAGTGGTTGTCGTCCTCCTGCAGCGCCAGGTTCGACGCCGTGTCGACGTTGGCGGTGCTGTCGTCCTCGGTGATCGTGTACGACCACTTGTCGTCCGCCGTCGTGTCCGTGCCCACGCCTTCGGTCTGCTCGTCATCGATCTCAACGAAGAACACCCTCGGGCGGCGGAGCAGGTCCTCGTCCGACCGCACGTCGATGTTGAACGCGCCCTGGGCGTTCGCAACCGGCCGGTCGTCCGCCGTGCCGGTCACCGTTACGGTCAGGCCCGGCGCGATCCAGTCCATGGACTTCTCTATCGTCTTCGCGTCGTTCGTGTTCCCGGCCATGTCGTACACCGCGCCGCCGACCACGACCACCGCAGGCGTCGCGTCGGATGCGAGGGGCTCGGCCAGCCGCAGGTATGCGCGCGCCCGCGGGTCCTCGTCCGGCAGGATCTCCCCGTCCACGTTGCGGAGCGGGTGCTCTTGCTGGTACTGCACGTAGTTCAGGTAAGCGGTGTTCTCGCTGTCCCAGGTGCGCTGGGCGTCGAGGTGCGCCTCGTAGACCATCCAACTCTTCCAGAGCGCGCATTCGTCGGTATCGGTAGCCGGAATCGTGATCTCGTTGAGGTTCACGGGGGTGCTGAAGCCGCCGGTGCCGTCTGTTACGGTACTGTCTGCATAACAGGAGGTAGGCAAGTTCGCCTGCCTGCCGAGGACCGTGCCAGCAAGAACCTCGTTGCCGAGCGCGTTTTCAATGAACGTGTTGGTCCAGCCACCATTGTTGGTGGGCGCAGCATCGCCCGGTTCGGTCGCTGTCGGGCGGTCTCCATCGGGCTCGGTGGGCGCAGGCGAGGGTGGATCGGTCGCCTTCCGGTCGCCCCTGTTGATGCGCGGCTCCTTGCTCGGGTGGATGACGCCGACGATGGTGTGGCCGACAACGGTGATGTTGTCCGTGTTCACCTCGCCGAGCACGTCGCCGGTGAACTCCAGCGCGATGTAGGAGCGGTCGACCTTCTCCATGTTCTTCGTCGTGTCGTAGGAGATGCCAGTGCGCGCCCTGCTCAGGGCGGGGTCGGTGTCGTCCACGCGGAAGACGTACGGCTCGTCGGCCTCGTTGTCGTCCTCGTCGGCCACCGCGTCGGTGGACGCCCAGTTGCCCGCGCGGTCCCGCGCACGCAACTGGTAGAGGTAGGGGCCTTCGTCCGTGCCCGCGCCGCTGGCCGTGAAGACGTAGGCGACGCCCGCGCGGTTGCCCGCCATCCGCCACGTGCCGGAGGCGCTGATGTCGTCGACGCCGGTGTCGGTAAGAGGGGTGGGGGCATCGAACGCGGTGGGGGGGCTGTCGTTCAACTTGACGTTGACCCTGATGTCCGCCGCCACGCCGTTCGCGTTGACCGACGCGCCCGGGTTCACGGAGAGCGGCTCGTCGTGGAGCGAGTGGTCGCCGTCCGGGTTGATCTCGGCGAAGTCGCCGTCGCCGGAGACGATGCTCTCACCGTCGTGGCGGAGGCCGGAGTCGTCGTCCCGCACCTCGAAGCCGTAGCTGAGGCGGCTGGAGCGCGTCACCGCGTTGTCGTCAGGCGTCACGGCGGTGAAGTCGGGGCCCTCGCCGTCCACCACCAACTCGATCTGGCCGGACGTGCCGGGGATCGTGACGGTCAGCCGGTCGCCGTGCCTGGCGAAGATCGTGCCGATCTCCTGCGCCGCGGGCCGGAGGCCGGTGTCGGCAACGCGGGAGTAGTCCACGGGGAAGTAGGTTGCGCTCGTAGCCGCAGTCTCGTTCGCTACACGTTCATCGTCAGCGATGGTTCCGTCGGTGTTGACGTCAAAGGGGTGTCCCGTCGTCGCGTCATCGCAGAAGGTCGGGCCGTCGAACTCCCGGTAGGGGACCGAGGCGTCGTCATCGTTGCCGGCGATGCCGTCGGGACCGGCGGTGTAGGGGGGCGTGTCCGCGGCAACGACCTTGAAGAACGCCTGGGAGTGGTTGAAGGTGTCCGCGCCCACGGTGGTTGTCGTGATCGCCAGCGCGAGTTCGAGGGTGATGTCCTCCCCCGAGCGGTTGTTCTTCACGACCGCTGTCACGTTCGCGTCCGCGTCATTGGGAGCGGCCTTACAGGTCGCAATATCCGCGGCGGCAGTGCCCGCCGGGTGCCTGAAGTTGATGAGCACGACGTTGTACGCATCCATGTCGTTGGAGACGTAGAGCGAGTTCCTGAAGAGGGTGTCCCGGGGGGAAGAGGTGTCGGTCATCAAGTGGGCGGTATCGCCTGACTCCTCATGCAACCCGTCCGTACCGGTAGTGTCGACGGGGGGTTCGGGCATGATGGGGACGAAGACGCCTGTCACGGCGCCTGTGCCACTCGCCGCCACCAGTTTGGCAGTCTGGGCATCCCTGATCTCGCTGAAGACGCCGACCGTTATGGGACCGGTGTTGAGCTTGCCATCGGTGATGTCGCGGGCCTGCCCGAGTCCCGGCAGGACGATGAGCAGCGAGAGCGCCACTGCCATCAATGTCGCTATGAGCGGAATCTTGGTGAATCTCACTTCTACCCCCCTTATGGAGCTGTAGTCTTCGGTTTGGCGCTCTCTCCGAGAGCAGGGTGGTCCGTTCTTCTCTTCTCGTCGGCCCCCGCGGAGGTTTCCGCCTCCGCGGGGACAGGGTCAGCCTTTCTGGTTACGGGACCAGCGTACCGGCCTTGGTGCTCCAGACCCAGTAGCCCTTGCCGTTCGCTATGCCGGTAGTCCCGGAGCCTGGGATGGACTTCGCCCACGTGTTGTCCGAGGTGTCGAAGGAGTAGGCGACCTTCCAAGCGATGTTGCCGAAGTAGTCGTCGGGGTCGGAGCCGCCGGACGGGGCCTTGCCCGGGCCGGCCTGCAGCACGTCCACGACGCCGAGCAGGTTCCAGCCGGCGATGACCTTCGCCGTCGGCAGGACGGACGAGGTGTCCGTCTCCGGGATCAGGGTCGAGATGGACTCGAAGGCGGTGGTCTGTACCCAGTAGCCGTAGCCGCCGACGATGTCGGTGAGTGTTCCGCGCCAGGTGCCCTGGTCGTTGACGGCGGTGAGCCACTGGTCGTCCTGGTAGGCGAGGACGATGGATGACTGCATGGAGTCGCCCATGACCGAGCCGACGCTGGAGTCGAGCGGGGTGCCGGGGAGGGAGACGAGGTTCCAGCCCGGCGTGAGGTCCAGCTTGTACGGCTTCCGCGCCGCGACCTCGAACTCGTAGGTGCCAGTGGCCTCGTTGCCCGCGTCGTCGCGTCCCGTCACCTTCAACTCGTAGTCGCCGGTGGCGAGGTCCTGGGCGGCCAGCGTGTACGTCCGCGTGCTGGAGCTGACCCGCGTGGTCTGGTCCATCACGTCGTCGCCGTTCAGCGTGATGGACGTGATCGCCACCGCGCTGTGCGAGTCGCCGAAGTTGCTGATCTTGTCGCCATCGCTCTTGCCGGCGGGGGCGGAGCCAGCCTTGTAGACGTAGTCGCCGTACTCGCCCTTCTCAGTCTTGAAGTCGATGGTGATGAAGGGGCTGTCCGACTCCGTCGTCCTGGTGTCGTCGCCGGTCTCCGGCGCGAGCGAGAACGTGGGGGCGCCAAGCTCCGTGTCTATCTCCACGAGCAGGCCCGCGGCTTCGAGGTCGCCGAGCTTGACCGTGCGGGACCCCGAGTTGACGGCGGCCTGCGGCGTGTTCTCGCTCCGCAGATGACCCCAACCCGGCGTCGAGCCGATGTTGTCGGCGTCGTCCTCGGCGATCACGATGACCGCGTAGAGGCCGTCCGAACCGCCGACGTCGCCGTTGTTGTAGGTGCGGCTCCAGGAGTTCTCGGCGCCCGAGTCCGTGCGCACACGGTCGCCCCGCCTCATCGCGCCCAGCACCGCTTTCGGCTTCTCGGCGGTCGACCCGCCGTCCACGATCTTCGAGAAGAAGACCGTCGGCAGACGGCGCAGGTCCTCGTCCGAGGTGATGCTGATGTCCACCTCGGCGTTGCTCCTGATGACCGGGCGGTCGCCGACGACCGTGGTCAGCGTAACCGTGATGGCCGGGGCGATGTTGTCCTCCGCGTCGATCTCATGCTGGTTGCTGGGGTTGCCGGCGAGGTCGAGCACGGCGCCGCCGAACATGGAGACCTGCGGCTTTGCGTCCGGCGCGAGCGGCTCGGCCAACTGGAGGTAGACGCGGGACTGCGGCTTGTCGTCCGTTCCGAGACAGCGTCCGTCTATGTCGAGCGGTTGGTCGTCGGCCGAGTCGTCGTTATTGCAGTCCGACTTGTCTGCCAGGTGGATGGCGTCGACGACCTCGGCGTCCTCGACGAGGAACTTGGAGTGGTCCACGCTCGTGACCGCGTCGAGGCCGGACGCGTCCTCGAACGTCACCGCGATGTAGGAGCGGTTGGCGACCTCCGTCTTCTTGGCGGCGTCGTAGGAGATGCCCGTGCGGGCCTCCCTGAACTCCGGCGAGGAGACGTCGACGATCAGTTCGAAGTCATCCTTCCCGGACTTGTTCGGGTCGGCGTCGGTCTGGGTGCTGTTGCCCGCGCGGTCCTTGGCCGTCAGGTGCCAGTCGTTGTTGCCCGGCTCGAGGCCGGTGACGGCCATGTCGAGGAAGTAGGAGACGCCGGGCCTCCCGCCGGTGGGGCGCACCCGCCAGCCGTTGCTGCCGGAGGCGCTCTTGTCAGAGCCGACCACCACCTTGATGTCGCGGGCGCTGCCGTCGGCATCCGAGCGGGGCTCGGTGGTGATGTTGCCGTCGCCGTCCGTGTTGTACGCCCGCGCGTCCTGGTCGCCGCGGGAGTAGTCGAGCTCGCCGTCGTGCGCGAGGCCGGAGTCGGTGTCGGTCACGACGAAGCGGAACTTGACGGTGTTGGAAGAGACGTAGGCCTTGTGCTCAGGGGAGATCTCGGAGAACTCCGGCCCGTCGGCGTCGACCACGATAGTGACGCTGCCCGCGACGCCCGCGACCGTGATGGTGAGGGTGTCGCCGTGCCGCGCCGGGATCCTGCCGCGCACCTCGTTAACGGAGGCAGCGAGCGTGTCATCCGTGTAAACGGGCGGGTCGGCGCCATCCGATGTCCTGCTGCTCGAACCGCCGCCGCTGTTCCGGACAGGGGAAGCGCAGTAGCCGTCCCGCTTCTCGTCGCCGGACGAGATGACCTCGAACACGGCATGCATCGGCACAACCGTGCCGTCCCGGCCGGCAGGCAGGCCGGAGCCCACGCCTGCTGTGGTGCCGTTAGTGATGTCGCTGGCGGTGGCGGGGTCGTTCATGTAGACCTTGATGGAGCGACCGCTGTTGTTGTTGCGGACCGTCGCCACGGCGTCACAGGCGAAGTTGTCGTTCGCGTAGTTGCCTTCGTTGGTGGCATCGGAGGTCTCGGCAGTGATGGGTGCGGTTCCGTCAGCATTCAGCACGTTCGCCAGCACGCCGTCGGCGCCCGCGAACTCCGTCTGCTTGATGGCGGTGTTGGCGCGGATACGCACCTCGTTGTAGGCGCCGCCGGTACGGGCGCCGGCCTCACTGTACGTGCCGGCGTTCGAGACGTAGAGGTTGCCGTTGAAGTAGGAGTCCGCCAGCTCGTCGCCGGTGACCAGCGCGCCGAAGAGAGGAGTGGGCGTGAGATCAGTAGGTTCGGCCCCTACGGTCTTCAGCACGTCGACCCTGAGGTTGGCGCCGCCGTAGAGCCTGCCGCGGGTGTCGTCGTAGTTCTGGGACTGTGCGAGTCCCGGGAGAACGATGAGCAGCGAGAGCGCCACTGCCATCAATGTCGCTATGAGCGGAATCTTGGTGAATCTCACTTCTACCCCCCTTATGGAGCTGTAGTCTTGGGCTTTGGCGCTCTCTCCGAGAGCAGGGTGGTCCGTTATTCGCTTATCCGGTCAGTCCCCACGGCTGCGCAACATGCTGCGCGGCATGGCAGGGATGCTATTGTCCAACGAGGGACGCCGCCCTTGCAATAGGATGCAGAGGGCAGTTCTGGCCAAACCGCTCGTTCTGTTCTCTAGCGTCAACACGCAAGGTTCTTTCTACCAGCGCATGGCGCGCGTGTCAATGAGGATAGGGGGCAAGCCTTGCTCCCTGCGGGAGCGGGCGGGCTTGCCCCAAGGGACGTAGTTCTTCCCACCCACCCGCCCGGTACGCTTGTGGGGGACACCCCCACTCCCCCGGCATAGGTTGGGCGCCCACAAGGGACGCCCCTACACCAGGCAGCCCGAGGGATGTTTCGACTGCGCCTCAGGCTTCGGCCTTCGGCTGCGCTCAACATGACAAGGAAGAGGGCGGCTGCGCTCAACATGACAAGGAAGAGGGCGGCTACGCTCAACATGACAAGGGTGGGGGCAGCTGCGCTCAACATGACAAGGGTGGGGGCGGCTACGCTCCGCATGACAACGTGCCTCATCACCAGATGCCCAAGCTGTTGCCGAGGGAGCCGGAGGTGGCCGGGACGTCGGTGGAGTCGCGGACGGGGCGCGGGGGGTCCGCGGGGGGCTCGTTGGGGGGGCCGGTCCAGATCTGGAGCGAGGGGGGCTCCATGAAGGCGAGGGCAAGGGCGTCCGCTTTGTCGGGGGAGCGGAGGCCGCGGCGGCGCAGGGAGGTCTTGCTCTCCATCTTGACCTGGCCGGCGCTGGTGACGTCGTAGCGGAGGCCGAGGAGCTGGCTGATGAGCTCTTCGTCACGCGGGATGGCGATGAGCCCGTCGTTGAAGAGGCGCCGGAGCTCCCAGAAGAGCTCGGCGCGCATGTTGGCGAAGCGCCCGGACTGGCGCGCCTTGCCGCCGAACTGGACGCCGAAGACGGGGGCGTCGAGCTCCCGGAGGCGGTCGACGACGCCCGCGCCGAGGCCGCCCTCGTCGACGAAGACGGCGGGGACGTCCAGGTCGCGGACGAGGGTGAAGGCCTCGCCGGCGGTGCGCATGGTGTCGATCCGCGAGAAGGAGCGGAGGGACTCGACGGTCCATCCGCGCCGCACGCAGAGGGCGGTCTTGTCGGAGCCGAAGCGGGCGACGTCGACGCCGAGGCGGCGGGGGGCGTTGGGGTCGTTGTCATGTTGAGCGCAGCCGCAGGCGGAGTCGAAACATCTCTCAGGAGAGACGTCAGTGGATGGCGGGGCGTCACCCGAGAGATTCCTCGGCTCCGCTTCGCTCCGCTCGGAATGACAAGCAAGGGGCGCTGGGCTCCGCTCGGAATGACAAGCACAAGAGGCTGCGCCCTCTCCTGAATGACAAGCACCTTCCCATCTTGCGACGGCGGCTTCGATGGCGGAGCGGGAGAGGAGGGAGTCGTCGAGCATGTCGGGGAAGCGGGCGAGGACGGAGCCCTGGTAGAGGGGGTGGTCCTCGCCCCACTCGAGTTTGCGCTCCTCGATGTCTTCCTCGGTGGGCATGCCGGGGACGCCGCCGTGCTCGCCGGTGAAGTTGGGGGTGTCGTAGACGGAGACGGTGACGCCGGCGTAGATGTGGCGCTTGGTGTGGTGGGAGTCGAAGAACTCGCCGTCGCGTGAGAAGGCGTTGCCGGTGAAGAGCATGCGGGCGGGGTAGAGGCGCTTGAGGGCCTCCATCTGGTCCTGCGGCATGGCGTGTGCCTCGGTGACGACGGCGAGGAGCTCCGGCGAGTGGAAGCCCTGGAGGTTGTCGGCCTTGTTGGTGGAGAAGGCGATGGCGAAGCGGTCGTCGGCGATGTTCCACTGGGAGCCGGAGAGGCGTCCGCCGAGGTCGACGCGGGAGGCCTTGTAGGCGGCGCGGAGCTCCCGCCAGACGATCTGGTCCACCTGTCGCTGGGTGGGGCCGGTGACGACGACGATGGCCCTGGGCCGGGTGGCGAGCCACCAGAGGACGGCGCGCGCGGCGGCCCAGTCCTTGCCGGAGCCGTTGGCGCCGACGACGGTGACGCGCCGCTTGACGGCGAGGGTGTTGAGGACCTCCCGCTGCTTGGCGTAGGGGGGCGGGTGGCCCAGGACCTCTTCGACGAACCGCACGGGGTCGTCTCTGTATGCTTCGAGTACGGGCGCCATGTGGTTGCTCCTTTCTGACGGTCCGTCTTCATTACCCCTTGCGGGGCGTCGTTCTTCCCACCCGCCCGAACGCTCCCCGAGAGATGTTTCGACTGCGCCTCAGGCTTCCCGCCTTCGGCTCCGCTCAACATGACAAAGGTGGGGGCCTCCGGCTTCGCTCAACATGACAAGGTGGGGGCGGAGTTAAACAGAAAAAGCCCCCTGGTCTCAGGGGGCTCGTTGCCCTTTTCCCGCGGCTTGTCCGCGAGGTGTCCGGTCCGCTATGGGGTTGTGTCTACCATGGTGCGGCACAGGAGGGCGTCCGCGCAATGGGGCGGTGTCACAACCGTCAATTGTCATTCCGAGCGGAGTGCAGCGGAGTCGAGGAATCTCTCAGGTGGCGCACCCCAATCTACACGAACGCTCCCCGAGAGATGTTTCGACTGCGCCTCAGGGCTTCCGCCTTCGGCTTCGCTCAACATGACAAGGTGGGGGGGCCTCGGCTCCGCTCAACATGACAAGGTGGGGGGTCCGCGCAATGGGGCGGTGTCACAACCGTCAATTGTCATTCCGAGCGGAGCGCAGCGGAGTCGAGGAATCTCTCAGGTGGCGCACCCCAATCTACACGAACGCTCCCCGAGAGGATGTTGCGCGCTGAAGCGCGGGCGCCTCAGGGCTTCCGCCTTCGGCTTCGCTCAACATGACAAGGTGGGGGCGTCCGCGCAATGGGGCGGTGTCACAACCGTCAATTGTCATTCCGAGCGGAGCGCAGCGGAGTCGAGGGATCTCTCAGGGGGCACCCCGGTCGAATGTGACACGCGCCTCACGACAGCGCGACAGAGCGCAATCTACACTGTTCCGTGGGAGGGTCACAGCGATGGCGAAGCGCTATTACGTGTACATCACTACTAACACATCACGGACGCTGTACGTGGGTGTGACGAACGACTTGTCTCGACGAGCGGCAGAGCACCATGCAAAGACATACGGAGGCTTCACGGCGCGCTACAACATCGGGCAACTCGTCTACTTCGAGGAGACTGCCGACGTGCGCGAGGCTATCGCGCGGGAGAAGCAGATCAAGGGGTGGTCACGCCGCAAGAAGTTTGCGCTCGTTGAATCGTTGAATCCTGCCTGGGCAGACCTGGCAGCGGCGGACCGGGAGGGCTGACCTTCCCCCGAGAGATGTTTCGACTGCGCCTCAGGCTTCCGCCTTCGGCTTCGCTCAACATGACAAGGTGGGATTTGTCATTCCGAGCGGAGCGCAGCGGAGTCGAGGAATCTCTCAGGTGGCGCATCGCTCAACATGACAAGGTGGAATTTGTCATTCCGAGCGGAGTGCAGCGGAGCCGAGGAATCTCTCAGGTGGCGTATCGCTCAACATGACAAGGTGGAATTTGTCATTCCGAGCGGAGTGCAGCGGAGTCGAGGAATCTCTCAGGTGGCGCATCGCTCAACATGAACGCTCCCCGAGAGGATGTTGCGCGCTGAAGCGCGGGCGCCTCAGGCTTCCGCCTTCGGCTCCGCTCAACATGACAAGGTGGGGGGGGGCGCCCCGGGGGGCGAGGTCCCTGCTCCGCGCGCGATAAAGCGCGGGGATGGCAGGCTTACGGGACGAGGGTGCCGGGCTGGCTGCTCCACACCCAGTAGCCCTTGCCGTTCGCCACTGTGTGAGGCTCGGCGGTCTCGCCGGTCCCCGTCGCGCCATCCGGCAGGAGCTTCATCCAGCGGTTCTGCTGGGTCTGGAAGCCGTACGCGACGCGCCACGCGGGCAGGCTGGTGAAGTACTCGTCAGCGTCCGCGGTCGTGCCAGCGTCCTGCTGCTCGGCGTCCACGACGCCCAGCAGGTTCCAGCCGGAGATGACGGGCACGGTCGGCAGGACGGAGGTCGGCAGGTTCGGCGGGATCACGGTCTCGATGGTCTCGATCGCGGTGGTCCGCACCCAGTAGCCGTAGCCGCCCTGGATGTCCGTGAGCGTGCCCTGCCAGCGGCCATCCTCACCCTTGACGGCGGTGACCCACTCGCCGCCCTGGTAGCCGAGGACGGTGTCGGCCTTGAGGTCGCCGCCGATGACGGCGCTCACCGCTGGGTTGAACGGGTCGCCGGGGAGGGAGACGAGGTTCCAGCCGGGCTGGAGCTCGACCTCGTACGGCTGGCGCTCCAGCACCTCGAACGTGAAGTCGGCCTCGCCATCCTCCAACTCGTTGCCCACGTCGTCGGTCGCGGAGTAGACGATCTCGTACTCGCCGATCTGGAGGCCGGTGACCGCGAGCACGTACGTGCCCGCCTTGACCCGGACGACCTCGTCCAGGCGGTCCTCGCCGTTGAGCGTCAGCGAGGAGATCGTGACGTCCGGGTGCGAGTCCGTGGCGAGCGGCCTGGCGTCCTTGATGGCGGCCGTGTAGGCCGTCTGGTTGGTCAGCTGACCGTCGGGGTTGGGGTCAACTTCGGCATCGGGATCCGCAGCCACTTCGTCCACGCTTATCCCGTACTCGTTGTTCTCGCTGAAGGTGATCTGGATGTACGGGTTGGCGCTCTCCGTCTTGTCATTCACGTTATCGGGGTCGGTGGACGGGAGCACCTTGATGACCGCCGCCTCCATGGTGCTGTCGACCTCAACCAAGAAGCCACCGGAGTTCAGTTTCTTGAAATCGAGCTCGTCGCCGTCCCCGCTGGGACCGGCTGCGCCCTTGTCCTTCCAGCCGGCGCTGTTGCCGCTGTTGCCGTTCTCGTCAGTGGCGGTGACGATCACGGCCATGATCCGGTCGGCAGTGCCGCCGGGCAGAGCATCGGCATCGATCTTCCTCTCCCAGACGTTGTTCTCCTTCTCGGTGGGGTTGATACCGGGGGAAGGCGTCACGTCGTCGATCATCAGCTTGGTGGCTGCGCCGGTCGTGGCGTCGCTCGCGTCGGGGTCGGTGCCCTTGATGGTGGCGAACCAGAGGCGCGGGAACCGGGCGAGGTCCTCGTCCGAGGTGACACGCACGGTGAAGGAGCCGTCCTTGTCCGTGGCGGCGCGGCCGGTGGTGCCGGTGCTGCTGGTGATGGTGATGCTGACGCCCGGGGCGATCTTGTCCTGCACCTCGCTGCCCTGGAGGGACTGGGTGACGTTGTTGTTGCCGGCGATGTCCCTGAGGACGCCGCCGAGCAGCTGGATGGTGGGCGTCTCGTCGGAACCGAGCGCTTCCGCCAGTTCCAGGTAGATGCGCGCGCGCGGCTCGAAATCACAGCCGAGGTCGTCGGTCGCGTCGAAGGCGGTGATGTTCTTGGCGGACTCGTCCTCCTTCGTCGTGTCGGGGTCGTCGGCCTTGCAGACCTTCTTGTCGCCCGGGACGATGACGTTCATGACCGTGTTACCGTCGACGGTGAAGTCGCCCGGCTCGACTGTTCCGGCGTCGATGCGGTCGGGGCCGCCCTCGAACTCGCCGTCCTTCTTCACGTTCTCGAAGTTGAGCGCGATCCAGGAGCGGCCCTTGATCTCGCCCTCGCCGGGCTCGTAGCCGATGCCGGTGCGCGCCGTCCTCACCTTCGGGCTCCTGTCGTCCACGTTGAAGGAGAACGGCTGTTGACCGGACTCGTCCTCGTCGGAGTCGGTGACGGCCATGTTGCCGACGCGGTCCTTGGCGGTGATCTGCCAGTAGTAGGTGTCGAAGCCCTTGCCCACGAGCTGCATGTCGAGGTCGTACGTCACGCCCGGCATGCGCTGGGTCCAGGCGTTGCTGCCGTACTGGGAGACGTCGTCCGTGGGGTCGAAGTTGACGCGGTAGCCCGTGTAGGCAGGGTTGTCAGGGTTGTCCACCATGACGGCAGGTGTATCGGTATTGAGACACTGGGCATCTTCCGTCGGGGTGCCAGCGGTGCCAGTGGCACAGGTGGCGCCGACGAGATACTGCAGTATCGAACCCGTCTTGTCCGTCCCGAACAACACCATGATGTCCATGGTGCTGCCGTTGCCCCAGTCGAAGACCGGCGTGGTCGCGGCGGGGTCGTGGGTCGGACCCACGCTGGTGATGGGCTCGTCGAAGCGGTTGTCGTTGTCGCCGTTGTGGGGGGTGAGGTCGGGGTCGTTGCTGACGCCGGACTCGGCGTCGTAGCGGATGCCGGAGCCGTCGTCGGTGACGGAGAAGCCGAGGCTGACGGTGGAGCTCTTGTCGGTGCGCCCCTGCTCGGGGGTGACGTTGTCGATGTCGGGTCCCTGTCCGTCGACGATGAGGTCGACGGAGCCGGCGACGCCCTTCACGGAGATGCTGATGGTGTCGCCGTCGCGCGCGGGGATGACCGCCGCGCTGTTCACTGAACCCGTCGCAGTAGTGTCGGCCACTGTCCAGCCGTCAGCCGGGACGACGATGCCATCAGTGCCGTCGTCCCGCCACCGCCGCGGGTCGGTGTGGTCGGCGCAGGGGCCGTCGTGCGCGTCGAAGCCGTCTTCCTGATCCCAGACGGCGACGATGCCCTGGAAGATGTTCTTAGTGGACTCCGCCGTGTCCTGCGTACCCGTGTCGATGAGGAAGGCCTTTACGCTGGTGTTGCTGCGGGTGTTCCTGATGGTCGCCACGGCCCAGTTGCCAGTGACGGTGGCGACGTTGGCGGGTGTGGGGGCGCAGCCTTCCTTGCCATTCGTGTCATCGCCGTCGTCCGCAGTCGCCACGTTACCTGCCGGCACCAAGGCGGCGGTGATGAGGATGGTGTTGTAAGCGTTTGCCTCCGTGAACGCGAGCTGAGTCGCTACGGTCGCATCCGCGGCCGAGCCGACCGTGCCGGCCTGGTTGGAGACGTAGAGGTGGCCGTCGAAGTAGGTGTCCTTGGCATCGAATGCCGTGGCCCCTACTGCGCGGGCGGTGGTGCCGATGGTGGCGTCGGTGGTTATGTCGGCGAGGTTGTCGGCGACGCGGACGTCGAGCCACTTGCCGACGGATATGCGTCCGTCGGTGCGTTCGCCGCTGACCTGTGCCAGCGTCGGGAGAACGATGAGCAGCGAGAGCGCCACTGCCATCAATGTCGCTATGAGCGGAATCTTCGTGAATCTCACTTCTACCCCCCTTGTGGAGCTGTAGTCTTGGGCTTTGGCGCTCTCTCCGAGAGCAGGGTGGTCCGTTATTCGTCTGTGCCTGCGATAGCGCAATGTGCTGCGCGGCATGGCAGGGATGCTATTGTCCAACGAGGGACGCCGCCCTTGCAATAGGATGCACAGGGCAGTTCTGGCCAAACCGCTCGATATGTATGTGCGTCCAACACGCAAGGCTCTTTCTACCAGCGTCCGAGGCCATGTGTCAATGCGCAAGGGTTGCAGAACGGGGGCCACCCCTCACCCACGCGCTGGCGCGCGTCGCCCTCTCCCAGGGGGCGAGGGGGGGTATGGGGCGGCAACCCTCACCCACACGCTGGCGCGTGTCGCCCTCTCCCAGGGGGCGAGGGGGGGGTCGTTGGGCGCCTCTAAGAGACGCCCAACGACAGCAGACGGCCGTACGTTCCATCGCAGGGCCCTCACCCCCGCACCCCGCAGGTTCACCCTCTCCCGCGCTTGCAGCGCGACCTCTCCCCTCAAGGGAGAGGGGGATAAGGTTGGGCCCCGAGAGATGTTTCGACTGCGCCTCAGGCTTCTGCCTTCGGCTCCGCTCAACATGACAAGGCCTCCCCTACGACACCCTCCCTACGATTGACACCGGGCGGAGCGTCTGCCTAGAATCGCGGTCGTGCAAGCGACGACGCCGCGCCCGGAAACGGTGGCGAGCCACCTGCGGCGTCGTGTCCCCCGTTTCGTTGGGCGTCGCAGGAGTCGCGCTCACCCCCATCGTTCCGCCCTCACCCGCCGCGCAAGCGCGTCGACCTCTCCCCGAGGGGCGAGGGGGTCATTGGGCGCTCTAAGAGACGCCCCTACAGCAGACGGCCGTACGTTCCATCGCAGGGCCCTCACCCCCCGCGCAGGTTCACCCTCACCCGCCGCGCAGGCGCGTCGACCTCTCCCCTCGAGGGAGAGGGGCCAGGCACTCCACCCCACACCACGCCGGTCCACCCTCACCCACACGCTGGCGCGCGTCGACCTCTCCCCGAGGGAGAGGGGATAAGGGGGTGAGCGCGTGACGGCGAAGTACATCTTCGTGACGGGGGGCGTGGTGAGCTCGATCGGCAAGGGGATCTCCGCGGCAGCGATCGGGCGCATCCTGAAGAGTCGAGGGTTACGCGTCGCGGTGCAGAAGCTGGACCCGTACCTGAACGTCGACCCGGGTACGATGTCGCCGTACCAGCACGGCGAGGTGTTCGTGACTCGCGACGGCTGCGAGACGGACCTCGACCTGGGCCACTACGAGCGTTTCATCGACATCGAGCTGACGCAGAACTCGAACATCACGGCAGGCCAGGTGTACACGCAGCTGCTCGGGGAGGAGCGTCGCGGCGATCACCTCGGGGGAACGATCCAGACTGTGCCGCACGTGACGAACGTGATCAAGTCGTTCATGCTTCGCGCACAGCACGAGGAGCGTCCGGACGTGGTGCTGGTCGAGGTCGGGGGGACGGTCGGGGACATCGAGGGTCAGCCGTTCCTCGAGGCGATCCGCCAGATGCGCACGTCGGTGGGTCGGGAGAACACGTTCTACGTCCACGTGACGCTTCTGCCGTACATCGGGGCGACGGGGGAGCTCAAGACGAAGCCGACGCAGCACTCGGTCAAGGAGCTGCGGGCAATCGGCATCCAGCCGGACGCGATCGTGTGTCGGTCCGATCATCCGATCCCGCATTCAATTAAGGAAAAGATAGCGCTCTTCTGCGACGTTGCCCCCGACGCGGTCATCCCCATGGAGACGCTGAGCAATATCTACGAGGCGCCGCTGGTGCTGGAGCGGGAGGGCGTCGGGGACATCCTCGTGCGCGAGCTCGGGCTCAGCACACCGAACGGCGCCGGGCTATCGCGCTGGGAGGCGATGACCCTTCGGATGGCCAATCCTCACGGCCCACTGCCCATCGCGGTCGTCGGCAAGTACGCGGACCTGCCGGACGCGTACCTGTCGGTGCGGGAGGCGCTGCGTCACGCGTCGCTGCACTTCGACCGCGACGTGAGCATCGAGTGGGTGCGCTCGGAGGACATCGAGCGCGACGGGCCGGACATATGGCTCAGCCGCGCGCTGGGCATCGTGGTGCCGGGCGGGTTCGGGAGCCGGGGCATCGAGGGGATGATCCAGACGGTGCGCTACGCGCGCGAGCGTCAATTACCGTACCTGGGGCTATGCCTCGGCATGCAGGTGATGGTGATCGAGCACGCACGGAACGTGCTGGGGCTCGCGGGTGCGAACTCGACCGAGTTCGACCCGGAGACGGCACACCCGGTCATAGACCTGATGCTGGACCAACGCAGCGTGAACGACATGGGCGGGACGATGCGCCTGGGCAACTATCCGTGCGTGCTCGCGCACGGGACGAGGGCGGCGAAAGCCTATGGCGCCCCGGAGGTGAACGAACGTCACCGCCACCGCTTCGAGTTCAACAACGCCTACCGCGAGCCGCTGTACGAGGCGGGCCTGCTGGCGTCCGGGCTGTCGCCGGACGGCACACTGGTGGAGATCGTGGAGGCGGAGCGGCACCCGTTCATGGTTGGAGTGCAGTTCCACCCGGAGTTCCGATCGCGCCCGGAGCAGCCGCACCCACTCTTCCGCGAGTTCGCGGCAGCGGCGACACAGGTGCTCCGCGAGGGCGCGCAGCCCGAACTGCCGATCCTGTAGCCTCAACGGGATGGGCGAGCAGGAGTTATGCAAGGTCTCGCTTGCGCCACAGAACGTCGAAACGGCGTCGCGCAGGGGTTGCAACCGAGTCACACGCACAGATAAACTAATGCTATCGACGCATCGTTCGGATGCACCCTGCTTCGCGCCAGTCCCACGGAACCCGCCAGGCAGCACCACACCCCATCACAACAGTATCGAAATCCCGCGACGGAAAGAGCCGCCGTGCCCCCTTTCAATGAGGAGAACCTCCTCGATCCCACACACGCATATATCCCGTCAGAGAGCGCAACCGGCGAGACCGGTCCACGCGCGGGCGTCATACCGGAGACCCCATCGATGAATATCGCGGACCTGCAGACCAAGACCTCCGAGGAGCTCCTCAAGCTCCTCAACGAGATGGAGCCGGAGCGCGACGGCCCGCCCCCCAAAACCCGTGACGGCATCCTGTACGAGGTCCTGACGTCCTGGGCGGAGAGCCAGGGCCACCAGCTCGCCAGCGGCGTGCTGGAAGTGCTGCCGGACGGCTACGGGTTCCTCCGCCACAACGGCCGGGCCCGGAGCCAGGCCGACACGTATGTCTCCCAGACCCAGGTACGCCGCTATGCGCTCCGCACCGGAGACCTCGTGCTGGGGCAGGTCCGCACGCCGAAGGAGTCCGAGCGTTACCACGGCCTCACCCGGGTCGAGGCCATCAACGGGCTGGACCCCGTGGTGGCGCGGCGGCGGAAGAACTTCGAGCGCCTCACGCCCATCTTCCCGGACACGCAGATCAAGCTCGAGACGACGGGGCATGAAGTCGCTACGCGGATGATCGACATCCTCTCGCCGGTCGGCCGCGGTCAGCGCGGACTCATCGTCGCGCCCCCCAAGGCGGGCAAGACCACGCTTCTGAAGCAGATAGCCGCCGGCGTTACCGCGAACTACTCGGACATCCATATCCTGGTTGCGCTGATCGGCGAGCGCCCGGAAGAAGTGACCGACATCAAACGCTCCGTGGACGGCGAGGTGTACAGCGCCACGTTCGACGAGCCGGTCGAGGACCACTGCCGGGTTGCGGAGCTCTGCTTGGAACGCGCCAGGCGGCTCGTCGAAGACGGACGCGACGTCGTTATCCTGCTCGACTCCATCACACGCCTCACCCGCGCGTACAACGTCGCGGTGCCGACGAGCGGGCGCACGCTCTCCGGCGGCATCGACCCCGTCGCGCTCTACCCCCCGAAGCGTTTCTTCGGGGCGGCCCGGAACACCGAGGAGGCGGGCAGCCTGACCGTGCTCGCCGCGTGCCTCGTCGAAACCGGCAGCCGCATGGACGACGTCATCTACGAGGAGTTCAAGGGCACGGGCAACATGGAGTTGCATCTGGACCGACGCCTCGCGGAGCGGCGCACGTTCCCATCCATCGACATCCAGCGCTCCGGCACGCGCCGCGAGGAGCTGCTGCTGGACGAGCTGACGCTCCGGCAGGTCTACCTGCTGCGCCGCATGAGCTCGCTCATCTCGACGGACGCGATGAACCCTACTGAGGCTGCGGAGCGCGTCATCGAGCGGATGAGCCGCACGAAGAGCAACCAGGAGTTCCTCGCAACGCTCACCCGCGAGATCTAGGGATCCGGGCCGGCGCAACGTAGTCCTTCCCACCCACCCGCCCGAACGCTTGCGGGGGACACCCCCGCTCCCCCGGCAGCGGGGCTTCGCCCCTCTGCACTCCCTGTATGGGAGAGGCATCGCCCGCACCCGTGCGCAGCTGTCGCGGACTCGACCCTCATCCCCACCGCCGGTCCACCCTCACCCTAAACCCTCTCCCCTCAAGGGAGAGGGGATCAGGCACCCGAATCAGTCGAGGATGACGTTGTCGATCAGCCGCACGTTGCCGATGCGGACGGCGGCGGCGAGCATGCACGGCCCGCGCCCGCTCCACGGCTCCACCGTTTCCGGGTCGACGCCGGCGACGTACTCGACCACCGCTTGCGGCGATGCCTCGATCATGCGGCGCGCGGCCTCCTCCAGCGCAGCGACGTCCTGCTGCCCCGCCCGGAAGCGGTCGCGGGCGGCCGAGAGCGCGCGGAAGACCACCGGCGCGGCGGCGCGCTGCTCCGGTGTGAGGTAAGCGTTGCGGCTGCTCATCGCAAGGCCGTCCGGCTCACGCACCGTTGGAACGACGACGACCTCCACGGGGATGTCCAAGTCGCGCACCAGCCGCCGCACAACTGCCGTCTGCTGGCCGTCCTTCCTCCCCAGGTAGACGCGGTCCGGAAGCGACTGCAGCAGCAGCTTCGCCACGACGGTCGCGACGCCGTCGAAGTGGCCGGGCCGGGCCGCGCCCTCCAGCGGCAGCGCGGGGCCGTCCAAGTGGACGGTGGTAACGAAACCGGACGGGTACATCTCTTCCACGGAAGGCGTGAAAACGCAGTCGACTCCCTCCCGTTCCAGCAGCGCGAGGTCGGCGGCAAGCGAGCGCGGATAGCGGTCGAGGTCCTCGCTGGGACCGAACTGCGTGGGATTCACGAAGATGGTCGCGGCGACCGTCGCGCACTCGTTCCGGGCGGCGCGCACGAGCGCGAGGTGGCCGTCGTGCAGCGCGCCCATCGTCGGGACGAGCCCCACGGGACGCTGCGCGTCCCGCAGCACTGACCGCAACGCCGCGACGGTCTCGACCTGCCGCATCGCGTCAGCCGTCCACGCCGGGCAGTTCCGCCACGACGGCGGGATCGGCCTCGGTGGTGTGGTCGGCGGAGGGGAAGCTGCCGGCGGTGACTTCTTCCTTATAGGCGCGGAGGGCGTCGAGTGTGACGGCATTCAGCTCCGCGAAGCGCCGGGCGTGGCGCGGTTGTCGCGTGCCCAGTCCAAGGATGTCGTGCAGCACCTGTATCTGGCCGTCGCAGCCGGGGCCGGCCCCGATGCCGATGGTCGGCACCGTGAGCCTGCTCGTCACGGCGTGCGCGACGTTGCCGGGCACCGTCTCCAGAACGATGGCGAACGCACCCGCGTCCTCGACGGCGAGCGCGTCGTCCAGCAATCGCCTTGCCTGGTCGGCAGTGCGCCCCTGCACGCGGTAACCGCCGAGCTGGTGGACGGACTGCGGTGTGAGGCCGAGGTGGCCCATCACAGGGATGCCGCTCTCAGTGAGACGGCGCACCGTCTCCGCGACGAACGCGCCGCCCTCCAGCTTCACCGCCTGCGCGCCGCCCTCCTGCAGCAGCCTTCCCGCGTGCCGCAACGCGTCCTCCACGCTCACGTTGTAGGTCATGAACGGCATATCGGCCACGACGAGGGCGTCCTTCGCGCCGCGAACGACGGCTCGCGTATGGTGAATGACGTCGTCGAGGGTCACGGGGACCGTGGAGTCGTAACCGAGCACTACGTTGCCGAGGCTGTCGCCAACGAGGACAACGGGGATACCGGCCTCGTCAACGAGCCGCGCCATCGTGTAGTCGTAGGCGGTCACGCAGACGATGGGCTCGCCCGCCTGCTTCATCTCCATCAACTTCGAGGTGCGTATCCTCATCGTTCCGCATCTCCACCCTCGTATTCGGCGAACAGTGACCTCCAGTCCATGTCCGCGCCGGGACGTCCCGCCTCCCGCGCCAGCTCCACGGAACGCAGGCAGATCTCGCGGTAGAGCGGCAGCAGCTCCGGCGCGACGTTCCGCACCGAGTCCAGGTGCAGCCGCACGGTGCCGGCGTCGCCGCGCGAGGTCGGGCCGGTGAGCGCGGTCTCGGCGCCGAAGCGCTCGATGTTGGCCAGGGTCGAACTCGCTATGCGGGCTATCGCCTGGAACGCCTGCTCCGGCGGCAGGCCGGCGCGCGTCCAGAGCGTGCGGGCTTCGCCCAGCAGCGTTGTCAGGTAGCCGCAGCTCAACACGGAGGCGGCGTGGTAGAGCGCGCGGGCCTCGGCGGGGACGCGCAGGGGGTAGCCGCCGACCTCCGATGCGAGGCGCTCCAGGAACGCGAGCAGGTCGCCCTCGGCCTCGATGCCGAACGTTACGCCAGCCAGCGTGGTCTCGCCCCCGAACGTCTGGAAGGGGTGCCAGGAGCCGACGTTCGCTCCGGCGGCGCGGGCCGGTCCGAGCGGTTCGCACGTCAGCGCACCGCTGCAGTGGACGACGCCCTGCCCTGCCCGCCAGGCGACGGATGCGGCCACGTCAGCCACCGCGCTGTCGGACGTCGTGATGAAGACGACCTCTGCGGCGGCGGCATCCTGCGGGGAGACCGCGCGGCAGCCCGGCACGAGCGACGCGATGCGCTGCGCCGACTCCGGCGAGCGGCTCGCGACGGCGGGAACCGGGTAACCGAGCGATGCGAAGGCGGGCGCGAGCATGCCCGCCACACGGCCCGCCCCGATGAACGCGATGCCGGGACGCTCATCCATGGCCCACGCTCCGATATGCGGGATACCCATGCAGGTCGGTGGCGTGCTCGATGGCAGCGACGACAGAGCGGGCGACAACGGTGGGCGTCAGCGCGCAGAGGCGCGTGAACTCCTCCGGCGCGTCGACCTGACACGTGGCAAGAGCGAACATCGTGTCCCCGTCGTGCGGCGTGTGCGCGGGCCTGACCGCGAGCGCGAGGCCATCATGCGCGAGCGTGGCCAAGCGGTTCGCCTGCGCCTTCGTGAGCCGGAGGTTGGTCGCAACGACGCCGATGGTCGTGTTGCCGAGGGCGCTCGGTCCTTGCGCCGGAGCCCTGCCGTAATCGTGGGCCGCATAGAGCGTGGTGCTCTCGACCGGAGCACCGTCCGCGCCTCGGGAGCCCGCGAGCAGGGCACCGGTGTCGGGCTCGTGTACGCCGCCCACGGCGTTCACGACGGTGAGCGCCGCGAGGATGAGACCGTCGCCCAGGTCCAGCGAGGCGCTGCCGACGCCGCCCTTCATGGCGCGCCCGCGCCCCAGCGCCTTGCCGACGGTCGCGCCGGTGCCTGCGCCGACACTGCCTTGCTGTACGGGAGCGTTGGTCGCCGCTTCAGCGGCCGCATAGCCTTCGGCTGCGGTGGGGCGCACGTTGCCGTCCCCCACGCCGAGATCGAAGATGATGGCGGCGGGGACGATGGGCACGATGTGGCCGCCTACCGGGTGGCCGACGCCGCGCTCCTCCAGGAAGCGCATCACGCCGTCCGCCGAGCCGAGGCCATAGGCGCTCCCGCCACTGAGCACGATGCCGTTCACCCCGGCGACGGTGTTCTCTGAGCGGAGGAGGTCGGTCTCGCGGGTGCCGGGAGCCGCGCCGCGCACGTCGACGCCGCCCGTCGTGCCCGGGGGCGTGAGGACGACGGTGCACCCGGTGCCGTTCCCGGCGTCGGTGTAGTGCCCGGTCAGCAGGCCGGGCACGTCCGTGAGCGTGCCGTTCATGGGGAAGCCCTTGTCCGTGTTGCCGTGCCGGTCGCTGGGATCCGGTCGGCGCTCCGGGCCCTCCGGTGGGATGAGGCTCGCCGCCCGTTCGCCGGGTCGGCGGCAGGGTGAGGATACGAAGCGCGGGGCACGAGCGTCAAACAGGGGGTCCATGCCCCACGCACACAGGGCCCTCACCCCCGCATCGAGTGCGGGGCAGGCTCTCACCTTCTTCCTCGGGAGAGGAGTCGCTCAATCCTATAGATGGTTTGTATTGCAAACCAGTTTGCGCTATGATAGTTTGCAGTACAAACCAAGCGGCCATGCTCATGTGGAGAACGGCCGGAGGAGGTGCGCGATGGCAGCAGCGAACGGAGAAGGACAGTCACTGACGCCCGGCGAGGGCTGGGAGGCCATCTACGAGACCATGGAGCGCGGGCGGACGTCGATGTACCTCGCCGGGACGACGGCGATACTCCTGCTGTGGGGCGTCATCGTGGCGCTGGGGTTCCTTTCGCAGTACGCCATCGAGACGTTCGCGACCGGGTTCGCGGATGAGCGTCCATGGTTCCCCGCGCCGGTGTGGGGCGTCCTGGCCATCGCGGGAATGGCAGGCAGCGCCATCCTTGGAAGCCGCGCGAGCCGGGACATCGCCGCCGGGGGAGCGGCCCGCAGCGCCGGTATCAGGATGTTCTTCTTCTGGTCCGCGGTGCTCGCTGCAGCGTTCCTGGTCCCGGCGGCGGCAGGCATGTGGAACGAGGAATCAGGCGACAAGATACCCGGCGTGGTCATCGGCTTCGTGGCGCTGGGCTTCGTCCTGTTCGGCATCATGCACCGGCCGATGCTGGCGGCAGTGGGCGTGGGGATCGCGGCGGCGTTCTACCTGCCGTACCACCTGGCTGGCGATGCGGCGCTGGCGGTGTCGGCGGGATCCATACTGGTCGTGGCCCTGCTCGGCGCTCTGTGGGCGCACAAGAGCGGCGCGCTATGACCGACGAGCCCATCGTCCTCAACGAGACGTTCCACCAGCCGACGCGGCTGCGCATCATGACGCTGCTTACCGCGGAGCCCGGGACTGACCGGCTCGCCTACACGTTCATCCAGCAGACGCTCAGGCTGACGGGCGGGAACATGACCACGCACCTGCGGAAGCTGGAGGAGGCGGGGTACGTCGCGATGACGAAGGAGTTCCATGAGGCCAAGCCGCGCACGTGGGTGGAGGCAACGCCGGAGGGCCGGCGCTCGTTTGCGGAGTACGTCGCGGACCTGGAGGCCTGCCTGGCCATGACGAGACAGGCAGCACGGAAGCGAGGAGAGTAGCCTGGTTGTGGGGGACCCGTACGATCAGGCGACGGCATCCCTGGCGAGTGCGGGCGTGACCATGTCCAGCCTCTCAGAGAGCCGGTCCTCGGCAACTTCAAGGTCGTACTGGCTCTGCAGGCCCATCCAGAACCCGGCCGAGTTACCGAAGTATCGCGAGAAGAGCAGCGCCGTCTCGGCGGTGATAGAACGCTCTCCGTGCACGATAGAGTGGACCCGGCGTGCGTCCACGCCGATGGCCTTAGCGAGGCGGTACTGGGTGATGTTCATCGGGAGGAGGAATTCCTCGTTCAGGATCTCGCCCGGATGGATAGGAGGCAGTTTCTCCATATGGGCCATTGTCTCAGTCATGCTTGCTTGCACTCCTCGATTCCGTACTCAATGGTAGTCCACTATCTCCACCTGGTAGGCGTCTCCCCCATCCCAGATGAAGCAGATGCGCCACTGATCATTGACACGGATGCTGTGCTGTCCCTCCCGGTCTCCCGACAGAGCTTCCAATCGATTGCCGGGAGGTACTCGCAGGTCGTTCAGGTTCATGGCGTTGTTCAAGATCATCAGCCTTCGCTGTGCCCGCCGCTGGATGTCCTCGGGAAGTCTCCGTACGCGCCGCCGCTCGGCGACAGCCTGGGTATCCCTGTCCCTATAGCTTCGAATCACGGTTCGATAATAGTACGTCGCACTACTAATCTGTCAATCTCTTCCACCCGGCAGACTGGCATATCATCCACCGTATGGCTGACGTGATCGGAACGCACCCCAGCGATGGGCGGCCGATGGTGCTCGCGGAGACACGGGCGGAGTGGCGGGCATGGCTGGAGCAGAACCACGATTCGAAGGGCGTGTGGCTCGTTTCATGGAAGAAGGCGACGGGCAAACCGTTCATCCCCTACCCGGAGAAGGTCGACGAGGCGCTCTGCTTCGGCTGGATCGACTCGCGCACGAACAGGCTGGACGACGAGCGCGCGATGCAGTTGTTCACGCCGCGCAGGCCAAGGGGTCCGTGGTCCCGGCTCAACAAGCAGAAGGTCGCGCGGCTGTCGGCCCAGGGGCTGATGGCCCCCGCTGGCCTGCGGATGGTCGAGACGGCGAAGGCGAACGGCTCGTGGACGGTCGCCGACGAGATCGAGGAGATCGTCATCCCGCCTGACCTCGGCGCGGCGCTGGCGGAGAACGAGAGGGCGCGGGGGTCCTTCGAGCGCTTCCCGGACAGGTCGAAGAAGGCCATCCTCTGGTGGATCAAGACGGCGAAGAGGCCAGAGACGCGGGCGGCGCGCATCGGGGAGACGGTCTCGGCTGCCGCGCAGAACCGGATGGCGGACCACTTCACAGGGCCGAGGGGCTAGTTGGGACGGCCGCTCACGGGAGAGGGGAGCCGAGCACCCCTCCCCACTACAGCCTCCCTTGTGCACCCCCATCCCGGCCTTCTCCCATCAAGTGGAAGGGATAAGGCGTGCCCACACGAGATGAGGCGTGGGGGTATACTCCGGACGTCCAATCTCACCGCGAGGCACCGCCATGCGCAACGGCTACCGGATATTCGACGCGGACACGCACTACCACGCGTCCGCGGAGACGCTCGAGCCCTTCCTGGACCCCATGCTCCGCGAGATGAAGGGCGAGCTGCAGACGCGGGAGTTCCGCACCGGCTGGGCCGGCGAGCAGATGCCGGAGCCGTACACGCACCTCTACCGCTTCGGCGAGATGGGCGGGTGGGGCAGCGGCAAACCGCGCATCCTCGGAGAGGCAGGGCCGCGCCCCGACGCGCAACGCCACTACCAGAACTTCCAGGGGGCCACCTTCCCCACGCCCGGCGGCGCGGACTGGGATGCCGACGCCCGCGTCCGCGACATGGACGAGGAGGGCATCGACGTGCACCTGCTGGTGCCCGGCGCCGCCTCCGGCCACCCGGACCCAGCCGTGGACATGGCCATGCTCCGCAGCGTCCACCGCCAGATAGACGACATGTGCTCCAGGCACCCCGGACGACTTACGTCGCTGATCCTAGCAAATGCGCGGGACGTGGAGGGCTCCGTGCTGGAGATCAAGCGCTACGCGGACTCCGGCTGGGCTAAGGGCGTGTGGGTGAACCTGCCGCTCGACTACCCCGTCGACCACCCCGACCTGCACCCCATCTGGCGCGCCTGCGACGAGGCGGGGCTCGCCATCGCCCATCACAGCTTCGCCACCGGCTACCCCGGCTACCGCGACCTGTGGGACAACCCGTTCGTGGGTCGCACGGCCTCGCACCCGTGGGCAGCGATGCGGATGATCGCGGCCTTCCTCGGGGCGGGGCTGCTGGACAAGTACCCGAACCTGAACCTGGCCATCATGGAGTCGGGTTTCGGCTGGCTTCCGTTCTGGATGAAGCGCATGGAGGACCAGGTGCACTACATGGGCTACGTCGCCGACGGCCTGCGGACCATGGAGGAGTACATGACCGAAGGGCGCTTCTTCGCGGCCATCGTCATCCACGAGGGCGAGCAGATGACGCGCATGGTCTCCGACTTCATGGGCGACCACGTCCTGATGTTCGGCTCCGACTACCCGCACTCCGAATCGCGGTTCCCCAATTCGGCGGACATCGTCCTCGGCTGGGAGAGCCTCGGCGAGGAGCGGATGCGCAAGCTGATGTGGGAGAACGCGGCGCGCTGCTTCCGGCTGGACTAGGAGCTCAGCGAGGAACACAGTACCGAGAAGAGCCATGACCACCGCCTCACCAGCAGCAGACGCAGTCATCGTCAGCAAACCGAAGCGCGTAGCCGGCGTCATCGTCACCGGCCACGGCTTCCAGCACATGTACGCGGACGGCTTCCTGGTGCTGCTGCCCATCATCCAGGACGTGTTCGCGATGGGGCCGGTCGCGCTCGGCATCCTGTCGGCGTCGCGACAGGCAGCCGGAGGCCTGCTGAGCATGGGCGGCGGGTTCATGGTGGACCTCTTCGCGGGGAACCGTGGCATCTTCCTTGCCGGCAGCCTGTTCGCGATGGGCTTCGCCTACCTGCTGGCGGGCATCGCGCCGAACGCGGCTATCCTCATCGCGGCGGTCTCGATCGGCTCGGCGGCGGGGTCGTTCTGGCACCCCGTGGGGCTGGGCATCCTGTCGTTCACGTTCCCCCGCGACCGGGCCCTGCTCATGTCGCTGCACCGCTCGGCAGGGAGCTTCGGGGAAGTGCTGACGCCGTTCATCGTGGCGGCGGCGCTCGTCTACACGACGTGGAGCGGGGTGCTGGTGGGCGGCTTCTTCCTCATCGCTATCGTCTCGGCCACCATCCTGTTCGTGCTGGCGCGGCTGGGTCTGCCACGACGGGAGACCATCTCCCGGACCGCGGGCGCGCAGTTCAGGAGCATCGGCGGACTTTTCACCAACCGCGCCCTGCCCGTCCTGCTCATCGTTTCCGGCCTGCGGGGCATGGCCGACCGCGCCGTCGTCTTCTTCCTCCCCGTCCTCATAGCGCAGTTGCTGCGCGAGGTCGAGGACGACCCGAGCGAGGCCCGCATCGCAGCGGTCGTCGCACCGTATCTCGCGCTGATGGTCGGGACGTCGATCGTGGTCTCGCCGCTCATCGGAGCGTTCTCGGACCGGGCGGGCCGCAAGCCGGTGCTCGTCGGCGTGCTCTTCTTCTCAACGGTTATCACGGGCATCATGAGCTTCACGGCTGAGCTGGGGGCAACGTTCCTCGTGCTGGTGGGCCTGCTGGGCATCGTGCGGTTCGCGGGCGCGAACCTGGCGCAGGCGGCGTCGCTGGACGTCGCGGAGGGGCGTCACATCGAGGGGAGCATGATCGGCCTGCTGTGGGGGAACAACGCGTTCTTCGGGGCGTTCTCGCCGCTGCTGCTCGGCTTCATCATCGCCTGGTTCTCGCCGCCGGGGATGGACGACTACCGGCTCATCTTCCCGTACGCGACGGTGCTGGCGCTGCTGTCCACGGTGGCCGCGCTCTTCCTGCCGCAGATCGGCAACCCGCGCCAGGCGTCAACGTAGGGGTGGCGTCGCGTGCCGTACTCTCGTTGACGGAGGCGGCAGGGCATCCGTATCCTTGAAAGGCTGCGCACCGGGTCGAGCGGCTGGCTCCCCGGCGTGCCCGGTGGCAACGTAGCTCAGCGGCAGAGCGGGCGCTTCATAAGCGCTAGGTCACAGGTTCGAATCCTGTCGTTGCCACCACGCAGAACGCAACCCTAACCTGCGGTGAACCTGTCCATCTGCTCCACGTTCGCTCGCAGCATCCCTTGCTCCAGGACCAGAAGCCCGAGGTCCCGCAGGTAGTTCAGATCCCTGGTCAGCGTTTTCGTCCCCACGCCACGGTAGAAACGCGCCAGTGGGTGGGCCCCGTGCCGGAGGTCCTGCAGCGGCACCTCTTCCCCCACCAGAGCGAACAGGAACATCAGTTGCCGTTCGCCTGTCTTTGTCCCCAGACGGCCCTCACCGAGGAGCGTTTCGCGTGCGAAGTCTCTGAAAGCGAATATGCGAACCGAAGCAAGTACCTCCCGATGCACCTCTCTCAATTCCGCAGCCAGTCCCGTGAGTGCAAATTCAACGAATGGTGTGACGTCCGGATCCGAGGCGAACCGCACATAATTGAGTAGCTGTACGTATTCGGGGCGGCGCTGATAGTAGTAGTTGGCCAGCGAGTAGAAACCCCTGGCATTCACCCCGGCCTGGTAGAGCAGGAAACTCTCCACCGCGCGCGACGTGCGCCCATTGCCATCCCCGAAAGGGTGGATGCTGACCAGCAGGAAGTGCGCTACTACCGCCCGCACAACGGGGTCCAACTCCCTTCCGGGACCCTCGTTCAGCCAGGAGACCAGACCGGACATCAGTGCCGGGACGTCAGTGTGCTCCGGCGCGCGGTAGTCTCCCGCGGTAACGTTGGCCGCGCGATAGCGACCAGGCTCGTTGTTGGGGTATGCGATGCCGTCTGTCAGAACGACGTGGAAGCGCCTTATCAACGATTCCGTCAACGGCAGGGCAGGTCCATCCCGCAGGATAGTCTCGACGTACTGCATCAGCGCGTGCGCGTTGCGGGTCTCCCGTTCCTCCCGCTCACGGCCGCCGGAGAGCACAGGCGTGCCCTCCGGCGTGTCGATGACCGCCTCCACCTCCTCCTCTGAGAGCTCGGTGCCCTCAATGCCCGTCGTCCCACGGACGGCCCGCATGATGTTGAGCGCGTGAAGGCGGCGCTCGACGTATGGCGGCAATGGGATGCCCTGTATCACACCGGCAAACGCCCGAATCTCCGCGAGGTTGCGGATCAAGCTCGGACGAGAGGCGTCTACCGTCAGACCGAAATGAACGTTCCACGCAGGCAAAGGAGCGCTCCTCGTGAACGGACAATGTCCAGGACAATGTCCTTCTGATGCAATCTCATACACGTGATAATAGACTGCTTCACGCCATCAGACAAGCGGACAATGTCATGGACAATGTCCGCCAGGATGTCCAGGGATCACGCGTCCTGTGGACGCACCGAGGAAACGCCCTCGTCGATCTCCCGGCTGGAGGGCGCGCCGGGGGCGCGCTTGCCCTGCAGGCTCTCCTTCGCCATCCCGAAGATGAGCAGCGCGGAGAGCACATGCAATGGAGCGAAGAACCAGAACGCTATCCCCGGCGTGAATGCGCTAGCGATGATCGCCGCCGAGGGCGGCGTCGTGAGCGCTCCCAGCTCGCCAACCCCCCGCCGGAGCGCCTGCAACTGCCCGCGCACGTGCGTCGGCACGACGTCGTAGGTGTAGATCGTCATTGCGCCCATCGCGAGGCCGTTCGCCAGCCCCACGAGGCACATCACGGCGAAGAGCATGGGGATGTTCGTCGCCAGTGGGAACGCGATGAAGGCGACGGTGGAGAACACCGCGGCAGGGCCTGCCGCCCACTTCCGGCCCAGCTTGTCCGAGATGATGCCCGTCGGCGCAATCATGAGGAACGTCGTCACTCCCGCGGCAGTGAACAGGACGCCCGTGATCGACGCGGAGTACTCCAACTGGGTCTGCACGTAGAGTGGCAGCATCGTGTTCGTGACCTGTCCGCGGATCATCTGCGCGAACGTGGAGTAGAAGAGGACGAGGTAGGTGGCGCGGTAGAAGGGGTGGATCTGCGCGACGGCACGCAGGTCGAAGAGAGGCGCGGACGAGCGCCGGGGCCTGGGGCGGGATATCTCCCGGTGCAGCAGCGATATCGCCAGCACGACGGCCGACATGCCCGCGTAGACGAAGAAGAGGCCCCGCACGCCGACGAGGTCCGTCAGGACGCCGCCGATAGCCGGGCCGAACGCCATCCCCGTGCTGCCGATGCCCATGAGCGCGCTCATCTGCCGCCCGCGCTGGTCCCGCCGCACCATGTCGACCGCGGCGACCTCGCGGCCGAACATCCAGGTGCTCATGCCGATGCCCCAGAAGAACTGCGTGACGATGATGACGGTGAAGCTCGGGGCAAGGGCCGCGGTCAGCGTGCTGACCGTCGCAAGGGACGCGCCGCCGATCATGAGCGGCTTCACGCCGAACCGATCGACGATGGCGCCGGTGGGGAGCATGGAGAGGGTGCGGCCGATGAGCTGGCTCGTGATCACCTGAACGGCGAGCGCCGCCGAGACGTTGAACTCGCGGGCGATGGCCGGAAGAGCGGGAATGATCATGCCCTGACCCATGCTCATCAGCATGGACGGCAGGTAGATGGAGAACGTCGCTCTCAGGAGCGTCGGCCTGGCGGAGCGCACGACAGGAGGCCTCCAATCCGGCAGGGAGTGCGGCGGAAGGCCGCATCCGCATGGTAGCAGCCTACCGGGCCGGTACGCGCTCCGCAGCGGGCTGCGGAGCGCCAGGAGCACGGCGCGCCGGCAGCCCCTCCCGCGCGAAGAAGACGAGCGCCAGGCCCGCACCCGCCAGCAGCGGGAAGAAGACCCAGAACGAGACCGACGGGCTGCTCACGCTCGCGACCGCTCCCGCGGCGAGCGGGCCGATGATCGCGCCCATCTCGCCGAACGACCGGCGCAGCGCCTGCAGTTGCCCGCGCAGGTGCACCGGCACGATGTCGAAGGTATAGGTGGTCATGGAGCCCATAGCCATGCCGCTGGCGAACCCCATGAACACGAGCACGGCCCCGATGGCGAGCGGGTTGTCCGCGAACGGGAGCAGCAGGAAGGTAATGCCGGCGATGAGAGCCGAGGGCGCAGCAACCCACTTCCGTCCGCGCTTGTCCGAGACGAACCCCGCAGGCAGGATGATGGCGAACGTCGCAAGGGCGTGCACGGTGAACAGCAGGCCAGTCACGGCGGGGGAGTAGCCGAGCTCGCTCTCCACGTAGAGCGGCAGCATGGTGTTGGTGACCTGCGTCCGCAGGAGCACGCCGAAGGTGGAGATGAACAGGATGAAGTAGGTGAGCCGGAAGTAGGGGTGGATCTCCCTGAAAGCGGTGAAGTTGAACATGGAGCGGTTGCTCTTCGGACGTTCCACGCGCACGGCCCTGTGCATGACCGCAAGGACGAGAATCACCGCGCTGATACCGGCGAAGATGAGGAAGAGGCCCCGCACACCGACGGGCTCCGTGAGGAAGCCGCCCAACGCGGGGCCGAGGGCCATCCCCACGCCGCTGATGCCCATGAGCGTGCTCATCGCCCGGCCTCGCTGCTCGGCACGCACCATCTCCGCCGCCGCGATCTCCCTGCCGAACATCCACATGTTCTGTCCGAACCCCCACACGAACTGGGTGCCCAGGAGCAGCACGAAGTTCTGCGTGGCGGCGGCGCCCAACAGGCAGACCACGGAGACGAGCGCGCCGGCCACCATGGGCGGCTTCGCGCCCCAGCGATCGACGATGGCGCCCGTCGGGATGAAGGCGAGGAACTTACCGACCTGCTGGATGGTGACGACCTGCACGGCGAGGGCGCCGGAGACGGCGTAGGTCTCGGCAAGGTTGGGGAGCGCGGGGATGAGCATGCCCTGACCGAGCATCATCAGCAGGGACGGGACATAGATGTGGAGCGCCCCGCTCCAGAACGTCCGGGACATGAGCAGAGAGACCCTCGCAGGCGTGATGGGACTTCTCAGGCTACCACGCACCACAGCCCCGGCGCTTCCGGGAGGACACACCCACCCCGCGCCAGCGTTACTCTCCCGCATGGGCGATAGCCGTACAGCGCCGACGCCCGATGCAAGCCAGTCACCTCCAGCGAGTCGTCCCACTCTCGCGGGTTGGAGTCGTGCACCGGGGCCGCGAGTCCTAGAACCGGTACAGCGCAGGTCCGGACCCGGGCCTGGCCGCACCTCCACTGAACCCAGCAGGAGTGCCGTCAGCGCGCCAGCAGGCCGCGCCGTGCATCACTCCCCGCCGGTGATCGAACATCACGCCGTTCATCCCTCCGGCGACCTTCGCGACCTCCTCCACGTCGTGCCCCATCGCCCGCAGCTGCTCCCGCACGCGCGGCGCGATACCGCCTTCGACCTCCAGCGACTGCCCCTGTGTCCACACTCGCGGGGCTTCCACCGCTTCCTGGAGCGTCATGCCATGGTCGATGACGTTCACGATCGCCTGCAGCACGGACGGGAAGATCCGCGTCGCACCGGGCGTGCCCAGCGCCATGAAGGGCCTGCCGTCCTTCATCACGATGGTGGGCGCCATGCTGCTGACCATCCTCTTGCCGGGTGCGATCGAGTTGGCGTTGCCCGGGTGGGGGTCGAAGATGTTCATGGTGTTGTTCAGGAGCATCCCCGTGCCGGGAGTCGTCACTTTGGAGCCGAACGCCGCGTTCAGGGTCTGCGTCGTCGACACCACGTTGCCGTCGGCTTCCGCGACGGTCAGGTGCGTCGTGTTCGCGCCCTCTCCGGCATACGCCGAGGGGTTGCCGTAGCCGTAGCTGCGCGCCGAGCCGGTGTCGATCTCCTTGCGCCGCGCAGCCGCGTACTCCCTGGCGGTCAGCGCGGCCACGGGCACGTCGGCGAAGCCGGGGTCGCTGACGTGCTCGAACCGGTCCGCGAACGCGATCTTCATCGACTCCGCGAGCAGGTGCACACCCTCCGCGGTGCCGAACCCCGCTCCGGCCACGTCGAACCCTTCGAGGATGTTCAGCATCTCCACGATCGCCGTCCCGCCCGAGCTGGCGGGCGCCACCGAGACTATCTCGTACCCGCGGTACGTTCCCCGCACCGGCTCCCGGAGGTGTATCCGGTAGTCGCGGAGGTCGTCGGAAGTGATGACGCCGCCGTTCGCGGCCATGTCATCGGCCACTCTCTCGCCGATGCTGCCCGTGTAGAGCACGTCAGGCCCGTGTCTCGCGACAGATTCCAGCGTGTTGCCGTAGTCCTTCCTGACGATCAAGTCGCCCGAACGGGGCGGCGACCCGCCGGGAAGGAACACTTCCGCGCTGGCCGGGAACATCGCCAGGTCTTCGCGGCCCTGGTGGATGATGTCCACGAGGTACTGACTGGCGGGAAAGCCGCGCTTCGCGTATCGAATCGCAGGCTGGACCACCGTATCCAAACCCAGCCTGCCATACCGCTCCTCCGCATAGCACCAGCCCTTCAGCGCCCCTGGCACTCCAACCGACCGGTACCCCACCAGGTTGGCGCGGCCTGCAGTCTCCATGTAGTCCGGCCAGGTGTCGGAGAGCGTCTCATACATATCCGGGGCCGCGGCATGAGGCGCGACCGAGTAGTTGTCGATATGCACGAACCCGCCGTCCAAAGCGTTGTAGAAGTTGATGAACCCGGCCCCGAAGATGCCGATCATCATCGGTTCCACGACGCTCAACGCGAACGCGGACGCCACGGCCGCGTCCATGGCGTTCCCGCCCATCGCGAGCATCTCCAGACCGGCAGCCGACCCCAGCGGGTGATTCGTTGCCACCATGCCGTTCGTGGCCACCGCGTCCTGCTTGTACGTCTTGAACGGGCTTCCCGCCCTCTTCTTCCAGGTCATGGCGAATGCTCCGTCTCACGTAGAGACCATCCAATGCTATTGCCGGTGCAGATGCCAGGCAACGCGGCGCCCCATCGCGCCCTTCCAGAGGCGGCGTCGCAGCGATGCGCATGCGCAGGACGCAGGGGTACACTGTCATGAAAGGGGCGAATAGCTCAGCGGTTAGAGCGCCTGTCTTACACACAGGAGGTCGCAGGTTCGATCCCTGCTTCGCCCACCACATCCTTCCCGGTTCCTGACTCGACGGTTTGGGTCCGGGATTGTTGGCCGTCGGCTACAATCGGGTAGAGCCGCCCGGGTGGGGAGCACTTGGACCGGCTTCCCTATCGGCCGGGCTCGTTGCGGCGCCAGCCGGAGCCGAAGAGGAAGCCGTCGTAGCCCGTCACCCACACCCTCAGCGACTCCGATTCCACCCAATCCCCGGCCTCGGTGACGACGAAGGTCTCTGCGCCGAACAGCTCCCGGGTATCCCGTCCCACCATCGACGGGTCGGAGTGCGCCACGATCGTCCCGCTCGGGTCTTCTATGAAAGCGAACCAGCGCCCCTCAACCGTCTCGGTGGCGTTGTAGTAGGCCACGGCTGCTTCCAGGCCCGCCAGGGCGCTCCCCGGACTGGCGAAGTACGCCATGGTCCCCGCCAGCCCTTCCTCGCGGTACTTGTCCACCGCAACGGACACCAACTGCTGCGTGAACTCGTCGGCGTCGATGTACCAGCCCGAGGCGAACAGCAGCCCGTCGTGCCTGTCCACCCACACGTTCTTGAGCTCCAGTTCTCCGAAATCGGAGCCGATGTTGCCGCTCTCCGGGTTCCGGTACACGTAGGACACCCATCTGCCTTCCTCCGTGGCCGAGAGCATCTCAGGCCCGAAGTTGTAGCCGTTGGCGTCGGTACCCACCCAGCCCTTCACGTCCAGGCCCCGGCGGCCGGGGTCGGGGTGTGCGATGACCGAGTCGTTCTCGTCGATGATGAAGACGTACCACTGGCCGTCCACGCTCTCGGGGCGGTTGTAGTGGGCCAGAACGGCCTCCAGACCCTGGGTCTCGTAGCGGGCGATGGCGCTTTCAACGACGAACCGGGTGTAGTCCGCGGGGGCGGACCTTGGCGGTATGGAGGCGATGGCCGCCCGGACTATCTCCTCGACCTCGGCGCGGGTTACGGCGGGGGAGGGATCGCTCGGAGGCGGCGCGGCGGCCATCTCCTCCCTCACTATCTCTTCGACCTCCGCGCGGGTCAGCCCCGCGTCACCGTCTCCGCAGGCGGCTGACAGCGACAACGCCAGCGACAAGAGCGCCGCCACTGGAAACGCGCATCTCGCCCTGCCGGGGGCGGCGCGCGTTCCCGAGGCGACCGCCGTTCTCTTCACAAGCCCCCTGCGTTCTCAACGGTGGCGGGGGTAACGGTCACTTCGGCCTCCGGCGACCACGGAGTAGTCCCTTGTTGGTAGGTGATGCCGCGGGTCTTCACCTTGTAAGTGGAGCCGCTGGACACGTCATACAAGGAATGCGTGGCCGGTTGCACTGAATACGTCCATGCGGACGGGTATGCTGCCCTGGTGCTCGAACTGTACGACCACTGGCCGTCGTTCTCCTTGAAGGCAGTGTCGTAACCGACTATGGGTGTGCTTCCGCAGGAAGCCGCACTCGTTACGACCTCGATGAGGGGCTGCTCTTCCATGGTTCTCCTGTCTACCCAGGTCCCCACGGTGAGCGCAGGAGCAGCCGAAGCGGTACACCCGGAACCCGTGCCGACTATGTTCAGGGTGAAGGAGGGGGTGAGGCCGTCGTAGCCGGAGTCGTCGCTGCTCACAGTGTGCGTGATGCTCCCGGCGTTGTCGTCGTCCGCGGCGCCGGGGGAGGTGAATACCTGCACGTTCTGCGCCTGGGACCAGTTCTGGGGAGTGAAGGTCAACGGCTGGTCGGAGCCGGTATTCACCTCTACAGCGGACGAAGAGTTGGCGGGCGCGACGGTCACATTTGCGCTGGGCTGGGTCCGCAGCCTTATGTAGTAGTTGACGTCCAGTCCTTCCGAGATGGTCTGGCTGTTCGCGCTGACGAAGCTCCCGCCGCTGCCGTCGCTCCGGCGGCCCTCCACGATGAGGAACTCCACGCCGGACTCCTGCGCCGTGACGGGTGCGACCATCGGTGGCAGGAGGACCGCCAGCGCAAGCAAGGCGGCGGCCAGCAGAGGCAGACCCCCTGCCCTCAGGACGCGGCTCAGCCTGCTGCTGTAGCTCCCTGTGTCCAACATGATCGTCCTGCCTCCTGTCAGCAGTACAGCACTGATCCGGCTCGCGTAGTTGACCGTTTCGGTCAGCGCTCCAACGGGTAAGCCCGGAGCTGTACATCGGGACCCGGTGCGACCTTCACCATACGCTACCACCCTTCGTGTTACCGTTGGGTACTTTTCGCGCAATGCTCCGTAACTTTTTGGCATATTGCCCCGGCCGAACGCCGCTCGGCGGCGCCGGCTTGGCTGCCAGGGTACTATGGGAGCCGAGGAGCGGAGAGGAGGCTGAAGATGGCGCATCGCGTCCTTTCGTTGCCCGCCAGGTACGGGACCGGCGGGGACATCGTCGATGGCTACGTCGCGAGTCCGGCGACGCCAGGGCCGCATCCGGGGCTGGTGGTCATCTCTGCCATGGGGGAGCTGAATCGGTTCCAGCGCGAGATCACGCGCGCGTTCGCTCGCGGCGGGTTCGTGGCAGTGGCACCAGACCCATTCGACGGCGCGCTGCCGCAGGGCCGGGGGACGCAACTGCCCTACAAGAACTCGCTCGACGTGGACCGGACGGTGGCCCACCTTGTCGGCAGCGCCGACTTCCTGCACTCGCTCCCGTGGATGGCCGTCGCCGTCGGGGCGAGCGACGCCGACGCGGAGGAGTAGCCGCATGGCCGTCGTCAGCGTCGAAATCACAGGACGCGCGCCCTTCGCCGACGGCGCGGAATCCGGCGAAGCCGGCCCATACGAGCGTATCGACGGGCTGCTGACCCACGCCATCGACCCCGCGAACCCGGCGAACGCGCTCATCACCGACCTCGCGCTGGCGCGGCGCGGCGCCGACGGTCTCGTGCGCTTCACGGGCGATTTCACGCTCATCGCACCGGTCGACCGGGAGCGCGGCAACGGCGAACTGCTGATCGACGTCGTGAACCGGGGGCGGCGGCAAGTGATGCCGACCTTCAACCTGGCGCCGCCGTCGCGCGTGGGATCGTCGGAGATCCCCCTCGGCGACGGTTTTCTCTGCCGCCGGGGTTACACGGTGTTGTCGGTCGGGTGGCAGTGGGACGTCCCGCGTAGTCCGGCGATGATGGGCCTCGAGGCTCCCGCGGCCTTCGAGAACGGGAAGCCTGTGACGGGGCAGGTGCTGGTGGAGATCAGGCCCGACGCGCCGCAGCGGACGCGGCTGCTGGCGAACCGCGTCCACAAGCCGTATCCAGCAGCCGACGTCGACGAACCGCAGGCCCGGCTGCTGGTGAAGGACTGGGAGGATGGGCCATACCGGGAGATTCCGCGTTCGGCATGGCGGTTCGCAGAAGAAACGGACGCTGG
>DAOUJK010000006.1:0-73925 GCA_034422795.1 Dehalococcoidia bacterium | reverse complement strand
TGTCGCCCCAGAACATCTTGAAGCCCATCCGCTCGTGGATGAGGTCGAAGGTGTAGAGCCGGACGCGCTCGAAGATGTGGTCGTCGAACACGTAGAAGGTGAAGATGGCGGCGTAGACGAATACGCCGGGGTTGACTTCGTTGGTGGGGCTGAACTGCTCGTAGTGCCAGGCCGCGCCCGACATTGCATTGATGCCGAGCATCGTGCTGCCCACGACATAAAAGGTCATCTTGAGGTCGAGGCGGTCGTTAAAGAAGCGGATCTCCTGGACGCGGCCGAAGTAGAAGTCGACAAAGGGGTTGCGGCCCCTGGTCTTCGGCTGGGTGTAGACGGCGATGGCCGTGAAGAGCACTGCGAAGCCGGTGCCGCCGGCGACTGCGTAGAGTGAAGTGCGGTAGAACCACTCGCGCTCCAGCCCGGGGATGACCTCGAAGCCCCAGATGAGGTTGGCGATGACGAAGACGAGGAGGCCGTTGAGCCGGTACCTGCGGGGCTTGCCGGTCCTCTCGTCGGTGGCGTATCCGAGTACCCACCTGCCGGGCAGGAGCACCGTCAAGGCCGCGAGGGCGATGAAGATTATGAGGGGAGTGAAGAGGGCGGCGACCTTATCTCCCGTGGAAAGCTCGAAGAGGTGCTCAATCCCAAGCCACTCGACCATGGCTGGACCTCCTTCCTTGGTGGCGCCGGGCCCTCACGCTAAGGAGCTTACCAACGGTCCCCAGTTTACAGAACCCGGCGTGGGCCGCATTCCTACCCGCAGACCGCGGCGATGGGGCCGGAATCGACGACGCTCTCGACGTTGAACGTCTCCGGGATGACGCCCGTGCGCTTCCAGAAGTCGACGAGCATCCGCATGCCGTCGGTGGCCGGGTCCGGGAAGTCGCGGAAGCCCGCGTGGGTGACGTCGAAGGTCTCCTCCGCTATGGCGCGGGTGGTCTCGCCGTACCGCTCGTGCACGGCGATGCCGAACTCCCGGTTCTCCTTGTAGCGCCGCTGCCCTTCCAGGTAGCCGCGCAGGAAGCGCCGCACGAGCTCCGGTTCGGACTCGACGAGCGAGCGCGGGGCCGCGATGCCGCCGATGGCGAAGTTCAGGCCCATCTCCGCGTAGTCGTACAGCCAGGGACACCCGGCGCGCTTCGCCTGTACGGCGGTTGGCGGCGAAAGGGGCGTCGCAGCGACCTCGCCGCTCAGCACTGCCCGCAGGCGGGACTGGCTGCCGCCCACGGCGCGGAGCTCGCCCGACCCGCCGAGCACGCGGTCGATCGTGAGCTGTCCGAGGAAGTCGGTGAGGTCGCCGGGGTGGCTCATGCCGACGGACAGACCGGGGAGCGCATCGAGCGTCATGCCCGGAGCGCCGACGAGGAACTGCTGGTTGACGCCGCCCGCGAGGAAGACGAGGTCCGCCCGGCCCTCCGCCGCGGCGAGCACCAGCGCGGGCGCGGCGAGGTTGCCGAAGACGATGGCGCCCGACGCCAGCCCGGCCACGACCGCGTGGGCGTCGCCCATCTTGGCAAGGGTGACGTCGAAGCCCTGCTCGCGCATCGCGCCGGACTCGAGCGCGGCGGCCAGCGGCGTGACGCCCTGTCCTTCGCTTGCGTACCCGCAGGGGAGCGGCGTGCTCATGCGCAGAAGATAGCCCGACGCGCCAGTGGGCGCAATGACGCGTCCCCGGGACGTGCGGGGGCGTAGAATCGGTGTTGAGACATACCGGATGGGTGGAACTCCGGATGAAACGCAGACAGGTACAGATCCGGCGGATATCGCGCGAGTTGCCCAGGAAGAGAGGGGCGTGGCGCGGGGCGGCCATGGCGAGGGCGGTGCGCATCCTGATCGAGGCAGGAGGCATCGACCTGGCAGGCTCGCTCGCGTACTTCACGATCCTGTCGCTCCTGCCCGCGGTCGCGCTGGCCATCATGGCGATAGCGGTCTTCGGCGAGCCCGAGGCGATCAAGGAGACGCTGACTGCAACCCTGCTCTACTACTTCCCCACGTCGGAGGCGCTGATCGAGGACGCCGTGGCGCACCTGCTCGGCGGTTCGCTGGCCATCGGGCTGGTGGCGTTCGTCAGCATCGTGATGGGGGCGAACGGTCTGTTCATGGCAGCGACCCGTGCAGTGAACAGGGTCTTTGCCGTTCAGACGCAGAAGGTCTTCCGCATAACCGTTCTGCAGGTGACGTTCACGACGACCATCGTGCTCCTGTTCCTGCTGTCCGTGGGACTCACGGCGTCGCTCCAACTGGCGGTGCACTTCAGCAGAGGGATAGCCGAGTCGATCGGAGCGTTCTCCGTCGTCGTCGTCGTTGTGCTGGGCGCTGTTTCGACCCTGCTGCCCGCGTTGCTGACGATGGTGCTCTTCGCGTTGGTGTACTACCTCATGCCGAACGCGCGCCTGGAATGGCGGGACGCCGTGTTCGGGGCGGTGACTGCCATCATTCTGTTCGAGGTGGGCAAGCACCTGTTCTTCTGGTTCACCGCGCTGGCCAGCCAGCGGAGCGCGGTGTACGGGCCCATCGCTTCGTTCGTCCTGCTGCTGATGTGGGGGTACGTGGCCGGGATGATCTTCCTGTACGGCGCGGCGCTGACGAGGGCCGTGGGCGAACTGCGGCCACAGGAGCCGTCGGCGCGGCGGCGGTAGCCGGGGCACGGCAGGCGGGCACACTCAACTACGTTGCGTAGCCTCCAGCGGGCACTCCCTCAGCGGCGGCGGCCCGTCCAAGCGCCCCATCCAGGGTCGCGAGCGCCGCGCCCTCCCGTTTGGCCAGCTCCAGATACAGGGCGTCATACACGGACAGTCCGCGTTCGCGCGCCAGGTCGAAGGCGGCTTGGAGGTCGAGACCCTCGTCAGTTGTGATAGGCAGGTCCTTCAAGGTGTCCAGGCGTTCCTTGACCTCTCCCGGCGAAAGGCGGCCACGCCGCTCAGCCGTGAGCAGGGAGTTACGCATCTCCAAGTGCCATAGGTACGGCACGAGCGCTCCGTCCTCTGCAAGTTGCTCAAGGACCCGGTCTGCGCGCGGCTCGTCCTCGTCATCGAAGAGCCACGCGACCACGACCGAGGCATCGACAACCAGTCCGCTCATAGACGGTGACCCTCGTGGCGCGCGGCCAGTATCTCGGCGGTAGAGAAAGCAACGCGTCGCCACCCGGCGCGTCGCTCCCGGAACCGCTCTACCGCCTTCTCACGGCTGGCGCGGTCCTGAGCGGTGGCGGGCACCAGGTGTGCAACGGCTTTACCGTGCCGGGTTATCGCTACGGTTTCTCCATGCTCGACCGCCCGAAGGAGTTCCGCCAAGCGTACCTTGGCCTCAGTAGCTTGAATCTCGCGCATGTGGATTTCAACCTGTTGTTTTGACCATATCATATCATCAAGCGACCACCTGTCTCCGGTGGGGGTGTGGTAACGAGCCGCGCGCGTAGTAAATTGCGACAGTCCCAACGAGACCCCCACGTCCGCAGGGAGGCGCACCCTGGCTACGGCAACGCAGAACCCCCGCTACGAGGCGCACGAGAACCCGTCCTGGCGGACGTCGCTCGGTTTCGGCCTGCAGTTCAGCATGATCGCGTCCGCCACGCTGCTGGTGACGCCGGTCATCGTGGCGAACGCGTCGGACAGAGGCGAGCCGTACGTGACGTGGATGGTCTTCGCCTCGCTGCTGGCGGTAGGGCTCTCCACGCTGGTGCAGGTGCGCCGCCTGGGCCCATTAGGCGCGGGCGCGGTGATGCCGTTCTTCACGGCGGCCTTTGCGATCCCCTTCTGCATCACGGCGGTGGTGGACGGTGGCCCCGCAACGTTGACGACGCTGGTGCTCGCCTCGGCGGCGTTCCAGTTCATCGTCGCCCGCTGGCTGTTCATCCTGCGGCGGCTCGTGACGCCCGTTGTGAGCGGCACGGTGATGATGATCCTCTCCATCACGCTGGCATCGGTCGTCTTCGGGCTCCTCGACGACGCATCGATAGAGGAGCCGGTGGCCGCGCCGCTGACCGCACTGGCGACGCTGACGGTCGTCACCGCGCTCACGATGCGGGGCAGCGTGCGGTTGCGCCTGTGGGCGCCGATGATCGGCATCGTGGTAGGCGTGCTTGTTGCTGCGGCGTTCGGCATCTACGACACGAGCCGGATCACGCAGTCCGCCTGGGTGGGGCTTCCCTCTGAGGCGCCGGGGCTGGCGCTGGACCTCGGAGTCGATTTCTGGACTCTGCTGCCGGCGTTCCTGTTCCTGGGCGTCATCATCGCGATCCAAGTGAACGGGCAGGCGATAACGCACCAGCGCGTCTCGCAGCGCGAGGTCAAGGCCGTCGATTTCCGGCAGGTGCAGGGGGCGTTGACCGGCGCGGGCGTCAGCAACGCGCTGGCGGGCGTCGCCGGAGCGGTGCCCAACGCTGTGAACCCGGCCATCGTCTCCTTCATCCAGGTCACCGGCGTCGCTTCCCGCAGGATGGGCTACTCCATCGGCGCTATCTTCATCCTCGTGGCGTTCCTCCCAAAGCTGTCCGGGCTGTTGAGCAGCCTGCCGGGGCCCGTGATGGCCGGCTACCTCATCCTCGTCACCGGCACGCTGTTCGTGGACGGCGCGCGGACGGTGATCCAGTCCGAGCAGAACACGCAGAAACTCATCGTTGCGGGCATCTCCTTCTGGATAGGCGCGTCGTTCCAGTTCGACCTGTTCACCCTTCCGCAACTCGGCCCGGTGCTGGGGACGCTGGTGAAGAGCGCCATCACCACTGGAGGGGTCGCCGCCATCGTGATGATCCTGTTCCTTGAGTTCACCAAGAAACGGCGGATGCGCTTCGAATCGAAGCTCGACGCCGAGGTGCTGCCGGATCTCTTCGCGTTCACGGAGCGGTTCGCCGAGAGCAGAGGGTGGGACCAGCCGATGAAGGAGCGGCTGAGCGCGGTCGCCGAGGAGACGCTGCTGACGCTCGCCCCGCTCGACCTGACGCTCGACCTGGACGCCGATGACGACGAGCAGGAGACGCGGCGGCTGGTCGTGCTGGCGTCCAGCGAGGGGCCTATCGCGGAACTCGAGTTCTTCGGCGGCGGGGACGAGGAGAACATGGAGGACCGCATCCGCCAGTTGCAGCAGCACGACGAGGAGACGGTGTCCGAGAACGAGATATCGCTGCGCCTGCTGCGTCGCTACGCCTCGTCCGTGCGGCACCAGCAGTTCCACGGCACCGACATCATCACAGTGCGGGTCGGCCCTCCGGGGACGCGGTAACCGTTCGCAAGGTCTCGTTCCGGCCCCGGAAGCGCTTCGGCAGGCGTACACAGTCCCTGCCGCTGACCTTGGAGGAGGTGAGGCTCATGGACCAGGACACCGGGCCGCGCACAAACGTGACGATCGCAGAAGCCACCCTGGACGACATCGGACGCGCCTTCAAAGCCGGGGAACTCTCTTGCCGTGAGCTCGTGCAGACCTACCTCGACCGCATCGAGGCGCTCGACCGCGGCGGGCCCGGCATCAACTCGATCATCTCCATCAACCCGAAAGTGATCGAGGACGCGGAAGCACTGGATTCTGCGTACGCAGGGTCCGGACCGAAGGGGCCGCTGTACGGCGTGCCCGTCATCCTGAAGGACCAGATCGACGTTGCCGGCATGGCCACGACGATGGGGTCGGTCCTGTTCAAGGACTACTTCCCCGACCGCGATGCGTTCGTCATCGAGCGGTTGAGACAGGCGGGCGCCGTCATCCTGGCAAAGGCAACCCTCGGAGAGATGGGAGGCGGCGACACGCACGGATCGCTGTTCGGGTCGACCAGGAACCCCTATGCGCTCGACCGCACCGTTGGGGGGTCGTCCGGGGGGACCGCAGCAGCGGTCTCGGCCAACCTCGGGGCGGTTGGCGTTGGCCAGGAGGGTTTCGCTTCCATCAGGCGGCCGGCCGCGTGGAACAGCATCGTCGGCATGCGGCCAACGGCAGGCCTCGTGAGCCGTGGCGGCGTCTATTCCGGGTGGCCGGGGGTCCAGGGGGTGCTGGGGCCCATGACGCGCACCGTCGCGGACACCGCCGCCCTGCTCGACGTTATCGTCGGCTACGACCCGGAGGACCCGCTCACGGCGATGGGCGTGGGCAAGCTTCGAGAGACGTTCGCCAGCCATCTCGACGCCAGGGCCCTGTCGGGCGCCAGGATCGGCGTCCTGCGCGAGCCGATGGGGTTCGGCAGTGAACCGGCATCGGATGACTTCGCACAGGTGTCGGCGGTGTTCGACAGGGCCGTAACCGAACTGGAACAGGCCGGCGCGGTCGTGGTCGACCCGATCACGGTCCCCGACGTGCGGGAGTTGCTGGCGAAACGGGCGGGCGGCCCGTACACGATACCGGCCTGGGACGCCTACTTCGGGCGCAGCGCCCACCCCCCGTACGCGTCTCGTGAGGAGATGCTCGCCTCTCCCGACTTCGAACTGGTGCGCAACAAGCGGATGGCTTCCATCGGCCCGTGGGACGTGACGGCGCACCACGAGGACCTCCTGGCGCGAGAACGGCTCATGTTCAACCTGATGAGGACGATGGCCGACCACGAGCTCGATGCCATCGTGCACAAGAGTGTCGAGCACCAGCCGACCCTCATCGAGGACGCCTCCACGCCGGGCTTCGTCGGCATGCGCGGCGCCACCCACCTGAACACGTTTGTGACCTACGTCCCGGCTATTTCCGTCCCCATCGGGTTCACCACGGACTCCCTGCCGGCGGGGATGACGTTCCTGGGCAGGCCGTACAGCGACGCCGCCATCGTCTCCCTCGCCTACTCCTATGAGCAGGCAACACACCACCGCAGGCCACCGGACCTGCACCTGTAGCGATACAGGCCCCCACGACCGAAAGAAAGCGCGGTCTCGTGCGCAGCGCCTGCGGGCCTGACGCGGTTGCGCTCCATACGCAACCGGCCTTGCTGCGATAAAGTACCGCCGAGGGTTGAGCACTCATCGGAAAGCGGAGGTGAGGTTATGGAGACGTGCAGGGCTGCCGTCATCACGGGATTCAACGAACCGACCGAGGTCCGCGACGTGCAGATGCCGGACCTGGAGCCGACAGGCATGCTGGTGGAGGTCGAGGCCGCGACGCTGTGCGGAACGGACGTGCACATCTGGCACGATGCCGCGAACCCGAGGATGCTGCCCTACATCCCCGGCCACGAGACCGCGGGGCGCATCGTGGCGATCAACGGCGAGCGGTACGACGTGCACGGCAATGCGCTCAAGGAGGGCGACCGCATCGTCTCCGCCTACCGCTTCTGCGGACACTGCTTCTACTGCTCGGTGGCGAACCAGCCCTCTCTCTGCGACGACAGCATCCGCTTCGGGCGTGGCCGCGCCGACCTGCCGCCATATCTGCTGGGCGGCTGCGCCGAGTACCACTACATCCCGCCCGGCACCGCCGTCATCCCGATCCCGGACGAGGTGACGTCGCCGCAGGCGGCCTCCTCGGCATGCGCGCTCCGCACGGTGATGCACGGCTTCGAGCGGCTCGGGCCGGTCTACCCCCATGACACCGTTGTCGTGCAGGGGTCAGGGCCCGTCGGCCTGTACGCGTCGGCGGTCGCGCGGGACCGGGGCGCCGGGCGCGTGCTCGTGATCGGCGCGCCGCGCGTGCGGCTGGACGTCGCAGAGGCGTGGGGCGCGGACGAAACGCTCGACATCGGCGAGATGCCCGACGCGAAGGACCGGCACGAGTGGGTGATGGAGCGCACCGGCGGGCGCGGCGCGGACGTAGCCATCCAGTGCGTGTCCTATGTCGTCATACCTGAGGGGCTGGGCTTCCTGCGTCCGGGCGGGCGCTACCTCTCCATCGGAGGCGGAGGCGGGCCGGTGTCGATCGACGGCTTCGGGCAACAGGTGACGATCGTGAGCGTGCGCTCCGGCGAGGGGCGGCACTACCACCAGGCGCTGGAGTTCCTGCGCACGCGGGGCGGGTCGGTGCCGTTCGCGCGGATGCTGTCGCGTCCCTACGCGCTCGAAGAGACGTCCGACGCGCTGCATGCCATGGCCGGCTTCCGCGAGGTGAAGACGGTCATCCTGCCGCACGGCAATCAGGGCCGCAACTGAGGCCGTCGACAACAGGAGGGAAGCGATACATGGAACTCGGGGCGTTCTCCATCAGCCTGGCCGTTGCGGATATCGCAGCTTCCAGGGGCTTCTACGAGCAGTTCGGGTTCGAGGTCGTCGGGGGCGACCCTGCCGAGGGCTGGCAGATACTGAGGAACGGGGGCGTCACCATCGGCCTCTTCCAGGGAATGTTCGACAAGAACATACTCACGTTCAATCCCGGTTGGGACAGCCAGGCGCGCCCGCTGGGCGCCTTCACGGACGTGCGCGAGTTGCAGCGGCAACTGAAGGCGAGGGGCGTGCAGCTGGTGAGCGAAGCGGACGAGAGCGGCACGGGACCGGCGAGCTTCGTGGCGATCGACCCGGACGGCAACCCGGTGCTGGTGGACCAGCACGTCTGATCACACAGGAGGAACGCATGACGCTGGTGCTGAGTGACGAAGACGTTGCGCGGGTACATCCGATGGCCGATTGCCTCGAGGCGATGGAGACGGCCTACCGCGACCACGCCCTCAGCGGCGCCGTGAACATCCCCCGCATCCGCTACATCAGCCCCACCACCGACCCCAACGTGAGATACGGCTCCAACATCCACATCGGCACGACGCCGTCGTACGACACCGCCGCGATACGCATCGGTGGGAGCGCGCGCAGCACGAGGCCGAACGCGCAGGGCGAGCGCTCGCCCAGGTACGACAACCGCAACTGGGGCTTCATCGTCCTGATCGACATGCAGACCGGGCGGCCGCTCGCCTTCATCCAAGAGTTCTACCTGTCGGGGGTACGGGTCGGCGCGACATCGGGCGTCGCGGCGAAGTACCTCGCGCCGCCGGACGCGCAGACGGTGTGCATGTTCGGCAGCGGCAAGCTGGCGCGGACGGACCTGGAGGCGCTCGTGCTCGTGCGTCCGGTGCGCAGCGTGAAGGTCTACAGCCCCACGAAGGAGCACCGCGAGGAGTTCGCCAGCGAGATGTCGCAGCAGTTGGAGATCGAGGTGACGCCCGTCGACAACCCGCGCGAGGCGATGGAGGGCACCGAGATCGTCTGCTGCGCGACGAACGCGGGGTACGTGAGCGGCAAGCCGGTATTCGACGGCGACTGGCTGGAGCCGGGGCAGTTCGTCATCTCGCTGCAGAACAGCGACGCCAACTTCAAGAAGTCCGAGGTGGACGACACGACGTTCGCCCGCAGCGCGTTCATCTGCATCAACGACAGGGACAGCGTCTACTCGAACAACCAGGTCGAGCTGCTCGACCCCATCGAGCAGGGGTTGGTGTCGTGGGACAGGATCTGCACGCTTGGGGAGGTGGTGGCCGGCACGACCGCATTGGAGGCGCAGCCCGGTGACATCGTCTACTACAAGAACAGCACCGGCATGGGCATCCAGATGGCCGCGGCGGGGGCGCTCATCTACCGCAAGGCGGTCGAGGCCGGCGTCGGCACCGAGATCCCCACCGAGTGGTTCGGCAGCGACCTCACCTCCTGGTACGACAAGGGGTTTTACCCCTCGGCGTGAGGATGCTGTTCGATCGGGACCAGCCCGTTCGGCGGCTCAGCGTCCGGCGGGATCGAGTCCGCCGCCGCCCACAATCGCTGGTTGAGCTCGCGGGCAGCGGCAACTCCGTCGCGGAGGTACTGCTTACCGTAACGGTCCTGGTAGAAGTTCTCGTGGAGTGAACGGACGTACCCGAACAGTTCGTTGATCCGCCTGTCCCCCGACTGATTCCTAAGATACGCCCTCATGGAGTCAGTCGCGCGCGCCGTGTGAAAGACCCAACCCCTCGCGGCGGCGATCGCCTTCAGCGTGTGCGTGACCGACCCCCATATCTTCTCGGACACCTGCAGCCTGTCGGCGCCGGTCATGGGGTTCTTGCGCAGCAGCGTTTCCGCGTGGGCGAGCAGTCCGTCCACGCGGGCAACGTGTTTGGCGCGCCGCTCGTCCGGGGTGGCGTCGGCGCTGATGGGTTCTTCGATCCCGCTCACCATCGCGGCTCTCCTGACAGAATCATATCAGAAACCGCTTGGCCGATGCGTAGCGGCGCGGTGCTATTCACCCGCCGTTCCCTGGCTCGCTGCGACCCCCACATCGGATGCCGGAACGTAGGGTCCGCGTTCGCGCGCCACGACCGCCATCCGGTAGTTGTCAAGCTTGGCGGGAGCGCTTAACGTGAAGAGCATGGGTGGAGCGTTGCGAAGCGGTTACCACTTCCGGTGCAGGGGAGCGTGAGCCATGTCAAGCCTAACCGAGATCCAGCAGGCGATCGTAAGCCTCACCAAGTCCGACTACGCCGAGTTGATGCGCTGGCTCGACGAGTACGACTGGGAACAGTGGGACCGGCAGATCGAGGCGGATTCAGACGCGGGCAAGCTGGACTTTCTCTTGTCTCAGGTCAGGGAAGCCAAAGGACAGGGCACACTGGAAGACCTGTAGCGCACGGCACCACGCTTGACTTCTGGTTGCACTTTGACCGGCTGCCTGAAGGAGCGCAGAGGACTGCAAGACGGAACTTCAGTCTTCTCAAAGAGAATCCGGGCCACCCATCCCTCCGTTTCAATAAGGTCGGCAGTCTCTGGTCGGCAAGAGTCGGCCGCTCCTATCGTGCCCTTGCAGTGGAGGAGGGAGGCGACTTTATCTGGGTGTGGGTCGGCACCCATGCTGAATACGACAGGATAGTTGGCCGGTAGAACCTACGCCCCGTTCCCCGGCTCGCCCTTCCCCCACATCGGATGCCGGAACGTGGGGTTCGCATCCGCGTGCCATGAGCGCTGCTGAGGCGACGGGGCAGCGGCAACCGGCGCTTCCTCCTCGGCAGGGCGCGACGTGTGCTGGCGGCGCACCGGGCGGCCTTGCGACAGGCCGTTCAGGTGCTCTGCGAGATCGAACAGTGCTGCGAGGTTGTTCACCGGCAGGAGGTCGTCGATGTACGGCGCGGCGGCCCGCATCCCCACCGTCAGCGGCTCGTAGTCTTCGTTGCCTGCCAGCGGGTTCAGCCATATCAGCCGGTTGCAGCTGCGCTGCAGCCGCGCCATCTCGCGGCCCAGCAGCTCCGGTTCGCCGCGGTCCCAGCCGTCCGACACGATGAGCACGATGGAGCCCCAGCCCAGCGTGCGCCGCGCCCAGCGGAAGTTGAACTCCTTGAGCACGTCGCCGATGCGGGTGCCGCCCGACCAGTCCGGCACAGCCTTCGCGACCTCCGAGACGGCGCGGTCGATGTCGCGTTGGCCCAGGTGCTTCGTGATGCGGGTGAGCCGCGTGGCGAACAGGAACGCCTCGATGCGGTTGTCCAGCCCCGCGTAGAGGCTGTGGATGAAGTGCAGCAGCATCCGCGTGTAGCGCTCCATGGAGCCGCTCACGTCGCAGACCACCACCAGCCTGCGGGGCTTCTCCTTGCGGCGGCGCGTCTCCAGCCGTACGAGTTCGCCGCCGTACCGCGCGTTGTGGCGCAACGTCCGGCGCACGTCCAGCCCCGGCCCTCGCCCCGCCTCCTTGCGCCGCGTGCGCCGGAGACCGGGGTCCCACCGGAGCGACGCCATCAACTGCCGTGCCTCCAGCATCTCCTCCGGCGTGAACTCCGCGAAGTCCCGCGTCCGCAGCACCTCCCGCGCGCTGAACGTGCGGGTGAGGTCGACGCGGTCGAAGCTCTCGTCCGGGTCGGCGGGCTCAGCTGAATCGTCCGGCTCCCTTCCCGGTGCGGGCGGCCCGGCGGACGGCCTGCGGTAGCGGCGCTGCTCGCCCATCGAGCGCAGGTCCATCGTCGAGGTGCTGTCCTTGCGCTGACGCCAGAAGACGTCGAACGCCTCGTCGAACAGCGGGAGGTCGTCCCTGCGGTGCACGAGCAGCGTGCGCAGCGCCGCGCGGACGTCGCCCTTGCGTTCGAGGCCGATGTCCTCCAGCACGCGGACGGCGTCCAGCATCCGCCCGACGTGCACGTCGAGGCCGAGCCGCCGGAGCAGCCGTCCGAAGAGGAGGAGGTTGCCGAGGATGTAGCCGTCCTCCCCGAGAGATGCTTCGGCTTCGCTCAGCATGACAACAAGGGGGCTTCGCCGGGGTCAGCCACGCCTGCCCCCGCGCTGCGTGCCGCGGTGCATCGCGCGGTTCAGCAGCGCACGCGTCTGTTCGCCGCGCACCGTCTGCACGTCCTCCCGGTACTTCAGCATGATGCCGAGCGTGTCGTCTATCACGTCCGCGCTCAGCTCGGTCTCGTTGAGGCTCACGAGCGCCGCCGTCCAGTCGAGCGTCTCCGCGACTCCGGGCACCTTGTACAGCTCGGTGCCGCGCAGCTCCTGGACGAACGCGGCGACCTGTCCCGCGAGCCGCTGCGACGCCTGCGGCACCTTGCTCCGGACGATCTGCGTCTCCTTGTCGAGGTCGGGGTAGTCGATCCAGTAGTAGAGGCAGCGGCGTTTGAGCGCGTCGTGTATCTCGCGCGTCCGGTTCGACGTGATGACGACGACCGGCGGCTCGTCCGCCGTGTACGTGCCGACCTCCGGTATCGTGATCTGGAAGTCGGAGAGCATCTCCAGCAGGTAGCCCTCGAACTCCTCGTCGGCCCGGTCCAGCTCGTCTATCAGGAGCACCACGGGACCCTCGCTCCCGTCGAGCGCCTGCAGCAGCGGCCGCTTGATGAGGAACTCTTCGCTGAACAGCTCGCGCTCCGCCGCCGTGCGGTCGACGTTGCCGGACGCCTCCAGCAGCCGGATGTGCAGCAATTGGCGGGAGTAGTTCCACTCGTAGACGGCCTGGCTCACGTCCAGCCCCTCGTAGCACTGGAGCCGGATGAGGCGCGCGCCCAGCGCCGACGCCAGCACCTTCGCGACCTCCGTCTTGCCGACGCCCGCCTCGCCCTCGAGGAACAGCGGGCGCTTCAGCGTCAGCGCGAGGTAGACCGACATCGCCAGCGCCCGGTCGGCGACGTACATCTCGCCGCGAAGCGCCTGCTGCAGCTCGTCGACAGAAGCTGGTACGGGGCCGGTGCGCGTTTCGTCCAATCCTCTCTCCTCTGGTGCGGGGATGCTGGTGCAGGCAGGACCCTCTCGCCTCTCCCCATGGGAGAGGTCGACGCGCTTGCGCGGCGGGTGAGGGTCGCCCCTCGCCCTAGAGCGGGGCGGTCAGCCCGCCCTGGACGCTGCGGCGCCGAGCGCCCGGCGCACGTAGACCGACGCCATAGCCCTGCGGTACTCGGCGGAAGCGAACACGTCGCCCATCGGGTCGCCGTTCAAGTCGCCCCCGACTGCCGCGGCAGCGGCGTCCAGCGCCGCCTCGCTCAGGTCGGAACCCGCCAGCGCCGCCTCGACGGACGATGCCCGTGCGGGCGTCGTCTCGATGCCCCCGACCGCAACGCTCGCCGACGAGCACGTCCCGCCGCTCACCGCCAGGATGGCGGCAGCGCCGACCACGGCGTAGCGGGACGCCGGGTGCGAGAACTTGACGTACGCCGAGCCCGCGCCGGACGGGACCGACGGCACCGAGATGCTCGTCAGCACTTCGTTGTCGTTCAGCGCGTTCTCCAGCAGGCCGGTGGCGAAGTCCGCCGCGGCGATGCCGCGGTCGCCGCCCGGCCCCGTTACGTTGAACGTCGCGCCCAGCGCCGTGAGCACGGTCGGCTGGTCCGACGCCGGGTCGGCGTGGGAGACGCTGCCGCCGATGGTGCCCCGGTTGCGCACCGCCGGGTCGCCGACGAGCGCGGCTGCCTCGGCGAGCACCGGGGCGTGCTGCCGGACGAGGTCGGACGAGGCGATCTCAGCGTGCGTCGTCAGCGCGCCGATGGTGATGCCGCCGCCGCTCGCGGAGATGCCCTTGAGCGCCTCGATGCGTCCGATGTCCACGAGGACGGCGGGCGCCGCGAGCCGCAGCTTCATCAGCGGGAGGAGGCTATGCCCGCCCGCCAGTATCTTTGCGCCCTCGTTGTTGGAGAGCAGTTGCACCGCTTCGGCTACCGAGCCTGCGCGGTGATAGGTGAACTGTGCTGGAAACATGGCCTAGCCTCCGTTCCGTGCGTCGTTGATCGCGCGCCAGACCTTCTCCGGCGTCAACGGCATGTCCACGCGGGTAACGCCCAGCGGGCGCAGCGCGTCCATCACCGCGTTGTAGACGGTGGGCGTGGACGCGATGGTGCCGGCCTCGCCGATGCCCTTCACGCCCAGCGGGTGGTGCGGCGACGGCGTCGTGTTGGAGTGGACCTCGATCTCCGGCAGCAGGTCCGCGCGGGGCAGCGCGTAGTCGAGCATCGAGCCCGTCACGAGCTGACCGTCGTCGTCGTAGACCGCGCCTTCCCAGAGCGCCGGCCCGACGCCCTGTACGACGCCGCCGTGCACCTGCCCCTCCACGATCATCGGGTTGATCTGCACGCCGCAGTCGTCCACTGCAACGTAGCGCTGCAGGTCGATGTGGCCCGTCTCCGGGTCCACCTCCACGACGGCGACGTGTGCGCCGAACGGGTAGGTGAAGTTGGGCGGGTCGTAGAACGCGCTCGCCTCCAGCCCCGGCTCCATGCCCTCAGGCATGTTCCAGGCGACGTTGGCCATGAGCGCGATGTCCTGGATCGTCTTGTGCTGGTCGGGCGACCCACGCACGAAGAAGCGTCCGTCCTCGTACTCGATGTCCTCGGGCGCGGCTTCGAGCAGGTGCGCTGCGAGCGCCCGCGACTTCTCCTTGATCTTGCGCGCGGCCACCGCGATCGCCGCGCCGGACACCGCCGTCGTGCGGCTGCCGTACGTGCCCCATCCCATCGGGGTGTTGTCCGTGTCGCCGTGGAGCACCTCCACGTCGTCCACGTCCACGCCGACCTCGCCCGCGACGATCTGGGCGAACGTGGTCTCTTCACCCTGTCCGTGCGGCGATGAGCCGACCATGACGTTAACCTTGCCCGTGGGGTAGAAGCGGATGATAGCGCTCTCCCACAGTCCGCCCTGGAAGCCGACGGCGCCGGCAACCTGCGATGGGCCGAGGCCGCATATCTCGACGTAGGAGGAGACGCCGATGCCGACGCAGCGGCCCTCCGCCCGCGCCTGGGCCTGCTCAGCGCGCAGCGCCTCGTAGCCCGCCGCGCTCAGGCAGGAGTCCAACGCGGACTCGTAGTCGCCGCTATCGTAGGTGATGCCGGTGGCCACGTCGTGGCCGTTCTCGAACTTCGGGATGAGGTTCTTGCGGCGCACCTCCGCCGGGTCCTGTCCGACCGCGGCGGCGACCAGGTCCACCAGGCGCTCCAGGAGCGTCGTCGCCTCCGGGCGTCCGGCGCCGCGGTAGGCGTCCACCGGACAGCCGTTGTTGAACACGCCGTAGACCGTCCCGCTGATGTTGGGGATGTTGTACGGGCCGGAGTACATCAGCCCGTGCAGGATGGTGGGGATGCCGGGGCTCGCGGTCGAGAGGTAGCCGCCCAGGCCCGCGTAGACGGTGGTGCGGAGGCCGGTGATGACGCCGTCGCTGGTGGCGGCCATCTCCACCTCTTCGATGTGGTCGCGGCCCTGCGTGGTGATGAGGTAATTCTCGCTGCGCGTCTCCGTCCACTTCACCGGGACGCCCAGCTTCATCGAGCAGAACGCAGTGATGGCCTCGTCCGCGTAGTACGGGATCTTGCTCCCGAACCCGCCGCCGACCTCGGGCGCGATGACGCGTATCTTGTGCTCCGGCACGCCGGTCACCACGCAGGTGAGGAACCGCGCGATATGCGGGTTCTGCGACGTGTTCCAGAGCGTCAGCTCGCCGGTCGCCGCGCTCCACTGGGCGAGCGCCGAGCGCGGCTCCATCGGGTTCGCGATGAGCCGCTGGAGCGTGATGGTGTCGCTGACGGTGACCGCCGCGTCTGCGAAGGCCGCGTCCGCGTCGCCGCCGGCGACCGCCCATGTGAAGGCGATGTTGTTCGGAACGTCGTCGTGGATCTGCGGCGCGCCGTCCTGTGCCGCAGCCTTCGGGTTGATGACGACGTCCAGCGGCTCGTAGTCGACCGCGATCTGCTCCAGCGCGTCCTCCGCCTGGTACCGCGACTCCGCAACGACCACCGCGACGGCGTCGCCGACGTAGCGGACCTTGTCCTTCGCGACGGGCGGGTGGGCAGGGGTCTTCAGGTCGGAGCCGGGGATCAGCCACGCGCAGGGGAGCGGGTTCAGCACACCGTCCGTGTCCGCGCCGGTGTAGACGGCGACGACGCCGGGTTGCGATGCCGCTCCGCTGGCGTCGACCGACTTGATGTTCGCGTGAGCGTAAGGGCTGCGGAGGATCGCCGCGTGGAGCGTCCCCGGCAGCTTGATGTCGTCGGTGTAGGACGCGCGGCCTGTGATGAGCCGTGGGTCCTCACGACGGCGGATGCCGGAACCGAATATCCGTGTGGTCATGGCTTACCTCCCTCCCATCGACTTCGCGGCGTCCTCGACGGCGCTGACGATGTTCTGATAGCCGGTGCAGCGGCAGATGTTCCCTTCCAACCCGTGGCGTATCTCTTCCCGCGTGGGGGACGGGTTCTTGCGAAGCAACTCGCTCGCCGCCATGATCATGCCCGGCGTGCAGAAGCCGCACTGCAGCCCGTGGTTGTTCCAGAACGCCTCCTGCAGCGGGTGCAGGTCCACGCCGTCGGAGATGCCCTCGATCGTCGTGACCGAGGAGCCGGATGCCTGCACGGTGAGCACCGTGCACGCCTTGGCGGAGACGCCGTCGAGCTGCACGGTGCACGTGCCGCACTGGCTGGTGTCGCACCCCACTTTCGTTCCGGTCAGCCCGGCGTTCTCCCGGATGAAGTGGACGAGCAACTGCCGCTCCTCCACCTCTCCGGCGCGGGCCTTCCCGTTGATGATGATCTCGACAGGAATTGCCACAGTCGACCTCCTCCCTCGACCGTCAGGTCGCGCTTGGGGATTGCCGCGTGCGCCGTTGCGCCCTGCACACGCGTGCGCCTTGCGCGGGAAGGGTATCTGACAGGACGGGTTTGTCAATCGGCGGGAGTGGGGCGCTTCCGAACAAGGACTCAACGGGGGGCTGCGTTGAGCTCCTTGTTCCCGAATTTCACGAGTGACGGGGAAGTCCATTCTGACATCCTTGTTCTCCTTGTGAAGGGTGTTTCCAAGGCCACGGCCTGCTTCCGGGCAGCAAGGCAACAACCATCTCATTCGTTCACAACTTCCGCGGGCAACGACCAGTGCCATGCACCGGCGCCGCTGGGGACCCCGGGCGTGCTGACGCGGAAGGTACTGACCTTGCAGAGCGCACGGGCGCGGACCAGAGTAGCCCTAGAGACGCCCAAGAGGGCAGCCTCGCGCTCGATCTCGGCGGCGGGGCGGGGGCCGCCCGCGAGGGCGCGCACGAGGAGCGACTGGGCGGCGCGGACCTTTGCTCCGTCGTTGGGGCGGGGCTTGGCGAGGGCGTCCAAGTGGACGGGGAGGATGGGTTTGCGCCAGGCGACGGCGACGGCGTCCTGCGGGGGCAGGACGAAGGGGATGGCGGGGGCGTCGTCGCTCATGGCGGGGCGGAGGGGTACGAGGAAACGGCGGTTGCCGGGGCCGACGACGGCGGTGGTGAAGACGACGGAGGCAAGGGGCAGGCGGTTCTGCATGGCGGTGACGGCGCGGGGGTAGTTCTGCGCGGGGTTGTGGGCGAGGGCGACGACGGCAGCGCCCGAGCGCGCGGCGAGGGCCTTGAGCATGCCGAGGACGGTGGCGACGTGGGTGCGGTGCATGGCGGCGAGGTCTTCGACCTGGTCGACGACGAGGAGGGCGGCCTTCCCCTCGGCAAGGTAGTTGGCGAGCCGCCCCATGACCTTGTCAAGGCGGGGCCAGGGCGCGGTGAGTTTCGAGCCGGAGGTGGCGGGCGTCCAGAACGGGTCCCGAACAGGGGCCTTCACGCCGACCGGCTTGCGGCGGGGAACAGTTATCTCGTTGCCGTCGTTGTCGAACAGGTACTCGACGTCATCGTCGTCCTCATCGTCGTCGTCTTCGAAGGAGTACGGGCCGTCGTCATCGTCGTCGGGCGGGTCGTCGGGGTAGTAGTCGGCGGGGTGCGTGGGGGAGAGGAGGTCTGCGAGGTAGACGCGGTCGAGATCCGCGCCGAAGAGGCGGAGGATGGGGAGGACGTCGGCCTTTGGGTTGTCGTCGAGCAGGGCGAGGACGACGGGCGCGGAGGGGAACGCGGCGTCGGGCTGATCGGGGGCGGCTGCGCCGCGTGAGACGCGGGCGGCGATGTCCAGGGCGATGGAGGTCTTGCCGGAGGAGGGGTAGCCGGCGATGAGGGTGAGTTTGCCGATGGGGATGCGGTTGGGCCAGAGCCAGTCCTGCGGCTGCTGGATGAGGAACCTGAAGGGCTGGAGTCCTGCCGCCTGCGCGGCGCCGGAGTTGTAGAACTCCCCTTCGGGCGCGAGGCCGCGCTTCGCGAGGGCGTCCAAGATGCGGAACGGGGGACAGACGAGGCACTGGAAGGAGAGACATTCGCGGCGTTCGTCCCAGGCGATGGTGAGGGTGGGGACCTCGGCGTGGCTGTGGGAGGGGCAGTGGACCATGGGGCCGTCTGCACACTCGCAGCCGGGTACGCCGCAGCGGAGGGCGTGGGTGAGGCGCGCGAGGTAGGCGGCGTCCTGCGGCGAGAGGACGTCAAGCGGTATGGAGTTGTCGGTCACGGGAGCGGGTTGCGTAGTCATGCAACCATCGTAGGGAGGGGTGTGGCGTCCGCGCAACGGGCGTGTGTCACAGAAACAACCGAGGCCGCAGCCCGAACGCCAGGGGGGGATCAGGCGGGGCCTATCTTCTGGATGCCCTGCGTAGTCTCTGTGCGAGCAGAGGACTGCTGGCCGGTCAGAGCATGCCATGGCATCGTTTAAACTTAACACCTGAATCGCAGGGGCAAGCCTCGTTTCGCCCTGCCTTAATGCGCCGATGCCCCAGACTGTTGGAGAAGATTGATATGCCTGTCTGGAGAAACTTCTGCACATCGTCAGGTTCCGGATAAACCGGATACGTTCTAAACAGTGGTGCATCTCGGAATAAGTGGTTATGAATCCAATCGAACAAGTTGGAATAACTCGGATTAATGGGCAACGGAAGTTCCTGAGGTGCGACGAAGTGGTGTAAACCGCAATTGCGGACATACGCGCCGACATAATCCAGTTCGTCGTCCCCAAAGAGCGAAGTATGTAATTGTATGCGGTATTTCAAGAATGCTTTCAGTTGTTTCGCTCCCCATTTGTAATATTGCCAAACTTCAATGATATTCTGTAAGTCTAATGTGCTGATCACCCATGGGTAAGGATCAGTTTCCTCCTTCTCCAATAGAAAAGAGAGACAAGTTGCGACCGGGCCATGATTATCTCTGGTCACACAAACGCAGAACGCCTTGTCTAGTATTGCACTAGATAACGATAACGCTTCCTGGCCTTGATGGTCATATAGCACACAAGTCTCCTTGGTTTTTAAGGCGTTCATCATTCTAAGTGCCTGATTGTATGCTTTCTGAATTCCAGTGTCAGATCGGAAGCTTCGGCGCAAGCGGGTAAATGCCCTTTCCGGATCTCGAAACGGTTCGTCTGGAGGAGCTGATTTGGCCTCGACGAACAGACAGATATCCTTGTGTACAATCACTAAATCGTGTTCCTGTTGGTGCGTTGAGGTCTCGAATAAATTCCGGTAGACTTGAGTACCTGGGCCTAGAAGCCGGACGAACATAGACGCAGCTTGGTCTTCGAGCACCTGAGCACGGTGGCGGAAATAGTTTTCCTTCCTGTCTCCGCTAGACAAGCAACTCTCACTCCTAGATAGTATTGCCAAAAGCATATCTTGCATCGTCCCGCTAAAAGCGGTGCCGCCGGATAATCGAATACAAGGTTTATATTCCACAACGCTTTTGTCAGTAGGGTACTGAAGTGACTCACCTTCTCCACGTCCAATTGCGAACAGGTTCCAGAAATTGGTGCCTGCCATGCCGTAGGAACTGACAATATCTTCAAGTCTTATTGTAAGGCATGCCAATCTTTCTTCTGGTGTGGCTAGGTAGTTCGCCTCAAATCTTTCTTGGATTCCATGTATAATGCCTTCTGCTACGGTCAATGCGTCGGAAGCGGTTATTCCAAAATCTTGAGACAACTGATCATCATAGGGCACAATGTACAGGCGAATGAGTTCAGCTATGTCTTCAGGTGTCGCTAGCATAGTCTTCTGAAAATAATCAGTAAAGGCAAGCACAGCAATTTCTCTTTTCCTATGCCAGTCCGCTGGTTCCTCTCTGAATTGTTTATCATCTGGAGAATATCTACTGATGTATGCATAAAATATGTTGTGGAGCGATTCTTTCACCTTACGCCAATCGCTGTCGTTGAATTCTCTACCCTGAACAGGTTCATCTGTGGCGAGCATCAGCCCGAGTAAGAACGCTATCTGCTTCGCAGGGGAGTGCAGGTCTGGTCTAGGATCGCCTTGCTCTAAGAAGCATCGGTGGACGACACTCCGAGTCGTGCACTCCCTGACTATCCCCTCAATCTGTTCGATGCCTTCCTTGATGCTAGTGAGCATCCTTGTTTGCTTGTCTTCCTCGGACGGCATCGTTTCTCTCTCCTGTCATTTGGGCAACACGGTATACACTAGAACCCCATTTCGTTTCGGTCAAGGCTGTTACAGTATCTTCCGCTGTGTCCATTCCTGTGATGGAGGCTCCTCCCTTCTCCGCGCCGCCACCCCGCCGTGTGCGCTGCCCGGTCACTCTGGATTCCCGCCGGTGGCGCGCTGAAGCGCGGGAATGACGGGAAGGGGCATGACGGATCTGCCCGCGCTGCTATAGTGGACGCAGCACCCGTGGGAAGAGACGCATGAAACTGAGCGGAGCGTACCGGTTCGACGTACCCAGGGAGCGCCTGTGGCAGACGCTGATGGATACGGCAGCCGTTGGTGCGTGCATCCCCGGCGTCGGCGCGTTCACGCCCCTCGGCGATGACCGCTACGAGATCGAGCTCTCGGTGCGTGTCGGCATCGTCTCCGGCTCGTACAGGGGCACGCTCGCCATCACGGACGTGGTCGAGCCGGAGTCGTACCGCATGACGGTCGAGGGCTCCGGCGCACGAACAGAGATCAGGGGCAGCGGATCGCTCGCGCTCGCGGACGACGGCGCGGCCACGGGACTGAGCTTCGAGGGCGACGTGCAGGTCACCGGCGTGCTCGCGCGCGTCGGCCAGCGCCTCATGGGCACCGTGGCGAAGACGCAGATCGACCGCTTCTTCGACTGCCTGCGCGCCAGAGCGGCGGACTCAGCGGACGCGCCGCTCTGATCCCTTCCCCCTTGATGGGGGAAGGTCAGGATGGGGGTGAGACATACGATGAGCACCACGCAGGAGTACTCAAGGGAGAGGGAGTTGCTCGTCGAGCGCGACGGCGCCGTCGCGACGCTGACGCTGAACCGCCCGGAGCAGCGGAACGCCATCTCCTACGACATGTGGGTGCGCCTGCCGACGCTGTTCGCCGGGCTGGACGCCGACGACACGGTGCGCGTAGTGCTGCTGACCGGCGCGGGCGAGAAGGCGTTCTCGGCGGGCGCGGACATCAAGGACTTCGAGGAGACGCGCAGCACCCCTGACCGCGCGCGCAACTACAGGGAGGCCGTGCACGCCGCGTGCGACGCGCTGAACGCGCTCTCCAAGCCCACCATCGCAGCGATACGCGGCTACTGCCTCGGCGGGGGGCTGGAGCTTGCTCTCTGTGCCGACGTGCGCATCGCCTCGGCGGACGCGCAGTTCGGCCTCCCCGCGGCGAAGCGCGGTATCGGCGTGTCGCACGGGCACATCGACCGCCTGCTGCGCCTCGTGGGGCCCGGGGACACCGCCTACCTCATGCTGACGGGACGCATGGTCCCGGCCCCGCGCGCTTTCGTCACCGGTATCGTGAGCATGGTCGTGGAGAACAGCGCACTCATGGAAGAGGCGCGAGCGCTTGCGGAGGAGATCGCGTCGCTGTCGCCGGTGTCGCACCGCACGCACAAGCAGGTGATACGGGACCTGCTGGAGTTCGGCGCTGCCGACCAGGTGCCGGAAGATCGCCTGCGGGCGCTCGACCGCGTCGAGGCGAGCGAGGACTTCCTGGAAGGCGTGCGCTCGTTCAGGGAGAAGCGCCCCCCGGACTTCCCGGGCCGCTGACGATCGTGCCATGGTGAGCGGAGCCGGAGGCGGAGTCGAAGCATCTCTCGGAAGCGCCCCCCGTCGTTCCTGCGAAGGCCCGCGCTTTAGCGCGCAACCTCGCAGCCCGGACGGGTGAGGCAGCGGGTGTCTGGTCCCCTCTCTCTACAAGGGGAGAGGGTTAGGGAGAGGGTACTGCGGAGGTGGGGTCTGGGGCAGGTGGAACAGCCTTCACCGAGGAGAGGAGGAAGCGATGAAGCGTGAGGATGCCGGACTGGTCGGCGTGGTGTTCATCTTCGTCATCATCGCCGTCGTCCTCAACAGCCTCGGCGTGCTGGTGAACTCGGCGTTCGCCGTCGCAAGCCTGGCTATCATCGCGGTGGCGATGGCGCTGTTCGTCTACTGGTACGTCCGGTACGGACGGTAGCCCTCTCACCCATCCAGCAAGCCGTTCCGCACTGCCCAGACCACCAGCTCCTGCTTCGTCCCGATCCCGAGCTTGTCCTGGATGCCGTAGATGGCGTTCCGTACCGTCACCGGCTGGTTGCCCCTCGCCTCGGCGATCTTCGCGTAGGACAGCCCCTGCGCGAACAGCGTGAGGATCTCTCGCTCCCGCTCCGTAAGTCCGCCGGGCTTCGGCGCCTTCTCTCGCCGGGCCGACGCACGGATCTCGGCAAACACGCGCCCCATCACGCTGGCGGGTATGCGGTACTCGCCATCCGCAATGTCGCGGACGGTGCGGAGCAGCGCCTTCTTGCCGGAGAACTTCTGCAGGTAGCCCACGGCGCCGGCGGCGACCGCTTCCACCACGGCATCCTCTTCGGTTGCGGCAGTGAGGATCAACACGCTCGTGTCCGGCAGTGCCTCGGATATCTCGCGGCAGGCGTCTATGCCGTTCTTGAGCGGCATCATCACGTCCATGACGATCACGTCGGGCTTGAGACTCCGGGCCACCCTTACGGCGGCCTCGCCGTCCCCGGCCTCGCCCACCACCTCGAAGCCGCCGGACCGCTACAGCACCTCGCGCAGACCGTCCCGCATGATCTCGTGGTCGTCCACGATCATCACCCTGGTTTGTGTGACCGGCCCCATTACGTCCCTCCATCGTGCGCGCCATACGTGACCACGCACGTTACGGTCGTGCCGCGTCCGGGCTCGCCAAGGACCACTTCGAGGTGGCCTCCCATCCGCTGGGCGTCCGCTTGCATGTTCCTGAAGCCGTGGCCGCGCTCCGCATAGCCTTCGGGCAGGCCGACGCCGTCGTCCGATATCGACATCCGCAGACCGTCGTCCTCGAAGTCCAGGGATACGGTGACCTTGCTCGCCTGTGCGTGCCGGAACGCGTTGGTCATCGCGTTGTGAGCTACGGAGAAGAGCAGCCGCCGCGTCAGGGCGGGGAGCGGAGGCTCACGGCCTGACTGGACCATCTCTGCCGGGATCGACGTGATCGTGGCGAACGTCGAGGTGTGCGACCTCAACACCCGGCTCAGCTCCCGTCCCTCGAAGAGAGGGCCTGCATCGATGGGGTGTCTCAGCTCCCACATCGTCGACTTCGCCAGCGCATGCGCGGCGTACAGCTTGGCGAGTATCTCGTCGCGGCTCTTCCCCTCTCGATCGTCCGCCAGTTCGATGGCGGTCTCTATGCCGATGCCGATCATGTAGGTGGACTGCGCGATGGTGTCGTGGATGGTCTGCGAGAGCTCTACTCGTTCCCGCTGGAGCTCCCGTTCCCGTTCGACAACCTCCCTTCTCCTGATTCGCTCAAACCGGGAGACGAGATTGACTGCTCCAACGACCGCATACATGACGGCGATCCGGGTGAACAGGATCTTCTCCTCCTTGATCTCGAAGTCCACGACCGGCTCCACCAGCAGGCTCATGGTCGCGTACGCCACTGCTGTGAGCGTGACCCCCAGGAAGCTGAGCCGGGAGGACGTGAAGACGACGGCGAACATGGCGAGGGCGGGGTAGTAGAGCACGAAGAAGGAGTTCTGAAAACTGCTGGAGACAGCGAGGCCTGCAGTGAGCATGATTGCGTCCATCACGCTGAGTGTGAGCATCCAGCGCCATGTCACCGTTCGACCGGTCAGGATCCGGTAGTGGACGTAGCCGTTGAGCACCAGCATCGTCGTGGCGAACAGCGTGTTCGGGAGATAGTTGGGGTCGGCAAAGTTGGGGCGGTAGTTCATCTGCGCGAACCATGCGAGCAGCACGAAATAGCGCACCCATACGGCGACCCTTACCCCATACAGCAGGTCGTCCGCACCTGTCCGGTCGGGAAGCCGGCGGGGCTCGTCAACGGGATCGTGCGTGGTGGTGGTCCGCAAGCGCAGGTCCTCTCATGCTGTGTGGGTCCGTTCAAGGGGACGGTAGATGGAATGGCTCTCTATGCGACAGGTGTAAAGGTACCTCGCTGGTCAGGGTGCGAACGAACCTTACAGCCCGTAAAGGGAGGTGCCAATATCCCGAACGGCGGAACGTACGCATCAGCGAAAGGAGGGTTTGGAGATGAAGAGGGCACAGAGTGGAACAACCCTGCGCAGCATGCTCGGCTGGGCGTTACTGCTGCCGCTTGCCGTTCTGCTGACGACAGGATGTTTCCGCATCGAGATGTCGTTCGTGGTAAACGAGGACGGGTCGGGCGTCGTTGGATACACCGTTGGCATCAGCGACGAGTTCACGGCACTCATGAATTCCATGGAAGGAACCTCGATGGACACGGCGGACCTGCCACAGGGCCCACCGGGGTCTGAGGTCCGTGAATACAGCGAGGACGGCTACACCGGCTTTGTCATGACCCTGCCGTTCACCGACTACGCCGAGGTCCGCCCCATCCTGGCCGAGTGGAATCAGGAAGGTGGAACAGAAGTCGATCTGCCCGATATCAGCCAGGACGAGAATGGCGACTGGCGCTTCTCCATGACTGTCCCTCCTGTCTCGGAAGACGACGGCTCCGCAGCAGACTTTGGCATATCGGAAGCGCTCTTTGCAGACGGGTGGTTCCGAGTGCGCGCCAAGCTCCCTGGAGAGATCGCCGAGCACAACGCTGACCGTGTCGAGAACAGCGAACTGGTCTGGCAGATCGACCTTGACTCCGACCACACCGAAGCGCTCCAGCTGACTGCCCGCTCCACCGCAGGCGGCGGACTGCCGGTAATCGCCATCGGCGCGGCTGCAGCCGTAGCGGTCATCGCCCTGGCTGCTGTCGCCATCTTGTTCTTCACCCGGCGCGGTTCTGCAGGGAGAGCGACAGGTTGAGGGGCACCCCCGGAGCCGGCCCGGACCCTCGCGCCGCGTAGCCGGTTTGTGGCCCGCCTCTTCAGGAAGACGAGGAAGAGCACGGAGACGACTTCGACCTGAGGCGCGACAGTCTGAACAGCCTGCGCACCCGCGACGGACTGTTCAGAGAACGCACAGGCCCCTGCAGGCGGGGACGCGCACTCCTCCCGGCGCGTCCCCGCTTTGCTCGGGGGCCTACGAAAAGAGAAGGAAGCACATGGACAAGACACCGGGGATGCCGAGGAACCATCGTAACCTGCTGAGCCTGAGTGCCGGGGCACTCGTTCTGCTCGCGCTGCTCCTGGCGGGGTGCTCGCAGCCTGCGCCGACTGCGGCGCCCACCGCCACGCCAGCAGCCACCGTGGCAGCCCCTCTAACGCCTGCCGCAACAGCGACGTCCGCACCGACGGAGGCACCCGGTCCAGCGGGCGCTGCGCTGTCACTTGACGACTACCTCCTGCAGTTGAACTGTGAATCGTTTGGAGGCGGCGAAGAGCCGGAGACCTATGGGGACTTCTCGGCTTCCCTGGGAGAGGTAATCGACAGGATGTCCTCGCTGGCTCCACCCGCCGAGGCCGCCGAATGGCACAATGCAAACGTGGCGGCCTACGAGAAGTTCAAGGCCGCTCTCGATGCGCTTCCCCAGGACGAAGAGATAGATTTCTCTGTATTCCTGGTTCTTGCCGGGGACCTTGAAGCGGACGAAGCAGAGATAGAGAGCATCGTCAGCCGGATGTCTTACGATGTAGTTCGACAGATGGCGGCAGCCGGTTGCATTGATCCGGAAGGCGTCCCCGACGATCATGCGCAAGCACACGACGTTGATGGCGCCACTATCGTAACTGTAGGAGTGCCTGTTGAAGGCATTGTGGACTATGAATATGACTCAGACTTCTTCATCTTCACTGCGGAAGAGGGCCAGCTTTACGAGGTAAATGTGGTGCTTGACACCCTGCCCGGCGCTGAGGTGTCTCTGCTGCGCGCTTCCCGCGAGGGTGGGCAGGTGCTGGCCCGGAACGACCCTCTGTCATCGAAGTTCGCCTGGAGGGCCTCTGAGTCGGGTGATTACTCCGTTACGGTGAGGGGCCGGGATTCTGGGGTCGGCAGCTACACGTTGGCAGTGGCAGTTCCAGACATTGTCCTGCTAGGCACGTTCTCCCCCGGCGAGAGCGTGCGCGTCGGCGACTTCGAGGTGGCAGTGACGGATGCCTACCCCGGGGAGGGTTCGCTCACCGTGCGAGCGTTGGTCCGCAATGCCGGCGGCAACGTCTTACCGGAGCCGCCGGACTGCGACGTACACGCGACCCTTGAGGATGGGGAAGGTCTGCGGTACGGAAGAAGTTCCTGCGGCTGGTCGGGAAACTTCGGTGACGCTTTCTCTCCTGGCGCTGAGGCTGACTACTTCGCGGCATACGAAGCGCCGCCTGAGAATGCAGTCGGGCTGCAGTGGGTCTTCTCCGACGGCGAGACGGGGGCTCCTTTCGACCTGTCGCCCTTCCTTCTCTTTCACAGAACAGTCCTGGAGGCCTTGGTTGCCCTCTACAACGCCACAGGTGGACCAAACTGGACGGAGAAAGTGGGGCTCTACGGGGCGGACGACAAAGAGGGCTGGCTCAACGACGCTAGGCTCTACGATGGTTACTGGTACGGCGTAGGGGTCAGCGATAACCGAGTGATCCACTTGAGCCTCAATGACAACGGATTGAGCGGATCGATACCGCCGGAACTGGGCAACCTTACCGACCTCAAGATACTGGACCTCGGCGATAACCGGTTGAGCGGACCTATACCGCCGGAACTGGGCGACCTCATCAACTTGGAAAAACTGGACCTCAGCGATAACCAGTTGAGCGGACCCATACCGCCGGAGTTGGCAAACCTCGCCAACCTGGAATGGCTCATCCTGGGCGGTAACCGGTTGAGTGGCTGCATCCCTGGGGACTTGCATAGCAGGGCGAATGTGTTTGCCGATGGACTGCCTCCATGCTGATGGACCGTGTCCGCGCCTGCCGCAAGATGATGTTGCTATGGAGTGCACGCGGAAAGTGAACCGATGCGCGACAACGCGAGGAAGACGGAGATGCCGAGACCCATCGCAAACCTGTTGAGCCTGAGCGGAGCGCTCGCGCTGCTGCTGGCCCTGGCGGCCTGTGCGGTCGCGCTGGCGCAGAGCGCCACCGACTACGACGCCGATGACGACGGCCTGATCGAGGTCGCGAGCGCGGCGCAGCTGAACGCCATCCGCTGGGACCTGGACGGCGACGGCACGCCCGCTTCGGCGAACGCGTCCGACTACTCGTCGGCGTTTCCCAATGCGGCGACCGGCATGGGCTGCCCGTCCTCAGGCTGCACCGGCTACGAACTGACCGCCAGCATAAACCTGGGCGTTTCCCCGTACAACACGGGCGCGGGCTGGGAGCCCATCGGGACTGAGGACGCGCAGTTCACGGCCACGTTCGAGGGGAACGGCAACACCATCTCGGGCCTGTTCATCAACAGATCGGTCCACGTTGGACTGTTCGGCGTAGTCGGCAGATCGGGAACGATTCGCAACGTGGGGCTGCACGACGCAGAGATCACTGGCAGCTCCTACAGAGTTGGGGCATTGGTGGGCAGTAACTCTGGAACCATAACAGCCAGCTATGCAAAAAGGGGGAGGGTGTCCGGGAGAGATAACGCCGGCGGACTGGTGGGCAGTAACTCTGGAACGATAGAAGCCAGCTATGCAACGGGGCCGGTGTCAGGACGCCATTTCGTCGGCGGACTGGTGGCCTATAACACTGGAACGATAACAGCCAGCTACGCAACGGGGGCGGTGTCCGGGAGCTTATCGGAGATCGGCGGACTGGTGGGCCACACCCAGATCGGAACGATAGAAGCCAGCTATGCAACGGGGGCGGTGTCCGCAGTGTCCGGGAGCAGTCTCGTCGGCGGGCTGGTGGGCAATTACCGGAGCGGAACGGTAACAGCCAGCTACTGGGACACCCAGAAATCCGGCCAGTCCACCAGCGCCGCCGGCGACGGCAAGACGACCAGCGAGTTGCAGTCGCCCACCGACTACGACGGCATCTACTTCGCCTGGGACCTGGACCTGGACGGCGACGGCGACAGAAACGATGTGTGGGATTTCGGTACCTCGTCCGAGTATCCGGTCATCGTCTACGACCCGAGCGCGATTGACTACGACGCGGATAACGACCTCCTCATAGACATATCCAGCCTTGCCCAGTTGGACGCCATCCGATACGACCTCGACGGCGACGGCTCTCCCACGACGTGGAGGGACACCCCCTACGAGGCGGCACTCCCCAACGACAGGATCGGTAGGTGGCGGACTGATCGCAGGTGGACTGGAGGATACGACACGGCATTCCCCCACGCGGAGACCGGTATGGGCTGCCCGCCCCCAGGCTGCAAGGGATACGAGTTGACCACCAACCTGGACTTCGACACCAACGGCGACGGCAGGACCGACATCGCCGGCGATACCTACTGGAACGACGGTGCGGGATGGGAGCCCATTGTAGACGGAGAGAGCGTCAGAAGAGGATACGACGAAGACGGGGACGCACCGTTCCTCGCTACGTTCCATGCTGTGTTCGAGGGCAATTCCCACGTTATCTCGGGCCTGTACATCGACCGCTCCGGAAGCAACAACGTTGGACTCTTCGGCAAGGTCTGGGGTGGCGAGATACGCAACTTGGGACTCGAAGGCGCCGTCGTGAAAGGCGAAGGCGATGTGGGAGGGCTTGCTGGGAGTACAGGCCGGGCCGAATCCAGCGACTACGACACCCAGGACTCCCTCATCAGTGGGAGCTATGTCACAGGTTCCGTGTCCGGCTTGACGTCGGTCGGTGGACTGGTGGGCGATAACGACAGGGGAACGATAACAGCCAGCTACGCAACGGGGGCGGTGTCCGGGAACGAAGAGGGCGCCGGTGGACTGGTGGGCGATAACGACAGGGGAACGATAACAGCCAGCTACGCAACGGGGGCGGTGTCCGGGACAGATTTAGTCGGCGGACTGGTGGGCGATAACAACAGGGGAACGATAACAGCCAGCTACGCAACGGGGGCGGTGTCCGGGGAAGATTCAGTCGGCGGGCTGGTGGGCGACAACTACGAGGGAACGATAACAGCCAGCTACTGGGACACCCAGAAATCCGGCCAGTCTGATAGCGATGGCGGCGACGGCAAGACGACCAGCGAGTTGCAGTCGCCCACGTCCGACGCCGGGATCTACGCCGCATGGGACAGCGACGTATGGGACTTCGGTACATCCGGCCAGTCCCCGGCGCTCAAGGGTCTTGGCATAAGCGTTGCCGATCAGCGCAGGAGCACGGCCCGGGCGACACAGGAGGCCGCCACGCCTACCCCGACACCTACCGCGACGCCTACTCCTACCTCGACACCAACCCCGACGCCATCGCCCACACCTACGCCGACCCCTGCGCCGACGGCTACGCCGACCCCTGCCCCCACGCTGACACCTACGCCGACCCCTGCCTCCACGCTGACACCTACACCGACACCCGCCTCGAGCGCCGCGTTGTCTCTCGAAGCATACGCGCAGCAGTGCGGGTCGGCGTTCGGTTCGGCCACCGCAGCGCTCGGCGGCTCCGACGTCACGTGGGGCGCGTTTGCGACGGCCCTGAACGGCGTCGTGGAGAGCTACCGCCAGATCGTTCCGCTGCCGGAGCTTGCGACGTACCACAACGCCAACGTGGAAGCGTTGAGAGTCGTGAGCGGCGCATCCCAGGCGCGTCCCGCCGGAGATTCGTTCTCGGATGAGATTGAGGCCTTCGCTGAAGAGGTGTTCGGGGAACTGCTCACTATCGCCTTCGATACGACGAAGACGGAGGACGAGCGGGAACGAGCAACGGAGGAGCTCCTGCGGCGGGAGTGGAACGAGCTCTTCCGCGAGGACGTCTGGACCGCGAACAGGGCCGCCTTGGAAGCGTTCGCGGCGCTCCCCGCGGCGACGCTGACCACACTGGAGGGCGAGGAGTGTACCCCATTGCTGCACATCTCCGTCACCGGGACGGCTACGGCCGAGCCGGCGCCCACGCCCACCCCTGCTCAGACCCTGCCCCAGCAGCAGGTGCCTACGCCTACTCCTACGCCGGCCCTGATGCCTACGCCCACTCCCACGCCGACTCCAACGCCCGCGCACACCCCTACTCCCACGCCGACGGTTGTACCGCGTGGGGACCCCACGGATGAGCCTCCTCCGTTTCCGGTCCCGCCGGACGTGACCGTGGTAACCCCCACTCCGACGCCGACGGCAACACCGCGCCCCCGGCCAACGCCGACGCCCCGGCCAAGGCCCACGGCGACGCCTACGCCCACCCCAGTGGCCACGCCGACCCCTGCGCCGGTGGTGCACCGCGTCGAAGCCTCCACGGCGACGCAGGTGCGGTCTGACGACGGCGCGGTGACGCTCGATTTCCCCGCAGGCTCGCGCGCCGCTCCGTTCGGCGTGAGTGTATACGCCGAGGAGGACGAGGAATCGTGCTCCTACGACGGCGCGGCGTCCGGCCTCGACCTCCCGTGCGTCACGGTCGACCTGTTCGACGCGGAAGGCAACGCTGAGACGGACGCGCTGTTGGACGCTCCGGCAGCGCTGATCTTCCAATTGCCCGCCGATCAGGTGACGGCGGTGGGCGGAGCGCCGCTGCTGACCAGCCTGCACGAGATGGATGGCCTCCCCGTCCTGACGCGCGACGGTCCCGGTGAGGAGTGGGCGGAGCTCCCCGCCGCGCTGTCGCTGGACGATAGCGGGGGCGCGGCGCTGACTGCGCCGGTGAGCAGGTTCGCGACGTTCACGGTCATCGTAGTGCAGGTTGTGCTTGAGGCGGTGCGGGAAGAGGCAGGTGCGCCTGCGCCTGAGGCCACGCCCACGCCGCCGCCCGCCGTTGCTCCCGTGGCGATGCCAACGCCAACGGCCACGCCTGCGCCCACACCGACGCCTACGCCTGAAGCGGCGCCCGCCGGACTGGGCGATGGCCCGCCGATCGCGCTGCTGGGGGCTGTCGGGGCCATCGCCGTGCTGGTGGCGGGGGCTGCGGCCTTCTTCCTCCTGATGCGCCGACGCCGCAGGGCCGCCGCAACGGAGGACGCGGAAGAGAGCGCAGGAGAGGAGGAAGCGGCAGAGAGCACAGAGGAAAGCGAGGCGAGCGCGGCGGAGACCCCAGAGCACGCAGCAGAGGCGAGCGCAGTGGAAGACGCACCCGGGGACGCTGGGGTGAGCGCAGCGGCGGGTTCATCCTCTCCTCGCAACAGACGGACAATGGTCTGCAGGCGGGCGTTCGCTGTCGTGCTCGCGCTTGTGCTTGTGCCCGTGCTCACGCTGGCGCTGATCTCGTCGCAGACCTCCACCACGGTCCTCTCTTCCGACTTCTACGAGGAGCAGCTACGAAGCGCCGACATCTACAACTCCCTGTACGACGAGCTTCTCCCCGCCGCCGTGGAGGAACAGCTGGGCAGCGGCGATGGGTTGCCATCTGCGTTCAACCTGGACGCCGGCACTGTGGTGACTAGCTTCCGGGACGCACTGCCGCCAGAGTGGCTGCAGGAGCAGGTGGAAGGAACGATCGACAGCCTGGGGCCGTACCTGCTGGACCAGTCCGATTCCTTCACACTCACGATCAGCCTCGTCGACCGGACCGAAGCGGCCGAGTCCGCCATCGTCGCGCTCACGGATCGTGTGGACCTCCACCAATGGCTCATTGAGGAGAAGGCGCCGGAGGCCGTCGAGGAAAGGCTGAGCGGCCAGGACCTGCCCTTGGGCATCCGGCTTACCACGGATGAAGCGTTGGAGTCCCTTGAGCGGGTGGCGACGCCATCATTCCTGCGGTCACAACAGGCAGGGGTGTCCAAGGCCCTGGCCGCCTACCTTACGGGCCGCAGCGATTCCTTCAATTTCACTTTCGATTTCTCCGAACGCGCCCCGGCGTTGGAGGAAGAGCTGACCGCCATCCTGGACCGCGCCGACCTGTCGGGCTACGTACGACAGGAGGTGCTGGGGCCGACCCTGGAAGAGTACGTGACTGCGGACGTGACCTTGCCGTTTGACGTTGTGGTCTCCCAGGGGGAGATCCGGCAGGCCATCGACGCGGCAATCACCTCGGAGTGGCTTCACACCGAGACCCGGGACGTGGTGGACGCCGTGGCGCGCTATGTCTCCGGCCGAGGCGACGAGTTCCAGCTGACCGTGAGCCTGCTGGAACCCACGGATGCTGCCGTGGGGATACTTGCCGCAACCGTAGAGGAGAGATACACGGACCTCCTGGCCGCTGCGCCCCAGTGCACCCCTGCCCAAGCGCGGGCGCTGGCGCAAGGCAACCCAGTGGACCTGTGCCGGCGAGAGGGCTTCACAGCCGGCGATTTCCTCGGGGCCTCGGGTGTTGACGTTGAAACATTGCTGAGCACAGCCATCCACGATATGGCCCCTGACGACTTTACCTTCACGCACCAGGACATCACCGAATCAACCCAGGGTGCCGAGGACGAGGACCTCGTTACCGAGGTGCGCGAAGCCATGCGGGACGGCTGGACCGTCACCGAGGAGGACCTGCGGAATGCGCTGGGAGAGGCCGGGCTGCTGGACGGCGTGGACGTCGTGCGCGAGGGGTTCAGCGAGGGCTGGGCGTGGACAGAGGAAGACCTGCTGGAGGCCATTGCGGGCCCGGACTCGGCTGACTCCCAGGAGGTCCTGGACCTGGGGCGAAGCTGGCTGAACCGCCTGCGGGTAATGGGGCCGCTGCTGCTTGCGGTGTCGCTCGTGCTGGTCGTCGTCGCCGGCTTCCTCGGGGGACGTTCGTGGGCTGGGCGACTCGGCTGGGCGGGCGGCGTCCTCCTGGCCGCGGCGTTGGGAGTGCTCCTGATCACTCTGATCGCCGCTGTCCCGAGTGGCGCAGTGTCCGGCGCCCACGCTGATGCGGTCGCGGAAGCGGCCCAGGCCCAGGGAGATGAACGGGTAGACGCCATACTGGCGGCCAAGATGTTGGAGATCACGGACCGGACGATCGGTGTCGTTATCGGCGGCATGCGACCCCAGGCGTTGTTGCTGACGCTGCTGGGCGTGGCTGTCGTTGGAGGAGCGATCGCATTGCGCATCTGGCGGCGGCCCGGAGCCGTCGCCGCAGGAGGAGCCGCCGGTCCTCATGCCCAGCGTCCGGGAACCGGGGAGACCGCGGCGGAGACCGCAGAGGACACTGCAGCAGAAGACGTACCCGGGGACACAACGGAAGAGAGCGCAGCCATGGGTGAGGAACAGGAAGCCGATGAAGATGTCACTGATGAAAGTGCGGTAGAGAGCGCCGAGGAGCGCACAGCCGAGGACGAGGAGAAGAAGGAATAGGACGCCCGGTTCGAGACCTAGTCTGACACGACGTACGGGAAGGACGGAGATGCCGGGACCCATCGCAAACCTGCTGAGCCTGAGTGCCGGGGCGCTGGCCCTGCTCGCGCTTGCTGCTGGGTGCTCACAGCCGGAGCCGACAGCGCCGCCGGCACTGTCGCCAACGGCGGTCCCTTCTCCCACTCCGACGGTGGCGCCGGCGGCAACTCCGACTGCTACGCCGACACCCACCGCCACACCAGCGCCGACGGCCACGCCGACACCCACCCCCATACCCACCGCGACGCCGACGCCTAGCCCAACGGCAACGCCGACTTCAACACCGACGCCGACGCCCACACCAAGGCCTACCAGCACTCCGACGCCGACCGCCACGCCCACACCGAGACCAACTCCAACGCCGACGGCAACGCCTATACCACCGTTGCCTCCTCCTCCCGCTGCTCTTGGCCTGGACTCGTTCTACCGGAAGTATCTGGACGTAGGCGGCCTCCCGATCGTAGCTTCCTCCGCAGTGCCCGACGCTGCGTTGTATCAGACCCGCTCCATCATTGAAGAGATGCTCCAGGAGAGGCCGGACGTTCTCACAACCATGGTGGAGCAGGGCGTTCGAGTTGCAATCATGGCCGAAGGCGCGGGGTTGACCGAACTTCCGGAGTTCAGCCATTTTGACGGCTCGTACTGGGATGATAGAGTACGTGGCGGTGGTGTTGGTCCAACGTTCGCCGTTCCTGTTGTGGTCGTTGCCGAGGAGAACCTCCTGTGCTACGAGAATGACGTTTTCCCGTATGAGGACATAGTCGTTCACGAGTTTGCCCATGGGGTGCTCAACATGGGCATCGAACTTCAGACCGGAGGACGGGAGTTCCGCGACAGGCTCGAAGCAGCCTACGAGGACGCTCTCCGTGCCGGACTGTGGGCAGACACCTACGCCGGAACGAACCCCGACGAGTATTGGGCTGAAGGCGTGCAGTCCTGGTTCGGGCTGAACGACCCTCCCGGCCCGATCCACAACCACATCAATACCCGTTCTGAACTGGAGGAATACGACCCGGTGCTTGCCGGTCTGATCCAGGAAGTCTTCGGAGATGGAGTAGTCTCGGCTTCCTGCCACGAAACCGTCGATACCCCACTGCACTCACTGGTCCAGGGAGTTGTGACCGGGCCTGCCGGGAAACCACTGGCGGATATAGGTCTGTGGGTCTGGCAGGGAGAGCGAATAACGTCGGGGTTCGGCAGGACCGGGGCTGACGGCAAGTTCGCTGTAAGGGTTCCGAATGGGTCATTTACCCTGGACGTTTATGCTCCAGGGGAAGGGTGCACGTTCGTTGGCTGGTACGACGGTTCCGGCGGAATCACTACTGACCGCCGCCGGGCGTTCGAGGTGATCGTAGACGATGCAAGCGTCGCTGGCATCGAGATCAGGCTTCCGGCGCAGCCCGGCGACCTGCCTCGCATCGAACATTGCGCGCCGTAGTAACGCCCCCATCTCCGGGGCTGGGGCCGCTGAAGCGCGGTCCCGCAGGCCCAGCCGACCGCCCCCTACCGGATGACCTTGTTCCGGTTCGAGACGTAGTCCGCGACGACGTAGGAGCCCAGGCTGTGCGGGCTGGAGATGAACGCGCGGCCCTTGTTGATCTTCGTCATCAGCTGCACGAACCGCAGCAGCGAAGGGCTCTGGTCCAGCATGAACGTGTTGATGGTGATGTTGTCGCGCGTGCAGCGCATCACCTCGCGCATCGTCGCCTCGACGAGCCCGCCGCCCCGCCGCCCGTAGTTCGCGCGCAGGTCGCTCTCCGTCCAGTTGTACGTGGTGGGCTCGCCGTCCGTGATGAGGATGATCTGCTTGTTCGTGCCGCCCTGCCTGCCGAGGATCTGCCGTGACTGGCGCAGCACCTCCTGGAAGTTCGTGCCGCCGCCGAACTCCACCCAGTACGTGTCGAGCAGCATGTGCGGCTGGAGCGGCAGCACGAAGTAGGAGAACGCGACGACCGTCACCTGGTCCTTCGGGAACTTGGAGCGGATGAGCGTGTCGAGCGCCAGCCCGACGCGCTGGCCGGCCTGGAACGCGCCGTCCCAGAACATCGAGTAGCTCATGTCGATGGCGATGACCGTGCAGGCGCGCGTCTGCGCGATAGTGCGGTCTATCTCGAAGTCGTCCGGCCTGATGCGCACGGGCGTTCCCGGCCCCTCGCGGAGCACGGCGTTGCTCACCGTCTTGAGCGTGTTCAGGTGGAGCGGGTCGCCGAACTCCCACCGCTTCGTCTCGTCCGTGATCTCGACGCCGACGCCGCTCTTCTCGCGGTTGTGGTCGCCGATGTCGCCGCCGCGGATGCGGTTGAAGATGTCGGTGAGCGCCTTGTCGCCGATCTTCCGCATCGCCTGCGGCGTCAGCTCCCAGCCGTTCTGCCCGCGCTTGCGGATCAGCCCCGCCTCCTCCAGCTCCTTCGTGAGGCGCTGCAGCTCCTGCGCGTACTGTCGCGCCTCCTCGCCCAGCACCTTGCCGAGGTCGTCGGCGTCTATGTTCGTGGCGTCGTTCGTGCGGAGCGCGTGGCGCAACTGCTGCTCCAGCTCCTCCATGTCGTTCAGGTCGCCCATCAGTTGGAGCGCCTGCTGCAGAGTGACGGGCTCGTCGCCGAACAGCCGGAAGTCGTTGTCCGGGAAGCTGTCCGGGTTCATCCGCTCGAGGTTCATGCCGAGCTCGAACAGGTCCCACGCGAGGCGGTTGTCCTGCAGGAGGCCGTCCATCATCTCCTCGAGCTGGCGCCGCATCTCCGGCGTCATCGAGTTCATGAGCGACTGCATCTGCGCCATCTGGTTGGACATGTACTCCATCAGCTGGTCGAACGTCTCGATGCCCGGCGGGAACATGTGTCCCCGCTTGTTCATGAAGTCGCTGATGTCCGGGTCGTCGCCCTGCAGCTTCTGCTTCACCAGTTCGTTGAGGTCGCGCACCATCTCCGATATCTGCGCGAGGTCGCCCTGCGTCAGGTTCTGGAGGCTCTCCTGCATCCCCTGGAAGTACTGCTGGAGGAACTGCTGCTGCAGCTCCTGCATGAGCGCGTCGAAGTCCTCGCGCGCACCGCTGTCCATGAAGTCGTAGTCGCGCAGCTGCTTGATGCGCCCGCCCGCGCCCTGCGGCAGCCGGTCCAACTGGTTGAGATGACGGTCCGCCATCTGCCGCAGCATGTCAGTGAACTCGTCCGGCGGCGCCCCGCTCCCTCCAGGCTGGCCCTGGCCCTCTTCGCCTTCGCCGTCCTGCCCGCTCCCGCCTTGCGCGTCGCCGTCGGACGACGGCGCCAGCTCGTCGAGACGCTGGTTGATGCCCGAGCGCTCCTTGTCGACGATGGCGTCGAGCCGCTCCTGGATGTCGTCGAAGATGGACGAGAGGTCGTAGCGGTCGAGGTTGCGCTGGCGGGCGTCGCGGAGCCGTTCGAGCAGCTCCTGCAGTCCCTGGCCGCGCTGCCCCTCGCCCCGCATGCCGTAGCGCATCATCCGGTTGAGCGCCCCGCGCAGGTCGTCGCCCTGCAGGATCTGCTCGGAGAGGCGGTCGAACAGGTCGTCGGTCGTGGGGAGGGCGACGTCCTGCGATCCGTCCCATCGGGAGTAGCGGTAGATGGACATGGAAGTGAGTCTAGGCGTGCGCGTGCACACGGTCAACGCGAGAAGCGGGTGGGACAGCCACTATCAGCGCAGCCGGGCGAGTGCCTCCTGTGGAGTGAGCGCGGGGATAGGGGAGCGTTCGAAGTCGCTCAGGTTCCGCGTGACGATGTACTCCGCCCCGCATGCCCGCGCCGCAGCCACCTGCATCGCATCCTCGAAATCATCCATCGGAAGCGATGCGGCGTATCGGATAGCCTCGGTGCTGGTAGGGGCGATCTGGACGAACCGGATGAGCTCCAGGATGAAATCCCGGGCAGTAGCCGCTTCTCGTTCGCGTGCGATGAGATAGAAGAGGTTGGAGACGGTGTGCCAGGCTAGGAACACCCTCTCCTCGCCGCGTTGGAAGCGATTGAGCAGTTCAACCGCCGTCGTGGCATGGGGCTGCCGCCTGAGGGCTACGTCCAGTAGAACATCGGTGTCGAGGAGTATCACTTCAGGTACTTGCGCGCGAGGTAGTCGTAGCGTGGGTCGTCCAGGAGTTCCGGCTTGACGTGATGTGCCGGTTGAAACGCGCCTAGCCATTTCTCTGCGAAGGTTGGCTCGTTCTTCGCGGTCGCCTCGCGCAGCACCTGCTCGATCACTGCCGAGAGCGACACCCCCTTCGAGCGCGCGTAGCGTTTGGCCGCCGGGATGAGTTCCGAGTCCACGGTGATGGTGAGTTTGCTCTTCATTCTGTCTCTCCAGCCTTGCTATACGTATACACTGTAACGGCATACGTATAACAGGTGCAAGCCTGCGCCTGCGTCCCTCACAGACTCGACGCGTACAGCCCCGCCGCAAGCGCTAGCCCGGTCCACCCGTGCAGCTTGCCGCTCCGCACGAGCAGCCGGTTCATCGCGGGACGCTCCGCTGCCGTGAACAACGCCCGCGCAGCGCTCACGGCCCACGGCAGCGGCGCGATCCCCAGCAGCGCCCAGGGGCTGACCGCCCCGCCGAGCGCCGCGCCCGCGATGCTCACGTACGCCGCCGCCAGCAACGCCGCGTACGCCCACGTCGCCACCCGGGTCCCGGCGGCGGTGGCCAGGCTCCGCTTCCCCGCCTCCCGGTCCTCCTCCACGTCGCGGATGTTGTTCACGACGAGGATCGCGGTGACGATGAACGCGACCGGCAACGAGACGGAGAACGACGCCCACGTGAGCGCCTCCTGCTGCACGTAGTACGACGCCATCACCATCAGCGGCCCCATGAACACGAACACCACCGGCTCGCCGAGCCCCAGCGTCCCCAGCGGCTTCGGCCCGCCCGCGTACAGGTACGCCGCCGCGACGCTCGCCAGCCCCACCGCGAGGATCGGCCAGCCCACGTGGGCGACGATGATCAGCCCCGCGACGACCCCGTAGCCGAACGCCGCCGCCATTCCCAGCGCCACCGCGCGCTCCGAGAGCAGCCCGCGCTGGATGACCTTGTGCGGAGCGAGGAACTTCCCTTCGCTGCCGGACTTCCGGTGGTCCGAGTACTCGTCCGTGAGGTTCGTGCCGATCTGGATGGCGACCGACCCCGTCAGCGCGAGCGCGAACAGCAGCCAGTTGAGCGTGTCGACCGTCGCCGCGAGCGCCGTCCCCACCAGCACCGGCGCGATCGACGCCGACAGCGAGAACGGTCGCGCCGCCCAGAACCAGGAGACGAGCTTCGATTGCGGCGCAGGCGTGACGGTCATGTGAGAAGGATACACAAGCAGGCGCGTGGGAACGGGGCATGCGGGAGTGGGCTCAGAGCACGAGCACCTCGTCGGGGCTACGCAGGTAGTCCACCACGACGTATCCGATATGCCCTTTCGCCACCCGGTACGCTTCGTTGATCATCGTCTCCTGGTCACGGCTCGCTGCGATGACCCGGCCCTTGTAAACGGCTATCGAGTGCTCCGGATACCGCCCGTACAACTCGGCGCGGTGGGCCTCCAGCCATGCCCGGTCGGCATCGTGTTGCGCCCAGGCTTTCTCGTCGACGGGGAAGGACCCCGCGCTGTTCGCTCCGCTCGATTGTTCCACCATGCCTGCCATCCGCCTGCCCTCCGCGTGACTGCCCGGTGCGGGCGCCACGTTCAGCAGTATAGGCCAATCGTGTCGTTCCCTCACCAGTTCTGCTTGCGGTATGCGCTGAAGTCCGGCGGGCGTTTCTCGTTGAAGGCGCGCACGCCCTCCTCGGCCTCGTCCGTGTTGTAGAACATCTGCACCGCGCCGTGCGCCATCTGCTGCAGACCGTACGCCCAGTCCGTGTCCTGGTTGAACGACGCCTTCAGGAACCGCAGCGCCGTCGGGCTCATCTCCAGGATGCGCTCCGCCCACTCCCGCGCCTCCGCCATCAGCTGCTCCTGCGGCACCACCTTGTTCACCAGCCCCATCTCCAGCGCCTCCTGCGCCGGGTACTGGCGGCAGAGGTACCAGATCTCCCGCGCCTTCTTCTCGCCCACGATGCGCGCGAGGAACACCGTCCCGAACCCCGCGTCGAAGCTCCCCACGCGCGGCCCCGACTGCCCGAATATCGCGTTCTCCGACGCCAGCGAGAGGTCGCAGATGACGTGCAGCACGTGCCCCCCGCCGATGGCATAGCCGTTGACCGCGGCGATGACCGGCTTGGGGATCATGCGGATGACCGTGTGCAGCTCCGTGATGCGGAGCTTCGTGTGCCCGGTGCCGTCCTGGTAGCCGTCCTTGCCGCGCATCTTCTGGTCGCCGCCGCTGGAGAACGCCTTGTCGCCCGCGCCCGTCAGGATGACGACTCCGACCTCGTCGTCCTCCCACGCGTCCTGGAACGCCGTGATCATCTCGTCGACCGTCAGCGGGCGGAACGCGTTGCGCACCTGCGGACGGTTGATCGTGATGGTCGCGATGCCGCTGCTCTTCTCGTAGAGGATGTCCGTGTACGTCATGTCGGCAGTTTACGCGCCCGCCCCCTGCGGCAACAGGGAGGCGACCCACGCCGCTCATCCTGAGCTTGTCGAAGGACCTGGGGGTAACATTCGGTAACAATTGGTAACTTTCCACTCCTGCGACCCGGCCTCTGGCACCGGACCCGTCATGCCGGGTGCAACCGGGTGCGCCTCCCGGGGACCCGTGTCCCGAGTTGTCCTTCTCTCGCCTCCTCTCCATGTCCCCAGCGCAGGCGTGAAACCCCGCGGGGAGGTCGCGAAAAGTGCGCCAAAGTGCGCCAAGGTGCGCCAAAGTGGGCCACGCCACTCCTGCGGACGCCCCGCGTACCCTGGGGCCCAGAGCCGGGGCAGCGCGCCGTCACCGACCAGCGTACGAGGTCAGGGCGCGACCGCGAAAGGAGCGCGTGTCACGGATCAGGGAATCAATATCGATGGACAGGATGGGTTCGTCATTCCAGCGTCCGCTGGAACCCAGAGAGCGCGGACGGGCCATGCGGTGGGCAAGAGGGGTGGGGCACCCCGTCAGGTGTAAGGGCGTCCCTCGTGAGCAACGAGCCGCTCGGGTGTGTGACATCAGCCTCTTTCGCCGTAGTGCCTACCGTCGCTATCCTGCACGGGCACTGGCATCCACAGACACAACATAGGCTGTAACCCAAATAGATACAGGCCAGACGACAACCGGTGGTAGCATCCGGCAAGTAGCATCTCAGGCAGGCAGCAGTTAGACGATGGCGATAGAGATTTCGCAACTACAGGTAGCTGACGTTGATGCGATCGACGCCCTGATGAAACAGAATAGCGGGACAATCGGCTTTCTCCCTCGAGTTGTTCTTGAAAAGCATGTCCAAGATGCGAATGTGCTTGGAGCAAGGACAGAGGATGGCGAACTCGCAGGATATCTCCTCTATGCGGCTTACCATGATCGCTTTCGCATCGCTCATCTCTGTGTAGCGGAAGGGTTCAGAGGGCAGGGCATTGCTAAAGGGCTCATTGAAGCGCTGAAAGCCACCGTTACTACGCAGAAAGTTATCAGGCTCAATTGCCGGAATGACTTTCCTGCGCACCAGATGTGGCCTAAATTTGGCTTCGTGCCGGTTGGCGAAAAACCCGGCCGGTCGAGAGAAGGGCATCTCCTTACTCGGTGGCGTCTGGTTGTAGCATCTGATGACCAGTTAGCGCTCTTTAGGGCAAATATCTCGGAAGATATCCTTGATGTCGTCATAGACGCCCAGATATTCTTCGACTTCAATGAACCGGACAACGAAAGCACGTTGCCTTCGAAAGCCTTACTCTCGGATTTATTCGTCGATTCACTGAATATCTGGACAACCGATGAGTTACTGACTGAAATCAACCGGAACGCCAATGCAAGCGAGCGCAACAGCGCTAGAATAAGGGCTAGCCAATTCCCTGACATACGCCATGACCCAATCTCAGCTGAAAACCTTGTCGCACCATTGAGAGAGATTCTACCCAGTGGCACTGAGAGCCAGGTGTCCGATATCAATCATCTCGCAAAAGCCGGAGCGTCTGACGTGCGTTTCTTTGTGACGAGAGACCAGCCCTTGCTGAGAAAAGCAGAACAGATTGAACAGGTAACAGGCCTCCAACTCTTGCGTCCTGCTGAGCTCCTCCTCCGGCTGAGGGAACTTTCTGATAGTCAGGAGTCGGTACCTGACTATGTTGCCGGACTTGGCCTAGTTTGGCGAGCTTTGACGGCTAACGAACTCCCTAGGATTCCACTCAGGCAATTCCAATCAGGAGAGCGGATTGGTCAACTACGCGTGAAGGTCGAAGCGGCCTTGGCCGACTCGTCCAGCGAAGTAGAGGTCTTGTGGTCAGGGACGGAACCTGTTGCGCTCCGAATCCTGAGCCATGCTAGTCTACGAACGCTGACAGTAGGTTTAGGTAGAGTGGCGTCTTCCGTTGATCTCTCGCTGTTCGGGCGGTTCATCGTTTCAGATCTCATTTACCAGGCTATGCGAAGGAATTTAGCTATGGTCAAACTTGAGCCTTCTGCTTTATCGCCTGAGTTGATTCAAGGTCTCTCTGAAATGGGATTCACTGAATGCGGCGATGCGTATGTGAGGTTTTGTTTTACAAACTACTTCGACAAAGACCAAACGCTCTTGCAGATCGGCGCTTTATCGCCAGAGTCGTTGCCTGTCTACGAGAAGATGGATTCTCTAGAAATTGAAGCGCATTGTTCTCCGCTGGTTTCTAGAGTCGATCAGAATTATTACGTAATACCGATTCGGCCAGGATATGCCCTGAACCTTTTCGACAGGCAGCAGTCCAGCCGTGATCTATTCGGAGGTGATCAGAATGTTCTGCTCCGTTGGACCAACGTCTACTACCGCTCAGGCCGTTCTCCGAAGTTGATTCAAGCTCCAGGCCGAATACTGTGGTACGTCAGCGGAAATCCTAAGGAAATCGTCGCAGTTTCACGCCTTGATGAGGTCATAGTCGACACGCCTAAGGAACTCTATAAGAAGTTTAGAAGGTATGGGACATTAGAATGGAATGACTTGTATACCATGTGCAAGCAAGATGTGTCCAGAAATCTCATGGCCCTGCGCTTTTCGCACACTTTTCCTTTTCAGAAAGGAATAACACTAAAGGAAATTCGCTCAGCGTTTTCCCAAGACAATATCGCCGCAGTCTTTCAATGGCCTGTGAAGATACCGCAATCAACCTTCAGCAAACTCTTCCAACTCGGATTTCCGGAGGAGTGATGACTACATCGATGGCACCCCTGCTCATCTCCCTAAAGCCTTACTACTCAGGCTTGATATTTGATGGCAGAAAAAGAATGGAGCTTCGGCGACGCCCCATGACGCACATACAAGGGCGTGAGGTGCTCATCTACGTTACTAGCCCTGTCATGCAACTGCAAGGTGGTTTCCTGGCTGGGGAAGTCTGGACTGGTACCCCGGATGAAGTTTGGCAGGCCGTGGCTGGTTCTGCCGGAATCGATAGGCAGGGTTTCGATGCTTACTATAAGGGACAATCTGTTGCATATGCCCTAGAGATCAAAGAGGTTTGGCAGTACGCTAATCCAATGAGTCTCGCCATATTGCGGCATCGGTTCCAACGCTTCGTCGTCCCTCAGTCATGGCGTTATATCAAGCCTGAAGAACATCGGTCATTCCGAAGCATGAAGCGAGCTAGCATGGGGATGGACGTAAGGGATTCGTGACTGTCGAGCCCCCTCACAGAATCAGCATCTTGTCCTGCGTGTCACCCACGAGCGACCGTGGGTCCACCGGCGGCAGCTTCGGGCGCTCTCCGTGACGCAGCATCTCCTCGACGCTCAGCACCTGCATGCGCGGGTACTCCGCCGTACCCTCATTCGTCGTCAGCGTCACGCGGCCCTGCTCCGCAGCGAACACCCGAAGGGAATCCGGCGGCGGGTACAGGCTCACCATGATCGACATCGGCGCGTGCAGCCCACGGTTCTGCATCGCTGTCTGCGTGCCGAGCAGCCGGTCCATGTCGGGACGCCCCACCGAGTGCGTGCGGTGCATCTTCACCTGGATTGGAACGATGATTCCCTCGTGCTTCTCGATGTCCATCGCCCCGAAGTAGCGCGCGTCCACCCCGCCGTCGCCTGACTTCCGCTCGTTCGGCACCGCGTTCAGCAGCGCCGCGACCCGGTCCTCTGCCCACGCCCAGCCGGGTATCCCGTCCTCCACCTCGTCGCGCTGCGCGAGCGCCCGCTTCTCGAACTCATCCCACTCGAACTCGTCCCACGTCAGGCCGTAGACCACCGGCGCGACGGCAGACCCGCGCGACTCCAGCCGCTGCTGCATGACGCGCACCGCGATGCCGCTGATGTCGATGCCCAGGTACTTCCTGCCAAGTGAGACTGCCGCATCGGCGGCAGTACCACACCCGCAGAACGGGTCGAGCACGAGGTCGCCCGGGTTGGACGAGGCTGTGATGATGCGATTGAGGAGGGCCAGGGGCTTCTGCGTGGGATAACCGAGACGCTCCCCGTGCAATCGTGCTACAGGTGTCATGCCATCACGGTCTTCTATCCAATAATCCTCGGGAACCTTACCTCGGTCTATGTACTGGTCGATGTTGCTCGGAGTCAGGTTCCCTCCGATACCGCCTCCACCTTCGTACTCATGTTGAACATGCAGTCCCTTGTATGTGACGCGAACATCGTCTCGATTAAACAAGGCTGCGTTGCTCCTAGCGTAGAACAATATCGTGTCGTGCTTGCGGGGAAACCAGCTTCTGGTGTTGCTTGGCCCTGTGTAGCACCACACTATCTCGTTGCGATGTTGTCTTATGCCGAATACCGCATCCATGAGAATCCTCAGGTATGCATTGGCGTGCCAGTCGCAGTGAAGATAGATACTGCCTGTCGGCTTGAGCACACGGCGCATCTCCGTGAGGCGGGTCCCCATGAACACCGCATACGCTGCCATCGGTGACTTCTCTCCGGCTTGGAGTCGTATCCCCCGAAGCGTGTCTCGCAACTGGCCGCGCGGTATGCCGTCGAACGCGTTCTGCGCGGCCACCGTCCAGCGCCAGATGTCCCGCAGTTGCTGCGCCACCATCCCCTTGTCGCCGAATGCCGCGACGTAGAACTGGTTGGAGTTGAACGGCGGGTCGAGGTAGATCAGGTCGATGCACTCTTCCGGCAGTTCACGGAGCGCGTTGATGTTGTCGTCGCAGACGAGCGCGTTGCCGGAGAGGTACGGATGGTCGGCCATCGCAGGTGCCCCCTTGCCTGGCACAAGGCAGGATTTGCTAGGACCCAACCAGCGCGGAATGACAAGGGGGCGTGGCATCCCCACTTGTGCCTATCGTGTTCCGCGCCTTCTTTGCTCTCGGCGAGGGTCAGGTCCTAGCAACAGGGAACTATACCCCAACGGCGGCTGTCGGTGGTAGCGCGTGGTTCGACAGGCTCACCATGACCCTTCGACGAGCTCAGGATGAGCGGGTGGCACGGGGTCACTGGATTCCAGCCTACGCGGGAATGACGAGGGAGGCGGGAATGACGAGGGATGGCTGCGAGGTTGTGCGCTAAGGCGCGGGCCTGTGCAGGAACGACGGGAAGGGACTTCCCTATACCAGGCAGCGGCCCTCGCCTACAACCCGTACTCCTCCAGGAAGCGCAGCCACACCTCGCTCAGCGTCGGGAACGACGGCGTCGCGTGCCAGAGGCGGTCGAGCGTCACCTCGCCCACAATGGCGATGGTCGCCGCGTGCGTCAGCTCGCCGACCTCCGGCCCCGCGAACGTCGCGCCGACGAGCACGCGCCGGTCCTCGTCCACGATGAATTTCACCCCGCCGCTGAAATGCTCGCCGTGGAGCGGCGCCGCGGCGACCGGCCAGCCCATCTCGATGGCCCGCATATTCAGGCCGCGCTCGCGGGCCGCCCGCTCGGTCAGCCCCACGCTGCCGATCTGCGGGTCCGTGAACACCACCGCCGGCACCATGCCGTTGTCCGCCCAGGCTGAGGCGTCGAGCCCGCGGATGTGGTCGCCCGCCTGCCGCGCCTGGTACTTGCCCTGGTGCGTCAGCAGCGCCCGCCCGTTCACGTCGCCCACCGCGTACAGCCAGCCGCCGTCCACGCCCTCCACCTGCAGGTGGTCGTTCACCTGCACGTACCGCTGCGCGTCGACGCCCACCGTCTCCAGTCCGACGCCGTCCACGACGCCGGTGCGCCCCGCCGCCACGAGCAGCTCCTGCGCGTGCAGCGTCTCGCCGTTGTCCATCGTCACGCTCACGCCGTCGCTCATGCGGGCCGCCGAGGCAACGACGCACCCGAACCGGAAGACGACGCCCTGCGCCTCCAGCGAGTCGACGACCGCCCGCAGCGCGAACGGTTCGAACAGGGGCGTGTCCTCGGGCGTTCGGCGCTCCAGCACGGTCACCTCGGCCGTGCCGAGCGATTTCCACGCCTGCGCCATCTCCAGCCCGACGACACCTCCGCCGATGATGATGAGGCTCTCCGGCACGCTCTTCGCCGACGTGACCTCCCGGCTCGTCCACGGCTCGGCCTCGGCCAGCCCCTCGATGGGCGGCACGAACGCGGTGGACCCCGTGGCGAGCACGATGGCCTTGTTCGCCTCCAGTTCGACGCTGCCGCTGCCGTCGGCCATCTCCACTACGACGCGCTTCTCGCCCGCGAGCCGCCCCCAGCCCCGGATGAGCGTCGCGCCGACGGAGTCGACCCACTGCGCCTGCCCGTCGTCGTTCCAGCGGCTTGCGAAGGCGTCGCGGGCGCGCAGTGCGCGCACGGGGTCCACGGCGCCGGTGACTGCGTCTCGCGCGGCAGGCACGCGACGGGCGGCGGCGAGCGCCTCGCCGGGGCGGAGGAGCGCCTTGCTGGGCATGCATGCCCAGTACGAGCACTCGCCCCCAACCAGCTCCGCCTCTACGATGGCGGTGCTGAGCCCGGCGGGCGCCGTGCGTCCAGCGACGTTCTCGCCGGCGGACCCGCCTCCGATGATGATGACGTCATACGCGTCGGCCATGTCCCATCTCCTCTCTATGCCTTGTCATGTTGAGCGTAGCCGGTCTATGCCTTGTCATGTTGAGCGTAGCCGGAGGCGGAGTCGAAACATCTCTCGGGGAATGCTCGGGAGTGCAGGCCCGCTCGTCCTGAGCTTGTCGAAGGGCTCCCGAGAGGGTCCCGTGCGCCGAAGCGCGGACTCCGCTGCGCTTCGCTCGGAATGACGGTAGTCGTTCGCTCACCACTCGTCTGCAGGGAGCAGAGGGCTCCCGCATCAACTCAGGTGCTTGGCGAAGTGAGCAAGCGTCTTCTCCCACGCGTCCGCCGACGCTTCAGGACGGTGTCCGGCGCGTTCGTCGCAGAAGAAGCCGTGGTTCGCGCCCGCATAGATGTGGAACGCATGCTCCTTGCCGAGGGCGGTGAGGTGCTCGTCCAGCGTCCTGACCTGCTCCGGCGTCGGGTTCTGGTCCTCCTCACCGAAGAAGCCCACAACCGGGACCGAGAGCGCTTCGGCCTCGCGGATCACGGAGAACGCCTGAGGCTGGTCGTCCGCGGGGAACATGAACCCGCCGTAGTAGATGGCTGCGGCCGACAGTCCCTTCGCGCGTATCGCCGACTGCATCGAGACCCGCCCGCCGAGGCAGAAGCCCACGATGCCTATCGCGCCGACGTTCGGGTCGCTGCGCAGCCAGTCGATCGTGGCCTGGACATCCATGTCGATGGACGCGTCGCCGTAGCCGCCTGCCCGCACCTCCTCCCGCATCTCCTGCAGCTTGTCGTAGGGGATGGTGCGCAGCCTTCCGGCGCGGTGGTACAGGTCCGGCGCTGCGGCGATGTAGCCCTCCTGCGCGAAACGCTGCACGATGCCCTCGATGTTCGCGTTCACGCCGAACACTTCCTGGACGACGATCACCGCCGGGTGCGCGCCGCCGTCAGCGGGGCGCGACGTCGGCGCTGCCATCGGCCCATCCGCCGTCTCTATGTCGACCATCTGCTCTATCGTGTCCATGCGAGTGCTCCTTCGTGCTTGCGTGCGCTGATGCGCGCTGTTCTGTTCGCTCCACCTCCGCACGACAGAGGGCTGGTTTCCCGCCTTCGCGGGAATGACGGTAATGGCGGGAGTGCGGTATCGGCGGGAGTGCGGTAGTGGCGAAGCGCGATTATACCTGCCGGAGGTGGCGGTCGAAGAACGCGAGCGTCTTCTCCCAGGCGTCCGCCGCTGCATGGGGACGGTAGCTGGGAGAGTCGTCGCCGAAGAACGCATGACCCGCGCCTTCGTAGTAGTGGAACGCGTGCTCCTTCCCGAGGTCGCTGAGGTGCGCGTCCAGCATCCGCGCCTGCTCCGGTGTGGGGTTCTGGTCCTCCTCCCCGAAGAAGCCAACGACCGGGATGGCAAGCGTCCCCGACTCGCGCATGGCGGAGAACGCCTCCGGCTGGTCGTCGCCGGGGAACATGAACCCGCCATAGAAGACGGCGGCCGCCGACAACCCGCTGGCGCGGATCGCGGACTGCAGCGAGACCCGCCCGCCGAGGCAGAAGCCAACGATGCCTACGGGGCCTGCGTTGAGGTCGTTGCGGAGATAGTCGATGGTGGCCTGCACGTCCATGTCGTTGGACGCGTCGCTGAAGCCGTTGGCGCGGAGTTCGTCGCGCATCTCCCACAGCTTCTCGGCCGGGATGGTGCGCAGCCTGCCGGCGCGGTGGTAGAGGTCCGGCGCGGCGGCCGCGTACCCCTCACGGGCGAAGCGGTCGACGATGCTCACGATGTTGGGGGTTACTCCGGTCCCTCCCATGATCACGATGACTCCGGGCCGCGTTCCGCCTTCCACAGGGCGGGAGGTGGCCACGGCCATCGGTCCGTCTGCCGTTTCTATATCGATGACTGCTTCCGTGGTGTCCATGCGGGCGCTCCTTCTTGCCCGGGTCGGAGGCTGGTCCGGCCCTGCTCAGCGTACGGCGGGCGATGCAGCACGCCGGAGGTGGCGGTCGAAGAACGCGAGGATCTTCTCCCAGGAGTCCGCTGCCGGTCCGGGACGGAAACCGGGAGAGTCGTCGTTGAAGAATGCATGGCCCGCTCCTTCGTAGTAGTAGAAGGCGTGCTCCTTCCCCAGGTCCGTCAGGTGCGCGTCCAGCGAGCGCGCCTCCTCGGCCGTGGGGTTCCGGTCTTCCTCGCCGAAGAAGCCTATGACCGGCACGGCAAGTGTCCCGGACTCGCGTATGGCAGAGAACGCCTCCGGCTGGTCGTCGCCGGGGAACATGTTGCCGCCGTAGAAGATGCCGGCCGCCGACAACCCGCCTATGCGTATCGCCGACTGCAGCGACACGCGCCCTCCGAGGCAGAAACCTGTGATGCCGATCACGCCGACATCGGGGTCGCGGCGCAGATAGTCGATCGTGGCTTGCACGTCCATGTCGATGGATGCGTCGCTGAAGCCGTTGGTGCGGAGTTCTCCCTGCATCTCCTGGCGTTTCTCGACGGTGGCGTAGCGCAGCCTGCCGGCGCGATGGTAGAGGTCCGGTGCGACAGCCACGTACCCCTCCTGCGCGAAACGGTCGACGATCCCCACGATGTTGGGGCTCACGCCCGGACTCCCCATGACGACGATGACCGCGGGCCTCGTTCCGCCCTCCACGGGCCGGGAGGTAGGCACGGCCATGGGGCCGTCCGCCGTCTCTATGTCGATGACCTGTTCTATCGTGTCCATGTGGCTGCTCCTTTCTCGGCGACCGGGAGAGCGGTACGTTCCGGCCTATGCTCCGCGCGCGGCGGGCGACGCTGCCCGCCGGAGGTGACGGTCGAAGAATGCGAGCGCTTCTTCCCACGACTGTGCCGCCCGCTCCGGGTGGTGCGCTGCGCTCGCGGGCTGCGCGAAGCCATGGTCGGCGTCCTCCACCCAGGCAGCCCTGACGTGGTCTGCCGCGTCTTCGAATGCGGCCCTGATCGCCTGAACGTTCGAGTACGGGTTGAAGCCGTCCAGCGCGGGAAAGAACATGAGCAGCGGGTTCGTCACGCTGCCTGCGCCATGGACCGGCCACGGCGAGCCGGGGACCGCCGGGTCCGACTCCAACAGGCGCGTGGGGTAGAACGCCACCGTTGCGTCCACAACCCCGCCGAGCGTCGCGCCCAGGAACGCGATGCGTCCGCCGAGGCAGAACCCGGTGAGCCCCACGCGCCCGTCGCTGCGCGGCCGCTCCCGCAGGAACGCCGCGAGTCGCGCGACGTCCGAGCTGTGACCATCGTTGGTCATGTCTGCGCGGATCCGCAGCGTTGCGTCCGGCCCGCCGCCGAGTGCGGCGGTTGTCAGCAGCCGTCCCGCTCGGTGGAACACGTCGGGCGCGGCGACGGTATAGCCCTGTCCCGCCAGCCACATGGCCTGCTCTCGCGCCTCTACGGTCAGGCCGTTGGCGTCGTGGACCATGATGATGGACGGCAGCGGTCCGGCATCCTCCGGCTCGTAGAGGAAGACGGCCATCGCGCCCTCGTCCACCGGCAGGTCGAACTCTTCCTCTTGTACAGCCATCCTCCACCTCCTCGTTGTGCCGCCGTCCATCCCGGCCAGGGGACATGGCGGCGGCAGCCAGCTTACGCTACCATAGAGTGGACGCGACGGGGCAAGGGAGGACCGCCCGCGCGCTCGCATCGCCTGACATGACACCCCACGCAGGATTCTGGATAGTCGTCAGCTTCATGGCGCTGGCCGAAGTGGCCATCATCGTCACGGCGCTGCGCATGCGCGTTCGTCGGGACTCCTCGCGTGGCATCGTGGGCAGCCGGGCAGCCGAGGTGGTCTGGACGCTGCTGCCTGCGGGGCTCATCGGGCTCCTCGTGGTTATGTCTTACGGAGCGGCGTAGGCGGATGGCGGCGGAAGGGTCACGCGCGGCGGAAATCCGCCGTGCCGGATGGCTCGCCCTCGTGGCGTCCGTGCTCACGGTGGGCCTCATCGCGTACGGGTCCTGGGTGCGCGTCTCCGGTTCCGGCCTCGGCTGCCCGGACTGGCCCCTCTGCGAAGGCGTACTCGTCCCCGAGATCGAGGGTGCAACCGCCATCGAGTTCGGCCACCGCGTCTACGCGGGCGTGACGATGCTGGTGGTAGCGGCCTCAGCCGCGCTCGCCTTCCGCGCTCGCGCGCATGACCGGCTGACCTCGCGGTTGCTGGTCTGGGCGCTCGTGGCGATCCTCGTTCAAGCCGTGCTGGGCGGGATCACGGTGCTCACCGAGCTCCATAGCATGGTGCGGCTGGCGCACCTCACGTTCTCACTCCTGACGCTGGCGCTCCTCACCGGAGGAGCGGTGCGAGCGCTCGATGTGCGCCTCTCGCCTCCTCCGGACGCGAGGCGGTGGCGTGCGCTCGTCATCGCGGCGGCGTTCGTCGTGCTCGCCGGAGGGACCATCGTGGGGACCGGGCACAGCCCCGGCTGCCCCGGCCTGCCGCTGTGCGACGCGCGCAGCAGCACAGAGGCCGCGTGGGTGCATCTGGTGCACCGTGCGGCGGCAACGGCATTGCTTCTGGCGCTGGTGTGGACTGCCTGGCAGGCGCGCCGCATCGGAGGCTGGGCCTTCTGGGTGAGCGTCATCGCGGCGCTGCTGGCGGCGGCGCAGTTCACCGTGGGCGTAAGCGCGGTCTGGCTCCGCTTGCCGCAGGAGCTGCGCATCATGCACCTCGGACTGGCCGCCGCCGTCTGGTGGGCCGTGGTGGCGCAATGGAGTTTCGCCCTCCTCGGACGGGACCGCTGATGGCGCCGTTCCTCCGCCGGGTGACGGCCCTGTGCAAACCGCGCATCGTTGCGCTGCTTGTGGTCACGGGGGCCGCAGGGGCCTGGAGGGAGGCTGAAGCCGCGCCTGACGGGCTGGTGCTCCTGACCGTCATCGTCGCGGGAGCGCTGGCCGCGGGCGGCGCGAACGCTATCAACCAGAGCCTGGACGCAGACATAGACACCGTCATGCGACGCACCAGGGTGCGCCCGGTCCCCTCTGAACAGATGAGTGCGCGGAGCGCCGCCCTCATCGGAACAGGACTCGTGGCGGTCGCGACGGTGCTGATGGCGTTGGGGGCGAACGCGTTGGCGGCTTTGCTTACCGTGGCGGCGGCGGCGGTCTATGTATTGGTCTACACGATGCTTCTGAAGCGGCGCTCCTGGAACAACATCGTGATCGGCGGAGCAGCGGGAGCGTTCCCGCCCATGATCGGGGCCGCTGCGGTCTCCGGCGAGGTGACAGCCCTGGCGTTGTACATGTTCGCGTTCGTGTTCTTCTGGACGCCGCCTCACTTCTGGACGCTCTCCATGCTGCTGCGTGAGGACTACGCCGCTGCAAACGTTCCGATGCTGGCCGCGGTGGCGGAGCGGCGCGATACGGCCAGGCAGGTGCTGCTCTACGTCGCTCTTCTGGCTGCGATGGCCTGGCTGCCGCTCGCCGCAGGCTACGGCGGCCTGACCTTTGGAGTCGTGACGACCTTCCTCAGCGCGGTCTGGCTGCGGTTGTCGTGGCCGCTGCTCCGCGGGGGCAGCGCTGAGGCGACGCTCACCGCGTACAAGTACTCGCTGCTCTACCTGGCGCTCGTTTTCGCCACCCTTGCGATCGAGCCCATGCTGCCCTGGTATGCATAGCAGGCGCGCGCTTCAACCCCGCGCGATACGAAAGGGGCGCCTCTTCACGAGGCGCCCCTTTGCCTGTCCAGCCTTCGTAGTCCGACGCCGGTCCTGTGATACCCGCCAGCGTGGCCCCGGCATGGAAGCCGGCTAGTTGTTGACCGACTCTTCGTCCTCCTCAATGATGAGTTCTTCGTCGGCATCCACCACGACGCCGATATCCTCATCGTCGTCTGCGACTTCCGAGTCGTCAGTCTCTTCCTCCTCTTCCTCTTCCTCCGTAGTGCCTGGCGCCGAGTTCGCAGGCTCGTCCAGATCGTCTTCTTCATCGTCGTCGAAGAGGTCGTCGTCGTCCCCCTCGTCATCCTCGTCGATGGAGAAGTCCACGTCGACAGCGGTGCGCGTCGTCGGTACGGCCTCATCTTCGAAGTCGTCCATACCGGGCACCTCTCCCATGAGGCCCATGATGGTCTCGAAGTCGTCGCTGTCTCCATCGGCTGCGGGCAGCAGTTCGGGAATGCCGAGGAGGCTGCGCCCTTCGGCGGAAACGTCGAGGCGCGCAGGGATGAGGCGTCCGATGATCACGTTCTCCTTGAGGCCGCGCAGATAGTCGACCTCTCCGGATATCGCCGCCTCAGTGAGGACCCGGGCAGTCTCCTGGAACGATGCTTTGGCGAGGAAGCTGTCCGTGTTGAGTGACGCACGGGTAACGCCCCGCAGTTCCGGTTTGCTGGTGGCGGGCTCCCCCCCTTCCGCGATGACGCGCTCGTTCACACTCTGGAAGCGGGAGCGGTCGATCAGTTGGTTGGGCAGGAGCTCCGTGTCGCCGATGTTGTCGATACGCACCCAGCGCAGCATCTGGCTGATGATGGTCTCGATATGCTTGTCGTTGATCGACACACCCTGGTTGCGGTAAACGGTCTGCACCTGCTCGACAAGGTAGCCCTGCGTGGCCTCCATGCCTTCGATACGGAGGATGTCGTGCGGGTCCTTCACTCCACTGGTGAGTTTCTGTCCCGCCACGACGGCGTCCCCGGTGCGGACGAGTCGCTGGTCGGTGGCGTCCACCTGATGGTCGCGCACTTCTGTCTCGAAAGCGTCGATCTCGATGCCGCCGTCCACGATGCGGACGGTGCCCGAGACGCGGGCGAGCAGCGCAACGGGCGCCGGCACCTGTTCCGGGGAACCCTCTTGCTCCTGGGTTTCTGCAGTGTTCGCGACAGGCTCCGCGATAACGACGCCGGCCTGCACGCGCTGGCCTTCCGCAACGAGCAGGTTGTGCGTGTCCGTGATGGCGTAGCTGTCCGTGAAGGGCATGCGGCTCACCACGCGTACGCAGGGCACGAACGATACTGGCGGGACGAGCACCTGCGGGGCATCGCCTGCCTCGTAGTCGCCAACAAGCTGGCCGTTCTCGAAGACGAGCACATCTCCATCTATCTCGGCGATGCGCGCCTTGCCCTTCGGCGAGCGCGCCTCGAACAGCTCCTCCACGCGGGGCAGACCGGAAGTGATGTCCTTGCCGGCGATGCCGCCCGTGTGGAACGTGCGCATGGTGAGCTGGGTGCCGGGCTCGCCGATGGACTGCGCGGCGATGATGCCGACCGCGTCGCCGAGGAGGGCGAGATTGCCTGTTGCGGGGCTGCGCCCGTAGCACCGCTGGCAGATGCCGCGCGCCGCTTCGCAGGTGAGCGGGCTTCGGACACGCAGTTCGGTTACCCCGGCAGCCTCGATGGCTGCGGCCTGCGGCTCCTCGATCATCTCAGCTGCGTCCACGAGCACCTCGCCCGTGTCCGGGTGGGCGATGGGGACCGCGGCGACGCGCCCGACGATGCGCTCGCTGAGCGGCGCGATCATCACGTCTTCCTCGGATGCCTGGGCGTGGATGAGGACGCCGCGGTCGGTACCGCAGTCCTCTTCCAGCACGATGACCTCTTGCGCCACGTCTATGAGGCGCCGAGTGAGGTAGCCGGAGTCGGCGGTGCGGAGCGCGGTGTCTGCCAGACCCTTGCGCGCCCCGTGTGTGGAGATGAAGTACTCCAGCACGCTCAGCCCTTCGCGGAAGCTGGACTTGATGGGCAGCTCGATGATGTCTCCCCGGGGGTTGCTCATGAGTCCGCGCATTGCAGCCATCTGCTTGATCTGCGCCTCGTTCCCTCGAGCGCCGGAGTGGGCCATGGCGTAGATGCCGCCGAATTCGGGGAGGTGCTGTTGGATGACCTCGTCCATCCTGCCGGAGACACGCTGCCAGGTGTTCACCGCACGGACGTGCTTCTCACGCTCTGTGATGAGGCCCATCTCGTACTGCTCTTCCAGGAGCTCCACCTCCTTGTCCGCCTCGGCGATGATGGCGGCCTTCTCCGGCGGGACCTGGATGTCCGTGATGCCGATGGTGGTCCCGGAGATGGTGGCGTAGTGGAACCCGATCTGCTTGATCTGGTCCAGCACTTCGGAAGTGACCGTATTGCCGGTGAGGCGATAGACGTCCGAGACGAGGTCCCGGAGCGCCTTCTTGTCCATCAGCACGTCGTAGCGGCGCAGCTCCTCGGGGAGCACTTCGTTGAAGATGATGCGGCCCGGAGTGGTATCTATCCAGCTCTCCCCTTCGCCGGGAGCACGGACCGCGACTACCGAGTGCAGCTCGAGTATGCCTGCGTCGAAGGCGACGAGCACGTCGTCGAAGTCCCGGTAACGCCCGCCTTCTCCCTTCGCGCCCTCTTTCGTCTGCGTGAGGTAGTAGCAGCCCAGTACGATCTCGTAGGTTGGGGCAACCAGCGGTTCGCCGGAGCTGGGAGAGAGCATGTTGTGCGTGCTCAGCATCACGTTCCGGGCTTCCTGTACCGCCTCCCGCGAGAGGGGAACGTGCACCGCCATCTGGTCACCGTCGAAGTCCGCGTTGAAGGCGGCGCAGACGAGCGGGTGCAACTGGATCGCGCTGCCCTCGACGAGGGTTGGCATGAAGGCCTGGATGCCGAGCCGGTGCAGCGTCGGCGCGCGGTTCAGCATGACCGGGCGAGTCTGGATGACCTCCTCGAGGATGTCCCAGACCTCAGGGCGGGCGCGCTCAACCATGCGCTTGGCGCTCTTGATGTTGTGCGCCATCCCCTGCATGACGAGCCGGTTCATGACGAACGGCTTGAAGAGTTCCAGGGCCATCTTCTTCGGCAGGCCGCACTCGTGGAGGCGGAGGGATGGTCCCACCACGATGACGGAGCGCCCGCCGTAGTCCACGCGCTTGCCGAGCAGGTTCTGCCGGAACCGTCCCTGTTTCCCGCGAAGCAGGTCCGACAGGCTCTTGAGCTGGTGGTTGTGGCTGCCCACGATCGCACGACCCCGGCGTCCGTTGTCGATCAGGTCGTCCACCGCTTCCTGGAGCATCCGCTTCTCGTTGCGGATGATGATGGCGGGGGCGCCGAGGTCCAGGAGCCGCTTGAGGCGGTTGTTCCGGTTGATAACCCTGCGGTACAGGTCGTTCAGGTCGCTCGTGGCGAACCGCCCGCCGTCCAGTTGCACCATGGGCCGGAGGTCCGGAGGAAGGACGGGGAGAGCGGTCATGATCATCCACTCCGGCTTGTTGCCGCTGCTATGGAACGCCTCTATGACCTGGATGCGCTTGACGGCCTTCTTCCGGCGCTGTCCGGAGGTCGTGCGCACCTCGTCCTTGAGGTGGAGCATCTCTTCCTGCAGATCGAGCGACCGGAGGATGTCCAGTATGGCCTCTGCGCCCATGCCGGCGCGGAAGACGTCGCCGTACTTGTCAGAGAGTTCGCGGTGGCGGCTCTCCGTGAGCAGCATCAGTGACTTGAGGCTCTCGATCTCACCGCTCTCTTTCGCGAGGTTCTGGTCGAGCTCGGCCAACTGATCGTCGCGAGCCTTCACCAGCGCCGGGATCTGGTCCTCCAACGTCTTGCGGCGGGTGTCGGCGTCGCTGGACTCGGACCCCGCGAGGGATTCCAACTCCGTCTCCAGCGTCGTGATGCGCTCGTTCATCTGCTGTTCGATCTCTTCTTTCTTCTCGTCGTGCTCCAGTTGGAGCTCCTCGACGCGGCGAGTCTGCAGCAGTGGGTCTACCCGGGTGACGATGTACTGCGCAAAGTAGAGAACGCGCTCCAGGTTGCGCGGAGAGATGTCCAGCAGCAGTCCGAGCCTGCTCGGGATGCCCTTGGCGAACCAGATGTGGGCGACGGGAGCGGCGAGGGCGATGTGCCCCATGCGCTCCCGCCGGACCTTGGCTCGGGCGACCTCCACGCCGCAGCGGTCGCAGATCACGCCCCTGTAGCGGATCTTCTTGTACTTCCCGCAGTAGCACTCCCAGTCCTTCGTGGGACCGAAGATGCGCTCGCAGAACAGCCCGTCCTTCTCGGGACGCAGCGTGCGGTAGTTGATCGTCTCTGGTTTGAGCACCTCGCCGTAAGACCACTGCTTGACCTGCTCCGGCGAGGCGAGCGAGATCCTGATGGCGTTGAAATCGGTAGCGTTCGGCATGTTGGTCGCTCTTCCTGCGGGGCGCGTGCCCCGCTTCGCTGTTCGTCACTCCGCGCTCCCGGCCTGAGGTCGGGTGCGCCGCTAGTCCCCGTTGCTCTCGCTCTCTTCCTCGGAGGCCTTGCGAGCGTAAGCGCCCAGGTCTATCCGCACGTTCGTGGCCACGTCCCCGTCCGGCTCTTCCAGGGGCGCGAAGTCCGCTTCCCAGGACGGCGCGACAGGCTCGATGGGGATCGGCGCGACGGCCTCCAGTTCGTCCTCTTCTTCCTCCTCACCGGTGTAGGTGAACCGGGAGGAGACGACGCCTTGGTCCTCCTCGTACCGGAGTTCCACAGCGAGGCCGAGGCTCTGCAGTTCCTTGAGCAACACGTTGAAGGACTCCGGCACGCCGGGTTGCACGACCTCCTCGCCTTTCACGATGGCCTCGTAGGTCTTCACGCGCCCGACCACGTCGTCGGACTTGACGGTGAGCATCTCCTGGAGGTTGTAGGCCGCGCTGTAGGCTTCCAGCGCCCACACTTCCATCTCCCCGAAGCGCTGTCCGCCGAACTGTGCCTTACCCCCCAGCGGCTGCTGCGTGATGAGGGAGTAAGGGCCGGTGGACCGTGCGTGTATCTTGTCTTCGACCAGGTGTATGAGCTTGAGCATGTAGATGTAGCCCACGGTGACCGGATTGTTGAACGGCTCACCGGTGCGGCCGTCGTAGAGCACCGACTTGCCGAGCACCGGAGCGGCGGCGTTGAGCACACGTCCCACGCGCAGCGCCTCGCTGTACAGAGCGTCGAACGACTCGTCCCCCATGTCCAGCTGCTCGCCCGTTGCCTCCTCGTACGTCTCTGCGAGGTCGTCAAGCCAGAGCCGCAGTCCTATCGAGGAAGCGTAGTTGGAGTCGCGGTCCGTGTCGTCGAATGCGCGGTCTGCGTCGTAGCCACGCTCGGCGACCCACGCGCGGGCCCTTGCCCAGTCCGGTTCGTAGCCCTCGGACGTGTCGAGGTCGCTGCCGGGCGCTCCTGCGCGCTCCAAGAGCCACGCTCGGGCAAGGGCGTTGCGGATGTCCGCGTCGGTCGCGCCGTCGAATACGGGGGTCGCTGCGCGAAAACGCAACTTGTGGGCGGCCAGGCCCAGGTGCGTCTCCAGCACCTGCCCCAGGTTCATGCGGGAGGGCACTCCTATGGGGTTGAGGATGATGTCCACGGGAGTGCCGTCCGGCAGGTAAGGCATATCCTCCACCGGCATGATCCGGGAGACGACGCCCTTGTTCCCGTGGCGTCCGGCCATCTTGTCGCCTTCGGAGAGGGTGCGGGTCTGAGCGACCCACACGCGCACGAGCTTGTTCACGCCGGGGGAGAGTTCGTCTCCGTTATCCCGCGACATGACCCTCACGTCGATGACCTTGCCGCGCTCACCGTGGGGGACGCGGAGAGAGGTGTCCTTAACGTCGCGGGCCTTTTCCCCGAAGATGGCGCGCAGCAGTTTCTCCTCGGCCGTCAGCTCAGTCTCGCCTTTCGGCGTTACCTTGCCGACGAGGATGTCGCCGGGCCCTACCTCCGCGCCTATCCGGATGATGCCTTCCTCGTCCAGGTTGTGGAGTGCGTCTTCACCGACGCTTGGGATGTCCCGCGTGATCTCGCCGGGACCCAGCTTCGTGTCGCGTGATTCGACCTCGTACCGCTCGATGTGGATGGACGTGAACTTGGAGTCGCGCACGAGGTTCTCAGAGACGATGATGGCGTCCTCGAAGTTGTACCCTTCCATGGCCATGAAGGCGCAGAGCACGTTCTGGCCCAGCGCGAGGTCGCCTTCCTGCGTGGAAGAGCTGTCGGCGAGCGGGTCTCCCTCAGCTACGGCGTCGCCGACAGAGACGATGGCCCGCTGCGTGAGGCACGTGCCCTGGTTGGAGCGGATGAACTTCCGCAGCACGTGGGTCTGTTCCTTGCCGTCGTCGCTCCTCACAACAACCACCTCGCCCGTGACGGAAGTGACCACTCCCGTGGCCTTGGCGAGCACCATCTGTCCCGAGTCGCGTGCGATGCGCTGTTCCATGCCGGTGCACACCAGTGGAGCATCCGGTTTGATGAGCGGGACCGCCTGGCGCTGCATGTTGGAGCCCATCAACGCCCGGTTGGCGTCGTCGTGCTCCAGGAACGGGATGAGGGCGGTGGAGACGCTGACTATCTGTATCGGCGCGACGTCCATGTAGTCCACGCGCTCAGGCGGCTCCATCAGGTAGTCCTCCGAAACGCGGCACTCCACGCGTTCCCCCAGCAGCTGGAACTTGTTGTCCATGGGAGAGTTGGCCTGCGCGACTACGAACTTGTCCTCCTCGTCGGCGGGGAGGTAGACCACCTCATCCGGATCGGCGGACACATAGGGCTGCACGGCAACCATGCGCTCGTCGAGCGCGGCGAGCTTCTTCGCGGCGTTCGCAGAGATGACGTGGTTCGCGCGGACGATAGCCTTGCCGTCGTCTCCGGTCACCGTTGCGGTGACGGTCCGGCCCTGGATATCCGGGTCTTTGCTGGAGATGTCCTTCAGCACTTTCCGGTAGGGCGTCTCGATGAAGCCGTAGTCGTTGAGGCGGGCGTAGGTGGCAAGAGAGCCGAGCAGGCCGATGTTCGGGCCTTCCGGGGTTTCGATCGGGCAGATGCGGCCGTAGTGGGAGTAGTGCACGTCCCGTACGTCGAACCCGGCGCGTTCGCGGGAGAGTCCGCCCGGGCCAAGCGCGGAGAGACGGCGCTTGTGCGTGAGCTCCGCCAGCGGGTTCGTCTGGTCCATGAACTGGGAGAGCTGGGAGCCCCCGAAGAACTCGCGCACCGCGGCGACCACGGGGCGTATGTTGATGAGGGCGCTGGGCGTGGCCTCGCCTTGGTCGAGGATCGTCATGCGCTCTTTGACCACGCGCTCCATGCGGAGCAGGCCCACGCGCAGTTGGTTCATGATGAGTTCGCCGACTGCGCGGACGCGGCGGTTTCCCAGGTGGTCGATGTCGTCAGGGTTGGCCGCGCCGTTGTTGATGCGGATCATCATCTTGATCATCTCGATGATGTCCTCTGCGGTGAGGGTGCGGCTGTCCTGCGGCACGTCCTTGCCGGTGCGGCGGTTCATCTTGTACCGCCCGACCCGCCCCAGGTCGTAGCGGCGGGGGTTGAAGAAGAGGTTGTCCAGCAGCGTGCGTGCGCTTTCCGCGCTGGGAGGCTCGCCGGGGCGGAGCCTGCGGTAGACCTCCATCAGCGCCTGCGCCTCGTTCTGCACCGCCGTGTCGCGTTCCAGCGTCGTGCGGATGTAGGGGTGCTCAGGGTCGTCGTCCACGTCGGCGAACCGGTCGAGTATCTCCTGGTCCGTCGCGAAGCCGGTCTTGTAGCCGATGGCGCGGAGGAACGTGGTGACGGGCAACTTGCGCTTGCGGTCTATCTTCACCGAGATCACGTCGCGGGGACTGGTCTCGAACTCCAGCCACGCGCCCCGATAGGGGATGAGTTTCGAGAAGGAGACGTTGCGGCCCGTGCTGGGGTCCTGCACGCGCGTGAAGTAGGCCCCGGGCGAACGCACCAGCTGGCTCACAACGACGCGTTCGGCGCCGTTGATGACGAAAGTACCGGTGGAGGTCATCATCGGGATGTCGCCGAAGAAGAGCGTCTGCTCCTTGACCTCGCCGGTCTCCTTCACCTCCAACTCGACCGTGACGTAGAGAGGCGCTTCGTAGGTTACCTCCCGCGCGCGGCACTCCTCTTCCGAGTAGCGGGGCTCGCGGAACGAGTGCGCCCCGAAGCGCAGCTCGAACCGGTTGCCGGTAACGTCCTGCACCGGATTGATCTCGTCCAGCACTTCACGGATGCCGGTCGTCTTGAGCGCATCGAACGACTCGAGCTGGATATTGACGAGGTTGGAAGGCTCCAGTACCTGGTGCGTGCGGGCGTAGGACTTTACGGGATGCATCGGGGCGCGGTTGACACGGGGCATGAGCGATGTCATTGCTGGCTGGGACCTCCTCGCAGCGCGCGAACTACGGATTCTCGGAGACACGGAAAGAGGCCCGGCGGATATGCAACGCCAGACCTCTGTAACAAGGCTTTAGGGGTTTCGGGGCTTCTGATGCTCAGGCGCGGTGAACAGCATCTGATACGTCCGGTTAACACTAGCAGGGTCGATGGGGCCTGTCAAGCGCCGCTCGCCGGAGACGCTTTGTGGGACCGGTCAGGGAGCGGCGGCGTCAGCGCTCGTCAGTTGAGCCGCTCGAATACGGTCGAGACGCCCTGTCCGCCGCCAACGCACATCGTCACGAGCCCGAACTGCCCGTCCGTGCGCGTCAGCTCCTCCATGAGCTTCACGGTCATGATTGCGCCGGTTGCGCCTACCGGGTGGCCGAGGGAGATGCCGCTGCCATTGACGTTCGTCCGCTCCTGGTCCATGTCCAGTTCGCGCATCACGTAGAGCGCCTGCGCCGCGAACGCCTCGTTCAGCTCGATGAGGTCGAGGTCGCTTATCGCCATACCTGTCTTCTCGAGCACCTTGCGCGTGGACGGCACCGGCCCTATCCCCATCACCGATGGATCGACCCCGGAGACGCCGCGACCCACCCAGCGCAGCCGGGGCGTCAGCCCTTCCGCCTCCGCGCGCTCCCGCGACATCACGACGACCGCAGCGGCGCCGTCGTTGATGCCGGCGGAGTTGCCGGCGGTCACGGTGCCGCCCTCCTTGAACACCGGGCGCAGCTTGGCCAGTCCTTCCAGCGTCGTGTCCGCGCGGGGATGCTCGTCCTGCGACACCGTTACGGGGTCTCCCCGCCGCTGCGGGACGCTCACCGGCGCGATCTGCGCGTCGAAGTAGCCCTCTCCCTGCGCGTGGACCGCGCGCTGGTGGCTGCTCACCGCCAGCTGGTCTTGCGCTTCCCTGCTTACCTCGAAGCGGTCTGCTACGTTCTCAGCCGTGACGCCCATGTGGTAGTCGTAGATGGGGCAGCTCAGGCCCAGGGTGAGGCCGTCCGTAACGGAGTAATCGCCCATGCGCGGTCCTTCGAACCGGACGCCCCGCATGAGATAGGGCACGCGGCTCATGCTGTCCGCGCCTCCCGCGACGACGACCTCCGACTCGCCGGTGGCGATGGCCTGCACCGCGAGATTGATGGCCTCCAGCCCGGATGAGCACGCCCGGTTCACAGTCATCGCGGGGATGTGGTCGGGCAGCCCTGCCTTGAGCATTGCGCGCCGGGCGGTGTAGCCCGTCTCGTCGGCCTGGAGTACGTTGCCCATGATCACTTCGTCGACGTCCTCCGGGCGGATGCCCGCGCGCTCGACGGCCGCTCTGATGGCGACGGCGCCGAGGTCCGACGCCAGGATGTCCTTGAAGGCGCCTCCGAACCGTCCCACGGGCGTCCGGGCGCCGCCTACGATCACCACGTCCTGCATAGTTCGCTCCCCCGTTCGTACTTGGGCGGATTGTCCGTGTGCGCTTCTCGGCGTGTCAAATCGCCGACGGAGCTAGTAGCGGATCAGCGCGACCACGTCGTGGCCGGGCAGCCGGGCCCGGCCGTTAAGCGCCGTGAGTTCGATGAGTGTCAAGATGCCCGCAACGTTCGCTCCCGTCTGCTGCACGAGCTCCACCGCCGCTGCCATCGTCCCTCCGGTTGCGAGCACGTCGTCAACGAGCAGAACGTTGTCTCCGGGCTGCAGTCCGTCCTGGTGCAGCTCTATGGCGGCGTCGCCGTACTCCAACTCGTACTGGGCTGAGAACGTCTCGTGGGGCAGCTTGCCTTCCTTCCGCATCGGAACGAACCCCGCGCCCAGCTCCACCGCGAGCGGCGCGCCGAAGAGGAACCCACGGGCCTCGATCCCCGCGACCCGGTCTATGCGCTGCTCTTTGAACGGCGCGGCGAGGTCTTGCACCACCGCGCGCAACGCCTCGCCGTCGCCCAGCAGCGGCGTGATGTCGCGGAAGAGGATGCCGGGCTGCGGGAAGTCTGGTATCGCCCGGATGAGGCTTGCGTAGTCCACTGTTATCGTCCGCTCCCGCCCAGGCGATATGCCCGGGCGAGGCCAATATAGCACGCACCCGGCGCCGCCCTGTGTGCGGCGCTATACCACTGTGCTACAATCGGGCAGCGCTCCGGCGCAACCACGGGGAATGTCGAGCCTCGTGGACATCTCTTAGACCGACAGAAAGGCAGGTCCCATGGTACAGATACAGTCCGACGCGCCCCGTGAGGTTGCGCCTCAGGGGGACGAGTCACTCAGTATGCGAGCGCTGCTGGAGGCAGGCGTCCACTTCGGCCATCAGACGCACAGGTGGAACCCCCGGATGCGGCGCTTCATTTTTGCCCAGCGGAATGGCATCCACATCGTGGACCTTCAACAGACGATGGAGCTCTTGGAGCAAGCGTGCGCGTTCGCGACGGAAGTCGCTGCCGCCGGCAAGCGCATCCTCATGGTGGGGACCAAGAAGCAGGCCCAGGAGTCCGTGAAGGAAGAAGCAGTCCGTGCCGGGCAGTACTACATCAACCAGCGCTGGCTCGGCGGCACCATCACCAACTTCACCACCATCCAGACGCGCATCGATCATCTCGTGGACCTGGAGGAGCGGAAGGCCCGCGGCGAGTTCAACCGCCTCCTGAAGAAAGAAGCGCTGAAGCTCGACGCCAAGATTGAGAAGCTCAACCGCTACCTTGGCGGTATCAAAGACATGACCTCCCTCCCCGGCGCGCTTTTCATCGTTGACGTTGGCCGTGAGAACATCGCTGTCGCCGAGGCCAAGCGCGCGGGCATCCCCATCATCGCCCTCGTCGACACCGACTGCGATCCCGCGGACATCGATTGGCCGGTCCCCGGCAACGACGACGCGATACGCTCCATCAGGCTCATCTCCGGCCACATCGCTCGCTCCGCCCAGGCGGGACACAACGAGTGGCTCTCGTCCCGCGGCGGCTACAGCCAGGTAGTGGACGAACCGGTGGAAGCGGAACCCGTTCTCGAAGACGACGCGGAGAGTGCTTCCGGGGACGACGGCTCTGCTCCGGAAACTGAGGTCCCGGCAGAGATTGAGGTCCCGCCGGCAGACGTCACGCAGGGCGAACAAGAGTAAGCACTTCATTCGAGAAGCGAGGTAACCAGTGCAGGTTTCCACCGAGATGATCCGCACGCTCCGGGAGCGCACCGGGGCGGGCATCATGGACTCCAAACGCGCGCTAGAAGCCGCCGGTGGCGATATAGACGAGGCTGAGCAGGCCCTGCACGAGAAGGGCATCGCCAGGGCGGCCTCCAAGTCCGACCGCGCAACCGCGGAGGGGATCATCGACGCCTATATCCACGCGGGCAGCCGCATCGGCGCGATGGTTGAACTCAACTGCGAGACCGACTTCGTAGGCAGGACCCCCGAGTTCCGTGAGCTCGCCCACAACATCGCCATGCAGGTCGCTGCGATGGCCCCGCTCTACCTCGACGAGGCCGACCTGCCCGAGGACGAGGAAGGCAGGCCCGAAGAGGTCTGCTTGCTCAGGCAGTCCTTCATCAAGGACCCCGGCAAGACGATCGGAGACCTCATCATGGACGTGCGGGCCAAGGTGGGCGAGAACATCCGGATCGGGCGTTTCGCCCGGTTCGGGCTGGGGCAGTAGCGGGGGCGGGGCCCATGGCCGGAAACGCCACATACCGGCGGGTGGTGCTGAAACTGAGCGGCGAGTCGCTGCGCGGACGCTCGTCCGACGGCATCGACTGGTCCGTCCTGGCGTACCTCGCCGGGGAAGTGAAGCAGGCCATCGAACTCGGCGTCGAACTCTCGCTCGTCATCGGCGGAGGCAACATCTGGCGCGGCGTCTCCGCGGAACGTCACGGTATGGACAGGGCCACAGCCGACTATGCAGGCATGCTGGCGACGCTCATCAATGCGCTCGCCATGCAGGATGCCCTGGAGCGCGAAGGTGTCATAACGCGCACCCAGTCCGCATTGGAGATACGCGCCGTTGCAGAGCCGTACATCTACCGCCGTGCGCTTCGGCACCTGGAGAAGGGGAGGGTGGTCATCTTCGCGGCAGGCACCGGCAGTCCCTATATGACTACCGACACCACTGCTGCGCTGCGCGCCGTGGAGATGAACGCCGATATGCTCCTGATGGCCAAGAACAACGTGGACGGCGTCTACGACGCCGACCCCAGCGTCGAGCCGGGCGCGCGGAGGTTCGAGCGCGTGAGCTACATGGACCTGCTGAACCGCCAGCTGGAAGTGATGGACTACACGGCGCTGTCACTCTGCATGGAGAACGACTTGCCTATACGCGTGTTCGACGTGTTCAATCAGGGCTCCATCCAGCGCATCCTTGCCGGTGAGCACGTTGGCACACTGGTGAGTGCTCACCCGGTGACCGTCTGACCCTGGAGGACAAGGGGCAAGAGGCTCGCACCATGGCAGAGACGAACGAAGAAGTTGAACTCATCCTGATGGATGCGGCGGAGCGGATGGACAAGTCCGTCGAGGTGCTCCGCCACGAGGCAGACACCATCCGCACGGGGCGCGCCAACGTCGCCATGCTCGACTCCATCCGGGTCGAGCTCTACGGCACGGCCATGCCGCTCAACCAGGTTGCCACCATCAATGCCCCCGACGCCCGTCTGCTCGTCGTTCAGCCGTTCGACAGGTCGACGCTCGGTACTATCGAGAAGGAGCTGATGCGCGCCGACCTGGGCCTGACGCCCAGTAACGACGGCACGGTGATCCGCCTGCCCATCCCCATGATGACCCAGGAGCGGCGGCAGGAGATGGTGAAGCGCCTGCACCGGCTTCGCGAGGACGCCCACGTGGCCATCCGGAACGTCCGCCGCGACGCGCTGGACCACCTGCGCGGCCTCGAGAAGAACAAAGAGATCTCCCAGGACGAGCTCCGCCGTGAACAGGACCAGCTTCAGAAGATCACGGACGAGCACGTCGCCAGGGCGGACCAGGTGAACGACAAGAAAGAAGCCGAGCTGATGGAGGTCTAGGCCGCTCATGGCGCACGCTGCACCCGAGAGGAGCGCTTCGCTTCATGCAGACCCCGGCGCCCCCAGGCACGTCGCCATCATCATGGACGGCAATGGCCGGTGGGCTAACGAACGTGGGCTGCCCCGCCTCGCTGGCCACCGGGCTGGCGCGGACAATCTCCAACGTGTCCTCCAGACGCTCGACTCCGCCGGCGTCGAGTTCGTGACGCTCTTCGCCTTCTCCACCGAGAACTGGAACCGCCCCACCTCAGAGGTCAGCGGCCTGCTCGACCTCATGCAGGCGGTCATCGGCGAGTGCGTGGACGAGTTGGACAAGCGCAACATCCGCATCCGTCACCTCGGCGAGCTCGACCAGATACCTGCCAGCCTCGCTGACGCCACTCGTGAGGCGGTGAAACGCACTGCCGGCAACACCGGACTCAACCTCTGCGTCGCCTTCGACTACGGCGGACGCACGGAGATGGTCCGCGCCGTGCGCCGCATCGTCGCTTCCGGCGTCGCCCCGCACGAAGTCACCGAGGACATCATCAGGAAGAACCTCTACCTGCCGGACGTGCCCGACCCGGACCTCATCATCCGCACCGCCGGAGAGCAGCGCCTCAGCAACTTCCTCATCTGGCAGGCCGCTTACAGCGAGTACTACCAGACCCCCGCTTACTGGCCTGATTTCAACGACGTGGAGGTCGAGCGCGCCTTGAGCGAGTACAAGCGCCGTCGCCGCCGTTTCGGCGCTCTGCCCGAAGAGTGATGAGCGCTCGTCCGCGGAGCGAATTGCGCCTCCGTGTCGCCAGCGCGGCGGTCGGCCTCCCGCTCCTCTTCCTCGTGCTCTGGGCCGGAGGGCCTGTATTCGCGGCCGTCGCCATCGTCGCCGCACTGATCGCCCTCCGCGAGCTGTTGGACCTGCTCCGTCGCGCCCGGACGCTGCGCGATGCCGGTCCCATCCTGCTCGACGGCGCGTTTGCCGTCGGCGGCGTCGCGTACGTCGCCCTGCCGTTCGCCGCGCTCATCGCCATGCGCCTCGGCGACGCCGGTCTGCAATGGACCGCGCTGGCGTTCCTCGTGACGTTCGCGACCGACACCAGCGCCTACGCCGTCGGCAGGGCGATGGGACGCCGCAAGCTGGCGTCGTCCGTCTCGCCGGGCAAGACGTGGGAGGGCGCGATAGGAGGCCTCGTCGGCGCCGCTGCCGCTGCTGCCGCGCTCGTGGCGCTCCTCGGTGAGATAGAGACGCGCCTCCTCCCCGCGCTCGCACTGGGGCTGGGCGTTGGCGTCCTGGCGCAGGCAGGCGACCTGCTCGAATCGAAGATGAAGCGCATGGCGGACGCGAAGGACTCCGGACGACTCATCCCCGGCCACGGCGGCCTGCTCGACCGCCTGGACAGCCTTCTGCCGGTGTTCCCTCTCGTCTACTATGCGTCGAGGGTCTGGTGAGAGGCAAAATGAACAGGCAACGTGCGGTTCTGGGAATGGTGGCGCTCCTGCTTCTGGGGGGAGCCCTGGCGTGCGGTGGAGGCGGAGACGTTGAGAAAGGCAGGGAACGGTTCGACGCCAACTGCGCCACCTGCCACGGCGCGGGTGCGCTGGGCACGGGGAGCGGCCCGCCGCTCGTCCACCGGCTGTACGTGCCGGGACATCACAACGACGACTCCATCCGCCGTGCGGTGCGCAACGGCGTCCCCTCCCATCACTGGTTCTTTGGAGATATGCCGCCTATAGTGGGGGTGTCTGACGAGGAACTGGAGCAGATCATCCTGTACATCCGTGAGCAGCAGCGCGCGGGCGGCATCTACTGAAGACGAAACGTAGTCGCATCATGAAGAACATCGTCGTACTCGGCTCCACCGGCTCCATCGGCACGCAGACGCTCGACGTCGTGCGCGCCCTGCCGGACGATTTCCGGGTTGCGGGGCTGTCGGCGGGGCGCAACCTCGGGCTGCTCGCCGAGCAGGTCGCCGGGTTCAAGCCCCGCATGGTCTGGTCGGAGGAGGGACGTGAGACCGTTGCCGGAGACGGCGCGTCGCTCGTGCCGCCCGAGGAGATGGTGGTCGATCCGGACGTCGACCTCGTGATGGTCGCGACGACGGGCCGTGCGGGCCTCGTCCCCACGCTGAACGCGCTCCGCGCGGGCAAGGCCGTCGCGCTCTCCAACAAGGAGGTCGTCGTCATGGCGGGCGAGCTCGTCACCCGCGTCGCCGAGAAGCACGGAGCGCCGCTCCTGCCCGTGGACAGCGAGCCCTCCGCCATCTGGCAGTGCATGCGCGGCGAGGAGGAGCCGGTGCGCAGGCTCATCATCACCGCCTCGGGCGGCCCGTTCCGCACGCGGCCGCTGGACGAGATCGCCGGCGTCACCCCCGCGGAGGCGCTCGCGCATCCCACCTGGGTCATGGGGCGCAAGATTACCGTCGACTCCTCCACGCTGATGAACAAGGGCTTCGAGGTCATCGAGAGTCGCTGGCTCTTCGACATCCCGTTCGACCGCATCGACGTCGTTGTCCACCCGCAGAGCGTCATCCACTCCATGATCGAGTGTGCGGACGGCTCGGTGAAGGCGCAGATGGGTCCGCCGGACATGCGGTTGCCCATCCAGGCGGCGCTGGCCTACCCCGCCCGCCTCGACAACGGCAACCTGCCGCGCTACGACCCGCTCGCCTGGCCGTCGCTCACGTTCGAACCGCTGGACCCCGCGCGTTACCCCTGCTTCGCTACTGCGGTGCAGGCCGGACGCAGGGAGCAGACCTATCCCGCCGTGCTGAGCGCCGCCGACGAGGAGGCCGTTCACTACTTCCTCGATGGGCGCATCGGCTTCGGCGACATCCACCGCATCGTCGAAAGCGTTCTCGACCGGCACGAGCCGTTCGACGCCTCGACCCCCGAGGCCGTGCTCGAGGCCGACGCGTGGGCGCGCCGCGAGGCGGCTGCTGCGGCCGGCGTGGCCTGACCCTCCGCTCGCGCCATGTCCGTCCTTCTTTTCCTCGTCGTTCTCGGCTCCCTCGTCATCGTCCACGAGCTGGGGCACTTCTTCGCCGCGAGACTCGCCCGGGTGCGGGTGCTGGAGTTCGGCGTCGGTCTGCCGCCCCGCGTACTCGGCTTCACGCGTGGCGGAACGACGTACTCGCTCAACCTGCTGCCGTTCGGCGGCTTCGTGCGGATGCTCGGCGAGGAGGCCTCCACCTTGCCCGGGAGCTTCTCGGAGAAGAGCGCCTGGCAACGGCTGTTCATCCTCGGCGCGGGCTCCGCCATGAACGCAGTGCTCCCCGTCGTTCTGCTCACTGTCGTATTCATGACCCCACAGCCCGTGCCGGTGACGGACGTGGCCGTGTTGAGCGTCGCGCCGGGGTCGCCTGCTGAGCTGGCGGGAGTGCAGCCGGGAGACCTCATCCGGGAGGCGGATGGCGGGCGTATCGACAACTCCTCAGACCTGCTCATCGCCATCAACCTGAGACTGGGCGCCGACACCGCATGGACGGTCGAGCGTCGCGGACGGCTCGTCGCGCTCCGCATCCCGGAGGCGCGCGTCGACCCGCCGGAAGGACAGGGCGCCGTCGGCATCTTCCTCACCGACGCCCGGCTGACCGTCGTATCGGTTGCTTCCGGTTCGACGGCTGCAGGGAGCGGCCTGCTGCCGGGCGACCTCCTCCTCACGGTGGGCGATAGGCGCGTGCTGCACGAGGACAGCCCCCCGTCGGCCCTTGCTGCTGCTCTGCAGGAGTCGCCCGGCCGGCCGGTGCCGGTGGAAGTGCTGCGAGGGGGCCGCATCGTCACGCTGGAACTGCCGCCCGACGAGGACGCGCTCGACGGTCTCACCGTCACCGCATACCCGGAAGAGACCCGCTCTATGGGTCCACTGTCGGCGTTCCGGGCGAGTTTCACCCAGATCGGGGAGATACTCCTGCTCTTCCGGAACGAGGTCTCCCGGTGGATAGCGGGGTCGTCTTCCATCGAGGTTGCGGGCCCCATCGGCATCGCGCAGATGACGGGCGACGTGGCCGAGTCCGGCATCAGCCCGCTCATCCTCTGGACGGCGCTTCTCTCCATCAACCTCGCCATCATCAACCTCATCCCCTTCCCCGCATTGGACGGCGGGCGCATCGCGTTCGTGCTGGTCGAGATCGTGCGCGGCGGACGCCGCCTCGCGCCGGAGAAAGAGCGTTTCGTCCACGTCGCCGGCTTCGCGATGCTCATCGCCGCGATAGTCATGATCTCCGTCAACGACATCCAGCGCCTCTTCGCATGACCACGTCAGTCCCGTGCACTTGGCTGGTGTAGAGGCACCCCTGGTGGGCGCCCCTTCACGTCGTTCCTGCTTCCGCAGGAACGACGTATCCCACCTCTCCTTCTGGGAGAGGTCGTCGCGCGACAGCGCGGCGGGTGAGGTGAGCCGGTGGGGACGCGAGGAGGCCCGTCATGCCGAGCGCAGCCCGTGCCTTCGCGCGCGGCATCCTCTCCGGGTTAGATGGAGGGACGACCTTCGTGGTTGCTCTGCTGTATCCCACCTCTCCCTAGGGGAGAGGTCGTCGCGCGATAGCGCGGCGGGTGAGGGTCCTCGGTGGGGACGCGAGGAGGCCCGTCATGCCGAGCACAGCCCGTGCCTTCGCGCGCGGCATCCTCTCGGGTTGTCTGAAGGAGGGACGACCCTCGTGGTCGCCCTGCTTGCTCCCCTCGCCCTCTGGGAGAGGGGCTGGGGGTGAGGGTTGCCCGGCGGGTGTATCATGGTCGCAGCAACTTGAGGAGCCGAGCATGGCACGCCGCGTAACCAAGCCTGTGTGGGTGGGAGACGTCAAGATCGGCGGGGACGCCCCGGTCAGCGTCCAGTCCATGACCAAGACCGACACCCGCGACGTCGAGGCCACGGTCGCGCAGATCCACGGCCTCGAGGAGGTCGGCTGCGAGATCATCCGCTGCGCCGTGCCGGACATGGAGGCCGCGCAGGCCCTCGGCGCCATCAAGCGCCAGGTCTCCATCCCCATCGTCGCCGACATCCACTTCCACTACCAGCTCGCGCTCGAAGCCCTCAACCAGGGCGTCGACTGCCTCCGGCTGAACCCCGGCAACATCCGCGACGCCGAGAAGGTGCGTACCGTCGTCCGGGAGGCGAAGGCCCGCCAGACCCCCATCCGCATCGGCGTCAACTTCGGCAGCCTGCCCCCCGTCGGCGCGATAGGCGTCACGCGAGGCCAGCACCGCCACGCCGACGGCGTCAACCGCCTCGTCAAGGGCTCGTCGGCCTCCGGCGAGGGCGAGGAGGTCTCCGTCGTCGACCACATGGTCGCCACCGGCCTCTGGGAGATACAACTGCTCGAGGACCTCGACTTTGACCTCATCAAGATTTCGCTCAAGGCCTACGACATCGACACCACCGTCGAGGCGTACCGCAAGCTCGCGAAGATGGTGCCGTACCCCTTCCATCTCGGCATCACTGAGGCCGGCACCGCCCGCTCCGGCTCCATACGCAGCGCCATCGGCCTCGGCACGCTCCTCTACGACGGCATCGGCGACACCATCCGCGTCTCGCTCAGCGACGACTCCCGTGAGGAGGTTGAGGTCGGCTACGAGATCCTCAAGGCGCTGGACCTCCGCAAGAAGGGCGTCCAGATGGTCGCCTGCCCCTCCTGCGGACGCGCCGACGTGGATATCCGCAAGCTCGCCAACACCGTCGACGAGATGCTGAAGGGCATGGACACCGCCGTGAAGGTCGCGGTGATGGGCTGCGAGGTGAACGGCCCCGGCGAGGCGAAGGACGCGGACGTGGGCATCGCCGCCGGCAACGGCCGCGCCATCATCTTCCGCAAGGGCCAGAAGGCGCGCATCGTTGAGGAGGCCGACATGCTCGACGCGCTCCTCGAAGAGGTCGAGACCGTCGCCGCCGCCATGGCGGAGTAGGGTGCGCCCCTCCTACGCCTCCGCGTTCCCCCACCTGTCGATGAACGTCACTTCGGAGATCGGCTTGCGGCGGCTGCCGCCCAGGTGGTCCGGTGGCGCCGGATAGCCCATCGGGATGAGCGCCATCATCGCCCAGTCGTTGGGCACGCCCAGCAGCGCCGCCACGTCCTCGTAGCAGTGCTGCCAGATCGTCGTGAGACGCGTGCCGATGCCGTGCGCCGCCGCGGCGAGCATGAGGTTCTGCACCGCCGGGTAGATGGAGGCGCCGCGGTATACCTCGAATCCCCTCATATCCCAGCGTTCCACGCAGACCATCACCAGCACAGGCACGTCCTCCATGCCGACGCTGAAGTGAACGGGCTCCTCTTCCGCCTTCCGAGTCGACGGTGATCCCGATGCGCGGTGCTGTCCCTCGCGGTACAGCTCGCCCAGCTGACGCTTCACCTCGCGGTCGTGCACCACGATGAACCGCCACGGCTGGCGGTTGCTGCCGCTGGGCGCGCGCGTCGCCGCCTCCAGTATCTGGTCCACGACGTCGTCCGGTATCGGGTCCGGCTTGTAGTAGGCGGTGCCTCGCTGGCTGCGGACGACCTCGAAGAAATCCGGCATGACGCGCCTCCTCTGCGTGCTGCGGCTACGCGGATTCTATCGCGCCGTCAGACGCAGGAGTACGTGCGGCATGTGCCGGCATCGGCTCGGCGGTCTGACGCGGCACGGCAGCACGCCTGAGGGGTGCTGCCGTGCGTATGAATGCTGACGCGGGGCGTGCGGAGACGCCGTTCTTCGACGCGCTACCGCGCCTTCACCACGAACGTTCCGCCGATCTTGTCGTGCAGCCCCTGCCGCCTCTCGTCGAACAGGATCATGATGACGATGATGACGCCGACGGCAAACCCGACGGCATCTCCTATGCCTGCGCCGACAACCGCAGTGAGCATGGCCCCGAGCGCTCGTGCGATGACCTCCCGGATCACCACTGGGCCGAACCCCGCCCTGTTGCCGTCCCTGTCGACCACCTTCAGGCCCATGGCCATCTTGCCCAGTGTGGCCCCGAACAAGGCAGTGAGCAGGAAGAAGTAGCCGAAGGCGATGATGGCCTGGATGACGCCGTCCGCGGTCGACACCTCTTCGGCGTCGCCGCCTATAGTCAAGTTGATGATACCAATGGCGGAAAGGATGCCCGCCAGAACGGCCAGCACGATGAGGTCTATCACGAACGCGAGAAAACGATGCAGGCGGCTTCCGTATTCCATGGTGCAACTCCTTCTCCCGGTCTTGCCGGGATGGTAGGTTCCGTGCTCCGAGGTGATGGAGCGCCTATCTCGCCCTCACCACGAATGTTCCGCTGATCTTGTCGTGCCAGCCCTGCCGCTTGTCGTCGAACAGGATCCAGATGAAGCCCAGGAAAAGGATGATGGCTGAGGCTACTTTTCCGATGGTCTCCCTGATGAGCACCTTGAGGAACCCGGCCTTCTGGCCGTTTTCGTCAACCACCGTCATGCCGAGCGCCATCTTGCCCAGCGTGGCCCCGAACGCGGCGGTGAGCAGGATGTAGTAAACGAAGACGATCAGGGCTTCTATGGCCTGGTCTGTGGTGCTGGGGTCGCCCAGGTTGATGACGCCGACCGCACCCAGCACTGCGGTGATCACCCCGATGATGACGGCGTCGATCAGGAATGCGAGGAAACGGTGGAGGCGGCTTGCGTACTCCATGGGTGCGGCTCCTTCGACCGAACCGGTCAGCGTGAGCGTAGCACAGGGTGGAGCGTGGATGTCTCCGTACGCCGGGCGGGATTTAAGCGGGAAACGCCCCACCGTGGGGGCGTTCAGACGAGCGGAAGGTTGGTAGCGGGGCCAGGACTCGAACCTGGGACCTTCGGGTTATGAGCCCGACGAGCTGCCACTGCTCCACCCCGCACCGAAGACAACGGAACAGAAGGGAAGGCACAGCCTTTGCGCGCTAACAAGGGATATCGAACGAGCAGGGGAGCAGGAGCGTATATGGTCAAGTCCTCGGCCGATTAGTACCGCTCGGCTGAACGCATTGCTGCGCTTACACCCGCGGCCTATCAAGCAGATAGTCTCTCTGCGGCCTTACCCCCTCTCGGGGTGGGAAGTCTCATCTCGGGGCCGGCTTCGCACTTAGATGCTTTCAGCGCTTATCCGTTCCGTACATAGCTACCCGGCAGTGCCCCTGGCGGGACAACCGGAACACCAGAGGTACGTCCTTCCCGGTCCT
>DAOUJK010000005.1:0-2022 GCA_034422795.1 Dehalococcoidia bacterium | reverse complement strand
TCGAGGTAGTCGCGGAGCCAGTCGCCGAGCAGGTTCATGGAGAGCACCGTGAGCATGATGGCGAGACCCGGTATGACTGAAAGCCACCACGACGTGACGATGAAGTCGCGCCCTTCCGCGATCATGACGCCCCATGCGGGGTTGGGCGGCGGGATGCCGGCGCCGAGGAAGCTCAGCGAAGCCTCCAGCAGGATGACGTTCCCCACCTGGAGCGTCGCCAGGACGATGATGGTGTTGAAGACGTTCGGCAGGATGTGGCGGAACATGATGCGGAGGTCGGACGCTCCGGCGACGCGGGCGCGCGCAACGAAGTCCATCTCCTTGAGCGACAGCACCTCCGCCCGCACCTGGCGCGCATAGCGCGACCAGAGCAGCAGCGTGACGACCGCGACCGTCGTGGCCGTGCCGGGTTCAAAGAGCACCACGAGCACGAGCGCGAGCAGAACGAGCGGGAGCGAGAGGCTGACGTCGACCAGCCGCATGATGACGTGGTCCCACCATCTCCCGAAGTAGCCCGCGACGAGGCCGAGCAGCGTGCCGACCGTGCCGCCTGCGACGAGCGCCGCGAGCGAGACGAGGGCCGCCGTGCGTGCGCCGTGGACCATGCGGCTGAGGATGTCGCGCCCCTGCCGGTCGGTGCCGAGGGGATGGCCCCAGTCGCCGCCGTCGGTCCAGGCGGGCGGCAGCAGGCGGCCGGCGAGGTCGCCGTCGATGGGGTCGTGGGGGGCCACGACCTCGGCAAAGACGGCGGGTATGACAAGGACGACGAGCAGGACGACGACGGGCACAACGGGGTAGCGGCGCAGGAACGCCCACGTCTTTCCGAGCACCCGGGTCCCGGGAACGCGCGAGATGGAGGCAGGGGAGGTCGCGGCCGCCACGTCAGCCCCTTCCTCCGTCGTAGCGGACGCGGGGGTCGATGTAGGCGTAGAGGATGTCTACAACGAGGTTGATGCCGATGAACAGGGCGGAGATGAGCAGGACGAGCCCCTGCACGACGGCGTAGTCGCGGGCGAGCACGGCGGTCAGCGCGAGCTGGCCGATGCCCGGCCAGGCGAAGACGGTCTCGAGCGTGACGACGCCGGTGACCATGATGCCGGCGACGATGCCGAAGAGGGTGAGCGGCGGTATCGCGGCGTTCTTCAGGGCGTGCTTCCAGACGACCTTCCACTCCGGCGTGCCCTTGATGCGCGCGAACTTCACGTACTCGGTGTCCAGCACGTTCAGCATGGCGGAGCGTGTGAGCCGCATGAACGCGGCCACGGAGAACCAGCCCAAGGCCACGCCGGGAAGGATGACGTGGGTGAAGCCGCCGCGTCCCGACACCGGGAACCAGCCGAGGTTCACGGCGAATATCCAGATGAGGACGATGCCGAGCCAGAAGGGGGGCAGCGACTGTCCGAGCAGGGCGACGACCTTGCCGAGCATGTCGATGATGGTGCCCTTCTTCACGGCGGAGACGACGCCGACCGGGACAGCCATGAGGATACTGAAGAGCAGGGCGAAACCGGCGAGTTGCAGGCTCGCGGGGAGCGCCCCGCCGATGAGGTCCATCGCGGTCTGTCCCTGGAACTTGATGGAGTCGCCGAAGTCCAGGCGTAACGCGTTCCACATGAAGCGGAGGTACTGCTCGTGGAGCGGCTCGTCGAAGCCCCAGAGGGCGGCCACCCGGTCGAGGTCATCCTGGGTCGCGTTCACGGGGGCGAGCACGTCCAGGGGACTGCCCGCGATGCGGATGAGCGTGAAGACGATGATGCTGACGCCGATGAGCGCGAGCACGGCATGGAAGAGCCGGATGACGATATAGCGCTGCATCGGTGGCGACTCGGCGGGCAGGCGTGGCAGCTATGGTAGGGGCGTGCAGGCAGCAGGGGCAAGGGCGGGGGAATGACGGAGGCTGCGCCTCGCGTTCCGGTGCACCCTCACCCGCGCGCGAGCCTCCGCAGGAACGACGGGTGGTTCGACAGGCTCACCATGAGCGGGTTACGCCCGAGAGATTTCTCGACTCCGCTGCGCTCCGCT
>DAOUJK010000004.1:0-2128 GCA_034422795.1 Dehalococcoidia bacterium | reverse complement strand
CTGAAGGGGAGGAGGGAGACGTTGCTGAAAGGTGGGACGATGAAGGACCTGTACGAGATGAGGGGTCAGGGACACTCGATCCGTGGGATCGCGCGGGAGCTGGGGGTCTCGCGGAACTCGGTGCGCAAGTACCTGAGGTCGCCGGGCATGCCGCGGGCGAAGCGTCATGCGCGCCGGCGGTCCAAGCTGGACGCGTACGCGGGCTACATCGACCGCCGGTTGGGGGAGGGGCTGGAGAACTGCGTGGTGCTGCTGCGCGAGCTGCAGTCGCTGGGGTATGAGGGGAGCTACACGATCCTGAGGGAGCACGTGCGTGTGCGGCGACCTCGGCGCGAGGTGCGTGCGACGATGCGGTTCGAGACGGAGCCCGGCGAGCAGGCGCAGGTGGACTGGGGGAGCTTCAGCTATATCGGGGCGGACGGGCGCAAGCACCGGCTATGGGCGTTCGTGATGGTGCTGGGCTGGTCGCGGGCGCTCTATGTGGAGTTCGTCCGGCGTGCGGACGTGGCGAGCTTCATGCAGTGCCACGTCAACGCGTTCGAGTACTTCGGCGGGGTGCCGCGGCGGTGCCTGTACGACAACGCGAAGGTGGTGGTGTTGGGCCGTGATGCGCACGGGCGTCCGGAGTGGAACGGGCGGATGCTGGACCTGGCGCTGCGGCTGGGGTTCGAGCTTCGGGTGTGCCAGCCGTATCGGGCGCAGACGAAGGGGAAGGTGGAGAGCGGGGTGAAGTACGTGCGGGGGAACCTGTGGCCGAGCACCCGCTTCACGGACGATGCGGACCTGAACCGGCGGACGCTCGAGTGGTGCGAGCGGGTGGCGAACCGGCGCGTGCACGGGACGACGGGCCGGCCGCCCGGGGAGATGCTGGCCGAAGAGCGTGTCCACCTCGGAGGGTTGCCGGAGCGTTCGGCGCTGGCCCCGTACCTGCGGGACGAGCGCAGGGTGGCGCACGACGGCTATGTGCACTGGGAGGGCTCCCGCTACGGCGTGCCCTGGCGATGGGCGGGAACCACGGTGCAGGTGGGACAGCGCGCGGGGACGGTGGAGATCTGGACGGGTGAGGAGCGCGTGGTGGTGCATCCGTGTGCCGAACACCCGGGGCAGCGCTTCACGGCGCCCGGCCAGTGGGAAGGGCTGCCGCGGGGAGATGGCCGCCCACCGAAGGGGGCCGTGGCCGTCCAGGTGGCGGTTGAGGAGGTGGAACGGCGCTCGCTGGACGTCTACGAACTGGCTGCAGTCGGAGGTGCACGATGATCGCGCTGGAGCAGGCCCGTCAGCACCTGGAGACCCTGGGGCTCAAGCAGGCCGTCGAAGCGCTCGATCACACGCTGGATGCGGCCGCCGGCAAGCAGTTGACCTACCCCGAGATGCTCGCCGCGCTGCTGGACGTGGAGGTCAGCGCCCGCCGTGAGCGCTACCTCGCCACGAGAACCAAGCTCGCGCACCTGCCCTTCCAGCGCACCATCGGGCAGTTCGATTTCGACTTCCAACCCTCGGTCAGCGAGCGTCAGGTCAAGGAGTTGGCCAACCTCGCCTTCGTCGCCGAAGCTACGAACATCCTGCTGCTCGGACCGCCCGGCGTGGGCAAGACCCACCTGGCCGTCGCGCTGGCGCTCGAGGCGATCGGGCGCGGCTACGGCGCCTACTTCGTTCGCGCCTACGACCTGATGGAAGACCTCAGGAGGGCGCAGGCCGAGCAGACCCTCGGGCGCCGCATGCGCGTCTACCTCGCTCCCAAGGTCCTCATCGTCGACGAGTTCGGCATCTGGCCCTACGATCGAGACGCGGCCACCGCCTTCTTCACGCTCGTCTCCGCCCGCTACGAGCGCGGCTCCATCATCCTGACCTCCAACAAGGGCTTCGGCGAATGGGGGGAGCTGCTGGGTGACACCGTCATCGCCTCGGCCATCCTGGACCGGCTGCTCCATCACAGCCACATCCTCAGCATCCGCGGCGAGAGCTACCGGCTCAGGGAGAAGCGACAGGCGGGCCTCTTCAGCTCCCATCATGTGCTCGGCCTAACGCCCGAAGGGCAGACCGCTACCGACAGAATCACTGCACACAACAGCGGGGTGGGTCAATCTTAAACCGCCACACGTGGGTCAAAAATAAACCGTCATTGACA
>DAOUJK010000003.1:0-31083 GCA_034422795.1 Dehalococcoidia bacterium | reverse complement strand
CACGTCGAGCCCGCCTCGATGAAGCCCCAGCGGATGTTCGGGAACTTGTCCGGCACCTCGTAGAGCACCAGCGCGTGGAACGCGTCCATGATGGGGATGCCGCCCAGGCTGTCCCCGTGGCCGAGCCGCGCCTCGGTCGGGTTGCCCGCGCCCGTGTGGATGCAGATCGGCATGTCCAGCGCGCTCGCCTCCTCGTACAGCGGGAAGAAGTACGGGTCGCTGACGCGCCTGCCGTGCTCCAGCCCGCGTTTGAACACGCCTATCGCGCCGTTCTCCTTCGCCCAGCGCAGGTAGCTCACCGCCGCATCCATGTCCAGCAGCGGCGGCACCGCCACCCACTGCAGCCGCCCCTCCGTCGGCGCGCACTTGCTCGCGACGTACCGGCTCCAGCTATCGACCAGCGCCTGCTCCGCCTCCGGGTTGCCGGTGACGTAGGAGAGAAAGAACGTCGGGTAGATGATGTGAACGTCGACGCCGCGGTCGTCCATGTGCTGCAGCCGCTCGTTCACGTCCAGCAGCTCGCGCGAGTTCAGCGTCGTGCCGGTCAGCTCGTCGTTGCGGATCATCCGCTGGCGGAGCCTGCCGTCCACGAGCCACCAGCGGCTCGCCGAGGCGTCCATCCCGCCGGGGACCACGCCTTCGGGCGGGGAGATCGTCACAGGGCGGAACCGGGCCGCCGCGCCCTCCATGTACTGCCACGCCTCTTCCGGCTCGTCGATGTGGGTGTCTGCGTCGATAACGGGCATCGCCTGCCTCCCCTGTTGTCTTCGTCCGCGCAGCCTTTGTGCGGCCCTGGCCGCGCGTGACTGCGCGCGCAGTCTACTACGCCCCGCTGGCGATGACGCAACGCCGTTGACACCCGGCCGGACGTGCGGCTAGCGTTGAAGCGTGAGGAGGTCACCGGTCATGCGTTCTCCCAGCCAGGAGGCGGTGCGCAAGATTCTGCTGGACGAGTTCACGTACTATCTCGACCACCAGGACGAGATGGTGGCCCAGTACGATGGAAAGGTCATCGCGCTCAAGGGCCACGAAGTCATAGGGGTGTACGAGAACGAGAGCGAAGCCGTCACGGAGACTCAGAAAGACCACCCGCTGGGCACGTTCCTCATCCAAAAGGTTTCAACAGGCGAAACCGACTACACCGCCAAGTTTCACTCCCGCGTGTCCTTTGCACCGTAGAGAGCAGGCATCAAGCAAAGTCAGCGAAGTAGTTCGCATCCAGTTTCTTTACCTCATAGGTCACCTCAGTGACTACACCGACGCCGTGTTCAATCATCAGTCTTGCCAGTTCTTGGCCGTCGATTAAGCGGATATACTGGTTCCCCATAGAAATGTCTTTAGCAGTCTATTCGGCCGCCTTGTTGAAAGTGGAAGCGGTGATAAACACACCCTTGGTCGCTCCTTTCGCAACCAAGCTGCCTGAGAAGTTGCGGATTTCCGGCTCCCCGACCTCGTCCGATGTGTACCGCTTGGCTTGGATGTAGATTTTCTCCATCCCTAGCGCATCCTGGTTGAGGACACCGTCGATGCCCTTGTCGCCGCTTCCGCCTACTGGTTGACCGTCTCCATAGCCCATCTTTGACAGTAAGCCAACGACCAACTGCTCGAAACCCGTAGGTGATACGTCTTTCAAGCTATCTAGAATCTCGTCCGCCAGCATGACCCGGTGTTGTTCATGGCTTTGGGCCATCTGCTCATCCGGAGTAATGTCAACAGGCCCCACAGGGATTTTTGTAGGCATGTCCGGGTCCTGCTGGGATTCCGGCCACAATTTATGCAAGTCAGTAAATCTGATGATGCCTGACTGGGCCAACAGATAGTCTCGTCCGGCTGGAGTGATTTCCCATTGGCCACGCTGGGGATTATTCATAAGTCCCGCCTTCTTGAGGTCGGTTATGGCCCAGTTTGTACGGTTCTCCATCCGGAACTGCTTGCCTGAATGCACCAACTCCTGTAGGTCGGTATCGGTTAATGAAAACTCCTTGGTCAATCTCTCAAGGAATCCCTTCCGAGTCAAACGTTGAGCGGAAGCGTTCGCGATTTCTAGGATTGGCCTGTGCAGCTCATCCAACTTAGGTACGCCCACGTTCTATATTCCTCGTGCGCTATGCGCGGTTTATCGGGCTGCTGGGAACCGGCTCGCCCCTCTGTATCTTGTTGAGCCGCTCAGTCACTTCTGTCAGATTGCCGTTGTGCAGCGTCTCCAGTTCCCGGACGACTCTGTTCGCTATGCTGCCGTCGATAACTCGGAAATCGCTCATCCGCACTTTGGCCAACGAGTCCCTGCCCTTGCATATGTGGTAGTGCGGTTCGCCGTGATCGTCGTAGTACACAAACGCCTTCAGCCGGTTCATCAGGTCGAAGAAGTTGGGCATGCTTGCTAGAGTGCGCCTGTCAGCCTCATGTACATCGTCTCAGGGCAAAGGTCTAGGATGTAGTTTCCGTCCACCCAAGCGACCGCCCCTTCCTCCGTCAGCGTGACGCTCTCGAAGAAATTCCTGTCCGCCCACTTCTCGCACGCCTTCCAGCGGGCCATGTGGGAAAGGTCCACGTTGCCCTCGGCGCCGTCGGCATACCGGACCCAGATGCTGTAACCATCCCTCGGCTCAACCTCGGTTACTCGGTAGTTTTTATTCGTCTTCGTAGCCATCGCCAGTGCCTCGCTCCAGTGGTCGTGACGCTCCTCTCGTACGAATCAGTATCGCACTCTAGCCATGCCACCGTCCACTAGCGGCTGTTACGACGGCACGTCACCATTGTGACACGCGCCACTTGCGCGAACGTCCACTCCTGCCGCACGATGGTAGAGCGCGATGACAGAACGCGCACCAGACCCTGGCGGACGAGCCGCAGGAAGACCGCTGCCCCCTCAGCGAAGAGCGAGGGGGCTTTCTGTGTTAACCGGCGCCCCGTCATTCCCGCGAGAGCGGGGGCCAGACGCTTTGCCGTTAACCGAAGACCTCGCATAACTCCGGTCCCGTTCATGGTGGGCCTGTCGGACCACCGGCGCCGCTCAGGGCGAGGGAGCGCAGAGGGAGTCCTCCTCTGCCGGGGGAGCGGGGGTGTCCCCCGCAAAAGCGCTCGGGCGGGTGGGTGGGAAGAACTACGCCCCGCCTGGGGCGGCTGCGCAATGGGGTTCTAACGGGGTGATAGAGGTTGCAGAGATGGCAGAAGACCTCACAAGGTACAGGGACGACCCGGTCGGCTTCGTGACGGACGTGCTTGGCGAGGCGGGCACGCCCTACTCGAAGCAGGTCCAGATGCTCGAAGCGCTGGTGGACAACCGGCGCGTCAGCGTCGTCGGAGCAAACGGCTCCGGCAAGGACTGGGCGGCTGCGCGCGCCGTTCTCTGGTGGGTCGAGACGCGACCGGAGGCCAAGGTGGTCGTCACCGGGCCCACGCAGCGGCAGGTCGAGGAGATCGTCTGGCAGGAGATGCGCGAGGCCTACGCTGCGGCAGAGGAGCGGCTCAGCGGCTCGATGCTCAAGTCCGCCTACCGCATCGACGAGAAGCGGTTCGCCATCGGCTTCTCCACCAACAAGGCCTGCAACATCCAGGGCTTCCACTCGCCAGAGTTGCTCGTCGTCGTCACCGAAGCCCACGCCATGCCCCAGGACCAGATGGATGCCATCAAGCGCCTGCACCCCAACCGCCTGCTGCTCGTCGGCAATGCCATGTCGCTCGACGGCGAGTTCTACGAGTCCCACCACTCGCGCCGAGCGCGCTACCACCGCATGAAGATATCCGCCTACGACACGCCCAACTTCACCGGCGAGAACGGCGGCCTGCCCGGCGCCGTCACGCCCGAGGACGCCGAGGAGCTCGCGCTCGACTGGTCGGAAGATCACCCCGCATACCAGTCCGCCGTCCTCGCGCAGTTCCCGGACGCGCAGGAAGACTCGCTCGTCGGGCGCGAGGCCGTGGAGGCCGCCATGGAACGCGGGGAGCAACCCTCACCCCAACGCATCGAAGATGCGCCCCCTCTCCCTGAAGGCGAGGGGAACCAGACACACCTCTCCCCGGGGGAGAGGTCGGCGCGCGGTAGCGCGGCGGGTGAGGGTGGCCCCGGCCCCGTCGTTCCTGCGGAGGCAGGGACCTCGCAGCCCGGCGTGGGGGCTGATCGTCATCCCGAGCGGAGCGCAGCGGAGCCGAGGGATCTCTCGGGCGCGGACCCCACGGGAGACGAACGTTCCCCGAGAGATGTTTCGACGGAGCCTGTCCTGAGCCTTGCCGAAGAGCTCAACATGACAGCGCTCGACCCGCGCCTGCCCGTCTACGTGGGCGTGGACGTGGCGCGCTTCGGCTTCGACAAGTCCGCCATCTGCGTGCGTCAGGGACAGCGCGTGCTGGGCCTGCGCTCGTTCCGGAAGATGGACACGATGCGGCTGGTCCACGAAGTGCTCCGGACGGTGGAGCGGACGGGCGCGGAAGCCATCTTCGTGGACGAGGGCGGCGTCGGCGGGGGCGTCGTGGACCGGCTGAAGGAGCTCGGGGCGCCCGTCTACGGCCAGCACTTCGGCGGGAAAGCGCCGCACCGCACGCGCTTCTACAACATGCGCTCCGAGTTCTTCTGGGAGCTGCGGATGCTGCTCAACGACGGTCTGCTCTTCCTGCCGCGCGACGAGGAGCTCGCCGGGCAGCTGCTCTCGCTCCGCTACGACGTGTCCAGCTCGGGACAGGTGCGGTTGCAGGGCAAGAAGGAGATGCGTAAGCGAGGCCTGCCGTCGCCGGACAAGGCCGACGCCCTCGCGCTCGCGTTCCTCGTCCCGCCGTCGTTCGGCATCTGGACCGGCACGGAGCCATTCCTCGACGACGACCGCCCGTCGCCACGGGTCGGCCTTGGCTACCCGGTCCCACCGGACGAAGACGACGAGCCACCCAGCCCCCCTGCAAACCGCGTGGCGGTGTGGTGGTAGAGGGCTGTGATGTTGAGCGAAGTAGACCTCGTCATTCCCGCGAAGGCGGGAATCCAGAAGTGCGCGCAAGCGCACACGGTCACGCGGTGGGGCGGGAGGCCCCTTTGCCTTGTCATGTTGAGCGGAGCCGGAGGCGGAGTCGAAACATCTCTCGGGGTGGCCTTGTCCCCTCTCCTGGGGGAGAGGGCGCGCGTGCCTCTGCACGCGCGGGTGAGGGCCCTCGGGGTGATGGGGCGGTGGATCAGTGGACGCAACGAGCGCGCGGCTCGCCGCTCCACCCTCACCCGCCGCTGCGCGGCGACCTCTCCCTGGGGGAGAGGTGTGTTGATCCCTATCGCTCTGGGATTGGGTAGGGGTGAGGGTTGCCTACACGCCCGCCTTCACCGTGCTCTCGATGGCGTCCAGTGCCTCGTCGATGTCCTCGGAGGTGATGCCGTAGTGCGGAACGAAGCGCACCCAGTTGAAGCGCCCGTTGCCGAGGACGCCGCGCTCCTTCAGCCGCGCCGACGTGCCCGGGCCGTCCCCGTCGTCCAGCTCCGCGTAGACGATGTTCGTCTCGATGGCCGCGGGATCGACCCGGAAGCCGGGGATGCCCGCCAGCCCCTCGGCGAGGCGCTTCGCGTTCGCGTGGTCCTCCGCGAGCCGCTCGACCATCGTGTCGAGCGCGACCAGCCCCGCTGCGGCGAGCACGCCCGCCTGCCGCAGCCCGCCGCCCGCCATCTTGCGGATGCGCCGGGCCCGCGCGACGAACTCCCTGCTGCCCGTCACCACCGACCCCACCGGCGCGGAGAGCCCTTTCGACAAGCAGAACGTCACCGAGTCGGCGACCGACGCGAGTTCGGACGGCGGCACGCCGAGCGCGACCGACGCGTTGAATATCCGCGCGCCGTCCATGTGCACCGCCATGCCGTTATCACGCGCCACGCCGACCAGCGGCTGCATCTGCTCGACGGTGTACGCCGCGCCGTTCCCCCGGTTGTGCGTGTTCTCCAGCGTGAGCAGCGCCATGCGCGGGAAGTAGCCGCCCGGCGGCACGATCAGCTCGACGTCGTTCGGGTCCATCAGGCCCCGGTGGTCGTTCGGGAGCGAGCGCATCTGCACGCCGCCGAACGTCGCGATGGCGCCCATCTCGTTGACCAGCAGGTGCGCGTCCACCCCGCAGACCAACTCGTCGCCGCGGTTGCACCACGAGAGCGCGGAGACGAGGTTCCCCATCGTCCCGCTCGTCACGTAGAGGCCCGCCTCCTTGCCCATCAGGCGGGCGGCGGTCTCCTCCAGCCGGTTGACCGTGGGGTCCTCGCCGTAGACGTCGTCGCCGACCTCGGCGTCGGCCATCGCGCGGCGCATCGCGTCGGTGGGTTTCGTAAGCGTGTCGCTGCGCAGGTCTATCACGCGGGGCGCTGTGCCGTTGTTCGCCATCGTCGCCGTCCTTCATCGGGGATGCGGCGATTCTACCAGCGCGTGCTGATAAACTGGGGAGTGATGGTTGCATTCCTCTACAGGCACGGGCTGGTCATCGTGATCGCGCTGCTGGCGTTCACGGCGGACCAGCTCTCCAAGCTTGGCATCGAGCGCTACCTCCCGATGTATTCGTCCTGGCCGGAGGAGGGCTTCTTCCGGTTCACGCACGTCGCGAACACCGGCAGCGCCTTCGGCCTCTTCGGCGGGCAGAACATGACCCTCACCATCGCGTCCGCCGTCGGTATCGTCGTGCTGCTGCTCTTCTACCGCTCGCAGGGGACGCCGGGCGTCTGGGTGCAGACGAGCCTCGGCCTCATGTTCGCGGGCGCGATCGGGAACCTGGCGGACCGCATCAGGCTGGGGCACGTCACCGACTTCATCGACGTCGGCCCCTGGTACATCTTCAACCTGGCAGACGCCTCCATCGTCACCGGCATCATCGTCTTCGGAGCGGTCCTCCTGCTGACCCGTCCGACGCCCCGCCCCTCGCTCGTCACGACCAGCATCCCCGGCGACGAAGAGTACGCCGACTAGGCCAGCGGCAGCGGGCCACAGGCAGCAGCGGACAGACAATGGGGTTCGCCGATGATTTCGTTGACGGACTGAAGGGGCTGAAGTTCCCCGACGTGTTCAACCCGTACTCCGATACCTGCCCCGGCGCCGACCTGCAGGATGCCCCGGAACGCAGGAGTGAAGCACTGCGCTCGTTGATAAGAGCGGCCCAGGAGCATGGTGTGGACGACCTGTGGATCGGTCGCGACCTCGGCCACAAGGGAGGCAGACGCACGGGTCTGGCATTCACCGACGATGCACACCTGGCTCGTCACTGCGAACGATGGGGTATTCCAGTCATTCGGCCGACCCGAGGCTGGGTAACCGAAGCGACGGCCTCCGCGATATGGCAGGCGCTGGACCCTATTCGGACGCCCGTATTCCTGTGGAATGTCTTCCCATTGCATCCGCATGGTCCGGGTGCGCCGTTCAGCAATCGCAGACATGGTCCGCAGGAAGGTCACGTTGGCAGGGAACTGTTGGTGGAGTTGATCGCCGCCTTGCAGCCGCTGCGCCTGATCGCGATCGGTGGCGACGCGCATCGAGCAGTGAAGGCACTGGCAGGCGGTCTGGAAGTGCACGGGGTAAGGCATCCCAGTTTCGGTGGAACGCAACTGTTCCTGGCCGGCATCCGCAAACTGTACGGTCGGTCGGCCCGATGAACACGCCAGGGACCAGGGAAGCGCGGTTCACCGCGAGCGAGGCCGACGCCGGCGCCCGCGTGGACACGTTCGTGCAGGCGCGGGACCCGTCCTTCAGCCGTTCGCGGGCGGCGGCCCTCGCGCGCGAGGGCCGCGTCACCGTCAACGGCCGCCCGGTCAAGCCGTCGGCCGTCGTGCGCGGGGGCGACGTGGTCGTGGTCGTCGTGCCGCCGCCCTCCCCGCTCGACCTCGCTCCGCAGGACATCCCCGTCGGCATCGTCTACGAGGACGACCAGATCATCGTCGTGGACAAGCCTGCGGGGCTGACCGTCCATCCCGCGCCGGGGCACCCTGACGGCACGCTCGTGAACGCGCTGCTCGCGCTCGTGCCGGACCTGCCCGGCATCGGCGGGGTGGAGCGCCCCGGCATCGTGCACCGTCTGGACAAGGACACGTCCGGCCTCATCGTCGTCGCCAAGACGGACACGGCGCACCGCAGCCTCTCGCGCCAGATGAAGGAGCGCAGCGTCGACAAGTCTTACGTTGCCTTGACGGCAGGGACCCTCCGTAAGACGGAGGGCGAGGTCGATGCTCCCATCGGCAGGCACCCGAAGCAGCGCAAGCGGATGGCGGTAGTGGACGGAGGACGCGCTGCTCTTACGCGGTATGAGGTGCTCGAACGGTTCGACGGGCCGCGCGGCAGGTTCACGCTCGTGGAGGCGCACCCGGTCACCGGCCGCACGCACCAGATACGCGTGCACCTCGCGTCCATCGGCCACCCGCTCGTGGGGGACCCGGTGTACGGCAGACGCTCATCGCTGGTGCCCCGGCACTTCCTCCACGCCGCACGGCTGGAGGTGGCGATGCCTCCCGCCGAAACGGAGCGTAAGACGTTCGAGTCACCGCTGCCGGACGACCTCTCTGACGCGCTGTCGGAGTTGCGCCGCGCCTAGCCTCCCAGCAGCCTGTCCAATCCCGTCGCGACTCCAACAGCCGCGGCGATACCTGCCAGCAACCACCGGATCAACCGGTTCTCCATCTGGTGCAGGTCTGCCTTGGTCGCCAGATGTTCGTACGCCCCTTCGAGGCGGCTGATGCGGTCGCTGTCAGTGGTCACTGTTCTCTCCTCGATCCCGGCCATTATCAAGCAGACGGGCTGTTACGGGAGGTCTCCTCGGAGGGCCGCCGTGAGGACGATGAGCATGAGCGTGAACATCGCGCCGAACGTGGCGATTGTGAAGTTCCTGATGGCCCCCACCGCGCCCTCAGCTCGGCGATGCTCGCCTGCAGGTCGGCATTGCTCTTGGCCAGTTTGGCGTGCTGGCGCGCGTTCTCCTGCACGAAGTCCAGGAAGTACTGCGGAATCGCTTCCTGGCTGAAAGGCTGAGACTGGTAGGGCTGTTGCGGTCCTGTCGTCATGGCTGTTCTCGACGGCGCCCGTCAGGCGGCTGTTGGAACATAATAACACACGTTATAGCACATGTCAGCCGGAACCGGTGAGCCACTCGCGGATGAACGGCTCCGGGTAGATGACGTACAGGACCCGGTCCAGGAAGATGGCGATGAAGAGCCAGACGCCCGCTGCGGCGATGAGCGCCATGAGCCACCGGCCGTGGCCGCGCAGCAGCAACACCGGCCCTGCGAGTGCGAACGCCAGCGCTCCCCACTTGAGGCCCACCGTGGTGCCCACCAGCAGGAAGAGCACGAACAGTCCCAGCATCCGCAGCGCCGCTCCACGCGCGCCCTCCATGCCGCCGCTGACGAGTCCGAGGTCCATGATGGAGGCGACCCGGGGACGGCCCCGGATGCCCCGCCAGAGCTCGATGCAGAGAAGCCCCAGCGCAAAGACCGGCAGCCAGAACGGGTACGTAGTGAAGCGCCAGCGGTCCTGCACGGGGTTCTGGAGGTGGTCCGACAGCAGCAGCCCGACACCGGCCATAACCACCATCGGGATGATGACGTCCGGGTGCAGGAGGCGTTCCTTCCAGGTCCGGCCCGCGCCGCTCTCCGGTCCCGACTCCTCCACCGGGATCTCCGTCTCGCGCTCCATGCGTGACACGGAGCGCAGGAGCACCGCACCGACCGTGATCGCGATGAGCAGGATGACGATGGTGATCGGGCGGGTGAGCGAGCCGGCGTAGCCGTGGATGCTGACCCCGTTGAAGTGGTTCCGCTCGATGACGTCGACGAGGATGAACCCGAGGATCATGGGGGGCCTCGGCCAGTTGTAGCGCTTCATCACGAGCCCCATGGCCCCGACGCCGAGCGCGATCTGGATGCCGCGCCAGCTCGTCGTGTCCACGAACGTCGAGAGCAGCGCGACGGGGATGACGATGGCGCCGATGATGGGGTACGGGACGGCGGTCAGGCGAGCGAGGATGCCGGTGACGCCGACGCCGATGCCGGAGATGATGAGGTTCGCCAGGGCCAGCGTGATGACGAGCAGGATGGTGATGTGGGCCTGCGAGCCCAGCATCTCGGGGCCGGGCGCGATGCCGTACGGGATCATCGCCGTCACGACGAGCGCCCACGTCGGCGCGCCGGGAACGCCGAGCGCCAGGGTGGGCAGCGCCGCTCCCGCCTCCTTCGCGTTCTGGGCGGACTCGGCGAAGAGCACGCCGTCCAGCGATCCCTTGCCGAACTCCGAGCGGTCCTTCGCAAGGATGATGCCGAACGCGTAGCTCAGCCAGTCCACCACGGCGGAGCCGACACCAGGGATCGCCCCGAGGAAGACGCCGAAAGCGGACTGGCGCACCGTTACCTTCCAGCGTGAGATGCCGTAGCCTACGCCGCGGAGCACCTCGCCCCTGCCGAAGCTGGCACCCTCCGCCGCCACGGGACGGCGGCTCATCATCAGGTCGACGAGCTCAGGGAGCGCGAACAGGCCGATGATGAACGGCACCAGCGGCATGCTCACGAACGGGTCCACCGTGAGTCTTCCCATGGAGCCGATGATGCCGAGCAACATCCCCACGAGCGCGGAGATGAGGCCCCGCACCATCACGCCCCGGCTCAGCACGATGACCATGACGATGCCGACCATGCCGGTGGCCGCGATCTCCGGGAAGCCGAACCGGAGCACGAACGGACGCGCAACGGGTATGGCGATGGTCAGCAGCGCCGCTCCGACGATGCCGCCCAGCGCAGAGACGGCGTAGACCGCTCCCAGGGTGTGCGCGGCGCGCCCCTTCCGGGCCAGTTGATGGCCTTCCAGAAAGGTCACCTGCGTTGCTGCGCTCGGCTGACCGATGAGGATGGCGGGCACCGAGTCCAGGGTGTTGCTGACGCCGCTGATGGTCGCCAGGGCGACGAGTCCGATGGCCGGTTCTTCAACCTCGAAGAGGAGGAACGGGAAGGCTAGCGCCATGACCAGGAAGGCGTTCATGCCGGGGATGGCGCTCGCGACGGCGGCCAGCAACACGACGCTGATGAGCACCACCCAGTAGGTGGGGTCGACGAGGTAGCCGAGCGCCGTGGTGATAGCGTCCATGGGCTAGGGCGCTCCCCGTTGAGCGCCCACAAGGGACGCCCCTACACCAGACAGCGCCACGCTCCGCCGAGAGCCCTCGCCCGCCGCTACGCGACGACTTCTCCCCCAGGAGAGGTGGGCAAACAGGGCGCCCACGAGGGACGCCCCTACACCAGACAGCCCCCGAGGGATGCTTCGATCCCGCTGCGCTGCGCTCAGCATGACAGGCCCACCCGGCGCCCACGCCCCACCGGTGTGCCCTGTCGGGCACGCTGGATCCCCGCTTTCGCGGGAATGACGAAGGGGGCGGGAACGACGCGGGGGCTGCGAGGTCCCTGCCTGCGCAGGAACGACGAGTGGTCCGACAGGCTCACCATGAGCGGGGCGGGAACGACGACGCTCCATGCTAGAGGACGGCGATCGGGTTCAGGGGAGAGCCCGTCGCCAGCGGGAAATTCATGGGCGCAACGGTGAACATGAACTCGTAGCGCCCGGTCTGCGCGCAGGCCTCAGCGAGCGCCTCGAAGTCTGCGTTGTCCACCAGCCAGAGTCCCATCGCGACCTGCCCGACGGAGTGGATGGGGCCGAAGAAGCGGTCGTAGCCGGTCGGCCGCACCTCCTGCGCGCTGTCGCACGCCAGGACAGAGATGCCGCGCTCGTGCAGCCAGGGCAGACAGGAGGCGTGCAGCCCTGCGCGTCCGCCGTCACGGGGCACCGGGCCGAGCATGTAGCGCCGCTTCGACCAGCCGAAGCGCAGAAGGAGCGCGTCGCCCTCTTCTACGCGCACGCCCTGGGCTTTCTCCGCAGCCTCCAGGTCGTCCACGTAGGCGGCCTCGCCGGGCTCGTACCAGAGCACGTCGTGCATCTTCGCGAGGTCGAGCAGCACACCCTTCGTGACGAGACCGTCCTTCATGCCGTCAACCGCGCCGAACGCCGCCTTGCCGCCGGACGATATGAGGCTGGAGGGGCGTCCGTTGTACATCTTCCCCTGCCAGAACTGGTGGCAGAGCGCGTCCAGGTGGGTCTGGCCGGGGCCGTGGATGGCCATGCCGAAGTAGTCCGCCGAGCTCTGGGTCGTCCACTCCCTCTCGTCGTCGAGGCAGTACACCTCGCCACTGTCCACCATGAAGTGCACGGGCGTTACCGGCTGATCGAGCGCGTACTGCGTGCTTACGGGGCGGGAGCACCCGATGCTGATGCCTTCCTTCACGAGCGCCGCCGCCTGCCTGCGCTTCTCCGGCGTGACGAGGTTGAGCGTGCCGATCTCGTCGTCCTCGCCCCAGCGCCCCCAGTTGCTGAGCGATTCGAAGTAGCCGAGCACCTCCTCTTCGGTAGGCAGCTGGCGCGTGGTCATGGCGGAACCTCCCCTCCTGACGCGTCGGGAGCGAGCATAGCAGAGATACCGGGCGGTGGAGGGGGCCCTCACCCGCCGCGCAAGCGCGCCGACCTCTCCCAGAGGGCGAGGTGGGATCACCGGGCGTCCACGGGGGACGCGCCTGCATCGGACACCACCCCACGCTCCGCCGAGGGCCCTCACCCGCCGCGCAAGCGCGCCGACCCGTTCGGCAGGCTCAGGGCAGGCTCTCTCCCAGGGGGCGAGGTGGGAGCGAGATTGCTGCCTTCGCAGGAATGACGTGGGCTGCGCCTCCCGTCCGCGCCGCAGGGCCCTCACTCCCATCCTCACCTTCCCCCATCGAGGGCAAAGAACCAGACGCCCGAGAGATGTTTCGACTTCGCCTCCGGCTTCGCTCAACATGACAAGGCTCCGTCTGTCGTTGACCGCCTCCACGCCCGTCTCCATAATGGCCGCGTCATCGGAGAAGGGAGCATCCCGTCTTGATCGAATGGCTTGGCATCGAGCACCTCTTCGAGCTCACCGGGGCGGAGGCGGTCTGGGGGTTCTTCACGCCGCTGATCATCTTCGCAGTGTTCGCCGCGGCGCAGACCGTCCTGCCTGCGAGACGGGTCCCCGGCTACGTCACCGACGAGCAGACCGGTCAGCCCCGCAGCTACCGGCTGAACGGCATCCTGGTGTTCGCGCTCGCGCTCATCGTATGGGCCACCGAGATCACAGGTATGCCGCGCGAGTGGTTCTACCGGGCGTCGGTCTACTCCGTGGCCGGCGGAACGGTCTTCACTCTCATCTTCGCGCTCCTGGCGGTGTTCACCCAGACGCAACCGGAAGGCGCGCGAAAGGGCCCGCTCGCGGAGCTGTGGACCGGGCGGGTGCGGGAGATCTCGCTGTTCAAAGACCGCCTCGACATCAAGATGTGGTTCTACGTGGTCGGCGGGACGATGCTGTCGCTCAACGCCCTGTCCGGGGCGGCGTACCACTACGACCGCTTCGGCGGCGACGCCAATCCGGGCGTCTTCCTGTACGCGGCGTTCTTCACGTTCTACATACTGGACTACTTCGTGTTCGAACGCGTGCAGCTCTATACCTACGACCTGATCCACGAGCGGCTCGGATTCATGCTGTTCTGGGGCGGCCTCGTGGTCTACGGGTGGCTGTTCATCCTGCCGCTGTGGGGCATGGCCGCCCACCCGGACCCCGGGTTCTCAGCGCCGTGGACGTACGTCTGGCTCATCGGAACAGCCGGGCTGTTCCTGTTCGGATGGAGCATCTCGCGCGGCGCGAACATGCAGAAGTACACGTTCAAGCGGTGGCCGGACCGGAAGTTCCTGGGACTCATCGAGCCGAAGTACATCGAGGCCGGCGAGCGCAAGATCCTGTACAGCGGTTTCTGGGGCGTCGCCCGCCACTTCAACTACATGGGCGAAGGGTTCCTCTCCTTGTCGATCGCGCTGGTGTTCGGTCACTTCGGCAACCCCTGGGCATGGGTCTACTTCGTTTTCATCGTCTCGCTGTTCACGTCCCGCCAACGCGACGACGACAAGCACTGCGCCGAGAAGTACGGCGCCGAGAGATGGGCAGAGTACCAAGCGCGGGTGAAGTATCGTATCTTCCCCGGCGTGTACTGAGACGGCTCCGAGCTATAGCGACGCAGGAAGGGAGGTCGAAGATGGCTGAGATCCTTGGCGCAGGAGTGACCCACTACCCACCGATGCTGGTGGCCGACGAGGAGAAGAAGTTCGTCATCCACACCACGCTCAAGTATGACGAGCGCGTCCCCCAGCACATGAAGAGCCCGACCAACTGGCCGGAACCGATGCGCGTCGAGTACGGGGAAGACGAGGGCGTCGCATCGGCGACCGCTCACCGGGAGCGGCTGGTGAGCAGTTTCCGGGCGGTCAAGAGCGAGATCGAGGCCTTCAACCCTGATTTCATCCTGATACTCGGCGACGACCAGTACGAGAACTTCAGGGACGACATCATCCCGCCCTTCTGCATCCTGGCGTATGAAGACTCGGAGTCGACTCCGTTCACGAGGGGCTATGCGGCCGGCAGCCGCAACGCCTGGGACGAGCCGGTGGACAAGGTCTTCAGCTATCGTGGCCACGCCCAGGCGGCACGGTGGCTCGCTGGCCAGCTGATCGAGCAGGGCGTGGACATGGCCTACGCCTACAAGCCGCTGCACACCCCGGGGTTGCCCCACTCGATCCTGAACACGTTGCTGTACCTGGACTACGACCGCGAGGGGTTCGACGTACCGGTAGTGCCGCTCATGGTCAACTGCTATGGGAGCAAGGTCATCAGCAACCGTGGCGGGGCCCTGCCTCAGAAGCGGGACGGCGTGTACCTGGAGCCCGACCCCCCCGGGCCATCACCCAGGCGTTGCATGCAGGTGGGAGCGGCGCTGGCCCGGGCGCTCCAGGAGAGCCCGTGGCGCGTGGCGCTGGTGGCGTCGTCAAGCTGGTCTCACGCCTTCCTCACCGACAAGAACTACTTCCTCTGGCCGGACCTCGAGTCCGACCGCGCGATGTTCGAGTCCCTCGCCGCAGGCGACTACGACGCCTGGGGGCGGGTCTCCACGGAGGAGATCGAGTCTGCGGGCCAGCAGGAGCTGCTGAACTGGGCCTGCCTGCTGGGCGCAATGGGGGAGCTGGGCCGGAAGCCGGAGGTCCTCGACTACGTCGAGACCTACGTGTTCAACTCCAACAAGTGCATGGCGCTGTTCAGGCCGTAGCAGGCAGCGGCCCGGCCCACGCACGATCGACGGCCCACGTGTGGCCTGACGGCCACTCTGGCTCCCCGCTTCCGCGGGAATGACGATGCGGCGGGGTCAGGCAGCGTTGTTGACGACGATCCGCCCGGCCTTCACGACGGCGAGCACGCGCGAGACGTCGGAGATCTGCTCGTCCGGATTGCCGTCCACGATGAGCAGGTCCGCCTCCTTGCCGGGCGCGATCGTGCCGACCGTGTCGTCGATGCCGAGCGCCCGTGCGTTGCCTCCCGTCGCCGATGCGATGGCCCCGGCGGGCGTGAGGCCCGCGTCCACCATCGCAGCGAGCTCGAGGTCGAAGCGCCCGAACGGGTAGACGCCCCAGCCGCAGTCGGACCCGGCCATCAGCTGGACGCCGTGCTCGATCAGCTTGCCCACCTGCTCGAGGGTCGTGGCGTGGCCACGGCGCATCCGGTCCAGCATCGCCGTCTCTTCCTCGGTAGCAGTCCCGTTATCCACGCGCGCCTGAAGGATAGGGATGCGGCTCCGGGTGATCTGCAGCGTGGGGTTCACGCATATGCCGCGCGCCGCGATGTCGGCGGCGAGATGTTCGTCGAAGACCCGCGCGCCGTGCTCGTCGGTGAACCAGCCGTGCATGATGGCGTCGTACTCGGCGTCGACGACCATGCGCATGGCCTCGTTCGAGCGGCAGTGGGCGACGACCTTGCGGTCGCGGCGGTGTCCTTCCAGCGAGATGGTGTTCAACTCCTCAGGGGAGAACTGCGGACGGAAGGGGTCGCTGCCCAGTGTGCTCCCGCCCGTCGCCATCACCTTGAGGAAGTCTGCTCCTTCCTTGATGAGCAGACGCGCGGCGTGCCGGACGCCGTCCACGCCGTCGGCCTCGGAGCCCATGAACCAGCAGTGGCCGCCACTGACGGTGATGGGGCGGCCGGAGGCGAGGACGCGGGAGCCGTGGACCACGCCCTGCTCGAGGCCGTCCTTGAGACGGAAGGTGGTCTGGTTCCAGCCGCCGCAGTCGCAGACCGTCGTCACGCCCGTTTCGAGGGCGCGCCCCACGTTGTGCGCCGAGCGCAGGAGGCGGATGGCGTCGTCGTCAACGAGGTGCACGTCCTCACCGCGCCTGCCGTCGCCGGGCATATTCGTGTGCGTGTGACAGTCGATCAGGCCCGGCAGGAGCGTCGCGTTGGAGAAGTCGAGGACCTGCCCGTCCGGCGGAGCAGCGTCGGAAGCGGGGGTCACGGCCGCGATGCGCGACCCCTCGATACGCACCATGATGTCTGTCGCAGCAGCTGCGCCGGTGCCGTCGAGGACCCGCCCCGCGTGGATGGTCAGTGAACCGTTCGAGCGTTGCATGGCGTCACCCCCTTCTCCGCACGGGAAGATTAGCACTGTCGGCGGCAACCCTCACCCACACGCTGCGCGTGTTGCCCTCTCCCAGGGGGCGAGGGGGGCCAGACAGCCCGAGGGGATGCTGCGCGCTAAAGCGCGGGCTCCGCTGCGCTCCGCTCAGCATGACAAGCCCCACACCCACACCGCCGGTTCACCCTCTCCCGTCGCGCAAGCGCGTCGACCTCTCCCAGTGGGCGAGGTGGGATGCGAGATTCCTGCCTCCGCAGGAATGACGGGGGCTGGCCCCGCGTCCGGTCCACCCTCTCCGCGCGCTAAAGCGCGTTCCTCTCCCCTCAAGGGAGAGGGGGGCGAAGGGCGCTCACAAGGGATGCCCCTACACCAGGCGGGCGCCCCGCTCCTCGCCCGTTCACCCTCACCCGTCGCGCATGCGCGCCGACCTCTCCCAGAGGGCGAGGTGGGATGTGCCATCAGCCTGAACGCAGGAGCGATTCCACCTCGGCGCGGGCGGGCATGGCGTCCTGCGCGCCGGGGCGGGTGACGGCGAGCGCGCCCGCAGCGGCGGCGTATCGGACCGCCTCCCCGAGCGGTTTGCCATCGGCGAGGACGCAGGTCATGGCAGCGCCGAAGGCGTCGCCCGCCGCTACGGTGTCCACCGCCTCGACCTCGAAGGGCGGTACGTAGCCGCTGTGGGCGTCCGGCTGGTAGACGGTGGCGGCGTTCGGCAGGGCAAAGGTATCGGTGCCCGACAGGTAGAACGCGCCGGCCTCGCCGAGCTTGACGACGACCGCTCTTACGCCGCGTGCGACAAGGGCGCGGGCTGCAGCTTCGGCGGACACAGCGTCGTTGACGTCGATGCCGGTCAGGGCGGCGGCCTCAGCCTGGTTCGGGGTGATCACGTCAGCGACTGCGTACGCCTCCGGTGGAAAGGCGTCGGCGGGAGCGGGGTCCCAGACGACGCGCACGCCCATCCTTCGCGCGATACGAGCCGCCTTGAGCGACGTGGCCGGCGGTATCTCGCACTGGAGCATAAGCGCGTCCGCTCCTTCCATCGCCGACTTCACGGCGTCGATCTGCGCGTCGTCGCAGCGCATGTTCGCGCCGCTGGCCACCAGGATGCGGTTCTCGCGGGATGCGTCGAGCAGGACTATGGCCACACCGGATGCGGCGTCGGGGTCCTCCATGACGCCGGTCACGTCGACGCCGTTGGCGCTGAGGTTGTCCAGGAGCATCGGGCCGAACGCGTCGGCGCCCACCCGGCCGATCATCCGCACCGATGCGCCCATGCGGGCCACCGCGACCGCCTGGTTGGCCCCCTTGCCGCCCGGCGCGGTGGAGAAGTCGCCGCCGAGGACGGTCTCGCCGGGCGACGGCAGCCGCGAGGCAGTCCCGACCAGGTCCATGTTGATGCTGCCGAGGACCACGATGGCCGGGGGCATGACGATGGCTCAGCCCTGCCCGACGGACAGCTCCAGGTGGTTGCCGCTCGGGTCGTCGACGTAGAGCGAGTAGCCCGCTCCGTCGCGGTGCTCCCGGACGTGGTCGACGACAAAGCCGCGCCCCTCGAGCTCACGCTGCATCTCAGCAGGATCGCTCGGCCCGTCGATGGCGAAGGTGTGGTGAGGAACGCCCTCGTTATCGCCGCCTGAGCCATCGAACAGCCCGATGGCGAAGTCGCCCACACGGAGCCGCACGACGTCGACGCCGCGCACCTGGTGCCTCGTCGTGACCTCGGCGCCGAAGAGTTCCCGGTAGAACCGCACCGAGTCTTCGAGGTCGGCGACGCTGTAGTTCCACGAGCGCACGCCTTTCGCTTCCATATGGCCCTCCTTTCCATGACAACGGACGACCCGGGCAGCGTAGCGTGCGACAGCGGGAGGTTCAAGTGTTGGGGGGAACCCTCACCCACACGCTGGCGCGTGTTGCCCTCTCCCGGGGGGCGAGGGGGGGGGGGGACAGCCCGAGAGATGTTTCGGCTTCGCTCGAATGACAGCACCTGCGGCGCTGTGCCGGTCCACCCTCTCCCGCCGCGCAGGCGCACTGCGACCTCTCCCCTCAAGGGAGAGGAGACCCTCACCCACACGCTGAAGCGTGTTGCCCTCTCCCAGGGGGCGAGGGGGGGAACAGGGCACCCACGAGGGATGCCCCTACACCAGACACCCCACTTCACCACGCCCCACCGCGTGCCCTGCTGCGCACGTGCGACCTATCGGTCGCGTGGATTCCCGCCTTCGCGGGAGTGACGGGTACCTGCGCGCTTAAGCGCGGGCCTACGCAGGAACGACGGAGGGCTCGCCTATGGCGAGCCCCCTGGTCAGCGTGATGTGTACGACTCGCTAGATGACGTCGCCGACAAGGCGACCGCGACGCCCCTTGGACCCCAGCTTGGCGGGGTCATCGATCTCGATGCCGTCCCACTCCGCCAGCTTCGCGCCTGTGCCGGAGAGCTCGGCCTCGACGGTGTTGTTGACCACGATGTCCTTGAACGGCCCGCGGAACCCTCCCTCGTAGCCGGGGTACTCGAAGTGCTCCACCGGGTAGATGAGAATCTCGTTCTCGTCCGGGTTGCGGTGCACGTTCATCGGATCGCCGCCGCTCTCGACGATCTGCATCTGCTCCTCCAGCATGCGGCGGAACATGATGATGCCGACGTCCGAAACGCCGAGCCGCTCGGTCGTCCGGTCGGTGATGGAGCCCTGGATGATCCACGCGGCCTGGTCCTGCCCGAGCACCCAGTCGGCCTTGATGCGGCCCCGCTCATCGTAGGCGGGGACTCGCTCGTGGGTGACCACGTCCGGCTGCTGCTCCCCGGGTTCGAGCGGCTGGAGATCGATGACGAAGTGGAGGGTGTGGGTGTCGTCCACGGGTACGCGGTACTGGAGATTGGAGGTGATGTGCAGGATGTTGGGGAAGAGGATGGGGTGCCCCATCTGCCAGTGGTCGTCCTGCTCGGTCTCGTCGCCCACGAGGCGGCGCTTGATGACGCCGTAGTCCGTGACCTCGAAGCCGATCTTGCGGTGGTCTGCGCCGCGCGATCCGATGCGGGCGTTCCACGCGTCGCGCAGTTCCGGGGGCTTGTCGCGGTTCATGATCCAGCCGCCCCAGTAGCGGTGCAGCCACTGGAAGTGCAGCGGGTCCAGCGAGTTCTCGTGGCACTGCAGCCAGTTGCACGGCAGCATGATCGACTGGGTGCGGCGGACGCCGGGCCAGACGAGGACGTCGACGCGCGGCAGCAGGGGCGCCGGCTCCGGCCCCATGTAGGCGAAGACGGCACCGCCGAGCTCCTGCGCCTTGTACGCCTTGATGCGCACCTTGTCCTTGAACTTGGAGCCTTCCGGCTCGGACGGCTGGTCCACGCACTGACCGGTCTCGTTGAATATCCAGCCGTGGTAGGCGCAGCGGATGCCGTTCTCCTCCGGGATGCCGTAGGAGAGGTTGGCCTTGCGGTGCGCACAGGAGGGCTCGATGAGGCCTACCGTGCCGCTGGCGTCGCGGTAGAGGACGAGGTCCTCGCCCAGCAGGCGCACCTCCTTGGTGGGGTTGTCGGCGTCGAGCTCGACGCTGGCGGCGATGGGGTGCCAGTAGCGGCGCATCAACTCGCCCATCGGGGTGCCGGGGCCTACGCGAGTAAGTCGTTCGTTCTGCTCCGCGGTAAGCATGCGGTCGCCTCCTGCTCGTGGTGGCTTTGCTCTTAACGCACCAAGCATAGCGCATCGGGGTGTGAGAGGCGAGGGGAATAACCCTCACCCGCCGCGCTGTTGCGCGACGACCTCTCCCAGAGGGCGAGGTGGAACGGGGCACCCCGCCAGGGGCGCCCCTACACCGGGCGAGGTTCCCTGCCTGCGCAGGAACGACGGAGGCTGCGCCTCGCGTCCGGGTTCACCCTCTCCGCGCGCTAAAGCGCGTTCCTCTCCCCTCAAGGGAGAGGGGGAACCATCACCCACACGCTGAAGCGCGTTGCCCTCTCCCAAGGGGCGAGGGGGGAACAACACGGTGATAGACTGACCTTGTGGGGAGTGGCCCCGCAGATGCAGACGAGGAGGACGTGACCGGATGAAGACGACGATCGAATTCGACCCCAGCTTCACGATACTCACAGCGGAGCTTTCGGCTGGAGAGTCGATCAAGGCGGAGCCGGGGGCGATGGCGGCCCAGCAGGGGCTGGAGATGCGGACGGGCATGGGCGGAGGCGGCGGACTGTTCGGCGGGTTCAAGCGGATGCTGGGCGGCGAGTCGTTCTTCCTGAACACATTCACCGCAGGGCCAGGCGGCGGCTGGATAAGCCTCGCGCCGCCGACACCGGGCGACATCTTCTCGCACGAGCTGTGGCCGGGACAGGACCTCTTCATCCAGGGCAGTTCGTTCCTCGCGTGTACGGACAACGTGTCCACGGACGCGAAGTTCCAGGGCATGAAGGGCATGTTCAGCGGGGAGAAGATCTTCTTCCTGCGCGCGTACGCCGAGGGCGGCCAGGGCACCGTGCACGTCAACTCCTACGGCGCCATCAAGAAGCTCTCCATCCAGCCCGGCAGCGAACTCGTCGTCGACACCGGGCACGTCGTCGCCTTCACGGACAACGTGCAGTACTCGGTCGGCAAGGTCGGCGGCCTCGGCTCGCTAATCGCCGGCGGCGAAGGGCTGGTGCTGAAGTTCACGGGCAGTGGCGACGTCTGGATACAGACGCGCACGCTCTCCTCGCTCATGGACAAGCTCGCGCCGTTCCTGCCGTCCACCAAGAGCTGACCCATGACGGTCCGCGTCCGCTACGCCCCGAGCCCCACCGGCGACCCGCACGTCGGCAACATCAGGTCGGCGCTGTTCAACTGGCTGTATGCCCGGCACACCGGCGGTACGTTCATCGTGCGCATCGAGGACACCGACCAGGCGCGCCTCGTCCCCGGCTCCCTCGACGCCATCCTGGATGCGCTCCGGTGGCTCGGCCTCGACTGGGACGAAGGACCCGGGTCGGACACGCCGCACGGGCCGTACGTGCAGTCGGAGCGGCTGGACCTGTACCGGGAGCACGCAGAGCGGCTGCTGTCGGAGGGGAAGGCGTACTACTGCTACTGCACACCGGAGCGGCTCGACGCGGTGCGGAAGGAGCGACAGCAGGCGCGCCAGCCGACGGGCTACGACCGGCGCTGCCGCAAGCTGGAGGGGGCCGAGCAGGCGCGCAAGGAGAACCCCAACCCGCCCGTCGTGCGGTTCAAGATGCCAACCGAGGGCACTATCACGGTCGACGACTTCGTGCGCGGCGAGGTGACGTTCGACGTCTCGCTGCTGGACGACTTCGTGCTGCTGAAGTCGGACGGCTACCCCACGTACCACCTCGCCAACGTGGTGGACGACCACCTGATGGAGATAACGCACGTGATGCGGGCGGAGGAGTGGCTGCCGAGCGCTCCGCGCCACAGGTTGCTGTACGAGGCGTTCGGCTACGAGATGCCGGTGCTGGTGCACCTGCCGCTGATCCTGGGGCCGGACCGCTCCAAGCTGAGCAAGCGTCACGGCGCGGCGTCCGTACTCGAGTTCCGCGACATGGGCTACCTGCCGGAAGCCATGTTCAACTTCCTCGCTCTCCTCGGCTGGTCGCTCGATGAGACGAGCGAGGTGTTCTCGAAGGCCGACCTCGTCCGCCACTTCACGCCGGAGCGCATCCTGGCGAACCCCGCGGTGTTCAACATCGAGAAGCTGGACTGGTTCAACGGCCTCTACATCCGGGGCATGGACGACGACGCGCTGGCGGACGCGCTCGTGCCGTGGCTCGAAGACCCTGCATCCGGGCTGCCCGCCGACGCGCTGCCGGTGGACCGGGACTACCTCGCTTCCATCGTGCCGCTGGAGCGCGAGCGCCTGAAGCGGCTGTCGGAGGCGCCGGAGATGCTGTCGTTCTTCTTCGAGGAGCGCTTGTCTTACGACGCGTCGGCGCTCGTGCCGAAGGGACTGGACGCTGATACGACGCGCGCCTTGCTCGAAGCGGCGCTCGCCACAGCAGAGAACGTGGACGACTGGAGTATCGCCGCCCTCGAGACGGCGTACCGGGCGCTCGCGGAGGGGCTGGGGGTCAAGACGGGGCAGCTGTTCGGGGCGATACGGGTCGCGGTGACGGGACGCACCGCCGCGCCGCCGCTGTTCGACACGCTCGCCGTGCTGGGCAAGGAGCGCTGCGTCTCCCGGCTGGGGGCCGCGCTGGGAGTGCTGTAGGGCGTCGGCAGCGCCCATTTGCTATGATGGTTGCTAGGCCTTGGGGATTCGGCTAGTGGTAGGCCGCCTGACTCTGGATCAGGTAACGATGGTTCGAATCCATCATCCCCAGCCAATCGCTCTCACGTTCGACATCAGCCCCTTCCCGTTGCAACCGATCCCGGGTCAGTCATTGGGTCTTGCGCCTGGAGGAGGACGTCGGCGGGTATGCCCAGGTGCTTGTGGAGCGCCCTGGCCATGGGCATGGTGATGTCCCGCTTACCCGAGAGAACCTCCGACACTTCGGCATGGCTGCCGATGAGCGGCACGAGGTCGCGCGGAGTCAGCCCAGCTTGCTCCATGCGGAATTCTATAGCGGCGGTGGGGCTGGGCAACTCCTTCTCCACGTATCTCGACTCGTAGAGGATGACGAGGTCCCCCAGAAGGTCGAGCTCCTCACCTTCAGGAGTGCCGGGCGCGGCGTCCATCAACTCCCCGATGCGCGCCACGGCAGCATCGTAGTCCGCCTCAGTGCGGACCGGTTTGACGGAGACCATGACTACACCTCCTCCGCGTCGACCCTGTCGTATTCGGCGTGAGTGCCCAGGAACCGTACGTACACCGACCGGTACGGGTAGTTGATATGGACGACCAGCCGGTAGTCGTTGCCCTTGATGTTGAAGACGATGCGGTTGTTCTTTATAACGCTGGCGTTGGGATACCGTGACTTCACAGCGGTCGGCGTATCCCAATCCGCGTTCTCCGTTTCCTTGTACCAGGCGAGCAGTGGGTGCTTGGCATCCGGGTGACTTTCCCAGAACTCACGTAATCGCTTGTAGGTGAAGATGCGCACTCAAGCATCACGGCTAAGGATGTCCCTATTATAGTACCTATGGGGCACGTTCTTCCCCAGCCCCGTTCAACGCCTGCCCGCACCGCCCAACCCGCGCCCCATCCGCGCTTGCGTTAGACTGGCCGGGCATCACGCGGAGGGAGCGCCGATGACGAACAACGCTGGCGAGCACTTGCGGATGGGAGCCGGGCTCGGCAGGCTCAGCGGGAAGGTGGCAGTGGTGACCGGGGCCGAGAGCGGCATCGGCAGGGCGACTGCCCGGCTGTTCGCCCGCGAGGGAGCGAAGGTCGTCTGCGCGGACATGGCGGAGCGCGGCGACCCGCGCACGGACCGGCTCATCGAGGCCGACGGCGGCGAGGCGCACTTCCTGCTGGGCGACGTGTCGCAGAAGGCGGTGTGCGAGGAGATGGTGAGCGCGGCCATCGACCGGTTCGGCGGGCTGGACGTGGTGTTCCTGAACGCGGGCACCGGCGTGCGGCAGAAGATCCACGAGATGTCCGACGAGGCGTGGGACCACGTCATCAACCTGAACCTGTACGGGGTCTACCACGGTGTTCGAGCGGCGCTGCCACACTTCATGGAGCAGGGGAGCGGGAACATCGTGATCACGGCGTCGAGCTTCGGACTGAGGGCGAGCCCGCGCTATCCGTCGTACAGCGCGACGAAGGCGGCGCTGGTGAACCTGACGCGGCAGCTCGCGGTGGACTACGGGCCGGAGATACGGGTGAACTGCGTCTGCCCCGGCCCCATCGACACGAACCGCATCCGCGAGTTCCCGCCGCGCCCGCGCCCCATCGACGCGGAGCAGCGGGAGGCGTCGGCGCAGCGCATCGCGGCGCTGCACCGCATGGGACAGCCGGAGGAGGTCGCGTACTGCGTACTCTTCCTGGCGTCGGAGGAATCGTCGTTCGTGACAGGCCACGCGCTCGTGGTCGACGGCGGGCAGACGATAACAGTGCAATGAGCGACCTGACGCCCGAACAGATGGCCGAGTTCCTGGAGCGACCGCTCGTCGCGGTGATGGTCACGCTGCGGGCGGATGGCTCCCCTCACGCCATCCCGATCTGGTACGAGTACGCGGACGGCGAGTTCCTCATCTTCACGAGCGGCCGGTCCCAGCGCGTCAAGAATCTCGAACGCCACAACCGCGCGGCGATCACCATCTCGACGCACGACGAGCCGTACATGTACGTGTCGGCGGAGGGACCGGTCGCCGTCACGTCGGAAGGCGTGGCGGAGACGGGGCTGTCGATAGCGCGGCGCTACATGGGTGACAACGCCCAGCAGTTCCTGGCCGACGTGTACGACGAGCACTCGGTGATCCTGCGCCTGACGCCCGAGCGCGTCCTGACCTGGATGTCAGACTAGGGGGGCAACCCTCACCTCCTTCCTGACCTTCCCCCATCAAGGGGGACGGGACCACACAGCCCGAGAGATGTTTCGGCTTCGCTCCGCTCCGCTCAACATGACAAACCCCCACCCATACCGCCCCACCGCAGTACCCTCTCCCCTTGTAGGGAGCGTCTGGCCCCGAAGGGCACCCACAAGGGATGCCCCTACATCAGGCACCCAGCCACCCGCGAGCAGCGCGCTGCGCCACTCCCTGGATTCCCGCCTTCGCGGGAATGACGGAGGATGACGGAGAAAGGCGGGAAAGCCTCAGTCGCGGAAGTTGACGTACTGCAGGGGCTGCTCGATGCCCATCTCCTTGATGAAGGCGATGACTTCCTGCAGGTCGTCGCGCTTCTTGCCGGAGACGCGCAGCTCGTCGCCCTGTATCGCCAGTTGCACGCGAATCTTCGTGCCCTTCACGGCCTTGACGATCTTGCGGCTGAGGTCGCCGTCCAGGCCCTGCTTGATGGTCACCTGCTGGCGGAGGCTGTCGCCGGTGGCCTTCTGCGGCGTCTCGAACACGAGCGCGGCGCTGTCGACGTCGCGGCGGGCGAAGTAGGTGTGGATGAGGTCGTGCATCTGGCGGAGCTGGAGGTCGTTGTCGGCGGTGACGGTGAGCGCGCCGCCGGAGCGCTCGACCCCGGCCTTCGTTTCCTTGAGGTCGAACCGCTGCTGCGTCTCGCGTTTCACGCCGTTGACAGCGTTGTCCACCTCCGTGAGATCGACCTTGGATACGACATCGAACGACGGCATGGGACATTCCTCCGTGATCAGGCGTTCTTCGCCCTGCGGGCCTGGCGTTCATAGTAGCGCACGTACGAGACGACGACGGGCATGTAGGAGCGGTCGGCCTTCGCTGGGTCGGCGAAGAGGTGAGTGCGGACGTCGACCTCCATCTCCGCCTCGCTCTTCCCCGCGGCCATGCCTTCCTTGATGATCTCGCCGAGCTCGACGGTGATGCGCTCGACGGCATCGATGGCGAATGCCGGATTGGAGGCGAGGAAGCCGGAGTGGACGGGCAGGAGGTACTTCGGGGCGAGCTCCCGCGCCTTGCGGATGGAGGCGATGCTGGCGTCGACGTCGAAGTACGGGAGCGTCATCGGCGGATCGGGGAGGAAGCGCGGCGGCTTGTAGTTGCCGAGGCCGTGCCCGCAGTAGAGCGCCTCGTTCGCCTCGTCGTAGACGCCGATGTGGTCGAGTGAGTGCCCCGGCATGAACACGACCCGATAGGGCGCGCCGCTGCCGAAGTCGAGCGTGTCGCCGTCCTCCACCGTGGTCATGCGCTCGTCAGGCACCGGCAGGATGTCGCCGAAGACGGCCTCCCACGTCTCGCCGAACACGTCCGCGGTCCCCGCGATGAGGCGGGCGGGGTCGCGCATGAACGGAGCGCCGCGCGTGTGGAAGACGGCCTTTGCGCGGGGAAGCTCCCGCACGAGCCAGCCGCTGCCGCCCGCATGGTCTATGTGGATGTGCGACGGCACGACCCACTCGATGGCATCGGTGTCGTGGCCGAGCTTGCGGATGGCGTCGAGCAGCTCCTCGGCGATAGACCTGGGGCCGGGGTCGAGGATGGCAGGGTGGTCGCCCGCGACGAACCACGCGGCGTGGGGCATCGCGCCGTCGGTGAAGAGTTCCGCAGTATCGCGTCCGTACTCGGTGCGGAACTCCCAGACGCCGGGGAAGATGCGTTCGGTCTCCACGAGTGGGGCCTCCTTCGGGGTTTGAGGATACCAGTCCCGTGGTTAGTGGTGGACAGGCAGGGCGCCCACAGGGAGCGCGGAGCGACGGGCGCTACGCGACGGTTCGCCGATGGACTGAGCGCCAGGGTTCACGCTTGAACCGGCGACCGAGACCCCTCTGGATCTCGCTCCACTTCCGTTCTTCTTCCGGAGTGATGAATGTTACCGCCTCGCCGGAGCGGCCCATGCGGCCTGTGCGTCCGATGCGGTGTGTGAAGAGCTGCTCGGAGTCGGGCAGGTCGTAGTTGATGACCTGGCCGATGCCCTCGATGTCCAGCCCCCTGGCCGCCACGTTCGTCGCCACCAGGATCGGGGTTTCGCCGGAGCGGAAGTCCGTCATCACGCGCTCGCGTGCGTTCTGGCTGAGGTTCCCCTGGAGCGCCCCGACCGGATAGTCCAACGCGGCGAGCTGTTTCGCCAGTTTCTTGACGCCGTGCTTGGTCTTGCCGAAGACGATGATGGGAGCGTCGTCACGCTGGTCCAGCAGCGTTTGCAGGGCCCCTATCTTGTCGCCCTTCTCGATCGAGTAGACGAGGTGCTCCACCGTGGGCACGGCCTGCATCCCAGCATCCACTTCCACGGTGACGGGGTGGTGCAGGTGCTTGGAAGCGGTCTTCGCCACCCAGTCGGGCATAGTCGCCGAAAGAAGGGCCGTCTGCCGGTCGGAGGGCGTCCGGCTCAGGATGGCCTCCACGTCGTGGGCGAAACCCCTGTCCAGCATCTCGTCCGCCTCGTCCAGGACGAGGAAGCAGAGCGAGCGCAGGTCGAGCGAGCCTCGCCGCAGGTGGTCGAGCGTGCGGCCCGGCGTGCCGATGACGATCTGGGCGCCGCTCTTCAACGCATCGGACTCGGGCAACAGCGACCTGCCGCCGTACAGCGTCGTCACGCGCAGCCGCCGCGACGCAGCCAGGGTCTCCGTTACGCCGGCCACCTGGACCGCAAGTTCCCGTGTGGGCACGAGCACCAGCGCCTGCACCCGCCGGAGGGATGGGTCGCACCGCTCCACGAGGGGCGCGGCGAACGCGAGCGTCTTCCCCGATCCGGTACGCGCCTGCCCTATCACGTCACGTCCTGACAGGAGGTGAGGGATGGACTTCTCCTGTATGGGCGTGGGCTCCGAAATGTTCATCCGGGCGATAGCGGCCCTGGTGCCCGCCTGCAGCGCGATCCCTGGGAAAACGGAATCGCTCGCTGCGGCGTCACTGGCAGGGGCCCGGTCTGCGGCAGGCAACTTCGTTACACGGGCATCGACCGCAGGAGGACGACCGGCGCGGCGGGCCTTGAAGCACGGAGAGCAGTAGATGGGCCTCCCCTGGCGAGGCCGGAAACGGACGGTTGTGGGCGTACTACAGTCAGCACAAACAGTGGAGTGTCGCTGGGTACGGTTAGTGGGACGTGGACGTGCCGACAGAGATTCAAAAGGCATATGTAACAGACTACAGGAGCGTGAGGCGTAACGCAACGATCCAGTGACGCGCGGGTGTTTAAAAACGTGCAAATCGCCTGCCTGCTGCGCGTGTTTTCGCGTACTTCCGCGCCTCAAGTCCGCAAACGAAAGTGCAACACTTCATCAGGATGGCGTAATGCCTTGCGCTTTCACGCCCCCAACTGCTCTCATCGCCGAGACCCTTGCACAACCCGCCGCCCCGCCAACCCTCACCCCCAACCCCTCTCCCAGAGGGAGAGGGGAGCATCGGGCGCCTCGAGAGAGACGTCCCTACGCCGGGCCATCCCGAGAGATTTCTCGGCTACGCTCGAAATGACACCCCCCGCACCACACCCCACCGTGTGACCTGCCCGGTCACCCTGGATTCCCGCCGGTGGCGCACTGAAGTGCGGGGAATGACGGGAGCTCCTACACCCAGCCACTGTTCCTCGACGGACGCGTTGTTTCACAAGAACGACGGGGTTGGCTAGCCGTCCCAGTGGAAGCAGGCGGCGGGGTTGTCCCAGAGGAGACGGCGCTTGAAGTCGTCGTCGAGCTGGTCCCAGCCGAGCACGACGTCCACGGAGTCCGGGAAGCGGGACTCGGCGTGGGGGAAGTCGGAGCCGAACATGAGGACGTGGTCGCCCATCATCTCCGAGACCATCCGCACCATCTCCGGGCCCTCGTGGAGGACGACCGCAGCGAAGAAGCGCCCGCCCGTCATGTACTCCTCGATGGTGCGGAGGCCGTCGGCGACGTAGCCCATGTAGTGGACCTGGTCCTCCATGCGTTTCATCCAGAAGGGGAGCCAGCCGAAGCCGGATTCGAGGATGGCGAGGTTGAGGTTGGGGTATCTGTCGAGCAGGCCCGCGCCGATGAAGGCGGAGATCATGCGCATCGCGGCCCAGGGGTGGGAGGCGGTGCGCCCGATGAAGGGATTGTCCCAGAGGTCGCGGTAGCCGGGGTAGCCGGAGGCGAAGCTGTGATGGACGACCGTGAGCCCGGCGTCGTCAGCGGCGCGCCAGACGGGGTGGAGGTCCGGATGGTCCACGGGGAAATCGATGGGGAGGTCCATGATGATGCCTCGCGCCCAGCGCGACCCTCCCCAGGTCTTGATCTCGGTGACGGCGCTCTCAACGTCCCGCGCACTCGCGGTGATGAGCGAGGTGAGGCGGTCCGGGTAGCGGGAACAGACGTCGTCCAGGAAGCGATGGAGCGCGCCGATCGTTCCGGCGTCCACGCTCGGGTCCTCGTGGCCGGTGAAGGAGCCGGGAACCATGAGCTCGACGTCCACGCCTTCCTCGTCCATCTCGCGGATACGGGTGTCGACGTCCCAGTCCTCGGAGTAGCGCGAGGGGTAGATGCGGCCCTGAAAGTTCTGGAAGTGGCGCTCCTCCTGCTCGCGCGGGCCGGCCTCGCCGAGGTGACGCGGCTTGCCGCTGCCCCACCCGCCCCTGCTCTCGAAGCGGTACCAGTGGGTGAACGGGGGTTCCAGCACCTGTCCGGCGCGGCCGATCTTGACCTCGCGCATGAACCGCGCAAGCTCTGGCTGCCGAGCCTTGAGCGCCGCGTCCATGTAGGGCGTCAGCGTCTCGACCGACGGCTGGAGATGGGTGTCAGCGTCGAATACCCGGTATCCGTTCCGCATGGGGTCTTCCTCCAGTGGGAATTTACACCCTCACCGCGCGCTAAAGCGCGTTCCTCTCCCAGGGGGCGAGGCGCGGGGGCGAAGCGCCTCTCCACTTCCCCACGTGCGCTGCCCGCGCACCCTGGATTCCCGCCGGTGCGGGAATGACGGGGGCTGCGCCCTGCGTCCGGGGGCCCTCACCCGCGCGCTAAAGCGCTTTGCCCTCTCCCTCAGGAGAGGGGCGAGGTGAGGGGGCGAGGCGCCCACAAGGGGCGCCCCTACATCAGACAACCCCGCTCCACCACCGGTCACCCCCATCCTAACTGTACTTCTCAAAGACGTTGTTTACAGGTTGACGGGTGAGGAGCACCTCTGCTGCTGTTGTGGTGAAGATCGCAACACAAGCAGAGGAGGCTCCTCATGGCACATCCTAATGCACGCTTGACGCCACGTGCGCGATGGGACCTGATTCAGACGGTGCGTGGTGCTGGGTATCCGGTTGCTGAGGCAGCCAGGCGATTCAATGTGTCCCGCGCGACGGCGCATAAGTGGCTGCGGCGTTTCGATGCGGGGGGCCGCGCAGCATTGGAGGACGATCTGAGCCGCCCTCGCAGCTCCCCGGTGCAGACGGCGCCGTCAGTTGCTGAGCGCATCGTGGCATTGCGAAAAGAGACCGGCCTCGGCCCGCACCGGATCGCCGAGACAATAGGCATCTCGCCCTCCACGACCTACGCGGTGCTCCGTCGCGCGGGCCTCAGCCGGCTTGATCGCCTTCACCGGGTCACGCGCGAGGTCGTCCGCTATGAGCACGCCCATCCGGGTGATCTGCTGCACCTCGATGTGAAGAAGCTGGGCCGCATCCCGCCCGGCGGCGGCAAGCGCTTCCTGCCGGAGCACGCCGCAACGTACGCAGAAACCAACTCCGCGCCGAACTCACGCAAGCGGCACGGCTACGATCACGTCCATGTCGCGGTGGATGACCACTCTCGCTATGCCTATGCCGAGGCGCTGCCGGATGACCGCAGCCACACAACGGTCCGCTTCTTGGAGCGGGCCTTGGCCCATTTCACGTCGCTGGGCGTCCAGGTCACGCGCATCCTGACTGACAACGGCGGCAACTACCGCAGCACCGTCTTCGGCACGGCTGTGGCGGCACACGGTCTCAGGCACAAGTGGACCCGGCCCTTCCGGCCGCAAACGAACGGCAAGGCGGAGGCCTTCAACAAGACGCTCCAAACCGAGTGGGCCTACGCACGCGTCTACATGTCAAACGAGGAACGCCTGGCTGCCCTCCCCCTGTTCCTCGACCGCTACAATAATCACCGTACCCACAGTGGCATCGGCTGGGTCCCACCCGCCTCGCGACTGTAAACAACGTGTCTGAGAAGTACA
>DAOUJK010000002.1:0-3666 GCA_034422795.1 Dehalococcoidia bacterium | reverse complement strand
GTGAAGGTGAGACAGTAGAGAGCATGCAGACGGCCCTCCCCAGGTTGGGGAGGGCCGCTTGCTATCGGGCAATGAAGCAGGAGACCCGCTGGAGTGAGCGGGTCTCCTTGTGCGAGGCCGAGTTGCCGCGGCCGAGGCCAACCACGTCCCGAAGGGAAGCGCCAAGGCACGCTCGCGGCGATGCTTCTGGAAGGCCAGGGGCTACTTGTGTAAGCTCCTCGGCAGGATGACACCAGCCTATTCAGACTCACGTGCGCTGACTGCACGCGACCGGCTCACCGGCTTCTTCGGTGTCGCACTGTTGATAATGGGAGCAGTTGTCCAAAGCGAGGTCCAGCTCGTTGTTGGCGGGGCCCTGGTGCTCTATCTCATCTTCACGCGCCACCGCCGGTATGACCTGTACGCTGACGCGCTGGTGATCCGCTACATCGGCCTTCGCTGGTCCCGGATACCCTTGACGAACGTCCAGTCGCTGGATGTGGTGGAACTGCCTGTCGCCGGTAAACGCCTGCTCCTGCGACTGAACAATCAGAGGCGTGTATTGCTTGCTCCCCGGGGCATCGAGCGCTTCATCGAAGAGCTACGGGTCCGACTGCCAGAGGAGCCGCAGCATTCCGAGTAGCCACCAGCCAGGCCTCAGCGTGAGAATCGAGCCAGACCGTCGGCCGACCGCTCAGGTAGTCGGAAGAATTCAGCCGCCCAGCTTGTAGAGGGCAGCCGCGTTTCCAGAGAGGACCTTGCACCGATCCTCGTCACTCAGGCCGACCATGGTCTGGTCGATCGAGTGACGGATACGCGGCCACGTGGTTGTCGGCAGGGGGAGGTTTGCACTCCACATGATGTTGTCGACGCCGACGAACGGCGTGAACGGGGCGACGGTGTCAAACCAGGTGCTGAAGTAGCACTGGCGCCGGAACATCTCTGAGGGCTTGAGGTCGTACCCTTCGTTGGGGAGGCCGTCGTGCTCGAATTGATGATCGGCCCACTCCAGGGCCAGAAGGCCCCAACTGAGTGCGCTCTCCGCGAGTACGACCTTGAGTCGTGGGTGGCGTAGCAACAGCTTTGAGAAAGAGATCACCGACATGATGAACACGCTGGAGACCGGCTTCTCGACTGCTTCAATGGCCTCCAGGAGGGTGGGAGACAGTCCAGAGTAACCCGCATAGTGCAGCCTGGGTGTTGCTCCCGAGTGCATGCAGACCGGGACGTCCAGCCTCTCGCACACGTCCCATACCGGATCGTAGTCATGGTCTGCCAGGTGCGGGGCGTCGCGGAGCAGCATGGGCATCGAAGGAAAGACAACTCCCCGGTGCCCCATGCCCACCGCACGCTCGATCTCGGCAACAGTGACGTCAGGGGGTCCGATCGGGACCATGCACTGAGGGACGAAACGTTCGCTGGCGCCCGCCCATTCTTCGATGAGCCAGTCGTTGTAGGCCTGCACACAGGCGAGCTCGAGGTCGGGGTCATCGAGGGCACCGAAAGCCTCACCCGCGAACCCTCCGACGGTGGGGAACAAGACGGAGCGGTCTATCTCCCCGGCGTCCATCGCTTTGAGTCTGTCCGCCGGTGCGTAGGCGGCGGTCGGCACAGCCTCCCACGTGTCGGGATGGGCGGTGCGGTCGCTGAGAAAACCGCCCGCCGCGCAGACCCTGCCGCCGAGCAGCTCCTGGCCGTCGACGACCCACACGTCCCGCCCTCCCTGGTTGACAAGGCGCGGCGCACGGTCTCCGAACCGGCTGGAAATGCGGCTGGTCCAGAGGTCGGGTGTCTCCTGGACGTGGTCGTCGATGCTGATAATCCGGTTGAGTTCCGCCATTCCTGCTCCCTAGGTTACGGGCTCTGCCACTTTGATCCCGTATATCCGAATAGCGTTCTCGTAGAGAAGCTTGCTGCGCTCGTCCTCCGGTATGCCGACAAGGACCTTCTCGATGGATTCCGCGGAGTTGGGGTAGTAGCAGGCGACGTGAGGGAAGTCCGATTCCCACATGAGGTTGTCCACGCCTATGTCGTAGCGGAGCTTGATGCCTTCGACCTCGAACCAGAAGTTCACGAACATCTGGCGGCGCACGGTCTCGCTTGGCCGAGTGGCGATGCCCTCGGTCCAGAGGTGGCGCGTCTCCCACTCGTGGTCCATGGCGGCGATGCTGTAGTTCAGCCCGCCGATCCCGGCTTCCGCGAAGACGACCTTGAGGTCCGGGAAGCGCTCCGTGATGCCCGAGAAGATGAGGTGAGGGATGACCTGGGCGGGCGTTACCGCCGAGCAGCTGGTAGATGCGGAGTGCGCCTGACGCTCCGAGTAGCCCTTCCACGATCGGGCCGCCGCCCCTGCGCGAACGCCCGACGAGCCGTGGAAGTGTATCGGTACCCCGAGGGACTCGCACATGGCCCATACCGGGTCCCAGGCCGGGTCGCCGATATGGGGCAACGGCGCAGGGAATTCTCCCATGAGATTGGCCCCGCGGTTGCCGACGGAGACGGCGCGCTCGATCTCCTTGGCGGCGGCTTCCGGGCCGCACAGGAACGGCACGGTGGCGAGCGGGAGGTACCGGTCGCTCTCCTGGGCCCATTCGGCCATCGCGTCGTTGTAGGCCCGCGCGACGTCCATCTCGAACTCGGCGTCGCCGAAGCTGTAGAGGCTGAAGTACGGCGCATTGGGGAAGAGGACCTCGGCGTCGACGCCGTCGATGTCGAGCGCCTTCAGGCGCTCGCTGGGCACGAAGGCAGTCTCCGGGACTTCTTCCCAGCGTTCAGGGAAGTGCGGAAAGGGCTCGCCCATGACGGCAGGGCAGTTGGCAACGTTGCCCGAACCGACCTTGCCATATACGGACCACCGTTCGACCTTGCGGCCGTCGTCCTCAACCTCAACGAGGTGAGGGATCTTGTCGCCCCATCTCTTAGCTGACATACGCGAGGTCATCGCGTCAGGCCCGAGCACACCGTGGGAGTCGGCACTAATCACTCCGTGCTTGATCTCCATACCTCTGCACCTCCTGTGAACTGGGCATCAGTCTGAGGGACCTACACCCCGGCCTTTCTGAACTCGTCCATGTTGGGTTCAAGGCCGCGCTTTGCCAACTCGTCGACGAAGAGTTCCCAGACCGCGGGGTCTTCGTCGCCGAATTCAATCTGGGGGGGCTCGCGTCCGGCGCTCCCGACGAGGAACGGGTTGCCGAAGCGGAGCACGAGGTAGCGGATGGGGTCGGGCGTTGCATTGAAGTGCTGGTGGTACCCGTCGCCGGGAGTCAGCAGCGTGCCGGCCTTGTAGTCCATCCGCTCGAAGGGGACGCCGGGCGCGGGCTGCACTTCGTACCCCCATTGCAGGTCATACCCCTCGCCATTCAGGAAGAGATAGGCGACCTCAGAGGTGAGGCCGGACTTGACGCGGACGCCGCCGCCGGCGGTGTGCGCCTTCTTGTAGGTCTGGCCGGGGAACTCCGAGACGTGAGTGATGAAGTGCCCATTGGCCATGATCGCCATCATGTTGGTCCCCGGCCCCCGGAAGCTGAAGTCGTCCAGGGCCATGGTGCGGACATTGGCGACGAAGTTGGTCTTGGTGAGGCGCTCCTTGAGCTTGACGGACTTGCCGCTGAAGTAGGTCTCGTCGTAGGGGTCGAAGCGGTCGGGGAAGGTTGCATCGGAGTTGAAGATGAAGTCTTCGTTACC
>DAOUJK010000001.1:0-35703 GCA_034422795.1 Dehalococcoidia bacterium | reverse complement strand
GACTGCATCTGGCCCATCTGGCGGGCGAGCATCTCCATGAGCTCGTCGAAGCTGCGGGGCGGGTCGTCGCCGAACATGGCGCCCCACTTGTCCATGAAGCCGTCGAAGTCCGGCTCGATGCCGTCGAGCCGGTCGCGCATCATCTGGTTGAGGTCGCGCAGCATCTCGCGCATGGCGGCCATCTGCTCCTGGTCCATGTTCTCGATCTGCTCCCGCATCTCCGAGGCGACGGAGCCGAGCATCTCCCTGCGGAGCTCGTCCATGAGCTCCTGGAACTTGCGCTGCGCCTCCGGGTCGATGAAGTCGAAGTCCTGCAGGCCGCGGATGGCGCCCGCGGTGCTCTCCGGAAGCTGGTCCAGCCGCTCGCGGTTGCGGTCGGCGCGCTGCTTGAAGAGGTCGCGCAGCCGCTTCCCCTGCTCCGCCTCCTCGTCGCTCATGCCGGCGAGGTCGTCGTCGATCTCGCCGAGGCGGCGGTCGGTGCCGGCGCGCTCGGTGCGGATGACGTCTTCGAGCCGCTCCTTGAGGTCGCGCATCACGGAGTCGGGGTCGTAGCGGTCGAGGGTCTGGTTGCGCCGGGAGCGGAGGCGTTCGAGGAGGTCGTTCAGACCGGGGAGGCGCTGGTCGTCGCCGTCGGCGCCGCGCCGCATGAGGTCGCGGAGGGCGCGCCGGATGTCGCCGTGCTCGATGACGTCCTCGGCCATGGCGTCGAGGAGCGCGTCGGCATCGGCGTCGAACGGCTCCTGGGTGCCGTCCCACCGGGAGAAGCGGTAGAGCTTTCCCATGGCGGGATTGTACAACTGTGGGGCAAGGGTTTCGTCGTTCCTGCGGAGGCAGGAACCTCGCATCCCTTGGGCCGGGGGAGGCGCGGCATCCGGTGTAGGGGCCAGGCGTGTCCGGGGCGTAGGACGTAGGGGCGGTTTTGAAAACCGCCCCTACACCAGGCGAGGTTCCTGCCTCCGCAGGAACGACGGACCACACCCCGGTTGGCCGGAAAGGGGCGCGGCCACTACACTAGGTGTCTATGTTCGACACCGTCCTCATCGCCAACCGGGGCGAGATCGCCTGCCGCGTCATCCGCACCTGCCAGCGTCTCGGCATCAAGGCCGTCGCGGTCTACTCGTCGGCCGACGCGAAGGCGAAGCACGTGCAGATGGCGGACCAGGCCATCCAGATCGGCGGGGCGCCCGCGTCCGAGTCGTACCTGAACGGCGAGAACATCATCAAGGCGGCGAAGCGGGCGAAGGCGCAGGCCATCCACCCCGGCTACGGCTTCCTCTCCGAGAACCCGTCGTTCGTCGAGTCGGTCGAGAAGGAAGGGCTCACGTTCATCGGGCCGACGTCCAGGGTCATCGCGCAGATGGGCGACAAGATCATGGCGCGCAGGCTGGCCCGGGAGGCCGGGGTGCCGATCAGCCCCGGCGCCGAGGGCGAGATCGACGACGCGCAGGCGGAGGCGATAGCGCGCGGCATCGGCTTCCCGCTGATGATCAAGGCGGCGGACGGCGGCGGCGGCATGGGCATCCGCGTGGTCAACGAGCTGTCCGAGGTGCGGGAGGCGGTGGAGCGCGCCCGCTCCCAGGCGCTGAACGCGTTCGGCAGCAGCCGCGTCTACATGGAGCGCCGCATCCTGAACGCGTCGCACGTGGAGGTGCAGGTCATCGCCGACAAGTACGGCAGGGCACTGCACCTGTTCGAGCGCGACTGCTCCGTGCAGCGCCGCAACCAGAAGGTGGTGGAGGAGACGCCGTGCGCCAAGCTGACGCCGGAGGTGCGTGAGGCGCTGCTCAACTCGGCGGTGCGGCTCGTGAAGAGCATCGGCTACACGAACGCGGGGACGATCGAGTACCTGTACGACGCACAGGAGCAGCGCTTCTACTTCCTGGAGATGAACACGCGCCTGCAGGTGGAGCACCCGGTCACGGAGATGGTGACGGGGCTGGACCTCGTCGAACTGCAGCTGCGGATCGCGGCGGGCGAGCACCTGCCGATCACGCAGCACGACGTTCGCCAGCACGGGGCGTCGATAGAGGCGCGCATCTACCCGGAGGACCCGGTGATGCTGCTGCCGACCGCGGGGACGGTCGACGTTCTCGTTGAGCCGGAGGGGCCGGCCGTTCGCGTCGACAGCGCGCTGTACCAGGGCTACGAGGTGTCGCCGTACTACGAGTCGATGATGGCGAAGCTCATCGTTCACGGCGAGACGCGTGAGGAGGCGGTCGCGAACATGCTCGCGGCGCTGGACCAGTACGTGATCGAGGGGCCGGTGGTGAACATCCCGCTGGTGAAGCGGGTGATGGAGCACCGCGAGTTCCGGGAGGCGGCGTTCGACAACGCGTTCCTGGAGCGGATGCTGAACGAGCCGGCACGCAACAGCGCGCTCGCCGCCGCGATAGCCGTGGCGCTCGCGCTGGAAGAGGAGTCCCCGCAGGAGATACAGTTCAGCAGGTGGCGGATGCACGGTCGTCGGATGGCGATGGCGAACCGCCTCAGCAACGGAGTGTCGTAGTGAAGCGCGTACGCATACGAGTCAACGACGATTGGTACGATGTCGAGATAGGCGACCTCTACCAGCGGCCCGTCGAGGTGGTGGTAGACGGCGAGTCGTACCTCGTGGAGGTCGGCAACCCGGGGGACGCCGGGGTGCCGGCGCGCCGCGCCTCGGCGCCGAAGGCGGAGCAGCCGGGCCTGCGCGGCATCACACAGGGCGACGAGCGCGTGATCCGCTGTCCGCTGCCGGGGAAGATCGTCTCCGTCACCGTGACGAAGGGGCAGGAGCTGGAGGCCGGCGACGAGATCTGCCTGCTGGAGTCGATGAAGATGGAGCAGAGCGTGCGGATGGCCCGCGGCGGCGTGGTGAAGGGCGTGAAGGTGAAGAAGAACCAGGCCGTGGAGGCCGGTCAGCCGCTGCTGGAGATCCAGTAACGCATGACCAGCCCGGAGGACCCCGCAGCCCTGGACGAGTACCGCCTCTGTTCCCTGAAGGAACTGAAGGAGAAGCTCATCATCGGGATCGAGTTCGAGCATCCGAAGTACCGGAAGTGGGAGCTCGCCCTCTTCTGGGACGGGGAGCGCACGGGCGCGCTGGACAACTTCTGTCCGCACCAGGGCGCCCTGCTGTCGTTCGGGATGGTCTTTCCCGGGGAGGTCGTCTGCCCGCTGCACTCGGCCGTGTTCGACATCGTCACCGGCGAGTGCCTCGACCGCTACACGTACGACACGACGGCGTACGAGACGTTCGTGCGGGACGGCGCGGTGTGGGCCCGGCTGCCGGGCCCCCCGACGAAGCGGACGCGGGGATAAGGGGCCACCCACTCCCGCGCGTGCACCGTCACCCGCACCCTCGCCCGCGCGTGCACCGTCACCCGCACCCTCACCAGCGCGTGCACCCTCTCCCAAGGGGAGAGGGAATCGAGCCCACCTCGCCCTCGGGGAGAGGTCGCCGTCCGGAGGGCGGCGGGTGAGGGCTGTCTCGGGAGTGGTTCGACAGGCTCACCACGAGCGGATGCAGGGTGATACCATCTAGGCCCGTGGCGCAGGCGCGCCGCGAGACACACCCCCGACGCAAGGTCCCATGGCCCTCGAAAGCATCGTCGTTCGCGGCGCTCGCGAGCACAACCTCAAGAACATAGACGTCACCATCCCGCGGGACCGGCTCGTCGTCATCACGGGGCCGTCCGGCTCGGGCAAGTCGACGCTCGCCTTCGACACTATCTACGCCGAGGGCCAGCGGCGCTACGTCGAGTCGCTCTCGGCCTACGCCCGCCAGTTCCTCGGGCGCATGGACAAGCCGGACGTCGAGTACATCGAGGGGCTGTCGCCCGCCATCTCGATCGACCAGAAGGGCGTCTCCAACAACCCGCGCTCCACGGTCGGCACGGTCACCGAGGTGTACGACTACCTCCGCCTGCTGTTCGCGCGGGTCGGGCATCCCCACTGCTACCGGTGCGGCAGGCCCGTGCAGCACCAGACCGCACAGCAGGTGACGGAGGCCGTGCTCTCGCGCCGGGGCGTACGGCTCATGCTGCTCGCACCCCGCGTCGTCCACAAGAAGGGCGAGCACAAGGACGTGTTCGACGACGCCCGCAGCGCCGGGTTCGTCCGCGTCCGCGTCAACGGCGAGGTGCGCAACCTGGACGAGAGCATCGAACTGAACAAGCAACAGTGGCACACCATCGAGATCGTCGTCGACCGGCTCGTCCTCGACGGCGAGACGGAGCGCAGCCGCGTCCTCGACTCGGTCGAGACGTCGCTCCGCTTCGGCGACGGGCGGATGCTGGCGGTCGACGTGGACTCGGGCGAGGAGCAGGTGTTCTCGGAGCAGTTCGCCTGCCCGTACTGCGGCATCAGCTTCGCGGAGATAGAGCCGCGGACGTTCTCGTTCAACAGCCCGCACGGCGCGTGCCCCACCTGCTCCGGACTCGGCATGAAGCTGGTCGTCGACCCGGAGCTCATCGTGCCGGACGTGTCGCTGAGTTTGGACGACGGCGCGATACACCCGTGGGCGCGCGCGGGCTCGAGCACCGCGTGGTACTTCAGCATCCTGCGCGGCGTCGCGGAGGCGGAGGGTGTCGGGATGCACACGCCGTGGCGCAGGATGCCGGAGCGCGTGCAGAAGGTGCTGCTCTACGGCTACCCGGACCGGCGCAGGGTGAAGGTGCGCCACCGCACCCACCACGGCCGCGTGTTCGAGTGGGAGTCGCGGTACGAGGGCATCATCCCCAACCTGGAGCGCCGCTACCGCGACACGCAGTCCGACTACATGCGCAACGAGATCGAGCGGTACATGACCGCCTTGCCCTGCGAGGCGTGCGGCGGCGAACGGCTGCGGCCGGAGGCGCTCGCGGTCACCATCGCGGACCGCTCCATCATGCAGGTCACGGCGCTCTCCGTCGCCGAGGCGAGCGAGTGGGCGCTCTCGCTGCAGGGACTCGCGCCAGCGTTGCCCGTCGAGCCGCGCTGGCCGGAGCACGCCGACGCGCCGACGTTCACCGAGCGGGAGCTGACCATCGCCAACCAGATACTCAAGGAGATCGGCTCGCGCCTCTCGTTCCTGCTGAACGTGGGGCTGGAGTACCTCTCGCTCGGGCGCGCCGCGGGCACGCTCAGCGGCGGCGAGGGCCAGCGGATACGGCTCGCGACGCAGATCGGCTCCGGCCTCATGGGCGTGCTCTACGTCTGCGACGAGCCGTCCGTCGGCCTGCACCCCACCGACAACGCGCGCCTCATCGAGACGCTCAAGGGGCTGCGCGACCTCGGCAATACGGTGCTCATCGTCGAGCACGACGAGGCGATGATGCGCTCCGCCGACCACCTGGTGGACCTCGGGCCCGGCGCCGGCGAGCACGGCGGGTGGGTCGTCGCGGAGGGCACGATAGACGACGTCGAGGAGAGCGAGGCGTCGCTCACCGGCGCGTACCTCTCGGGTCGGCGCGCGATCTCGATGCCGCTCGGGAGGCGGAAGGGGAACGGCAAGCGGCTGCGGGTGAAGAACGCGCGGGAGAACAACCTGCGCAGCGTCGACGTGGACTTCCCGCTCGGCAAACTGGTCTGCGTCACCGGGGTCTCCGGCTCAGGCAAGTCCACGCTGGTCTACGAGGTGCTCTACAAGTGGCTGGCGCAGCGGCTCTACCGCGCCAAGGACCGTCCCGGCGCAAGCGACGGCGTCGACGGCCTGGACCACGTGGACAAGGTCGTCAACATCGACCAGTCGCCCATCGGGAGGACGCCCCGCAGCAACCCGGCGACCTACACCGGCGCGTTCACTCCCATCCGGGAGCTGTTCGCCGCCCTGCCGGAGTCGAAGGCGCGCGGCTACATGCCGGGACGGTTCTCGTTCAACGTGAAGGGCGGGCGCTGCGAGGCGTGTCAGGGCGACGGCTACGTGCAGATACAGATGCAGTTCCTGCCGGACGTGACGGTTCCGTGCGAGGTGTGCAACGGCAGGCGCTACAACGAGGACGCGTTGGAGATAGCGTTCCGCGGGAAGAGCATCGCCGACGTGCTGGAGATGACGGTCACGGAGGCGCACGAGGTGTTCGCCAACATCCCACGCATCAAATCGAAACTCGAAACGCTGGAGGCGGTCGGCCTCGGCTACATCCGGCTCGGCCAGCCGGCGACGACCATCAGCGGCGGCGAGGCACAGCGCGTGAAGCTCGCCACCGAGCTCTCCAAGCGCGCGACCGGCAAGACGCTCTACATCCTGGACGAGCCGACGACGGGGCTGTCGTTCGAGGACGCGGCGCACCTGCTGCGCGTGCTGCACCGGCTGGTGGACGGCGGCAACACGGTGCTGCTCATCGAGCATCACCTGGACCTCATCAAGAACGCGGACTGGATCATCGACATGGGCCCCGGCCCCGGCATCCACGGCGGCGACATCGTCATCGAGGGGACGCCTGAGCGCGTCGCCGCGCACCCGGAATCACGCACCGCCGCCTTCCTCCGCGACGCGCTCGCCAAGCACGGCGTCGCGCCGGAGGAGGCGCCACCCGCCCCCGCGCCCAAGCCGCGCAAGCGCGCCAAGGTGGGGGTTTAGCCCCCACGTCATCCGTATGTAGCCGCACGGCTGTTGACGCATTAGAATGCATCCATCACACGATTAAATCGTGTGATGGATCGGTTTAATCGTCGCTATGCTCTACCTGCGCTTCACCCCTTCGCTCGACGCCAGCCGCCTGCTGGACGACCTGCAACGCGCCCGCGAGACCCTCGACCGCTACCAGGGCTTCCCCGACGCCTACATGGGCGAACTCCGGCGGCACGCCATCGCCCTCAGCGTCCACTACTCCACCCGCATCGAGGGCAACACGCTCACGCTGGAGCAGGTGGAGAGCCTGCTGCGGGGCAGGCAGATCGCCGCGCCCGTCAGCCAGCAGCAGGAAGCGCTCAACTACCGCGAGGCGATGCAGTACGCCCAGGTCGTCGCCAACGCGGCCTCGCCACGCATCACCGAGGAGACCGTCAAGACCATCCACTTCCTCGTCACCAAATCGCTGCCCGGCGGCTACAACCCCGGTCAGTACCGTTCCGTGCAGAACTTCGTCATCAACAGCGCAACGCAACGCCCGCTCTTCCGACCTCCGCCGCCGGACCGGGTCCAGCCGCTCATGGAAGAGTACGTCCAGTGGCTCAACGCGCCGCGCCAGGGACTGTCCCACTACTACCGCGCCGCGCTCGCCCACCTCAACTTCGTGGCTATTCATCCGTTCGACGACGGCAACGGGCGCACGGCACGCATCCTCGAAGCGCTCGTCCTCTACCTCGCGGGCTACAGGTCGCAGGAGCTCGTGTCGCTGGAGGCGTACTTCGGGCGTGATACCCAGGGCTACTACCGTGCGATAGCCGACTCGCTCGGGCCGGCCTACGACCCCCAGGACCGCGACGTGACGCCCTGGACGGACTACTACCTCCGCGCGCACGCAGAGCAGGCTTCAGCCGCAGCCGCCGAAACACAACTGCACAGGGCGCAGATCGACAGGCTGGAGGAGGCGTTCGCAGCGGAGTTGCGCGGCGACCCTGACCGGCTCATCGGGCTGTGGATCGCCTGCAGGAATGGCTCCATCACGAACAGCGAGTACCGCGACTTCGCGGACGTCGGCAACCAGACGGCGGCGAGGCATCTGCGCGGGATGGTGGCCGCGGGGTTGCTCGCCCGGCGCGGCACCGGCCGCGGCATACACTACGTCTCCACTGAAGCGGTGCTGCACGTCTATCGGGCGGTTGGGGAGGAAGTTGGGAGGGAGTAGGCCAGTCCGCCAGCGTACTAGGTGCGGAGACTATCGACGGCCGTGGAAGCGTCCACGAGCGCTTGCCGGTAGCCTTCCTCGTATGCACAGTACGGGCACTTATATCTGCCAGCGCCTGACTGGTTCTTAGGGAGCCGCGCCATGTGGTCTTCCACGGGTGCGCGGTTGAGTTCGTTCGCGTGCCCTGCGTGCCGAGGACAATCAGCAACCGCCAGCAACACTGCCCTTCGTGGGCTGAGTTTCCTGCCCGTGATGTATTCGACGAACTCCTTGCGCGCATAGAACGCGCGCGAAGTGCTGCCATGCCCCGCCCCCTTCGTTCGGGGCTGGACGTATACGCCCATCCTGCCGGTAAGCGAATGAAAACCCCGTTCTCTGATAGCGGTGCGTATCTCCTCGTAGTCCCGAGCCACCGCGTCGCAAAGTGCGGTCTCTTCGAGGTCAAAGGCGTGAATACGCTCGCAGATTGACCGGCTCTCCTCACGGTCTTCGCGAATCCTGGATACCGCGATAATCTTGCGCAACTTCGTATACAGGTGGCTCTTCTCAAACTCCCGTTCGAGCACTTCGTCCGGATCGAGCATGGTGATTGCCATGGTCTCTTTGAGAACGAGGCTTCCATCGGTGCGCCACGCAAGAGGAACCACTTTCAACTCCCATGAGCCGAGGTTGGGGCTGCGCGAGGAGTTGATTGGTATGCCGAGGTACCGTTCTATGGTATGCCCGGCCCAACCCTTGTTGAGTTTCCCGTCCTTCCATACCGTCACGCTCTGGTGATAGCTGTCGGCAATCCGGCGTAAATCCTGCCCGACCAGCCCTTGGAGCCGCTCCAATGCCTCTTCGCGGTCCATTCTTCAGTCGCCCTTTTCCGCTTCTGGCGCATCGCCGAGAAGACGGAGTTGACTCTTTGAAGCACCTGCTGCATGAGATAACGAAATTCGGATCGGGGGGGGTATGAAAGTACTGCCTCCAGCCGCTTGCGCGCGATGTCGGCGTATTCCGCAACAGCCTCGATGCCGATGAACCGCCGTCCCTCCTGAAGCGCGGCAACGCCCGTGCTTCCCGATCCGGCAAACGGGTCCAGCACGAGACCACCAGCATGAGTACTGGCACGCAGGCAGCGCGCAATCAGAGCAACCGGTTTCTGGGTCGGGTGCTTTCCGAAGCGCTTCTCATCGCGGCCAGGTGTTGGGAATCCCCAAACCGTCTTCATCTGCCTGCCGCCATTTTCCTCGCGCATAGCGTCGTAGTTGAACGTGTACCTGTGCCGACTGCCCTTTTCGGCCTTGCTCGCCCACAGCACGACCTCGGTGGAGTGCGTGAATGTTCTGCGTCCGAGGTTCGGCGGCGGGTTCGGCTTCTCCCAGATGATGTCGTTGAGTAGCCGGAACCCGTTCTCGAGCAGCGCCATTCCCACGCTCGGGTAGAGATGCAACGTGCCGGATACCCAGATGGTGCCGGTCGGTTTGAGCACCCGCCTGCAGGCGGCAATCCAGTCGTGGTTGAACTGGTGGTCGACCTCGAGACCCTCGCTCCGGTCCCACTCGCCCTTGTCCACGCTCACCATCCGGCCCGCGACGCAGGTGATGCCGCCGTTGGACAGCTTGTACGGAGGGTCGGTCCAGACACAGTCGACCGTCTCAGGGGGGACCGTGGCGAGAACGTCCAGCGCATCGCCAACGTAGAGCGCGGAATCCCTCGCAGGCGATGCCCAAAGGGATACCGGAAGGTCAAGCCCACCCGAGGTGGCGACTGTGTCCGTAAAGGCCATGCTCCGATCGTTGATCGGATCGGGGGGCAGTTGTCAACAGGGGGCTGGCAACCCCCACCCGCCGCCGATAGCCTCGGCCTATGCGCGCGCTCAGGCTCGGATTCGCACGGTGGATGGTGGGGACGGCGATCCCGGCCGTGTTCCGCCGCGTCAACGCGGCCACGGCGTGGGTCGTGCGCTCGCCTCTGCACCCGCTGTTCCGCGGAAGCGTGCTCGTCGTGCGCTGCGAGGGGCGGCGCACCGGCAGAACGTACCTCGTACCCGTAACGTGCCGTCCGGCCAGCGGCGGGGCGCTTCACGCGATGACGAGCGTCCAGGCCCTCTGGTGGCGCAACATCGCAAGCGGCGCGCCGGCGACGGTCTACTACCGGGGCCGCGAGCATGAGGCGCGCATCGACGTCGTGCGCGGCATCGACGACCCGTCGGAGGTCGAGCGCGCCCTGGCTTCGCGGGGCGTGGTCGCGCGGACGCTCGTCTCGCTGCCGGCGTCGGAGTCGGTGCTGCTTCGGGTGTGGTTGTCGCCGGACGTGTGACACGGGCCACTTGGAGGGTGTCGACACCGGCGGTACACTGGCCGCAGGCGGCCTCGCCGCCGGAGAGGACGACGTGAGCGCGCAACGGCAATTCCGGGAATCACTCGACCTGAAGCAGATGAGCGTAGAGATGGCGCAGTTCAAGCGGGACAACCGCTACCTGCGGTCCATCATGGGCCGGATGCGCGAGGAGCACCCCGACTGCTGGGTCGCCGTATACGGTGAGGAGGTGGTTGGAGTCGGGGCCAACCTCGAAGAGATGATCTCCACTTTGGGCGCTCGGGGTATCCCGACCGCGCACGTTGCCCTCAAATACGTCTCGAAAGAACCACAACGGTTGATCTTGTAGCGATGGCGATAGCAGGTTACTTCGACTCCGGCGACGAACCCGCATCTTTTGTAGAGGCGAGGGTCCACCTCCCCCGGCTAGGACTGACCGGCACGGTGGACTTCCTGTTGGACACCGGCGCGGATGCGACAACACTCCATCCGGGTGACACAGGCAAGATGCCGATCGATCTCAGCACGCTCTCGCAGGACTCGATCAGCGTCAGGGGCATCGGCGGTGAGATGCGCTACGTGCGGGAAGAAGCGCTCGTTTACATCGAGGATGGCGACACGGGCGGCTGGCACGGATTCAGCATCCAGGTGCACGTCGCTCCCTTGAGTGAACATGACGTTGTAACAGGCCTGCCGTCGGTGCTGGGACGTGACATCCTCAACAGCTGCCGGTGCATCTTCGACGCGGGACAGAGCCTCGTTAGCTTGGAACCACGCCTCAGCGCGCAACGCTACAGCGGAGTCGTCACCGACCCATCCTCCGCCTGAACGCTGGGAGCCCTGCGACACACGCCACTTACGCGGTCGCCCTATCGAGCGGTACGCTGGTGTGATGCGTAGGATCCCTTGTAAGCGCCCCATGCCGTGTGCGAGTGGCGTGTTACGAAATGTTGCAGAATGTTCCACTTTCGGCGGGAACTCCCGTGCGAATCACTCCTAAGGCCGCCTGCCACAGGAGTGCGGACGGCGTCACAAACCGACACGCACGTGAACAACCGAATAGCGCCCGGGCACGAAGGCAAGGCCGGCGGGTAACAGGCTGCAACTCCGGTTCCCCCCCCTCCCGCTGGGAGAGGGTCAGGGTGAGGGTTGCCTACCGGCTCGGGGGCTGTGTCGAGAAGGGAAGTCCGCCCGCGAGGGAGCCGCCGTCCACCAGCAGGTCTGCCGCCGCGATGAAGTCGGCGTCGTCGGACGCGAGGAACACCATCGCCTTCGCGATGTCGGGCGGCATGCCCTGCCGTCCCACGAGGTTCGATACGCCGCGGCCCTCCGACGGCAACTCCTCCCGCCCCACCGGCGAACCGATGCGGTTGGGCGTCAGCGAGTTCACGCGTATGCCGTACGGCGCGAGCTGGATGGCGAGCGAGCGGGTGAGATTCAGCACGCCGCCCTTGGCCGCGGAGTACGCTGTCGCGTCGGCGCGGCCCCGGTGGCCGGACGTGGACGCGACGTTGATGATCTTGCCGCCGCGCCCCTGGTCCCGCATCTGCCGTCCCACGTACTTCGTCGTCAGGAACACGCTCTTGAGCGTCACGTCGATGATGCGGTCCCACTCGTCCTCCGGCAGGTCGAGTACGGGCGTGTGGTCCGTGATCGCGGCGTTGTTGACCAGGATGTCCACGCCGCCGAACGCCTCTACGGTCGCAGACACGATGTGCTGCACGTCCTCGCTGGACGACACGTCCGCCTGGACCGCGATGGCGCAGCCGGGGTGGCCGGCGTTGATGGCCTCGGCCACGGCCTGCGCCGCCTCCAAACGGACGTCGACGAGCGCGACCTTCGCGCCCTCCTCGACGAAGTAGTGGCCCACCGACTCGCCGATGTTCCGGCCCGCGCCCGTCACGATAGCTACCTGGTTCTCCAGTCTCATGCGTCTGCTCCTGCTGTGCTCACCCCACGTGCGCGGCCTCCCGTCCAGCCGGAGCGCCGCATGAGAGCGAGAAGTTGACTTCACACCTGCGCGAGGGAATGGTCCATGCGAGGGAGGAGGTCGGCGCGCCAGTCGTCGTCAGCGGAGAGGACGTTCTCCGCAGCGCGCAACCCGTAGTAGCTGGACGATACGCCCGGTGGGTCGCCGCCGTCCTGCACCGTCCTCACGGCCTCCTCCAGCAGCTTCCGCGCGGTAATGATCGCCCGGTCCGCGGGGCCCAGGTGCTCGCGGGAGCGGTCCACGATCGGCCCCATCAACTCCTGCACCGCGCGGTCCTGGGTGTTGATGCCGACGATGCCGGTGAACGTCTCCGTCTTCTGCGCCGCGCGGTCGATCATCCAGTCGTTGGAGCGATTGCGGACGGAACGGAAACCGTTCTCCCAGTCCACGTCGATGCCCAACATGTTGCCGGTCTCTTCCGGGCCGGCCTTGCCTTTCTCCAGCGGCAACCGCTCGTTGTAGTACCAGTTCCACACGAGACAGTGATGATCGTCTATGGGCGTCCAGTGGTGGCCGTGGGTCTGGTTCTGGATACCCCTGCCCGCGGGACGCAGCTGCGTCCACGGCATGACGAAGTGGTAGCCGCGCACGTACTGCTGGTCCGTTCCGAGCGGGCGGACGCCGAAGTAGCGGTAGCCATAGTCCGTGACGTCCACCTCGAGCGACGGCGCGTCGCCCTGCACGAAGGCGTCGGTGACCGGTATGCCGGGCTGCGATGCGTTCCGGCGCAGGGCCCGGTGCATGATGGGGGCATGGGAAGTATCTATCCCGCCTTCCAGCGCCTGGAGCCAGTTGCACTCCTCCACCACCTTCGTCACCACGCGCTGTTCAGCCGGTACGCTCGTCCACGCGAAGTTGGGGGGAGGGGGCTGCTTCTCCTTCGGCCCCATGTACACCCACAGCACGCCTCCCACCTCGGCAACGGGGTAGGAGACGGTCCTGATCTTGGATGCGAACTGCTTCGGCTCGTTCATCTGGTCGACGCACTGACCGGTCACGTCGAACTTCCAGCCGTGGTACACGCAGCGCAGGCCGTTCTCCTCGTTCCGGCCGAGCCAGAGCGACGTGAGCCGGTGGGGACAGTACTCGTCCAGCACGCCGACTCGTCCACTCGTGTCGCGAAAGGCAACGAGGTCCTCGCCGAGGAGCCGCAGGCGCACGGGAGGGCAGTCCGGCGCCGGCAGCTCCCAGTCGAGCAGCGCCGGTATCCAGTAACGCCGCAAGGTCTCTCCCATCGGCGTGCCCGGGCCAACCCGGGTGAGCAGTTCGTTCTGTTGAGCAGTCAGCATCGTCCGACGGCCTCCCGCAGTGTGGACTACCCCCGCAAGATACTCCCAGCCCACAAGCGGGGCAAGCCTCGCGGCCACGCCGGCGGGTTAGTCCAGGAGCGGCTGCCACCACCGCGCACGGATGCGATACGATGCTCCCCAACCTCCACCTGCCCGCTTGAGCACATCGCTTGAACACCAGCTGCCCGCACTGCGGCATTGAGAACGCCGTCCACCACCGCTTCTGCTACTACTGCGGGGGCCCGCTGACGTATACGGCTGCAGCGCCCGTCCCGCCCCCTCCGGAGCCGATACCGTGGCGGCTACCCACGATAGAAGCCAGGAGCGCTGTCGCGGCAGCATGGACCTGGCTCAGCAGGGAGGCGCCGGCGCTCATCCGGCGGTCGACCCACCCACGCTCGCCGCTGGCGGCAGCTTTTCCCGCTCACCCCAGGCCCGCTGAAGCGGCGCCGGGCGCAGCCGGCCGCATACGGCTCTGGGAGATTGCCGTCCTCGCCACGCTCACGTTCGTCGCGCTCGTCCTCCGCGTCCAGGACCTGGCGAGCGTCCCGCCCGGCATAGCGAACAACGAGGCGGAACTGGCGTTCGAGGCGCTGCGCGTCTCCACCCGCGAGGTGTGGCCCGGCGCGTGGACCAGCGCTGCGACGGGCACCCCGGCCGGGACCGTCCACCTGCAGGCGCTGCTCCTGCTCTTCCGGGATGCGGGCATCGCGACGGCGAGGCTGAGCGCCGCGCTCCCGGGCGTCGTGCTCATTCCGATCGCGTACCTGCTGATGCGGCAGCTTTTCTCCGCCCGCACCGCAGTCATCACGGCGGCGTTCCTCACCTTCCACGTCTGGTTCCTCGTGTTCAGCCGTATCGCGCTCCCGGCGATGCCCGCGGTCCTCTGCTTCACCGGAAGCACGTGGCTGCTCATCGCGGGAGTCCGCGCCAACCGGTGGTGGGCCGCCGCGCTCGGGGGCGTCCTGTTCGGGCTCGGGTGGTACATCTCCACGTCCTTCCCGCTGTACGCCGCTCTCGTGTGGGGGGCGCTCGTCCTGCTCCTGCTGCAGCGCAGGGAGACACGCCGCGCGGAGGTCTACTGGTTCCTGGGGGCCTCTGTCGCTGTCAGCGCCCACATGCTCTTCTTCTATCTCACGTCGGACGCCTTCGCAGCGTCCCTGCGGGCATACGACAGGACATCCCTCTCACCGCTTTCGCTCATCGGCCGGGCATGGGAGGTGATCGCGTACGTTCATACTCCCATACCACCGGGGGACAGCGTCGGCACCGGGGGCGTTCCCTTGCTGCACTTCAGTACGGAGGTCTTCTTCTGGACCGGGCTGGCGGCGCTCGTCCTGTTCATCAGGAGGCGCTCCGGTCAACTGCTGCTCGCCGGGTGGGTCATCTCGCTCGTGCCGGCGGTCCTCTTCCCTGGCGAGGAAAGCCACCGCTACCTGCTGGGCATCCTCTTCGTGTTGGCGGTCTCAGCCGTTGGGCTCGACAGCGTCATGTCGCTGCTGCACAACCGGTGGAAGCGGCACGTCCGCACGCTGCCTGTCCCTATCCTTGCGGGGTGGTCCGGCAACGCGGTAGCAGCCGTCGTGCTAGCAGCCGTTGTGGTGTTCTTCGCAGCTCAGCAGAGCCGGGACTACGACAACTGGCTGGTCGAATCCGACCGGGCCCTTGCCCGCCCCGAGGTGGAGGCGATGCGGTTCGCTCAGTCGTTTGGGGACGAATACGAGGTGCGCCTGTACAACGACCGCCTCCCCCGGACGAGCGCCCTTGTGCAGTGGTTCCTCGAAGGCAGGGCGACCAGGGACGGCAGCACGGCGTACGGGGGCAGCGGGAACATCGACGCCGAGAGCGTGAGCGGGCCGACGGTGTGGTTGCTCTCCGAGAACTACCTGGTCCTGATCCCGCAACTGGAGACGACGTTCCCGCAGGGCCGCCTCACGTTCGAGAACAATGAACGGGGAGAGTTGCTGTACGCGGCCTACGTGCTGGATAGGCCGATAGAGGGCCGTTAGCGGAGCAGTCCGGCTTGCGCGGTACTCCGGTTTCCGGTTATACAGAACCGGAACTTCCATGGACCCATCGTTCTCCGACATATCCCGCGAAGCATGGCTCCTCTTCGGCGCTGTCCAACTCGCCGCAGTGGTCGTGTTCCTGACCGTTCGCCCGATCAGCAGGTGGGCAACCCGGGAGTTGCGGGGTTACAGCGCCACGTCCTGGACGGTCCCCCCACTCTGGGTAGGGATCGGGAACGGCATCATCGAACGCCTGCTGATAGCAATGGTCGTCTGCTTCTCGCTGGAGGATGCAGTGCTGGTGGGTATCGCGTGGCTCACGCTGAAGACCGCCCTCTCCCTCCGCGGGTTCTGGGGTGAAGACACCGCACGGCGTGTCAACGGCATCATCTTCCTCTGGACATCAGTTGCCTCCATGCTCACAGGAGCAGCCTCCGGCTACCTCCTGAGAGCACAGGCAGCCTGAGCGGTGCGCCCCGTGCAGCACCGACGCATGCGCCGGTCAGCCTACGCGACACGCGATCTCACGACCGGGGGCGTGCGGCGCAACCTCTGGTTCATCGCGTGGCCGCAGATGGTGGCCGGCGTCTTCAATGCGTCCGACCAGTTGGCCGACATCTTCTGGGCCGCGAAGGTCGCCGGGTTCAACGCGATAGGCGGAGTCGGCGTCGCCCAGGCGTACGGCCACCTCGTCATGATGGCGCGCATGGGGCTGGACGTGGGTATGCAGGCCGTCATAGCCCGTGCTGTAGGTGCGCAGCGGCTGGACCTTGCCAACCACGCCATGCTGCAGGCGTTCACGCTTACCTTCCTCCTTTCCTTCGCATTAACCGTCTTAGGGGTGCTCACCGCGCCATTCCTGCTCCGGCTCGTCGGCGTGAGCGATGCCGTCGCGGACGTGGCGGTGGTCTACCTGCAGTTCCAGTTCGTCTCATCCGGGGTGCAGGGCTTCCGCCAGACGACCGGAGCGGCGCTGCAGGCTTCCGGCGACACCTTCACACACATGAAGTCCACGATAGCGTCGCGGGTTTTGCACCTCATCATCAGCCCATTCCTCGTCTTCGGCTGGTTCGGAGTACCGGAGATGGGCATCGCGGGAGCGGCAGCGGCCAACGCGGGAGCACAGGTTGTGGGCGTCGTCTGGAACCTGTTCGCGCTCAGCTCCGGTTCCTCGCGGCTCAAACTCTCGCTGCTCGACTACCGCGTGGACCTGCCGCTGATGTGGCGCATCATCAAGATCGGCGCTCCCGCCACGGCCACGCAGATGGAGCGCGGCCTTTCCGAGATGGTGCTCATCAGGCTCGTCTCCCCGTTCGGGGACATACCACTGGCGGCGTACTCGCTCACCCGCAGGCTGGAACGGATGACGAACATCGGCAGCCAGGGGATGGGCCGTGCGTCCGGCATCCTGGTCGCCCAGAACCTGGGTGCGGAGCAACCGGCCCGAGCACGGGCCACGGTCAAATGGGCCGTGGCCTATGTGATGGTGATACGCGGCGCAGCCGGCATCCTGCTCATCGCTTTCCCGGCATTCTTCATCGGCCTGTTCACCAACGAGCCGGAGTTCGTCGAGACCGCCGTGGTCTGGCTGCGCATCCAGGCGGTGGCCGGCACCCTGCTGGGCGGCGGGCAGGTGTTCCAACAGTCGTTCAACGTCGCGGGCGACACGCTGGCCCCTATGCTCGTGACCTTCATGAGCATGTGGGTCATGGAGATCCCGATCGCGTTCGCGCTGTCGCGGTGGACGTCCGTCGAGGCGCTGGGCATAGCCATAGCCATAGCCATAGCCATGCTCATCCGCTTCGCACTGTACGGCGGCTACTACTTCACGGGCAGGTGGTTGACCGTCGGCGTGCTGCCACCGCCCTCCCCCGCCGAAGAGCCGGCGCGTTCTCCCTGACGCGGCGCTAGCGGTTCAACTCCATCGGCTGCGAGCATTCGCCTGTTGACTCGTCTATATGCTCCAGCCGCTGACCGCGGCCCTTCATCAGCACGAGTTCCACGGCGCCTTCGGCCTCCGCCGACTGCCGGTGCACGTTGAACGGCCCGTCGTACAGGTAGCCGAACTCCCCGGGCATGATGTGGTGGTCCTGCACCAACTCCAACGTTGCCAGCGGCGTGGAGCCGTCGTCGACGCGGCGCCAGGACGTGTAGCGCTCGCTCCCCTCGAGCAGCCCTATCACCACCCAGCCCTCGTGGCTGTGGATAGCGGTGGGCATGTTCGGCGGATACTGCGCCAGCAGCAGGCGGAACAGGCCGTCCGGGTCGTCGTATAACTTCTGCCCCGGCAGGCCGGAGCTTATGGTGGCCGGCTCGCCGATACTCCAGAAGTAGTCGCGGCTGTTCTCCGCGCCGAAGCGCTGCAGCAGATGCCCCAACTGCAACACCGACTCCATGCCTGCCTCGCTGGCATCGAGCAACTGCCGGACCTCGTGCCCGAACTCTTCAACGGCGTAATGCGTGACTATGCTCACGGTATCCTCCTCAGGTCTCAACAGTGCTGAAGACAGCACGTTGATGGTGGAATCGTACTACTGCTATCTCCCGCAGAATTCCCCCTTTGTACTCCTGAGATACTGTATCGGGTCTGTCGCGCCTGTAGTCAATGGCCGTTGCATGTACTATAATCCGTCAGCGCAACGGTATAATCCGACGCAGTGTCGGACAACCGGACAGTACACGAACCTGGGAGGACTTACGGATGAAAGCGCGAATGCTACTGGTCATATCGGTTCTTGCCGTCGCCTTGACCGCGATGGTCGCCTGTGGCGACGACGGGGAGTCGGAAAGAGTGATGGAGCTCGAAGCCGAAGTGGCTTCGCTCCAGTCCGAGATCGCCACCCTTGAGGGGCGACAGGCAGCGGAAGACACGCTGGGCGTCGTGCTCGATCGCGGCAACCTCATCTGCGGCGTCAAGGCAGACACCCCCGGGTTCGGAGTCTTCAACCCCGACGGGAGCGTAGAAGGGAACGACGCAGACTACTGCCGCGCGGTCGCCGCCGCTGTCTTCGGCGACAGCAGCAAGGTTGAGTTCAAGGAGGCCACCTCGGCCAACCGCTTCGAGCTTCTTGCCGCCAGGGAGATCGACGTCCTGATCCGCACCACCACGTGGACGGCGAGCCGGGACGCTGACCTGAACGTCGCATTCGCGCCCACCACCTTCTACGACGGCGCGGGCATCATGGTGAAGGCCGACGCCGGCCTGTCGAGTGTGAGCGAGCTCGGCGAAGCGACGATCTGCATCCTGGACGGCACCAGCACACAGGGCGCGGTCTCCGACTACTTCGTTGAGCAGGGGTTGCGCTATGAGGAGTTGACCTTCCAGCAGAACCCCGAACTGCGCGCCGCCTTCATCAGCGGCCAATGCGACGCCTGGTCTTCCGACAAGTCCCAGCTGGGCGGCCACCAGTTCACCCTTCAGACGGACGACGGCATCTCCGCAGTCGTGCTCCCCGAGACGCTTTCCAAGGAGCCGCTCGGCCCCAGCGTCCGCGACTACGACTCCGAGTGGGAAGACCTCGTGCGCTGGGTGGTCAACGGCATGATCATCGCTGAAGAGCAGGGCGTCACCTCCGCCAACGTCGGCCAGATGGCCGCCAACCCGCCGAACAACACCGTTGCCCGCCTGCTCGGCGTCGGCTTCGACGGCGGCGCTCCGAGCAACCTCGGCATCGGCCACGGCAAGATCGAGGGCACGTTCATGCAGGACGTCATCGCCCAGGTCGGCAACTACGGCGAGGCTTACGAGTCCACGCTCGAACGGGTCGGGCTGACGCGCGCGGGCTCCCCGAATGCCTCCTACCTGGACGGCGGTCTGATCTACGCCCCACCCATGCGCTAAACCCAACGCGCATAGGCAAGTAAGGAGCGGGCAGGAATTGACGGATTCCTGCCCGTTCCTGTCAAATAGCGCCGGTCGACTCTCCGCGAAGGAGTGACCGGCTGGTTCACGAATGCAAGAACGCCTACCCGACACCGCGCACCGCACCAGGCTCCCTGCCCTGCTCGCCAGGCCCTTGGCCATCGTCACTGCGCTCGGTGCGAGCATCTGGTACCGGAACAGGTACCGTCACCTCGTAGTGAACGTGGCAGTAGGCGGCTTCGCCGCAGCGTTCGTCTTCTACGTCGCCAGTTCCGTCTACGCCGCCAACTTCTTCGATTTCGATTTCCTCTACGAGCCCTACGGCAGCCCGGACAGGAGCTCCATCTTCCCCGGTCTGAACGTGGAAGCAGGGGACCCCCGCTGGCAGGCCATCCTGAAGGGCGCCGGAAACACGATCTCGGTCGTCGTCTTCGCTATCGCCGTATCCACGTTCCTGGGTCTCCTCATCGGCGTGGCGCGACTTACTCCGAACCCGCTCCTCAGCCGTGTGGCCAAGATCTATGTGGAACTCTTCAGGAACCTTCCGCTCCTGCTCATCATGTTCTTCTTCGCGTTCGCAATGTTCAGGGAGTTGCCCCAGATACAGGACCGCGCAGGCTTGAACGGCGTGCTCTTTGTCAGCAATCGCGGCATGGCTGTGCCCTGGGTCGAAACGGGCAACGGGCTCTGGCCGTTCTGGCTGATAGCTCTGGCCATTGGATTAGTGGCGGGGTCGATAGTCCGAAGTCGGCGGATGAGGCAGGAGAACGATACCGGGCAGAGCACGCACCCGAACGCGTGGGGAACCGGGACCTTCGCTGCCGTGGCAGTCGTCAGCTACTTCGCCCTGCTACTGCCCGTCCGCATCACGCTTCCTGAAGTGGTGCAGGCCGCGTCCGGGTTCTACTCGTACGACGGCGGCAACGTGCTGAAGCTGGGTTACGTCAGCGCGTTCATCGCGCTCTCCCTCTACTTCAGCGCCTTCATCGCGGAGATCGTCCGGGGCTCCATACAGGCCATCTCGCGCGGGCAGAGCGAAGCGGCGGCGGCGCTGGGCCTCTCCGCGTACCAGCAGCTCACCCTCATCATCCTGCCACAGGCGCTGCGGATCATGATCCCCGCGCTGAACAACGAGTACCAGAACGCGAACAAGGACTCGACGCTGGCCCACGCCATCGCCTACGGGGAGATCGTCCTCATATCCAACCGCATCGTGAATAACGAGGGCAGCCTGCTCCAGACCTACTTCTTCATCTTCGTCGTGTTCGTGCTGACCAACCTCGTCATCTCCTTCATCATGAACACCATCAACCGGAACGTGCAGGTCAAATGAGCGCTGTCACCGCATCCCACTCACCGGTAGCGCAGCGCATCGAATGGGCGCAGGCGAACCTCTTCAATTCGAAGCTCAACTCGCTCGTCAGCGCCGTCACGATCGCTGTAGGACTCCTCATAGTCTTCCTGGTCGCGAAGTTCGTCCTGTTCGACGCCAACTGGGCCCTGGTTTCACTCAACCGCAGGCTGTTCTTCGTTGGCGGCTATCCGGGCGAGGAAGTCTACCGGATATGGATAGCAGTCTTCGCCGCCGGCGTACTTGCCTCGGTTTCCTATGGCATCTGGGTCGGCAGGATGCGGCCCTACGTCATCACCGTCGGCATCGTTGCCGTCATCGTGCTCACGCTCGGCCTGGGGACGGACCTCTACATCGAGGAGACGCCGTTCACCCAGGAGATCACGTCCGGTGGTCAGACTTCCACCATCAGCGGGATAGACCGAGAGCTTGTATGGGAGCAGGGCTGGGCGCCTCGCTGGCTCTACGCATTCTCCCTCGGACTCGCGCTGCCGTTCGGCGGCACCTGGCTCATCATGGCCGCGATTCTCGTGCTGCTGGTCCTGGGCGCACTGCTCGGCAAACACGTCCTGAGCAGGTGGAAGGGCAGCCCGGTGTTGCTGCAGTCCGTCGGCGCCGGATGGGTGCTGCTCGTCCCCGCTACGGTACTGCTGCAGATCGGAGTCTCCATCAACAGCTGGGGAAGCGCATTCCTGGACATCCTCATCTTCGCAGTGGGGGGCTTCTTCTCGTTCTTCATCGGCCTGGTGCTCGCATTGGGGCGTATCTCTCCCTACCGGGCGATACGATTCGCGTCGGTTGGATACATAGAGGTGGTCCGTGCGGCGCCTCTTCTGGTCTGGCTCCTGTTCGCAACCTTCCTCAAAGACGAGTTGGGACCGCTGGGTGAAGCCTTCAGCAGCATATCCCTGGTCTACCGCGTGATGATCGTGTTCGCCTTCTTCGGCGGCGCCTATATCGCGGAAGTCATCAGGGGAGGCCTGCAGTCCATACCGCGCGGACAATACGAGGCATCGAATGCGCTGGCCCTCTCCTCCCTTCAGAAGTACGTCTTCATCATCCTGCCCCAGGCGATCAAGGCCGTCATTCCTGCGATAATCGGTCGATTCATCGCCCTGTGGAAGGACACTGCCCTCCTCGCAGCGATATCGCTGATCAATACCCTCGAGCAGGCCAAGAAGATACTCGCCGGCCAGACGGATATCGCGGACGGGGCATTCTTCGAGATCTACATCGTGGTCGGCCTCATCTATTGGAGCGTTTCGTACATGCTGTCACGCCTTGGCGGTGCTGCAGAGAAGAGACTAGGCGTGGGCGAGAGGCGGTAACAGATGGAACAGAAGACAGACAACGAAATCGTCCGCATGGAGCGGGTCGTCAAGCGGTTCGGCGACTTCACCGCAGTAAGAGACGTCGACCTCTCCGTGCAGGAGGGTGAGGTGGTCGTCATCATCGGCCCCTCCGGCTCCGGCAAGTCCACGCTGCTGCGGACGATCAACCAGTTGGAGAAGCACGACCAGGGCCGGATCATCGTTGACGGCATCGAATTGACGGACGATGCGCGGAGCCTGCACCAGATACGCGCCGAGATCGGCATGGTGTTCCAGCAGTTCAACTTATTCCCGCACCTCACCGTCGTACGGAACATCACCCTGGGCCCGCAGAAGGTGCGCCACATGCCGAAGCAGGAGGCGGAAGAGCTCGCGCTGCAACTGCTCACCCGTGTCGGTATCCCCGAACAGGCCGACAAGTACCCCGGCCAGCTCTCCGGCGGACAGCAGCAGCGCGTCGCCATCGCCCGCGCGCTTGCCATGAACCCGCGCCTGATGATGTTCGACGAGCCAACCTCAGCCCTGGACCCCGAGATGATCAACGAGGTGCTGAAGGTCATGATCGAACTAGCGGGCGAGGGCATGACCATGCTCTGCGTCACGCACGAGATGGGCTTCGCGCGGAACGTGGCCGACCGCATCATCTTCATGGACGAGGGCGAGATCGTGGAGATGAGCAAACCGGAGGACTTCTTTACCAACCCAAGGGAAGAGCGCACCAAGGCATTCCTCGACCAGATCCTCTGAGACCACTCGGAACTCAGCCCGTGACGCTCCACTAGTCCAACCGCCGCCGCATGACGTGCCGACGCAGTCCGGCACGTCCCACTTCCGAGAACCCGTGCGCCTCGAACACCGGCACGAACCCGCAGAAGCGGTAGCTCGGTGCGTCCGGCTCGACAGGATATGCCTCGACCACGGACGCGCCGAGCGCTTGCGCGTGCCGCGCCGCCTCCTCGATGAGGCGGTCCATCAGCCCGCGATGCCTGAATGCGTTCCGCACGTAGAAGCAGGTGATCGACCAAACGCTACTCTCGTCCTCGCCCCGGCCCTCCACACCCCCGACACCGACGAACGTCAGGCGCGGCGCTACGGAGCACCATGCCGCAGGCTCGCCGTCCACGTACGCCAGCAGACCGACACGCACGCCGTCCTCGATCCTCTGTCGCATCGCCTCCTTCATGTGGGCACGGTCGTGCGGCATCCTGCCGTCGGCGTCCCTGCGCCACATCCGGCACCAGCACCAGCGGGGCCCGCCGCGCGACTCGAACAGACGCTCGAAATCGGGCCAGCGCGCGGCGTCCACCTCGCGTACCACTATCGCGTCCGGGTTGTTCGTTGGAGGCGTCGTCGCCATAGGATGCGGGGTATACTCCTCCCCGCAGGAGGATGCAATGCTGAACGGACAGAAAGTCTTCGACGCAGACACGCACATCCACCCCTCGGTGGAGGCGCTGGAACCGTACTTCGACAGCGAGTTCCGGGAGCGGATGCCGGAACTGGAGCAATACAAGGTCGGCGCGCGCTCCGACCAGACGACCACACCCCGCGAGGACCCGGGGCGCCATCACTACGCGGTGAGCCTCAGCCCCTACCGGCGACATCTGGGCGACGCCGAGCCGCGCGAGGTCCCGAAGGACGCGCACTCGCGCCTCCACTTCGGTGAGTACACCGGCGCGAAGCTGCCCGGCGTCGGCGTCATCGACGACGCATTCGAGCACCGCGTCGCCGACATGGACGAGGAGGGCACGGACGTGCACATGATGGTGCCGGACGTGGCCATCGGCGTCTCGCTGCTCGGCGACCCCGCGCTGGAGATGGGGCTGATCCGCGCCTACCACCGCATGGTGAACGACCTCGCCGCCGCGCATCCGGGGCGGTTCAAGGCGCTCCTCGCCGTCTCGGGCACGGACGTCGAAGGCTCTGTCGCGGAGGTCGACCGGTGGGGCAAGGAGCGGTGGGCCGCCGGCGTTCTGCCGTTCGCGGGTGTCGGCGAACCGATGGACCATCCTCGGATGGAGCCGCTCTGGGCCGCCGCGGCCAACCGGGGACTCGGCGCAGTGCACCACAGCATGACGTGGGCGCCACCCTACTTCCCCGGCTACAAGGACATGGACAACAACCGCTTCCTCGCCCGCCTCTGCTCACACCCGTGGGGAGCGATGAAGACCATGGCCGCGTTCATAGGCGCGGGCATCATGGACCGCTACCCCATCAACTTCGGTGTCCTGGAATCGGGCGTCGGCTGGCTGCCGTTCTGGGTCCGGCGCATGGACGTGAACGCCGCCTACGTCGGCTTCACCGCGGACCTGCAGCACAAGATGAGCGAGTACGTCGCGGACGGGCGCTTCTTCGCCAGCATCGAGATGACGGAGGAAGAAGACATGGTCCGGATGGTCATGGACTTCCTCGGCGACGACATCCTCATGTACGCGTCGGACTACCCGCACGCCGAGTGCAAGTTCCCGGACTCCCCCGCCATAGTGCAGGGTTGGCCGAGCATCGGCCCGGACACGATGCGGAAGTTCATGTGGGACAACGCCGTCCGCTTCTTCGGTGAGCCCTAGTCGATGCCGTAGAGCGCGGCGGGGTTCGCGGTAAGCACCTTCTCAGCGAGGTCGGCCGGGATCTCTTCGCGCTCGCCCTTTTCTCGCAGGATGTTCAGCGCGTTGATCTCAGCGGACTGGTCGGCGTGGCCGTAGTCCGTTCCGATGACGAGGTTGTCCCTGCCCGCCCGCGAGGCGATGTAGTTCAGGTCCTCGTGGGTCTGGCAGGCCACGTAGAAGCGGCTCTCCCGCAGCAGGTCTTCCCGCATGTCGACGTTCAGCAGCCATGCCATGCGCTCCTTCCGTGCCTCCAACTCAGCGAGCGCGAACGGCACCCAGGACGACATCGATTCCACGAAACCGACGCGCAGCCGCGGGAACTTGTGCGGAACGCCTTCCAGCACGAGCGAGACGAACGCATCTATGGGAGGCAGCCTGTGCTGCCAGATGGGGTTGCTCAGGCCTTCCGTCACCTCGCCCGCGCCGATGTGGATGCACATGGCCATATCCAACGCCTCCGCCTGACGGTAGAGCGGATAGAAGTAGGGGTCGCCAGCCGAGCGTCGTCCAGCCTCGACGCCGCGTTTGATCGCGCCCACCGCGCCGTGCTCCTTCGCCCAGGCCATCTCCTCGACGGCCATGTCGATGCTCAACACGGGCATCGACGCGACCCACCGAAGGCGTCCGCCTGACTCCGCGCAACGGCTTGCTATCCACCGGTTGTAGGAGCGGCAGAGCGCTATCTCCACTTCGGGCTTGTCACTGATGGCGCTCAGCATGAGCGTGGGGTAGAGGACCTGCACGTCCACCCCGAGTTCATCCATCTGGCGCAGGCGAGCAGGAACGTCCTTCAACTCGCGCGTAGCCTCGGTCGTCCCGGTACGGACGTCGTCACGCATCCTGCGAAGACGCATGTGCCCGTCGATGTTCCAGTAGCGGAGGAAGTTTCTGGAAAGGCCGGCACTCGCGGCGTCCTCCACCGCCATCGCGGTGATGGGCCGAATCTTCGCGTGCTCCGGCTCCAGGAAGTCCCACGTTGCGTCGGTCTCGTCAACGTGCGCGTCTGCGTCTATGACCCTCATGACGTTTTCCCCTTGGTTACGCCGACGATACCACCGCCGCGTGTGCCCACGGCGCGGTGTGCGGCCGCTCCCTAGAGGCCGTAGAACCTCATGGGGTTCTCCTCCAGTATCTTCCCGGCCGCCTCGTTGCTGATCATGCCGGAGTCCGCCCAGCGGCGGACCTCGCCCAGGGCGCTCACGTTCGCAGATATGTCTGAGTGGCTGTAGTCCGTGCCGATCATGAGATTGTCTTCGGTGCCGAGCGTGAGCAGGTACTCAACGTCGTCCACGGGATCGATCGAGACGTAGAGGCGGTTCTCCCGGAACAGGTTCCGTGAAGTCTCCAACGCGACCCTCCGCTCATGGAGAGTGTCCGAACGCTCCACCATCGCGATCTGGGAAAGGACGTAGGGGAGCCACGAAGCTCCGGCCTCGATGAACCCGAAGCGGAGGTTGGGAAACCTGGAGGGCAGCTTCGATCTCACGACGGAGAGGAACGCCTCCATGATCGGGAACCCGCGGTCCCCGCCGCTGCCCGGGTGGCCGGTGTGGATGCAGAGCGGCATGTCCAGGTCGTTCGCAGCCTCGTACACCGGGAAGAAGTGCCGGTCGCCCACCGGCTTCAAGAGGTCCAACCCGCGCTTGAATATGCCGCAGGCGCCGTTCTCCTTCGCCCATCGCAACTCCCGGACCGAAGCTTCGGTGTCGAGCCATGGCAGCACCGCCGCCCATCGGATCCGCCCCCCGGTCTGCTCGCATTTCCCGGCGACCCAGCGGTTGTAGGCGCTGGCGAGTGCGGCCTCCGGCTCCGGGTTGAGTGCGATATAGCGAATGAAGAAAGTGGGGAAGATCACCTGCACGTCCACGCCCATACGGTCCATGTCTTCCAACCGGCCTTCCAGGTCGTCCAACTCGCGCCGGGCCTGCGCCGGGTGGTGTTCGTCATCCCGCACCGCACGGGTCTGCAGGCGCCCTTCCACGAACCAGAACCTGCTCCGGTGGAGGTCCATGCCTGCGTGTTCGATGTCCTCCATGGGCGGCATCATCGTTGTCGGCGTGTACCTGGCCAGGGGGCCCTCCAGCCACTGCCAGGTGGACTCGCTCTCGTCCACGTGCGTATCGGCATCGATAACGGCCATCTTCAGCCTCCTCTCTCCCGAACGTGCCCCCCATCATACGCCGAGGGGGCTGCCGCTTCAGTTGACCGGTCAGTTCTGGATCCCGTAGAGCTCCCTGGGGTTGTCCCAGAGGATGCGGGACCGGCTCTCCGCGGGCATGCGCTCGTCATGCTGGAACGTGGTCAGCGCGTGGATCTCGGTCGCGGAGTCGGCGTGGCCGTAGTCGGTGCCGATGACGAGCCGGTTGCCGCCCACGTAGCGGTGTATCTGCTCCAGGTCGTCGTTCAGTTGCACCGTCACCCATATGTTGCTGCTGGTGAGCGGGTCGTCGCTCAGCCTGCTGCCGCGCCGCTCCATCCGCCGGGCGAGGTCGTTCAGCATGTACGGGATCCAGTCTGCGCTGAACTCGATGATCCCCCACTTCGTGTTGGGGAAGCGCTCCGGCAGACCGGACATGAACAGTGTGTGGAACGCTGAGAGGCCGCTGAACTTGTTTCGCTCGAAGGCCGTGACCGGGCTGCCGAAGATGGCGTCCAGTTCGAAGCTGCCGGTGCCGGAGTGCGGGCAGATGGGCATGTCCAGCTCAGCCGCCCACTCGTAGACCGGGTAGAGGTACGGGTCGTTGATGAGCCGGTTGCCGACCTCGACACCGCGCAGGTTTATTGCGACCGCGCCGTTGTCCCTGGCGAACCGCAGTTGGCGCTCCGCCTCCTCCAGGTCCAGAACGGGCATCACCGCCGCCCAACGGAAACGGCCCTTGCCTTCCGCGTAGATGTCGGCCATCCACCGGTTGTAGCTTCGACAGATTGCGACTTCCTCGGCCGGGTTGTTGGTGATCGGGCCCGTCCACATGGAGGGGTAGAGCACCTGGACGTCGGTCCCGAGTTCGTCCATGTGGGCTATGCGCGCCTGCACGTCCAGCATGAACTTGGAGTCGGTCGGCAGCGCGACGTTGCCGATGAAGAGGCCGAACTCCCCGCGCGGGCCGCCGCCCGGCCAGGCCGTCCTGATGGCGCGCCCTCCGATGACCCAGTATTTCATCACTTCGCCGCTCTCGAGCGTCTGGTATGCCGTTCCCGGCTTGTACTGGCGCTCGGACGGGTCCATGTACTCCCACGTCTGGTCTATCTCTATGATGTGCGCATCCGCGTCTATGATGCCCATCGCCCAACCTCCTTCCGGATCAGACCGGCAGCAGCGGCTCTTCTGTTTCCGGCAACGCTATCTCAAATGCGTTCAGGAAGCACGAATTGGTGACGTACTGCCCCACCAGCGCGACGATGTCCACGGTCTGCTGAACCCCGAACTGCGCGATGGCCGCGTCGTACGCCTCCTGCGGCACGCGGTGGGCGGACAACATCTCCGTCACGAACGTCACCACCGCAGACTCGTCCGCGGCCATCGCGGGGAGCGGCGAGCGCTGGCGCATCGCGTCCACCAGTTCCGCGCTGACCCCGGCCTTCCGCGCAAGCGGCGCATGGGCGTTCCACACGTAGGCACAGTCCATGTGCCGCGCTGTCGCAAGGATGGCGAGCTCCTGCACGTGCTGCGGAAGCGTCAACTCCCAGCGCACGTAGTTGCTCAGCGGGCGGCGGCGCAGCGCCATCTCCGGGCTGAGCGCCGCGACGGCGCCGGGTCCGAGTGGGACCTCCCCGCCGCTGTCAGCGACCAGCGCGTCGAACGCATCGCGCAGGTCCTCGGCCACTGCGTCCCGGGTCACCTCCGGCAGTCGTGTCATCACGCGCCTCCTTCCTTGCGCTCCGCTTCGTGCAGCGCCTCGTGGGCCCGCAGCGTGCTGGGCCGCACGTCGCGTCCGCGCTCGGCGCCAAGGTGGATCGAGTTCAGGTACTTCACGTTGGCGCACGTATCCACTTCCGCGGTGCCGCACGCAGCAGGGTCCGGGATGAGGAAACGCACCGGGCCGCCCTTGTCCTGCGGCAGCGGCTCGCCGTCCAGCGCGTACAGGAGCAGCGCCTCGTCCGCAACCGCGGCCAGCGGAATGCTCGCTGCGAACCCGCCGTCCGCCTCCAGCGTGAGGAAATCCGCGCCCGCCTGCGCCGATGCCGCCTCCAGCACGGACGTGAAGCGCACCGCCGATCCCTCGCGTCCCGGTGCGAGCGCCGAGACGTCGGCAACCTGACCGGGCAGCGCCGCGAGGTCCGCGTGACTCAATTCCAAGGGATGCTCCACCATTCCAGAAACGCTTACCGCCATAGCCACGCCCTCCTTCCTGCTAGTCCTCGAACCACTCCGGGGGGACGCGTACCGCGACCATCTCGCCCGTCGCCGTTTCGATCCCTCCGGAGACGAGCGAGCAGCTCACCAGCGCCTTGCGCCGCACCATCTCCGTCACCCGCGCCCGCATCGTCAGCGGCTGGTCTATCGGCGTCGGCTTGCTGTAGGTCACGTGCAGCGACGCCGTGGCGTACCAGATGACGGGCCCGGATCCGACCTCGCGCCCCTCGAGCTTGTACGCCTCCGCGATCGCCGTCCAGATGCTGTGGCAGTCGATGACGCTGCCGATCATGCCGCCGTAGAGGATGTGCCGCGGCCCCGCGGCGAACTCCGGGCGCGGTGTCCACGTGCAGACCGTCTCGTCGCCGTCCCAGTAGCTGCGCAGCTTCAGGCCGTCCTTCGCGTCCGGCCCGCAACCCCAGCAGTGATTGCCGGGCAACAGGTCTTGAAACGCTACGTCGCTCACTCAGCACTCCTTACGCCGGTTCAGGTCGGCCATAGTCTAAGTCAGTTGACGCCGGAGCGGGGCGCGGGAACGGTGCCCCGGTGCGCTAGAATGGAGCGCGCCGTGGAACTGGAGCAGGGGATACACCAACTCACGTTCGGACGGGAGCCGCTGCCCGGTTTCCCGCCGCCCAACGCCTACCTCGTGTTCGGCTCGGACACCGCAGTCCTCATCGACACGGGCTGGGAGAACGAGGACGACCACCGCGCCCGCGCCTCCTACATCCGCGAAGTGAACGCTCCGCCCGTCTCCGAGATCATCATCACGCACCGCCATCCCGACCACGGAGGCGGCGCGTTGCACATGCACCGCGAGACCGGCGCCCCGCTCGCCTGCCACCCCAACGACCGCGACGCCATAGAGAACGACCGCCTCCACGGCGAGCTGCACGTCGCGGACGATCTGCAGCACGGCGACCGCCGGGAGCTGGGCGGCCTCTCGCTCGAAGCCGTCTGGGCGCCCGGCCACACCTCGGGTTCGCTCGCCCTGTTCGCGCCGGAGCGCAAGGCGCTCTTCACCAGCGATACCGTGCTGGCGGTCTCCACCACCAGCATCGGCCCGCACGACGGCAACCTCGCGGACTACATGCGCACGCTGGAGATGCTGAAGGACGTGGACGCCCGCATCATGTACACCGGCCACGGCGGGCCGGTAAAGAGGCCGAAGGCGCGGCTGAACGCGCTCATCAGGCACCGGCACGAGCGGGAGCAGGCTATCCTGAACGCGCTGCGTGAGGGCCCGCTGACTCCCCCGGAACTCCGGGTGCGCATCTACAAGCGCCTCCCACAGTCCCGCGAGCGGCTTGCCGAGCGCCAGCTCGTCACCACGCTCACCAAGCTCATCGAGGAGCAGGCGGTAGTTGCCGAAGAGAACGACCGCTACGCCTTGCGCTAACCTCGCGACAGTGGCCAATGGAAGAGGCAGTCCCGCTATGCTATGCTCCTAATGCATAGGGAGAGTTGCCATGACCACCCTCGAAAGACGGCTGGGTACACAGTTGACCGCAGAGGAACTCGAACGCGAGTGGGCGGAAGCATGGCTGTATGCCCAAACTCACACTCCCAACCAAATACTGCGTGGCGGAATCCGGGCCATCACCGAATCACTGCAGTCGGGCGAAATCACTACAGACCAAGCGGATACCTACCTACGCGTCCTGTTGGGAGAATACGTAGCCGCCATCGCAACCGATCAAGTCACCAGCTACTTGGAACGGCATCTGGGTGCTCGGAACACGAAATGGCTAGAGCAGACTTCCCGGCAGAAGAGAGAAATCCTTGCCTAAAGAACAAAGCCTGCCTCATGAATCCTCCAGTTCAGAAGAACACACCATCACCCCGCTGAACGGGAATCAGAGTGGCGGGACTGATGATTCCCCTGATCCGCTAGACGAGGTACTGGAGGGCGCTCCTGCCTCGGTAAAACGCAATGTCAGGGGATTCTTCGCAATGCGTAGCACGGCCATATCGAGCCGACTATCAAACCCGCTCCTTGAGAAAATCGATGAGACTCATCTCCACAAGATACTGGACTATGGCGAAGCTGAGAGCCAACGAGAGGCTCAGCAAACGTATTCTGGCAGGAAATTCGCCTTCGCCTTTTTCTTCGTCGCTCTGGTTGCCGTGGTAGGTGTTCTGCTCTTCCTCGTGTCGCAAGGTGAACGCGACCTCGCAGCCCAGATCCTCGGCGGACTTGCCCTATTTGGCGCAGGGTTCGTCGGCGGTCTCGGCGTGGGTGGTCGCAGGCGGTAGCGCGTCTGCATCATTCGGAGCGTCATGCGTATCCTCGGCGTCGACCCCGGCACCCAGAAGATGGGCTACAGCATCCTCGACCTCGACGACGACAGCGACACGCCCTGCTGCCTGGACTACGGCACCTTTGATGGCGGACGCTCGAAGGAGATCGCGGAGCGGCTCCACGTCCTGCTCGGAGAGTTGGAGGCGCTCGCGCAGCGCTGGGCGCCCGACCAACTCGCGATAGAGGAGCCTTTCGTTGCGGCGGCGCGCGGCGCAAAGTCAGCGGTCGCCGTGGGACAGGCGCAGGCCGTCGCGCTGCTCGTCGCGGCGCGCGCCGGCATCCCCATCCATCGCTACTCCCCTGCATCGGTCAAGAGCGCGGTCGCCAACTACGGCGCCGGGGACAAGGCGCAGATACAACGCTCCGTCCGCATCCTCCTCGGGCTCGGCGACGCGCCGATGGCCGAGGATGCCTCGGACGCGATCGCCATCGCGCTCTGTCACGCGAACACGCTCCGCGCCGCCGAACGGGTCCGCGCGCGATGAGCATCATCGCGGGGGTCGAGGGCACGGTCGAGGCGAAGTACGCCGACTCTGTCGTCGTCCGCGTGGGCGGCGGCATCCTGTTGCGCGTTTACGTCCCCGCGCACGACCTCGGCGGGCTGCCCGGCTCGGACAGCCCGGTGCGGCTGCACACGCACCTCATCGTCCGCGACGACGACCTCCAGCTCTACGGGTTCGCCACCGAACATGGACGCCGCCTCTTCGAGATGCTCATCGGCGTGAGTCAGGTCGGCCCAAAGGCCGCGCTCGCCGTGCTGAGCGTGCTCTCGCCGGAGGACCTCGCCACGGCAATCGTCGCGGGCGACTCCACCGCCATCAGCCGCGCGCCGGGCGTCGGCAAGCGCACGGCTGAGCGCATCATCCTGGACCTCAAGAGCAAACTGGAGGACGAGATCGGCGCACCGCTCCTGACCGGTGCGGGCGTCGCCACGACCGCAGGTGGGGCGGGCGACCCTGCTCTGCAATGGCTGATGGCGCTCGGCTACTCCGCGATCGAAGCCCGGCAGGCGCTCGCCGCCGAGGACGGCGCAACGGACACCCCCACCGACGAGCGCGTCAGGCGCGCGCTCCAGCGCATGGGCGGCTGATAGACTGCCCCACATGCCATTCGAGTTTCCCTACGACGACTGGGCCGACATCTACGACGCCGTGCACGTCGACCTCACGCACGACGTCGACTTCTACGTCGAACTGGCGCGCGAGTCCGGCGGCCCCGTGCTGGAGCTTGGCTGCGGCACGGGGCGCATCAGCCTTGCCGTCGCGCGGGCGGGTATCGCCGTTACCGGTATCGACATCTCGCCCCGGATGGTCCAGGTCGCGCAGGACAAGGCCGCGAGGCTCGGGCTCTCCGAGCGGTGCACCTTCCAGTCCGGCGACATGGCCACGGTCCAGCTTGCGGAACGCTATCCGCTCGTCGTCATGCCGTTCCGCTCCTTCCACAGCATGCTCACGCCCCGGGAGCAGCGGCAGGCGCTCGCCCGCGTGCGGGCACAGCTCACTACCGGCGGCGTCCTTGCGATGGACACGTTCAACCCGGACGTGGACTCTCTCGCCGGGGATGAGAAGTCGCGGCTCGCCTACCACCTCAAGGACGTAGAACGCGAGGGCGGCGGTACGCTCGTGGTATGGGGGCAGAACAACTGGGACCCGGTTACGCAGGTGAACGAGACCCGCCTCACCATAGAGGAGGTCAGCGACGAGGGCGTCGTCGAGCGGCGCCTCATGCGCGACGTCGAGCAACGCTACACCTTCCGCTACGAGATGGAGCACCTGCTGGAACTGTGCGGGTTCGACCTCGAAGCCGTCTACGGCGACTTCGACGGCGGCCCCGTCACCGAGGACACTGAAGACCTCGTCTGGGTGGCAAGGGCCGGCTAGGAGCACGACATGGCCGACTACTTCGACCGCATCACGGACAAGCAGGCCGACCTCATCCGGCAGGCGCCGCTCTTCTTCGTCGCCACTGCAGACCCCGGCCTCGAGCCTGGAGCGAACGTCGGAGCCGTGAACGTCTCGCCCAAAGGCGGCGTGCCGCTCCACGTGCTGGACGAGCACCGCGTCGCATACCTGGACTACACGGGCAGCGGCAACGAGACGGCGCGCCACTCGGTAGCAGGCGGTCCCATCACCGTCATGGTCTGCTCGTTCGACCGGGAGGACGCCGCCGTCGTGCGGCTGTACGGCCACGCTACGGTGACGCCGCTCGAGGAGTCGCCGCTCGCCGGGCGACTCCTCGCCGATCCCGCCGAGAGCATCGCGCTCCCGGAGCGCCAGGTCATAGAGGTCACCGTCGACAGCACCGCCACCAGCTGCGGCTACGGCGTGCCGGTGATGACGTTCGGCGCGCACCGCACCGTGCGGGACCGCGGCCGCCGCTACAAGGTCCCCCGCAAGGCGTAGAACAGGGGAACCGGACTTTACACCCGGCCCCCGGTTAGGCTAGGTTCACGCTGTAATCGGAACGGCGCGCCTGCGCGCCGCGGAGCGAGACCACTTGACAGCCCTCCTCGAAGTGAACGGCCTGCGCACGCACTTCTTCACGTCCGCCGGCGTGGTGAAGGCCGTGGACGGCGTGACCTTCGACCTCATGGAAGGCGAAGCGCTCGCCCTCGTCGGAGAGAGCGGTTGCGGCAAGAGCATCACCGCGCTCTCCATCATGCGGCTCATCCCCAGCCCGCCCGGGCGCATCCTGGGCGGCACCATCCGGTTCATGGGCGACGACCTCCTCGCGCAGGACGACAAGACGATGCGCGACATCAGGGGCAACAGCATCGGCATGGTCTTCCAGGAGCCGATGACCTCCCTGAACCCCGTGCTCACGATAGGCCGCCAGCTCTCCGAGGCCGTGCAGCGCCACCTCGGCTACGACTCGGACGCCGCCTCGGCCCGCGCCGCCGAGTTGCTGGAACTCGTCGGCATTCCCGACGCCCCTAACCGGCTGCGCGCCTATCCCCACGAGTTCTCCGGCGGCATGCGCCAGCGCGTCATGATCGCCATGGCGCTCTCCTGCAATCCGAAGCTGCTCATCGCCGACGAGCCCACCACCGCGCTGGACGTGACGATCCAGGCACAGATCCTGGAGCTCATCAAGAAAGTGCAGCGGGAGCTGGGCATCGCGGTCATCATCATCACGCACAACCTCGGCGTCGTTGCCCGCTACGTGGACCGCATCAACGTCATGTACGCGGGCCGCATCGTGGAGCGGGGTACGCTCCACCAGGTGTTCGACGACCCGCGCCACCCCTACACCAAGGGGCTGCTGGCGTCCGTCCCCAGGCTGGACAAGCCCAAGGGCGAGCGGCTCATCCCCATCGAGGGGATGCCGCCGGACCTGAGCAACCTGCCGCTCGGCTGCGCCTTCCGCGACCGCTGCGCCTACGCCGTCGGGCGCTGCGAGCACGACACGCCGGAGGTGCGTCGCGTGCGCGGCGCCGGGCCGGAGCACCTCGCCGCATGCTGGGCGGTGGAGACGGAGAGCGCCGCATGACCCAACAGCCCATGGCCTCCGCCGAGTCCCCTCTCGTAGAGCTGAGCGGCGTGAAGAAGTACTTCCCTGTCACCTCCGGCATCGTGTTCAAGCGACGCATCGGAGAGGTCAAGGCAGTGGACGACGTGTCCCTGACGATCCGCCGAGGCGAGACGCTCGGCCTCGTGGGCGAGAGCGGCAGCGGCAAGAGCACGCTGGGGCGATGCATCCTGCAACTGCACCAGCAGACCGAAGGGGAAGTCAAGTTCGACGGCGTTGAGATGAGCACGCTCGGCGGCAAGGAGCTGCGGGCCATGCGCAGGCGCATCAACGCCATCTTCCAGGACCCGTACTCGTCGCTCAGCCCCCGCATGACCGCCGCGGGCATCATCGGCGAGCCGGTGAGCGTCCACGGCCTCGTCGCGGGCAAGGACGAGATGCGCGACCGCATCCAGCAGCTGCTGGAGACCGTCGGCCTCAACCCCTACATGGCCGACCGCTTCCCGCACGAGTTCTCCGGAGGCCAGCGCCAGCGCATAGGCATCGCGCGGGCCATCGCGGCGGAGCCCGAGTTCATCGTCGCCGACGAGCCCGTCTCCGCGCTGGACGTCTCCATCCAGGCGCAGATCATCAACCTCATGCAGGAGCTTCAGGAGCAGTTCGGGCTCACCTACCTCCTCATCGCGCACGACCTCTCCGTGGTCCGCCACATCTCGGACCGGGTCGCGGTCATGTACCTCGGGAAGTTCGTCGAGCTCGGGACCTGGCGGGCGATCTACGAGCGGCCCACCCACCCCTACACGCAGGCGTTGCTCTCGGCCGTGCCGGCCATCGACCCCGCCGAGCGCACCCGGCGCATCATCCTCGAAGGCGAGGTGCCGAGTCCCATCGACCCTCCCTCCGGGTGCCGTTTCCGCACCCGCTGCCACCGGGCGGAGGCGCGCTGCGCGGCGGAGGAGCCCGGTCTTGTCAGGCGCGCCGGAGGCCACGCGAGCGCCTGCCACTTTGCCGCCCCCGCCTCCGGCTGAGCACCCCGCGCCGAGCGCTTGCTCGGTGGCCCCACCCGTCGTCCTCCGATTCGCCCCGCGC